>CADAOY010000003.1 GCA_902789665.1 uncultured Lachnospiraceae bacterium | reverse complement strand
ATTTTAAAGGTTTGTCTTTCTCTGAAATTAACTCTCATTGAATTTCTTCAATATTTAGAATTGTTTCAGGGTTGCATTACTGTTTATTTGTCAAGGTACTTGTTGCTCTCAAACCGCAACAGAACTATAGTATCATTATTCTGTTCGCTTGTCAACAACTTTTTTAAGTTTTTTACAAGAAAATTCCACTGCTGTATTTCTCGCAGTGGAACTTTATAATAACATCATAAATACTCTAAGTCAATGATTTTAAATATGTTTTTTTAAAGAAATTTTTGCACCGCAATATCTAGTATTTTGGTACAAACTTTAGCACAACTTTTTCCTTATATATAGGAAGAAACTATTCTTCATTCTTATCTGAAGACTTCTTATTAAATATTAATAATTTACTGAATACATAATTTAGTATTGTAACAAGTACGGCTGAAATGAAGATCTTTACAAACCAGTAATGGAGATCATCTATATTCCAGGATGCGAGGAAACCAAAGACTTTCTGGCTCCATACACATATAGGAAGAAAGATTTTCCATACATTAATAAATACAAACATAATCACAATATCAAGAATCCATGTACCAAGTCTGGAGCCGGCGAAGCCGAAGAACTCTTTAATGATATGCTTGTTTTTACTATGGAATACCCATATACGGTTTAACGGGTAGGCAAAAAGCACGCCCGCAACCCAGCCTATTGTATTAATAATGAAGTTTTGAAATTCATTATCTGAATCAAGACCACAAACCTTGGCAACCCAGCAGGCTCCCCATGAGAAAATCGTGGTCAGAACTCCCACTATTAAATAGACAATAATCTCTTCATATTTCTTATACAGTTTTTTAATTGTTTCCATGCAGACTCTCCTTCAAGTTCTACATATTATAAACATATTTCTTTATTTATTTCAATTCTTTATTTTTTGTCTGTATGGGAGGCGGGGATTTTAGGCTTCTTTTACCGGCTCAGTCTTTGAGGCTTCAATGGTATCAGAATCTTTCTTATATAATAAGAAGAAAGCGCCGCCAAATACTGCAATACCTATAACTGCAATAATTATTTCCATTCCCCACATCGGAATGTCGATGACGCCATACATAAGCATGCCGACAATGGCGTCCATTATGGTATGAACTGCTATTGCAAGTGGATATAACCAGAATTTCTTCTTATCCTTAACTGCATAGAATACCATAATCGAAGCACCTACATGGAATAATACTGCAAAAATTCTTTCCACAACATTTATGCTCAGATCTCCAAGCGAGAATTTGGCCAGAGTGTCCGCCAGGTCCGTCATGGCACTTACCTGATCCGGTGCCACTTCCGCAACCTGCTGCACCATCTGGGCAAAAGCCCCGCTGTTAATCATTACGGCATACATTATATATTCAAAAAAGGTTAGTCCTAATATCAGTATAACTTCGAATCCGCCATGACCTATGCCATATGAAATAGACGTTTCTTTGTTGCGTCTTTTTTTAAGTACTGTAAGATAGGCTACCAGTCTTCCTGTTTCTTCAAATAATCCCGGAAAAAGCCCTACCAAAAATGCCAACAATAAAGGCCTTGCATTAATAAACTGAGCTATCGGATGATCCGGAAGTCCCATTGCCGTTGGAAAAAGCAGCACGTTCTGTATAGGCTTTTCCAGAATCAGTACAAATAAAAGAAAAGTACCCGCGCCCACTAAAATAGTGGTGAAGCGCTCTTTTTTCCTGAATTTCCATACCAACGCAATAGCCAGCGGAACTGTCAGAAACAGAATTAATCCGATTATCATATATACAAACTGTAAAGTTCCGATTTGCTGAAATTCCATTAGTTTTCTCCTCTTTCTTTAGAAATCACTTTCTTATGATAACCCCTTTGATTACAATGTGGACATCTCATTTTTCTTGCTGTTCCGATGTGAGGCGCCCAAAGAACCGCATTGTAAGTCGGAACATATCTTTCACCACAGTTTGGGCATTCATAATATCCTGCCTTATGCTCAATATGAAGTCCAATTATACCTGTGGCAACAACACTTATGACTGCAACCGCAATCAAAAGACATCCGATAGGAATCATTCCTTCATTACATACATAAGCTCCGGAGAGAATCATCACAACATAAACCGGAAGAATAATGTAAATCAGACATTTTTCAATAAATAAAAGTCTTTTTGCTGATTCTTCTTCTTTCTGCTTCATTTCCAGAATAAGTGTCTCTGCATATTCTTTATAATTTTCCATAACTATATGCTCCCCAGCGAAAAGCTCACTGATTTCAATGTGCAGAATTTCGCACAAGTCCTGCATAATAGCTGCGTCCGGAAGACTGTGTCCGGTTTCCCATTTTGAAACCGCCCTGTCCGTAATACCTAATTTTTCTGCGAGCGCAGCCTGTGTAAGCCCCTGTTCTTTTCTGCTTTGTTGTATAAACTTTCCAATTTTTTCCTGATCCATGAGGAGCCCTCCTTTCTGTAAGTCCACACTAGCATTTTGCAATATTAAATACCACGAACTGTTAGTTGAGTTGCAAAAAATCTATTATTTTTTTTAACTCAACCAATGGTTGAATACTCAAAAATGCCCAATTTCAGGGCATTTTTAAATGTTTCCTAGAATCCACGATAATCAATTATTTCATCAAGGAATGAATCATAAATTATAAATCTAAGATAAGCACCATCGTTAGAATAGTTTTCTCTATTGATTAAAATGTTGTCTTTTTGCAATAATCCGCCATATTCATCATCTGTAAACTGAACTTTAACTGCGTATTTTGGAGAAAGTTCAAACATATATGGTTCTGCGTCAGGATTATTATAATATATTCTTTCTACAGTTCCATTATCATATAACCACTTGCCACCATTTAAGAAATCATTGAGATTAAGTCCTAATTTCTCAAGTGCCGGAGAATAATCCATAATGCTGTCCTCATATTTGCCCTCTAAAGAAATTATGCACTTAACATTCTCTAATTCAAGCAGGTTATCCACATATGCATTTAAATCTTCGCTCTTAAGTAGTTCATCTTCTTTAACGAAATTATTATATCTTACAAGAGCCTTATCCCACTGCTCGTAGCCCGGATTGGCAACTCCGCTTTCAGATTTATGATTCTCTAAGGCATAATTCTCGTTAATATACTTACCTAAATATGTAGTGAATTTTTCAGCTCCATAAGTATTAAGGTGAGTGTCATCAGAAAAATCAGTGCTGTAATCAAGACCTAATTCCTGTCCGAGTAAATTTCCATCAATAGTAGGAATACCATTTTCCTCACCATACTTTTTAACAGTATCTATTCTGCCCTGCCCCTCTGTAGTAAGAACACAAGGTGTCACAATAAAAAGAAGATCAAAATCATTTTCTTCAGAAAGCGTAATTAATTTATCAACCCACTCCTTATTTGAATCCTTAAGGTCTAATATATCTCCATTAGCTGCTATGGAACTCATGTCATATGATTCGCCCTGATGGAATGATAAAATATTACCCCTTACATAAGTATTAACCGGATTTTCGTAAAAATCATAGCGTCCGAGTTCCTTATATCTGGTATGAATAATAGGAAAACGGAAAATATAATCAGGCCAGTTAAGAATATTAACGTCTTCCATTACCATTCCTATACTGTTGGCAGATGTTCTCATTCCAAGAAATTTCCTGTAGACATTTGCTAATACAGTTATATTGTCAAAAGAAGCCGCATGCAAATCCACAACTACCAGTTTAGGAGACTGCGTCTTAAGCATCTCTTTAATAATATGATAATTACCCGAAATATCCGTACCTGAGATGGTTAAGTCAAAAGCAGAATAACCATAATCTCTCCATAGAATCTCAGGATCTATTCCAATATTAACATGAGAATTGCCAACAAAGACCACGTCCATCGTATCATCCGGAGTATTATAAAGCATCTCCATGGAAGACTGATATGTGGTAATGGTATCTTTCCACGACAAAACCTTATATGTAATTGCAATACATATTCCCGCAAGAATTATGAAAATAATAATTCTGGCGAATTTGACTTTTTTACTCATAAATCCTCATTCGTGGTTAAAACCACATTTTTTAAAATGCAAAATATATAAACTGTGCAGAACTGAAATCCACACCATATTCACCAAATACAATAATAGTTATGATGAAGAATAAAAATACTATCCATCTGAACATCAGATTCTGTTTATATAAAAACTTACCAACATCCTCGCCCTTTTTATATCTGATCAAACTTCCAATTATCAGAATACATAAAGCGAATAATAATATTAATACTTCCCTGCTATCAAGTCCGTATTCATAAAGACTTTCATCAAATAAAACCCATGGATTAAATCTTGTGATCATATGCTTTATGAATTTTGCTGCCTCAAGCATGGATGATGATCTGAAAAATATCCAGGCAAAAGTTGTAAGGCAGTAGGTAATGAATATCTGGCCGATTTTGTAGCTGACTGGCTCTTCACTAATATTAAGAAGCTTTCTGCATTTTTCCCTTGCAGGCTTAAGTAAGTCCCCAACTACCTGATAGAAACCATGGATGCCGCCCCATACAACATAGTGCCATGCAGCTCCATGCCACAAACCGCTAACCCAGAAGGTAATCATAAGATTAAGATATTTGCGCCACTTTCCTTTTCTGTTTCCACCAAGTGGAATATAAAGATAATCCCTGAACCAGGTACTTAAGGATATATGCCATCTGTGCCAGAAATCCGCAATGCTTGTAGCAAGATATGGAGTATTGAAGTTCTCCATAAGATTAAATCCCATCATTCTTGCAGCGCCAATTGCAATTGCTGAATATCCGGCGAAGTCTGTATAAATCTGAATTGAAAAACCAACAGCTGCAAGCACCGTTTCCACTGTACCTGCAAGATAAAGGTCATTATAGACACCATCTACAAAAAGTGAAACCCTGTCGGCGATGACCATTTTCATAAAAAGGCCATAAAGCATTAGTCCAAAACCACTTACGAAGCCTTCGTAATTCCACATTCTTTTTTTGTCCAGATCTCTAATCTGACCTAGCAGATTTTTCGACCTCTCAATAGGGCCTGCCACCAGCTGAGGGAAGAAACTTACAAACAAGGCATATCTGAAGAAATTCTTCTCAGCATCCACGTCACCCCTGTATACATCAATTACATAACCAAGAGTCTGGAAGGTATAGAAAGATATACCTACAGGCAGCAGCAGTGAAAATGGATTTGATATTAAACTGATATGGAAAATATTTAAGAAAGTATTTACGCTGTCAATTGCCAGATCCAAATATTTAAATACAAACAAAATTCCCAGCGTAACTATAAAAGACATGGCCACGAGCCACTTTAAAGTCTTAGTGCTGTTATCCTTGCCCTTATCCCTCACCTTCTTAATCCAGATTCCGGAAAGGTAAGTTACAAGTGTCGCTGCAAAAATCAGCACCGCATATTTATAATTCCAGCACATGTAGAAATAGTAGCTCGCCATTAAAAGCCAGTACATCTTCAGCTTCTTCGGAATTACAAAATATATTAATATTACTATTGGAAAGAACAGTAAAAACTGTATGGAATTAAATAACATTACGTCCCCAACCCAAAATACATTTCGTGGTTATAACCACATTTTAGTTATAATCATTTAAACCGGCTTCTTCAAGTATATCATAATACTTAGCCAGCTGTTCAGGAGTGAAAACACTCTTATCTATTATCTGACCGTGCTCAATCATTCCTTCGTTTGCTGCGATAAGCACTCCCATATCATCAAGCTCGATTCTCTGTTTAACCGAAGCATATGGGAAATCATTAGTTCCTTTTTCTGTTATTACTCTGAAAAACTCATGGTAAAATTCGACTTTCATATTTACCACTCCGCCGTAAAATTCCCGCAAATTCATATACTGACTCTGCGCAGACGGAAGATATCCGAAAAAAGCCATAAATACAAAATACGCCGCAAACATCAAAAGAACAAAACCGCCAAAGCGAATCGCAAAGGGAATAAACAATACGCCGATTCCTGCAAACGCTGTAATAACTGCCAGAATCAGTACCTTCGTTGTAAATCCGTTATGCATCGAATAAAAAGATGCCCTGGCGTATTTTTTAAACATTTTATAAGTAAGGACAAACTCACAGGTAAGAAGAACAGTATAATCCACCTTGTGTGGGCCGGACTCTTTATTTTTTGGTCTGGGACCACCCGTCATATAAACTTGTCCCTTTCTCTTAAGAGAAGGATTGTTTTGCTTGATTGTTTTTCCCATGCTTTATCCTATAATTCTTCAGAATCCAAAATAATTGTAAAAGGACCGTCGTTAAGGAGACTCACCTTCATATCCGCTCCAAAAATCCCCTTCTGAACTTCATATCCTTCGGCCGCACATCTTGAACAGATATATTCATAAAGATTATTGGCCTGCTCAGCCCTGGCAGCGCGAATAAATGAAGGACGGAAACCTCTCTTCATATCCGCATATAAAGTAAACTGGGAAACCAGTAATAATTTTCCGCCTACATCTTTTAATGCCAGATTGGTCTTACCCTCACTGTCTGCAAAAATCCTCAGACCCAGAAGTTTATGAATCATCTTCTCTGCGATTTCTTCATTATCTTCTTCGCAAACACCAATAAGCACCAAAAATCCTTTATCTATACTGCCTGTCACTTTATCGTCCACAGTAACAGATGCATTTTGTACTCTTTGAATTACAAATCTCATTTATCAATAATCCTCATTAATGAAACCATAAGTATAATGGTCTCTGAACTTTCCGCCAATTCGGATGCTCTGCCTTTCGGTTCCTTCTTTCACAAATCCAAGTCTCTCCAAAACTTTCTGGGACTTTTCATTGGTAACCATGGCTCTTGCATCAATTCGATGAACATTATAATTGGCAAGCACATGATCAATGCAGGCTTTGCATGCTTCAGTACAGTAACCATGTCCCTGCATCTTCTCATCTAAATTATATCCGAAAATCGTACTTCTGTAAGGTTCCTTACGAAGTCTTGAAAAACTGATGGTTCCAATTATTGTATCTGGGTCTTCCTTAAGATAGAAATAATAATATAAAGAAGCCGAGTTCTCCATATTCTTCATTTCATTTTCCAAAGACTTGCGCTGATAATCAGCTGTATAGAATATATCCAGAAAAGTTGGCTCATACTGAACAAAGAATGCCCTGTTTCTCGTATAATAATCAGCCAGTGCATCCGCCATTGAAACATCCGATGGACGTATTATTAATCTTTCAGAATAAAATTCTTCCATAATCTTATCCTCTTTACACATAATAAAAAACGTTCCCTGCGGGAATCGAACCCACAACTAGTGCTTAGGAGGCGCTTGTTATATCCATTTAACTAAGGGAACATGTTAAGCGGTGCTTCTAACCTTTAGTCCGAAGCCCCGCCTTTATAAATTATTTAATTTCTGTCATTCCACCCATGTAAGGTCTTAATACTTCAGGAATTGCAACAGAGCCATCTGCTCTTAAGTTGTTTTCCAAAAATGCGATAAGCATACGTGGTGGTGCAACAACTGTATTATTAAGAGTATGTGCAAAATACTTGCCGTCTTTTCCATTAACTCTGATCTTAAGTCTTCTTGCCTGGGCATCACCTAAGTTAGAACATGAACCAACTTCGAAATACTTCTTCTGTCTTGGTGACCATGCCTCAACATCAAATGACTTAACCTTAAGGTCAGCCAGGTCTCCTGAGCAGCACTCTAATGTTCTTACAGGAATATCCATTGAACGGAAGAGGTCTACTGTATTCTGCCATAACTTGTCAAACCACATTGCACTGTCTTCAGGCTTACATACAACAATCATCTCCTGCTTCTCAAACTGATGAATTCTGTATACGCCTCTTTCCTCAATACCGTGAGCACCTTTTTCCTTACGGAAGCAAGGTGAGTAAGATGTTAAAGTCTTAGGTAATTCTTCTTCAGGAATAATTGTATCAATAAACTTACCAATCATTGAATGTTCTGAAGTACCGATTAAGTATAAATCTTCACCTTCAATCTTGTACATCATGGCATCCATTTCTGCGAAGCTCATAACGCCGGTAACTACATTACTTCTAATCATGAAAGGAGGAACGCAGTATGTGAATCCTCTGTTAATCATAAAATCTCTGGCATAAGAAATTACTGCACTGTGAAGTCTTGCGATATCACCCTGTAAATAATAGAAACCATTACCTGCAACTTTTCTTGCGCTGTCTAAATCGATACCGTTAAATCTTTCCATGATTTCTGTATGATATGGAATCTCAAAATCAGGAACTACCGGATCACCATACTTGGTTACTTCAACATTCTCTGTATCATTCTTACCAATAGGTACAGATGGATCAATAATATTAGGAATTGTCATCATAATCTTAAGAATCTGCTCTTCCAATTCCTTCTGTTCATTATCAAGCTGTGCTAACTTTTCTCCATCAGCTGCAACCTGAGCCTTAACTTCCTCAGCTTCTTCCTTTTTACCCTGAGCCATTAATGCGCCAATCTGTTTTGAAAGTTTGTTACGATTAGCTTTAAGGTCATCGCCCTCAGCCTGAACAGCACGCCTCTTAGTATCAAGTTCAATAACCTGATCTACTAATGGAAGCTTGTCATCCTGAAATTTCTTCTTGATGTTTTCCTTAACCGCATCCGGATTTTCTCTTAAGAATTTAATGTCAATCATTACCTTCATCCTCCGATTCTTTTTTAGCCTTTATTCCCATGGCCTTATTAATTGCTCTCTGCTCTTCAGGTCCTAAGCTGGCCTTGCACTGTCCACCCATGATTCTTTTGTTATAAACAAAACATCCTGTTGTGCTGTGAACTGAATTAATTACAAAACCATTATTATTCTCATCCAGCAAAGCCAGAGCAAAACTCATATTTCCACCCATGGCATTGAAGGCATCATATTTAACTAATCCGATTTTCTGAAAATTATTTTTATTCCTTTTAAATAATTCTCTGATTTCTTTATTATTTTTTTCAAGGAGAGAATTAATCATTGCCTGATTATCAAGTAACTCTCCAAGTTTTTTCTCCAGGCTTCGTCCATTGGCTCCTGCCATAAACTTATTATATCTTTTAGTAAGTAAATTGATTTTATTGAATTCCACAATAAGAAGAACCAGCAAAATAATTATACATACTATTAAAGCTATTAAAACATATGCAATATCCAAGGAACCAAGACCTATACTATTTAGTAAAGGACTATTCATATATACTCCAAGTTATGTAAACAAAATTTATTTTCTCACCACTTATCATTGTACCCTTATTTGCCAATAAGTTCAACAATTCTGTCCAAATCTTCGTGAGAATAAAATTCAATTTCTATCTTACCCTTGCCATCATCTTTACCTGAAACTGCTACCTTGGTTCCAAGTTTATTTTTAAGATTATCGGCTATGTCATTATATATGGTAGAAAGCTGTTCGCTGACTTTCTTTTTCTCTTTCTTTTCCTTGCCAAGATTCTTAACAATTTTCTCAATATCACGTACTGAAAGTTTCTCATCAAAAACTCTCTGGGCAAGACTGTATTGTGTTTCCGGATCTTCTACTCCAAGAAGTGCTCTTGCATGACCCATGGAAATCTGTCCATCAATTAACATATCCTGAGTATTCTTTGTTAACTTCAGTAATCTGATGGAGTTTGTAATTGTAGTTCTGCTCTTTGATACTTTCTCAGCTACTTCATCATGGGTGAGATTAAATTCATCCATAAGTCTCTTATATGTAGTTGCTTCTTCAATTGGATTCAAATCCTCTCTCTGAGTATTTTCAATAAGACCAATTTCCAAAGCTTCAAGATCAGTCAGATCCTTAATTACAACAGGAATTTCTTTGATACCTGCGATAGTAGATGCTCTCCATCTTCTTTCACCGGCAACTATCTCATAATAATTATCTTTCTTTCTGACAACAAGTGGTTCAAGTACGCCGAACTGTTTAATACTGTCTGCCAGTTCATTAAGAGCATCCTCATCAAAATTTTTTCTCGGCTGACTCTTATTAGGCGATAACTTGGACATGTTCATCATGACTGTTCCGTCTTTAGTTTCATCCTTTTTTCCTGAATCATTTGTATCGATAAGTGCGGATAAACCTTTTCCCTTGTTAAGTCCTCTTTTGGTTGCCATATTTCTTCCCCCTATTTATTAACCTTAATAATCTCATCAGCTAAAGATGCATATGCTAAAGCTCCTGCACTGTTTGCATCATATTTACAAATTGGCATTCCATAACTTGGTGCCTCAGCAAGTCTTACATTTCTAGGAATGTTAGTCTCAAATACTCTTTCCTCTAATGCTTCCTTAACACTTTCAACAACTTCCTGTGAAAGATTGGTTCTGCTGTCATACATGGTGAAGACTACACCTTCCATCTCAAGGTATGGATTAAGTTTCTTCTTAACAAGATTAATTGTATGGATTAACTGACTAAGACCTTCCATTGCATAGTACTCACACTGAATAGGAACAAGTACACTGTCTGATGCTGTCATGGAATTAACTGTTAACATACTAAGTGATGGTGGGCAGTCAATAATTACAAAATCAAACTTATCCTTCACCCAGTCCAGTTCATTCTTGAGAATATATTCTTTCTTATCTGCTTCGATAAGTTCAATCTCTGCAGCAGCAAGATTAACATTGGATGGAATAATTGAAAGATTAGGAATAACATCTTCAATCATACAATCCTTAACTGAACATTCTCCCAGCATAAGTTCATATACTGTATTCTCAAGTTCATTCTTTTCAATACCGAATCCACTGGTAGTATTACCCTGAGGATCAATATCGACTACAAGAACTTTCTTTCCTTTCTCTGCTAATGCAGCAGAAAGATTAATGGCAGTAGTAGTCTTACCTACTCCACCCTTTTGATTTGCAACAGCAATAATCTTAGTCATTTATAAATTCTCCGTTCTACAAAAACTCTTTTCACGTGAAAAATTTTTCGCGTGCATTTGAAATTATAACATTATTTAATAATATATTCTATAACAAAATCCAAGATAAATTATTTTTGTAAAAACCTAACAAACTTTTATTTTTTTATTTTTGTTATTTCGTTACAAAGACGAAATTGTTTTTTTGTAAAAAGGTCGCTCCCGGTCGGTGCTATCCAGGACGGCCGCGTCCTGAAAACTACTCTCCCGTCAACCTCGATTGGGCTAGCGCCCTAATCGGAAAGGATTGCCGGCAGAGCATTTTCAGTCCTTGGCCTGTACTTGTCAAAGAGTAAGCGCGAGGGAGGTGCTGTTGTTCGTTTTCGGACCGTGTGGAACGCCGGTACTTGCGAGCGTCTTTCAGCGAGCTTAGTACCGCTGCGGGGAGCAACGAGCGAGAGCGTGTCCAAAAAAGAATAATAGCACCGACCGGGAGCGTCATTTTACCAAATACTACATCTAGTAAAATATAATAATTTACCCCATCCCCAATCCACCACAATATCTTGTTCAAATTGTGGAACTTTTAGCGAGTTGAAGTTAAAAATCGGAAAAGTGTTTCACGTGGAAAATCAAAATCTAGACAAAAATGTTTCACGTGGAACATATATCTTGTGGTCGAATTTCAACCTGACATATGTTTCATGTGAAACATTTTGAAAAGTAAACTATATTTAGTGTTTAGAAATAGTATCAAGATCATCACTATATTTAGTGATTTCAGTTTTAGCTCTCAGTGGATCAAAAGTTATATAGTCAATTGTCTGCTTAAGTCCATTAGATATATGAGCAATCTTTTTCTTATCTTCAATACTAAGATCAGATGGTACAGAAACATTGAGAGAAGATTCTTCTTTATTATCATCTGATGTAGAATCTACAGTTTTACCTTCAGCTTCTTCTCTGGAGATAGAACCTTCAAGGAATAAATCAAGTGCATCCTTCGGACGGGAATCAGATTTTCTCTCTTCTGCTTTTTTTGCTTCAGTATCCTGGAGAAGTAAATCATCAAGGGCATTCACTCCATTTTCAAAAGAGAATATTCTTCTGTCAATCTTCTTAATAACATCTTTAAGATTATCACATTTAACAGTAAGTAATTTAATACTTTCTTCTTCTCCCTGAAGATCAAATGACTGCTGATCTCTTGGAGAGAATACTGCACGTGATTTCTTCTCTTTATCTGAGGAGTAAGTTTCCTTCTTTTGTTTAAGTAATTCTTCATTCTCTGCAAGTTCATTGGCATACTCATTTCTTTTCTGCCTGCAATCATCAAGATAAGAATGAAGAGTCATGGAAAGGTCAGTTAATTTTAACTTCTCATCAAGTAACATATTATACCCCCTTAATGTAAAGGTTCCTTGGAAGGCAATCCACTTTTGCGCGGATATTTTCCTTTGGTAGAATTAACCTTTTCAACAACAAGTAAATTTCTGCTAATATCTTCACCAATAGTAAATGATATATTATTTTTAATTTTTCCACCTAATGTATTTATGGCATTAGGATACATGGATAATTCTTCATCTAATTTTTCTGATTTATATGACATGAATACTCCACCAGTTTTAACTAATGGAAGACAGTACTCTGATAAGGTAGATATATTTGCAACTGCACGTGAAACAACATAGTCGCCTTTTTCACGATAAACACCATGTCCAAAATCCTCGGCTCTTGAATGTATCGCAGTTATATCTTTAAGATCTAAAACCTTAATTACTTCATTAAGAAAATTTATTCTCTTATTTAGGGAGTCAACTAATACTACCTTGGAAGAAGGTAATAAAATTTTGATTGGTATACCAGGGAATCCTGCACCGGTTCCAATATCAATTATAGTTGGAGAGTAAGTATCATATTTATCAGATGATACATTAATTAAATCAAGATATTTAACTATAGATAAACTGTCAACGAAATGTTTGATAATTACATCTTCATATTCTGTAATAGCTGTAAGATTCATTCGGCTATTCCAGTCTACCAGTAATTCATAATATGTATTAAACATATCAATCTGTTCATCACTTAATGTAATATTTAATTGTGACATACTTGTTTTAATAAATGATTTATCCATAGTTTAAATTATGTGGTTATAACCACGAAATTCATATACTTATAAAATGTGGTTAAAACCACGAAATTATATTTTTACTTTTTCTGTGTCAGATAAACAAGTAAGACAGAAATATCTGCAGGAGTAACTCCACTGATACGTGATGCCTGTCCGATATTCTCAGGTTTAAATTTATTTAATTTCTGTCTTGCTTCAAGTCTTAATGATGAGATTTCATTATAATCAATATCAGAAGATAATTTCTTATTTTCTAATTTTTTAAAATGATTAATCTGCTGAAGCTGTTTATCAATATATCCTTCATACTTAATCTGAATATAAACCTGTTCCTTAACATCCGAAGGAAGTGGTTTTCTATCCGGATCAATTGGAGCTATTAATTCATAATCAAGTTCCTGACGACACATAAGGTCTGCTAAAGAAAAAGCAGTCTTAAGTGGAGATGAGTTCATTGACTTAAGAAATTCCTGAACTTTTGCATTGGCACCAACAAAAGTATTTTTAAGTCTGTCTATCTCATCTTCTATCATCTGTTTCTTAAGTTCAAACTTTTCATATCTTTCATCAGAGATAAGACCAATGTCATGACCTATTTTGGTAAGGCGAAGATCGGCATTGTCCTGACGAAGCATAAGTCTGTATTCTGCTCTTGATGTCATCATTCTGTATGGCTCATTATTTTCAAGAGTAACAAGGTCATCAATTAAAACACCAATATATGCATCTGACCTTGTAAGAATAACAGGTTCCAAATCTGATAATTTTCTTGCTGCATTAATTCCGGCTATCAAGCCCTGGGCTGCAGCTTCTTCATAACCTGAACTTCCATTAAACTGTCCGGCAGAGAATAATCCGCTAACCTTTTTAAGTTCAAGTGACAAAGTTAATTCTCCAGGACATAAACAATCATACTCAATTGCATATGCATTACGAACTATGACTGCATTCTCAAGTCCCGGTACTGTATGATACATTGCAATCTGAACATCTTCAGGCATGGAAGATGACATACCGCCAACATACATTTCATTAGTATATAATCCTTCAGGTTCAATAAATACCTGATGTCTTTCCTTATCTGCAAACTTAACAACCTTGTCTTCAATTGAAGGACAGTATCTTGGACCGGTTCCTTCAATGATACCTGCATAGATAGGTGAACGGTCAAGGTTTGCTCTAATTATCTTATGAGTTTCCTCATTGGTATAAGTCATATAAACAGGAACCTGATCTATCTGAACTGATTCAGGATCTGTTGTAAAAGAAAATGGAACTACTCTCTCATCACCATACTGGATTTCCATTTTTGAAAAATCAAGGCTTCTTTTATCCATTCTTGCAGGAGTTCCTGTTTTGAATCTTCTAAGTCCAATACCTAATTTGGTAAGGGACTCGCCAAGATGTGTTGCACTCTGAAGTCCGTTTGGTCCGGTATATGTAATACTCTCTCCACATAAACATCTTGAATTAAGATAAGTTCCGCTGCAGATAATTGCAGCCTTACATTTATATATTGTTCCAGTATAAATTTTTACACCGCAAACAGTATTAATACCATTAACTTCTTCAGTTAATATTTCACAGACTTCACCCTGCTTAATGGTAATGCCTTCAGTATTCTCCAAAACTTTTCTCATATTAAGAGTATAAACAGACTTATCAGCCTGAGCTCTTAAAGAATGAACTGCAGGACCTTTGGAAGCATTGAGCATCTTTGACTGAATAAAAGATTTATCAATATTGACACCCATCTCACCACCAAGTGCATCAAGTTCTCGAACCAGATGTCCCTTGGAAGTTCCTCCAATATTAGGATTACAAGGCATCATCGCAATACTCTCAACACTCACTGTAAAAATAGTAACCTTAAACCCAAGTCTTGCTGCAGCAAGTGCCGCTTCACATCCGGCATGACCTGCACCTATTACACATATATCTGTTTCAATAATACTGTTATTCATCTACTTACCCATACAGAATTTGGAGAAAATCTCATTAACCACATCTTCTCCTGTATCCATTCCAATTATCTCACCAAGTTTAGCATAAGAA
Source organism: uncultured Lachnospiraceae bacterium (assembly GCA_902789665.1). GTDB lineage: Bacteria > Bacillota > Clostridia > Lachnospirales > Lachnospiraceae > UBA3766. Next base: position 319,372 of record CADAOY010000003.1, on the reverse strand, counting down.
ATATACATGTCCACTGAATAAATATCTTCAGGAACATCAGTCAAAACTGCATTTACAACATCTTCAAGATGAGCCTTCGCTTCATCAAGTAAAGTCTTATGTCTTACATTACTTATGCATACTTCATCATTATACTTTATTTCATCATTGTAATACATCTCTTTTATAATATTACTGATTTTATCTACACCAATATTATTCTTAACAGAGATTTCCACAATATGAACATTATTGTCATCTTCAAGAAAACTCTTTATTTCAGACTCTTCTATTTTGTTATCCACATCAGTTTTGTTGATAAGTATAACGGCCTTCTTATTATTGATTAATCCAAGAAGTTTCTTATCATCTTCAGTAATTCCAACAGAATTATCCAGAAGGAGCAAAATCAGGTCCGCGTTTTCATATATCTCTTTAGCTTTATTTATACCAATTGCCTCAACAACATCTGATGATTCCCTGATTCCGGCTGTATCAATAAGCTTAAGCAAAATTCCATCCAGATTAACTGTTTCTTCAACTGTATCTCTTGTAGTACCTGCAACATCAGTAACAATTGCTCTTTCATGTCCCACCAGATAATTAAGAAGTGAAGACTTACCAACATTAGGCTTACCTATGATACCTGTGGTAATTCCTTCTTTAATTATTTTACCATTATCATAAGAAGATATTAATTTATCAACTCTGGAAATAATTTCTTTTATTTTTGAAACCAGGGTTTCCTGATATTCATCCAAATCAATATGTTCCGGATCATCAAGTCCTGCTTCAATATATGCAATATTATAAAGCAGGTCTTCACGAATACTTACAATTTCCTTATATAAACTTCCTTCAATCTGCGATATTGAATTAGAAGCAGCATATTCACTTTCAGATGCAATTAAATCCATAACTGCTTCAGCTTTACTTAAATCTATTCTTCCATTTAAGAAAGCTCTTTTGGTAAATTCGCCTCTGTCAGCTATTCTTGCACCATTACCTGCAAGAAGATATAAGATTTTATTCATGATATAAGGACCACCATGACAGTTAATCTCAACAACATCTTCTTTGGTATAGGTATGTGGTGCTCTCATAAGAATAACCATAATCTCATCCACCATTTTTTCACCATCATATATATGGCCATAGTGAATGGTATGACTTTCCTTATCAGCCAGTTTACCATTTTTCAATTTAATTATTTTGTCTGCAATATCAATACATCCTTCGCCTGACATCCTTACTATACCTATACCGGATGGAGCAAGTCCCGAACTAATTGCACATATGCAGTCATCTAATCTGTAAGTATCCATATTAATTCCCAAATATTTTAATAAAAGCTGCCTATAAAGACAGCTTTATTATATCATATACAAACCTTAGGAGGTTGCCACTTTAATTTATCCTCTCTTTGGAGAAATAACAACTTTTCTATATGGCTCTTCACCCTCAGAATGTGTCTCTACATACTTATCACCCTGAAGTGCTGAATGAATAATTCTTCTTTCATATGGATTCATAGGCTCTAAAGTAGTAGCTCTTCTTGTTCTCTTAACATTCTTTGCAATATTTCTTGCAAGATTTTCAAGAGTCTGTTTTCTTCTTTCTCTGTAATTCTCTGTATCAACTTTAACTCTTACATACTTATCTGTATATTTGTTAATTACAAGAGAAATAAGATACTGAAGGGAATCAAGTGTCTGACCTCTCTTACCAATAATATAAGAAGTATCATTACCACTTAATTCAACATTTAATTCTTCATCATTTAATTCAGTCTTAATTTCAGCTTCAACATCCATTGCCTTAAGTACTTCTTTAAGAAACTTAACTGCAACTTCTTCAATATCAACATCTGAAGCTTTCTTCTCTGATGCAGCGCCGGTAACATTTTCAACGATTTTGCTTGCCTGCTCTTTAGCTTTTTTTGCTGCATCTTTAACCGCCTCTTCTTCAGCAGCCTTCTTTGCAGCTTCTTCTTTAGCCCTGGCAATTTCTTCATCAGACTTAACTCTTGCTTTAATAACTACCGGCTTGGAATTAAAACCAAGAAATCCTGATGAACCTTCATCAATAACTACATAATCAAGGCAATCACTGGCTACAAGAAAACTCTGGCAAGCATTGGTAATTGCATCATCTTTAGTTTTTCCGGTAAACTCTTTATATTCTAAATTTGCATCCATTATTTATTATTCCTCTCATTATAGTCTTTAACTAAGTTAGCCTTGGAAGCTAAACTTCCCCCCGTACCTGACTTTTTATTATTAGACTTATTAAGGTACTCTGTTGCTTTTTTAATCTGAGCTTCTCTTTCTTCTTTGCTTAAATTTGAGCTTGGCTTTGTATTACTGCTATTATTGATATTTGCAGTATTTGTATTGGCAAGCTTGGCAATATTCTGAGTTAAAGTTCCGCCCTTTTCAAGCTTTTTATTATATTTTTCAACATTCTTGGCAATTACTGCATCAATATCCATTTTATCAATATACTTATTTATAATGATCTGCTGAATTGTTCTTACAACAGCACCGGCAATCCAGTAAACACCCATACCTGATGGAAGTGTCAAACAAAATACTGCAGACATAAGCGGCATTGTAACATTCATCATCTTCATGGACTGCATCATTGGATTTTCTTCCTGACCAGGCTCTGTATTGGTATTAGCCTGAGGACTTAATTTAACATTAAGCCACTGGGTAAAAGCCGCCAGCACAGGAATCATTACTGCACCAATAATAATCCACCAGTTAGCACCGGACCAGTTAATTGAACCAAACTGCTTAAAGATATGATCAACACCAAGTTCATTAAGAATGAGGTTACTTGGTGAATAACCCATGTTAAGACCTAAAAATACATTATATTTATCAAGTCTTTCAATTGTACTTGCAATATCCGGTCCTAAAGCAGAAAACTTGTCAGCAATTGAAGCCCATTCCTTTGTACTACATCTGTTAAGTACATCAATAAATGCATTCTGAACTGTAATTACATCAGTATCTGTAAATGTTGGATTAGCTGAAGTAGCAAGTGCTGCAGATACAGTATCCTGAACTTTGGCAAAAGCCTCAGCTTCAAAAACCTCGCCCTTAAACTGTTTTTTAAAATAAGCCGCAGCCTGTAATTCCTTAATAAAAGTATTACTGTCACTTTGAACAATAAGATTATTTACTAATGGAAAGAAAGCAGTTTTAACTTCCTTAACATAGGCCGGTATGGCATAAATTACTCTGTAAAGTGCTAAAAGAATTGGCATCTGAATAAGAAGCTGAAGACAGCTGCCTGTAGGAGATACTCCATACTTGGCATATACAGCTGATGTTTCCTGCTGCATCTTTGTCATTGATTCATTATCAGTTTTGCCTTTGTATTTATCCTGAATTTTCTTGATTTCAGGATTCATAATTGCAGAAAACTTGGAGAATTTCTGCTGTTTAATGGTAAGAGGTAATAATAAAAGGTAAATAATAATTGTAAAAATAATTATTGATAAACCTATATTTGGATACCATACACCTTCTTTACCAAATAGATTTATTACAAAATTCTGTACCCAGAAGATTCCCTGCATTATAAGACCAAGCAATTTGGAAACCGGTCCAATAATAAAGGAAGAATTCTGAGTTAATAAACAATAAAACACTAACTTTCCTCCTAAATAAAAACAGAATCGTTAGGGAACCGGATCATATCCGCCTTTAGAAAAAGGATTACAACGAAGTATTCTCCACGCAGTTAAAGCCGACCCTTTTATTGCCCCGTGCTTTTCAACAGCCTGCAATCCATAACATGAACATGATGGAAAATAAGGACATTTGGTCGACTTATATGGAGATATATATTTTTGATATGTTTTAATCGATCCTATTAATATTTTTTTCATTATTAATAATATGATGAAGATTAGATAGACGGATAAGAGCATTCTCAATATGCCCGTAATCTGCAGTTGCTGCAGACATTCTGCCTATAACTACTATGTCTAAACCACTATTAAACAAATCTTCATGTAGTCTGTAAGTTTCTTTAACCAGACGTTTAACTCTGTGTCTGATTACACTGTTACCTACTTTTTTGCTTACTGATATTCCAAGTCTGTTAATTCCAAGTCCGTTTTCCACAACGTACATTACTAAATATTTATTTCCCTGTGACTTGCCTGAATTATAAACTCTTTTAAAATCAGTATTATTCTTTAATGAAACTGTTTTTAACATATTTTTCTTATAAGAAGAAAAAAGACCACAATAAATGCGGCCTATGCTGATAATTTCTTTCTTCCTTTAGCTCTTCTTGCTGCAAGAACTTTTCTTCCGCCGGCACTGCTCATTCTTGATCTGAAACCATGAACTTTTGCTCTCTGTCTTTTCTTAGGCTGAAATGTCATTTTCATAGATAGGCACCTCCTTTTCTCGTGTGGAAACACAAATCGATTATAAATGAAATATTTTTTTACGTCAACTAAAAATTAATAATATTATCAATAAAAATGCCTAAAATAAAGGATTTATAATTTTTTTATAATACCAGGTTTCTCATAATAGTTTTACATAATGTTATCCCCAAAATGTGAATAACTTGTTGATAAATAATGGTTATAATTAATAAAAATCCCTATTTTACCATCTTTTTTTGTGTATAACTTTTAAATAAAGGTTTATATAACTGGGTTAAAATTGTTTATAAATATTTTATTTTTACCATTTTAGTTTACATAATTATTAAAGTTAAAGTTTGAAATTTTTAACATTTTAAGGTATTATATATAAGGAGTTAATTGTTGTTAAAATTAGGAGCAATTTGAAATTGATGACTGAAATTGAGAAATTTTATCTTCTTAATGATAACTGGGATAAAATTAAGAAAACAGTAAAAGATACATACGATATTTCCAATGTAGCATATGATACTTTCATAGATAATATGAAACTGGATTCCATCAGTGAAAATACAGTTTACATTATTATTCCTAATAAGAAGAGTATTATTAGTTTCATTACCAAGAGTTATACAGACTTTTTCACAGTTACAGTAACGGAATTCATTAATGATGGTATTTCCTATAATGTAATATTTAAATCTGAAGAAGAAGATGTAACTCAGAAGACTAATACTACAAAACTTGATTTTAATCTTATTGAGAAATCTAATCTTAATCCTAAATTTACATTTGATAATTTTGTAAGAGGAGATAATAACTCTTTTGCCCTTGAGGCATCAGTTGCTGTAGCCAATGCTCCGGGAATTGAATTTAATCCTTTATTTATATATGGTAATTCAGGACTTGGTAAGACACATCTGCTTCATTCAATTGGTCATTATATATTAGAGAAAGATAATACCAAGAATGTTCTTTATGTGAATTGTAAATCTTTCCTTAATGAACTTATTCCTGCCATTAGTGGTGGTAAGCAGAATATTATAGATGCTTTCAGGAAGAAATATCTCTCGGTGGATATTTTGCTATTTGATGATATCCAGTTTATTAAAGATAAGAAATCTTCAATGGAAGAATTCTTCTATACATTTGAATACTTATGTAATAACAATAAAGCCATTGTTATTTCATCTGATAAGCCACCAAAGGAATTCGAGGATTTTGATGAAAGATATATTTCAAGATTCTCCATGGGCTTAATTGCTGATATTCAGCCACCTTCATATGAAACAAGATATGCCATTTTACAAAAATTAAATGGTCAGCATAATAATATCTTTAATGATGAAGTTCTTTCCTATATATCTACTAATGTAGATACTGATATCAGATCACTTGAAGGTGCATATAAGAATGTTATTCAGTATGCAAGAATATATGGAATTAAGGATATTACAATAGAACATGTTAATGAAGCTATTAAAGAATATATATCTTTTAATAAGAAGAGACCTATAACTCCTCAGAAGATTATGAATGCAGTAGCTGAACATTATAATATTGATATTTCAGAGCTTTTATCATCCAGCAGAAGATCAGAAGTAGTATTTCCAAGACAGATTATTTACTATCTCTGTTCAACCATGACTGGAGAAACACAGCAGAATATAGCAAAACTATTAGACAGAAAAGATCATTCAACTGTTATTTCCGGATCCAATAAGATTAAGGAAAAAGTTGAAAAAGACGAGAATTTTAGAAATGAAATAGAAGTTATTAAGAATAAAATTTCTTCTATATATTAATGTAATAAATATTTTTTGTGGATTAATGCTGACAAATCTTACATTTATAAATAATTAAAAACATCTTATAAATTAAAGAAATCCTTATTTTACAAGGCTTTAAGGCATTTATCAACATATAAACACACCTTATTATTATTACTATTATTTAACTTACTATATTATTTATTTTTAATTAATTAGTTAATTAATTTAAGACAGGAGGCACTTATGCAGATCAGTATTTCCAAAAACGATTTATTGGATGGTATTAATACAGTTATTAAAGCTGTAGATAATTCCAACAGATATGTTAATTCATTATATGAATGTCTTTTAATAGATGCTTCATCCAATAAAATAAGATTTGTAGCCAATAATGAAGAGATTGGTATTGAAACAGTAGTTGAAGGAAAGATTATTAAAAATGGTAAGATAGCAATTGCTGCTCATTTCTTACAGGATACTATCAGAAATATTCCTGATGGTGAAATAAATATTTATACAGATGATAATTTAGTTGTAACCATTAAGAGTGGTTCAATTGAATATAACATTAATGGTAAAGATGGAGACAGCTTTAATGATCTGGCTCCAATTAAGAGAGAAGAAAAACTTGTTATTAATGAACTTATTTTAAAGAACATGATAACAAAAACAATTTTCTCTATTAGTGAATCAAATGCCAATAAGGTTTTAAGTGGTGAATCATTTATTATAAGAAATGGTAATTTATGTATTAAAGGTATTGATGGAAACAGAGTATCAGTACGTAACCAGAAAGTTGATGATGCTTCACTTGATAAAGAAATTGTTATTCCTGGAAAGAGCTTAAAGGAAATTATTAAATTAATTGGTTCAGATCCGGAAAAGAGCATAACATTATATTTTATGCCAAGTCATTTGGCATTTGAATATGATGAAACATTAATTGTTGTAAGATTAATTGATGGTAAATTCATTAATATTGATAATTTCTTTATTAAAGATTATGAAACAAAGGCTACTTTTAACAGAAGTGAACTTGTTAACAGCCTGGAGAGAACACTTCCACTTATTAAAGAAGATAAGAAGCCTGTAATTATTGATATTAATAAAGATGTATTTGAAGTTAAACTGGTAACAAATTATGGTTCTTACTATGATAAGTTATTTATAAATACTGAAGGAATTAATATTAAAATTGCTTTAAATCCTAAATTCTTACTGGATGCTCTTAAGGCAATTGATGATGATGAAGTTAGTCTTTTCTTCATGAGTCAGAAGAATCCTTGCTTCATAAGAGATGATAATGATTCTTATATTTACATTGTAATGCCGGTAAATATTAATTTATAAATCAGGAGACAAAGTGGATTCTATTACTATAAAAGATGAATTTATTAAACTTGGACAGGCCATGAAGTTAGCCAGTATGGTATCTTCAGGAGTTGATGCCAAAATGGTTATAACTGAAGGCCAGGTTAAAGTTAATGGTGAAGTATGTCTTCAAAGAGGTAAAAAATTATATTCAGGTGATGTTATTGAATATAATAATCAAAAGGTTAGTATTAATTGATTTTAAGAGGTTTAAATGTATATAAAATCTGTTGAATTGTCTAATTATCGTAATTATGACAGTTTAAATTTGGATTTAAATAATGGTAATACTATTCTTTATGGAGATAATGCTCAGGGAAAAACAAATATTCTTGAAGCAATAGGAATGTGTGCTACTGCCAGAAGTCACAGAAGAAATAAGGATAGTGAACTTATTAAATTTGGATGTGAAGAGGCACATATAAAAACCATTCTAAATAAAGATAATGAAGATATATCAATAGATATGCATCTTCGTAAAGGTAAGAATAAATTTATTGCCATAAATAAGGAGAAAGTTCCTAAAGTATCTGATCTTATAGGAATAATGAATATAATATTCTTTTCTCCTGAAGATTTAAATATTATTAAGGATGGTCCTGTATTTCGTAGAAATTTTGTGGATATGCAGCTTTGCCAGTTAGATAATTTCTACATTTATAATTTCAATAATTATAACAAAATCATCGAGCAGAGAAATTCTTTATTAAGGGATTTATATTTTAATCCAACTTTAAAAGATACTCTGGATATATGGGATAATCAGATAGAATCCTATGGAAGCAAGATAATTGAAAGAAGAGAAACTTTCATAGAACAGCTAAATGAAATAATTGAAGGCATTCATTTTAACCTGTCGGGTTCTAAGGAAAAGATTAAAATTATTTATAAACCGAATGTTGGTAAAGATGATATTGGAATAATGCTTAAAGCCAATCAGCAGTCTGATATCAAGAATAAAATAACATCGGTAGGACCTCACAGAGATGATTTGATTTTTACCATCAATGATATGGATGTAAGGAAATTCGGATCACAGGGTCAGCAAAGATGTGCTGCTTTATCACTTAAACTGGCACAGATTGAAATAGTTAAAAAAATTATTAATGATAATCCTATTTTGCTTTTGGATGATGTTTTATCTGAACTTGACAGTAACAGACAGAATTTCTTACTTAATACTATAGGAGATATTCAGACAATTATTACATGTACAGGTCTGGATGAATTCGTTAACAGCAGAATAGAAATAGACAGAATATATAGAATTACCGCAGGCAATGTGGAGGAAACCAAATGAGTAATGAAATTGATAATATTAAAGTAGAAGAAGAATATGGTGCTGACCAGATTCAGATTTTGAAAGGACTTGAAGCAGTTCGTAAAAGACCTGGTATGTACATAGGCAGCACATCCTTAAGAGGTCTTCATCACTTGGTATATGAAATTGTGGATAACTCTGTTGATGAAGCTTTGGCAGGATATTGTACAGAGATTAATGTAACAATCAATAAAGAAGGATCTGTTACAGTTAAGGATAATGGTAGAGGTATTCCGGTTGGTATCAATCACGAGATGGGTATTCCTGCTGTAGAAGTTGTATTTACAGTACTTCATGCCGGTGGTAAGTTCGGTGGTGGAGGATATAAGGTATCCGGTGGTCTTCATGGTGTTGGTGCTTCAGTTGTTAACGCTTTATCCAAATGGCTTGAAGTAGAAATCTGCAAGGACGGAATTGTTTATAAGCAGAGATATCATAATGGTGGTGAAGTAGAATATTCACTTAAGGAAGTTGGAACCTGTGAAGAAGGAGTTTCAGGAACAAAGGTTACTTTCTTCCCGGATGATGAGATTTTTGAAGATATAAGATTTGATTTTAATACACTTAAAGACAGATTAAGAGAGATGGCTTTCTTAACAAAGGGTATTAAGATTACTTTAACAGATAACAGAGAAGAAGAGCCTAAGGAAAGAGTATTCCATTATGAAGGCGGTATTAAGGAATTTGTTTCCTACCTTAACAGAGGTAACACTCCTTTATATAATGATGTTATTTATTTTGAAGGCCTTAAAAATGGTGTATATGTAGAAGTTGCTCTTCAGCATAATGATGCTTATAACGAAAGTATTTATTCATTCGTTAATAATATCAATACACCGGAAGGTGGTATGCATCTTGCAGGATTTAGAAATGCCATTACAAAGACATTTAATGATTATGCAAGATCAGCCAAGATTCTTAAAGATTCAGATGCCAACCTTAGTGGTGATGATATAAGAGAAGGTTTAACTGCAGTTATTTCCGTTAAAATTGAGAATCCTCAGTTTGAAGGTCAGACAAAGCAGAAACTTGGTAACTCAGAAGCAAGAACAGCAGTTGATTCTCTGGTAAGTGAACAGCTTACATACTACTTAGAGCAGAATCCTGTTGTTGCAAAGAGTATTTGTGAGAAATCAATACTTGCAGCAAGAGCAAGAGAGGCTGCAAGAAAGGCAAGAGATCTTACCAGAAGAAAGACAGCACTTGAAGGAACAGCTCTTCCTGGAAAATTAGCTGACTGTTCAGATAAAGATCCTAAGAATTGTGAAATCTACATAGTCGAGGGAGATTCCGCGGGTGGTAGTGCAAAGGTTGCAAGAGACAGAGCAACTCAGGCTATTCTTCCACTTAGAGGTAAGATTCTTAATGTAGAAAAAGCAAGAATTGACAAAATCTATGGTAATGCTGAGATTAAAGCCATGATTACAGCATTCGGTACAGGTATTCATGATGATTTTGATATCAGTAAATTAAGATATCATAAGATTATTATCATGACCGATGCCGACGTCGATGGTGCTCATATCAGTACATTGTTACTTACATTTATATACAGATTCATGCCTGAACTTATTAAACAGGGATATGTATATCTTGCAACACCTCCTCTTTATAAGTTAGAGAAGAATAAAAAAGTCTGGTATGCATATTCAGATGATGAACTTAATAATGTTTTAAATGAAGTAGGCAGGGATCAGGGTAATAAGATTCAGCGTTACAAAGGTCTTGGTGAAATGGATGCTGACCAGCTTTGGGAAACAACCATGGACCCTTCAAAGAGAATCTTAAAGAAAGTTACAATGGAAGATGAAATTGAATCTGAGACAGATTTAACTTTCAAGGTTCTTATGGGTGATAATGTAGAACCAAGAAGAGAATTTATTGAAGAAAATGCCAGATTTGTTAAGAATTTAGATATCTAATTGATTTCTGGAAAACGGAGTAATAGATAATGGATGAAAATATTTTTGATAAGGTTGAACATGTAGGCCTTAAAAAAACAATGGAAAACTGTTATATCGACTATGCCATGAGCGTTATTGCCGCTCGTGCTCTTCCTGATGTAAGAGATGGTCTTAAGCCGGTACAAAGAAGAGTTTTATTCTCAATGTCAGAACTGAATAATACACCGGATAAGCCACATCGTAAGTCAGCGCGTATCGTCGGTGATACAATGGGTAAATATCACCCACATGGTGACAGTTCTATTTATGGTGCATTAGTTAATATGGCTCAGGAGTGGTCAATGAGAGCACCACTTGTAGATGGTCATGGTAACTTTGGTTCTGTGGACGGCGATGGCGCAGCTGCCATGCGTTATACAGAGGCAAGATTATCAAAGATTTCAATGCAGCTTCTTGCAGATATCGATAAAGATACTGTTGATTTTGTACCTAACTTTGATGAGACAGAGAAAGAACCAACAGTTCTTCCAAGCCGTTATCCTAACCTTTTGGTTAATGGTACTACAGGTATCGCCGTTGGTATGGCAACCAACATACCACCTCATAATCTTGGAGAAACAATTAATGCAGTTGTTAAGTTAATTGATAACAGGGTTAATGAAGGCAGAGAAACAGAAATAGAAGAAATCCTTGATATCATCAAGGGACCTGACTTCCCAACAGGTGCTGAAATCCTTGGAAGATCAGGAATTGAAGAAGCATACAGAACAGGTAGAGGCAAGGTTAAGGTAAGAGCCATTACCAATATTGAGTCACTTCAGAATGGTAAGAACAGAATTATTGTTACAGAGCTTCCTTATCTTGTTAATAAGGCAAGATTAATTGAGAAGATTGCCGAACTTGTAAAAGATAAGAAAATCGACGGAATCACAGACCTTCGTGATGAGACAAACCGTGAAGGTATGCGTATTGTAATTGAACTTAGAAGAGACGTTAATCCAAATCTTGTATTAAAACATCTTTATAAGCATACACAGCTTCAGGATTCCTTCGGTGTTATTATGCTTGCTCTGGTTAATAATGAGCCTAAGGTATTAAATATCTTACAGATGCTTCAGTATTACTTAAAGCATCAGGAAGATGTAGTAACAAGAAGAACCAAATTTGATTTAAAGAAAGCTGAAGAAAGAGATCATATACTCCAGGGCTTACTGATTGCTCTTGATAATATTGATGAAGTAATTAATATTATCAGATCAAGTGAGAATACACAGGCTGCCAAGACAGCATTAATGGAAAGATTTGCATTAACTGATGTCCAGGCTCAGGCTATTGTGGATATGCGTCTTAAGACTCTTACAGGTTTGGAAAGAGAAAAACTTGAGAATGAGCATAAGGAATTACTTGAAAGAATTGCTTATCTTAAATCAATCCTTGCTGATGAGAAGATTTTATTAGGCGTAATCAAAGATGAGATGCTTCTTATTGCCCAGAAATACGGTGATGAAAGAAGAACAAGAATCGGCATCGATGACGATGACATTACTGATGAAGATTTAATTCCTAATGAGAATACAGTTATTGCCATGACATCCTTAGGATATGTTAAGAGAATGACTGTTGATAACTTTAAGTCACAGCACAGAGGTGGCAAGGGAATTAAGGGAATGTCCACAATTGATGATGACTATATTGAAGACTTACTTATGACTTCAAATCATCATTACATTATGTTCTTCACCAATCTTGGCCGTGTATACAGACTGAAGGCTTACCAGATTCCGGAAGCATCAAGAATTGCAAGAGGTGTTGCAATTATTAACCTCTTACAGCTTAATCCGGGTGAGAAGATTTCCGCAGTTATTCCTATTAAGGATTATGATGAAGACAGAAATCTCTTCATGGTAACAAGAAAGGGTATTATTAAGAAGACTGCACTTAAGGAATTCTCAAATATCCGTAAGAATGGTCTTATCGCAATCAATCTTCGTGATGACGATGAACTTATAGAAGTTAAGAGTACAGATGCCAAGACAGAAGCATTCCTTGTAACCAAGTATGGTATGTGTATAAGATTTAAGGAAACAGATGTAAGATGTACAGGCCGTGATACCATGGGTGTTATCGGTATGAACTTATCTGATGGTGATGAAATCGTAGGTATGCAGCTTGATCACCAGGGTGATTCACTTCTTATTGTTTCAGAAAAAGGTCTTGGTAAGAGAACATCCTTAGATGAATTCAATGTTCAAAGAAGAGGCGGTAAGGGTGTTAAGTGCTATAAGATTACTGAGAAATCAGGATATGTAATCGGTGTTAAGGCTGTTACAGATGAGCATGAGATTATGATGATTACATCTCTTGGAACAATCATTCAGATTCCAATGGGAGACGTATCATTAATTGGAAGAAATACAACAGGTGTTAAATTAATCAATCTTGATTCCAAGGTTAAACTTGCCAAGATTGCCAAGGTAAGAGAGAAGATTTCAGATGGAGATAATGAACTTACCATGGAAGAGGTAGAGGAACTTCCTGTAGAAGAAATACCTTCAGAAGAAGGAAGCACACCTGCTGATATTGAGGCACTTGTAAATAAGGCTTTGGAAGAAAATGATATTGAGGATACTGACGATAATACGGATTCTTCTGAAGAATAATTACAACTAAAATTTAAATTTAAATCAGGCAGGGGCGTTATGGCCCCTGCCATTTAAAAACTTTATTGACAGTATTGATTTAAAGCGTTAAAGTATTAAATAAGCACAATATGAAAGACAGTAAATTAAAAGTAATAGACGGAATTAAAAAAGAAAGATTTCATCTTCTGGATGTAATCAGGGGAATAACCATAATCAATATGATAATCTATCACGGATTATATGATGTGGTTTCCATATGCGGAGCACATATTCCTTTTTACAGCAGCAGATGGGGATATGTATATCAGCAGTTGATATGCTGGTCTTTTATTATAATATCCGGAATGTGCCGGGCACTGGGTTCAAGAAATCCTAAAAGAGGTATCATTGTTTCTTTGTGTGGAATCATAATAACACTTGTAACAATGATTTTTTTGCCGGAAGAGAGAATTATTTTTGGTGTGCTTACAATGCTTGGTGCTGCAATGCTGATAACCCTGGCACTTGATAAGTGGCTTAGAAAGATTCCTGATATGGCAGGCTTAATCATATCGATTCTTTTGTTTGTAATAACTAGAAATGTTTATATTCACAGCTTTGGATTTGAAAGACTGGTTATATGTAAGCTTCCGGATTTTCTTTATAAGGATTATTTTACAACTTTTCTTGGATTTCCATTTAAGGGATTTTATTCCGGCGATTATTTTCCAATAATTCCATGGTTATTCTTATTTTTGGCAGGTTTTTATTTATGCCTCCTAATTAAGGATAAGGAAAAGATCAAAAAAATATTATCCAAAGACATACCTGTTTTCTCATTTATTGGCAGGCATTCTCTATTAATTTATATGTTACATCAAGTTATACTTTACATTGCGGTTTCGGGGATATATTATTGTTTAAGTGCAATGTGATTTATGTGTAAAAGCGGGGGAGAACAGAGGTTAATAAAATGGATAGTTTGGAAATATTCAAAGATATAGCGATTATTATTCTTTTTGCCAAGTTCTTCGGACTTGTGGCAAGAAAGCTTAAAGCTCCACAGGTTGCGGGAGAAATTGTAGCGGGACTTATTATCGGACCATCGGTTTTAGGATGGGTTAATACCAGTGATTTTATCCTGCAGATGGCTCAGATTGGTGTAGTTCTTCTTATGTTCTGCGCCGGCCTTGAAACCAATTTAAAGAGTCTGGTTAAGACTGGACCTAAGGCTTTCGCCATAGCGTGTGCAGGCGTTTTCGTCCCACTGGTTGGTGGAACACTTTTATACAGCTGCTTCTATGGCTTTCACAGCGTAGGAACTCCTGAGTTCTATAAAGCCATATTTATGGGAACAATTCTGACCGCCACATCAGTAAGTATCACTGTGGAATCCCTTAAGGAGATGGGGGTTCTAAATGGCGAGATTGGAACAACCATCTTAAATGCGGCAATTATTGATGATGTAATCGGTATGGTGGTGCTGACCTTCGTGGTTGGACTTAATGATCCAAGCGCCAAGCCATATACGGTTGTGAGAAATACATTATTATTCTTCGTGCTGGCTGTATGTGTAGGCTTTATCTGCTATAAAATCTTCAAGATTGTGGATAACAGATATCCTCACAGCAGAAGAATTACAATTGCAGGACTTGCGCTTTGCTTAGCCCTTGCATTTATTGCAGAAGAATTCTTCGGTATTGCTGATATCACCGGCGCATATGTTGCAGGTATTATTCTTTGCAATATCAGGGATTCAGAATATATCGCAAGAAGACTTGATATAAATTCCTATGTTTTATTTGGACCAATTTTCTTTGCAAGTATCGGTCTTAAGACAGATATATCAGACTTAAATATGAGCATATTCTTCTTCGCAATCTGCTTCGTACTTGTCGGAATGATTACCAAAATCATCGGCTGCGGACTTATGGCAATGATATGCCGTATCAAGCCTAAGCATGCGCTTAAAGTGGGCGTCGGTATGATGACAAGAGGAGAGGTTGCGCTGATTGTGTCCCAGAAGGGACTGGCAGTTGGAATGATGGACCCTGTGTATTTCACGGCAGTTATTCTTTTAATAATTATTTCATCCATTACCACACCGATACTGCTTAAATTACTATATACAAAATGGCCTGAGGAGGCTAAAGAATAAATATTTTTTTACAGGGGGAAAACCTAAATGGCAGCAAAAATTACCATGATGCTGATTTTCTTCGCCATGATGATTGGCGTGGGAATTTATGCAAGAAAGAAAGCAACAAGTGTAGACAATTTCGTCCTCGGCGGACATACGGCAGGACCTTGGTTTACTGCTTTTTCCTATGGAACCTCATATTTTAGTGCGGTTATTTTCGTAGGTTATGCAGGACAGTTCGGCTGGAAATTCGGTCTCGCCTCAACATGGATTGGTCTTGGCAATGCTTTTATCGGAAGCTTACTTGCCTGGATTATCTTAGGAAGAAGAACAAGAATCATGTCCAACCATTTAAATGCGGCAACCATGCCTAACTTCTTTGGTAAAAGATATGACTCCAAAGCTCTTAGAATTGGCGCATCAGTTATTGCCTTCATATTCTTAATTCCATATACAGCATCTGTATATAACGGTCTTTCAAGATTATTTGAAATGGCATTCCATGTTCCTTATGAAGTATGTATTCTGGTTATGGCAGTGCTTACCGGTGTATATGTAATCCTTGGCGGTTACATGGCAACTACAATCAACGACTTTATTCAGGGTATCATCATGTTATTTGGTATCTGCGCAGTAGTTGTTGCAGTTATCAACGGACAGGGCGGATTCTATCAGTCACTTGTAGGTCTTGCAAGTATTCCTGCAGATGAAGGAATCGCCGTGGCAGCCCCTGGTGTATATGCATCCTTCTTTGGTGCCAACCCGTTAGACTTACTTAGCGTAATTATTCTTACATCACTTGGTACCTGGGGTCTTCCTCAGATGGTTCATAAATTCTATGCAATCAAGGATGAAAGATCTGTCAAAACCGGCGCCATCGTTTCTACATTCTTTGCAGTTATCGTTGCCGGCGGATGCTACTTCCTTGGTGGTTTCTCAAGATTATTCAGCTTCGCTGACATCTATGCAGAAGATGGCAAGGTAATTTATGATAATATCATTCCTGCAATGTTATCAGGTCTTCCTGATATCTTAATCGGAATCGTGGTAGTGCTTGTACTTTCAGCATCAATGTCCACATTATCATCACTGGTACTTACCTCAGCATCTACAGTTACTCTTGATATCGTAAAGGGTAACATTGTTAAGAAGATGAGCGATAAGGCACAGCTTATAGTACTTAGATGTTTTATCCTTTTCTTCGTAGCTTTATCAGTATTTATCGCATGGAATAAGACCACATTCATTGCACAGCTCATGGGTATTTCATGGGGTGCTCTGGCAGGTGCTTTCTTAGCTCCTTTCATGTATGGTCTTTACTTTAAAAAGGTTACCAAAATTTCCGTCTGGGCAAGCTTCGTTACAGGCGTAGGCATTACAGTATCAAATATGATTTTTGGTTACCTTTCATCACCAATCGTAGCCGGTGCTCTTGCTATGATTGCAGGACTTATAGTAGTTCCACTTGTAAGTTTAATTACTCCTAAGATGGACTCAAAGAAAGTTGATGAGATTTTCAAGTGTTATGACAAGGTTGTAACAGTTGAGCAGAAAATGTTCCTTACCGAAAAAGGTTTGGAAGAAGACGAGAAGATGGCAGATTAATGAAGGAATTTTATCGTAAGCATAAGTGGATATTTGTAACGGGTTTTTGTTTTGCACTCTTTATATATTATTTTATATGGAGTGCAGTAAAGCCTTATGATTATGCTCCGGATGAATATGCCAGATTCCCAATGATATATTATGTGTTTGAAAACGGAAAGCTGCCTTCAGGGTGGCTTTCCGAAATTCGTAATCAGTGGTGGGGCTTCTCCTACGCATTCTATATTACATGGTTACCATCCCTGCTTAGTGCTTTATGTATGAAGATTGTATCTTTATTTACCATGAGTGCCAAGGCTATTCTGGTTGCAGCACGTTTTCCAAATGTGGTTGCTTCTGTATTTACAGCCTTATTTTTATTTAAATCACTGGATAAATTATTAACCAATGAGAGAGTTAAGTGGTTTGTATTTATTTGTGTATCAACAACGCCACAGTTTGCATTTCTTGCAAGCTATATAAATAATGATGCTCTGGCTTTGCTTGGTTCTTCCATGATCTGTTATGCCTGGGTTTATATATTAAAAGAGGAATTAAATATTAGAATATCCGTACTTCTTGGCTTTGGAATCTCCATAGTAACATTGTCATATTACAATGCATATGGCTGGATATTACTTAGTATGGTTTTATTTATAACTCTGGTTTGGAATACCAAAAATGCTGAGAATAAAGAGAAAAATAATCTGTGGATTTGTGGTCTTATAGTAACGGTAATTGTATTGGGATTATGCGGCTTCTTCCTGGTAAGAAATACCATTATGTATGATGGTGATGTATTTGGTCTTAAGACACTCGAGCAGTCCAGCGAAATGTATGCGGCTGATACTCTTAAGCCATCACTCAGGCAGACACCACATAATATGGGAGAGAGCATAGCTCATATGGTATTTATGAGACCATGGATAGTTGATACATTTAAGTCTTCAGTCGGGTTTTTTGGCTATATGATGTTTAAATGTTCAATGAAGTTTTATATTCTTTATGCAATAATTGACGTATTAGGTTATCTGTTTTTCTTAATAAATACGGTAACTAAGAGAGAAAATCTGAAGGAGAATATAAAGGGAATATTCTTTAGATATATGATAATATTTGCAGCGCTTATACCTGTTTTATTATCAATTCACTATTCGTATTATACAGATTATCAGCCTCAGGGAAGATATATATATCCGGCATTTCCTGCAGTAGCAGTTATGTTTGGTCTTGGATATGAGGCTTTATATAAACTTTTAAAGGAAAAGGTAAAGATATCTGAAAAGCTTCTTAATTCAGTGGTTATAGCGGTAGCCATTGGAATGATGATTGTAAGCTTATATATCTTTAAAAAAGTATATTTACCTTCGGTATGGGGATCAATGCAGGATTTTGTATATGTATTTCCAGTTTTTAATTTGTAAAAGGAGATTTTTATATGACATTACAACAGATGAAATATGTTATATGTGTTGCGGACAGGGGATCAATGAATGAGGCCGCAAAGGCTCTTTATATATCGCAGCCAAGTTTGTCCGGAACCATTAAAGAACTTGAAAAAGAAATCGGAATTAAGATTTTTAACAGGAGCAACAAGGGTATAGAGCTTACTACCGAAGGCAGTGAGTTCATTGGTTATGCAAGGCAGACTTTGGAGCAGTATAAGTTTATGGAACAAAGATACCTGGGCACATCTTCTGCCAAGAAGGTTTTCCATGTGTCTGCCCAGCATTATACTTTTGCGGTGGAGGCTTTTTCAAACGTGGTATTAAATAATTCCATGGAAGAGTATGATTTTGCCATATATGAAACCAGAACAGGCGAGGTTATTACTGATGTAAAAAATATGAGAAGCGAGCTTGGAATACTTTACATCAATGACTTTAACAATAAGGTTTTATATAAGGAACTGGCAGAAAATAATCTTAACTTTAATGAGCTTTTTACCTGCGATACCTATGCATATCTTTCAACGAACCATCCGCTTGCAAAGAAGAAAAAGGTGTCATTAAAGGACCTTGATGAGTATCCTTGTCTTTCCTTTAATCAGGGTGAGAAGAATTCATTTTATTTTGCGGAAGAGGTGCTCAGCACTTATCCGTACAGAAAGATTATTCGTGTAAATGACAGGGCGACTGCTCTTAATATGATGACACTTCTTAATGGTTTTACCCTTTGCAGCGGTGTTATCTGTAAGGAATTAAATGGTGTGGGATATACAGCGGTTCCACTTGATGCTGAGGATAAAATGACCATCGGATATATTATAAGAGATGATCATATTTTAAGTCCTATGGCACTTAGCTTTATTGAGGAACTTAAGAAGTATAAGCCGTTCTAAGTAGGACGCGCATCGTCCAAAACTACTCTCCCCAAAGCTCATTGCAGCAAGCTGCACTTAGATGGCTTTGGGGAGAGCATTTTGTCCTTGCGCTGCGCAACATTGTCACATAATAGTAATAATGGTATAATCTTTATAACATGTGTTAAAGAAGGTTAAGAATGAGTGATGAAATAAAGAATACAAGTGAATCAAGCATTTGGGATGAGGTGGATGAAACTCCGAAGGCAGAGGCGGAAGTTGCAGAGCAGGAAGCGCCAGCGCCGGAGGCCGAGGCAATCGTAGAAGCCGAAGTGGCAGAGGCAACCGTAGAAGCTGAAGCGCCTGAAGAGGCTGAAGAAGAAACCATCCCTGATGAGGATATCAATATCGAGGAAGATATTCCCAAGGAAAAAAAGCCGGTAAAGGCAGAAGAAGATAAAGATGATAAGAAAAAGAAGAACTTCTTTGCCCTTGTCATAAATGACATTAAGAATTTTAAGACTCTTGATAAGAAGCTTAAGATTATGTATTTTGTCTTTGTGGTGGCGGCGGTGATTTTTGCCATATCTGCGGGATATCTGATTAGTTATCAGGTGAGAATTGCCAAAGAGAGAAAAGCCTGGCAGGAGCTGGTGGACAGCAAGATTGTGGTAATCGATGCAGATTCCATAGGTCTTGATGCCATGGTGGATAATATGGCTCTTGCAGCTCAGGAAAAAGAGGAGGAGGAAGAGGAGAAAGATATTCTTCCTGAGTACCTTCCTTTCTATGAGCAGAATAATGATATGGTGGGCTGGATTCGCCTTGATGGTACGGTTATTGATTATCCGGTAATGCATACACCTGATTATGTGGATGAGGATGGAATAATCGGTCAGAAATATATTCACAGGGATTTCAATGGTGAGGAGTCCACATCGGGCGCGATTTTCATCGACTTCAGATGCACCATGGATCCGCGTTCTGACAACCTGATTCTCTATGGCCATCATATGCGTAACGGCACAATGTTCAAGGCCATCATGAATTATGAGAAGAAGGAATTTTATGAGGAGCATAAGATTATAGAATTCGATACCCTTTATGAGAAGGGAGAATATGAAGTATTCTCAGCATTCAGGGACAGAATCTATAATTCAACAGATACAAATTACAAATTCTATTATTTTATTGATTCAGAAACAAAAGAGGATTTCGATTATAACATTGAGAACCTCTGCAGCAAATCTTTGTATGACACAGGGATTGTGCCTGAATATGGAGATGATATAATAATGCTTGTAACCTGTGCATATCATACCAACGAAGGACGTTTCGTTGTATGCGCAAGAAAGATTAAGGATGAAGAAACCGAATAAGGAAGTATAAGTGTTTAAAATACTTAAGTACATCAAACCATATGCATTGCAGTGTGTGCTGGCGCCGCTTTTTAAGCTGCTTGAGGCGTCTTTTGAACTTTTTGTGCCACTTGTAATCATATCAATGGTGGATAATGGAATAGCAGTTAATAATAAGACTCATATTGTATATATGGGTCTTGTTTTAGTTTCGCTTGCAGCCATTGGTCTTGCCATGAGTATTACCGCGCAGTATTTCTCTGCCAGGGCAGCCAGTGGGTATGCGGGAATACTGAGGGCGAGGATTTTTGAAGATATTGAGCATAAGAGCTATAAGGAGATAGACAGGGTCGGCGTTACCACCATGATTACCCGCATCACCAGCGACGTTAATCAGGTGCAGACCGGCGTGAATCTGTTTTTAAGGCTTCTTCTTCGCTCACCTTTTGTGGTTTTCGGCGCAGTAATTATGGCCTTTACGGTTAATGTGAAAGAGGCCCTCATATTTGTTGTGGCAATTCCACTTCTTTTTATTATCGTATTTATGATTCTTCTTGGCAGCATCCCTCTTTACAAGAAAGTTCAGAGTAAATTAGAGGATGTGCTGACTCTGTTTCGCGAGAATCTTCTTGGCGTCAGGGTTATCAGGGCCTTCACCATGGAGGAAGAGGAGACGGAGAAAACTGACAAGGAAATCGACTCTCTTTCTGCCATTTCACTTTTCGTTGGAAGAATCAGTTCTTTATTAAATCCAATTACATTCGTGGTTATTAATCTGGCCACATATATTATTTTGGTTAATGGCTCATTCCTGGTTGATGAGGGCGCCATTACCCAAGGTGAAATCATGGCACTGGTTAATTACATGTCCCAGATTCTGGTTGAGCTTGTCAAGTTCGCCAATCTCGTAATCACCGTAACCAAGTCAGTTGCCTGTGGCGATCGTATAGCGGCCATGTTAACTGACGAAGGTGCGGAAGATGGGGATGAGATTTTGGAGCGCATTGATTCCATTGAGTTTAAGAATGTGTGCTTTGCCTACGAAGGTGAGGGAGAGAATGCACTTTCTGATATTAATTTTGCTTTGAAGAAAGGCAGCCGCATCGGTATCATCGGTGGAACCGGCTCTGGCAAAAGCACCGCCGCCTCACTCCTTTGTGGTTTCTACCACGCATCCCAGGGTCAGGTATTAATTAATGGCAGGGACATTAAGGAATATTCCAAGGAGAGTATAAATAACAGAATCAGCATATCTCCACAGTTCAGCGTGCTTTTTAAGGGAACGGTTGCAGAAAACCTTAAGTGGGGTAAGGAAGATGCTTCTGTAGATGAGATGTGGAAGGCTCTGGATATGGCTGCGGCTTCCGGATTTGTCAAAGATAAGGAAGGAGAGCTTGAGGCTTTGGTTAAAGAGGGAGGCTCTAATTTCTCAGGAGGCCAGAAGCAGAGACTCTCTATTGCAAGATGCCTTATCAAAAACAGCGATTTATATGTGCTCGATGATTCCACATCGGCTCTTGATAATATTACTTTGAAGGAAGTTAATAAAAATCTGAAGGCCCTTGGAGAAGATAAAATACTGGTGGTTATTTCCCAGAGAGCGTCACAGATTATGGATATGGATACAATTATTGTCCTTGAAGACGGACATATGGAAAGTATGGGTACACATGAGGAACTTATGAGAAGTTCTGAGGTTTATAAGGAAATATACAGGACACAGTTTAGTAATGAAGAGTAAGACTTTAGGCTTTATTTTCAAGTACATAAAAGGCTCATTATTCTTTGCGATATTAAGCATTATTCTCAGTGCGGCTTATGTGGCAGGAGCTCTTTATATTCCTTATGTTATTGGTAAGGGAGTGGATGCTCTTTTCATGGAAGGCGGAGACAGAATTATGCTTAAGAGTCTGATCCTTCTTCTTATCATCATTCCGCTGACTGCTATTTGTCAGTATATTATGAGTTTATGCAATAATCGTGTCAGCATAAAGGTTGTTGAGAGAATAAGAAAAGATGCGATTGATAAGATTCAAAAACTGCCTATAAGTTTCCTGGATTCAAAGGGAAAGGGTGAGCTTTTAAGTCTGATTATTGCGGATACGGATGCCATGTCTGATGGACTTTTGATGGGATTTAATCAGTTTTTTGTTGGTATAACCACAATTTTTGGAACCCTTTGTCTGCTTGTTATGATAGACTATAGAATCGCGCTTCTGGTACTTCTTATTACGCCATTATCACTGTTTATATCAGCATATATTTCAAAAAAGACATATGTGCTTTTTGATAATCAGTCCCGTATCAGAGGTGAGCAGACCGGCTTCATTAATGAGATGGTTACCAATGTTAAAACCGTAAGAGCCTTCGGACATGAGGATGAGAATACAGATAAGTTTGGTGAGATTAATGGAAGGCTTGTGGATGCATCCACGAAGGCGGTTTTTTTCTCATCGCTGGTTAATCCTTCAACCAGATTTGTTAATGCAATCTGTTATGCCCTGGTTGCGGTGGTTGGCTCCATGATATGCATGAAGGAAGATGCTTTTACAGTAGGTCTTCTGACAGTTTCCCTATCCTATGCCAATCAGTATGCCAAGCCATTTAATGAAATAACTGGAGTTATTACTGAGCTTCAGAATGCGCTTGCCTGCGCTGAGAGAATCAGGGTGTTCCTTACTGAGGAAGAGATGGTTATGCCTGATAGTAAGGATTTAGAGCCATCGAAGGGAGCCATTACTCTTAAGGATGTTTCATTTGGTTATTCAAAGGATAAGGTTTTGATTTCCAATCTTAATCTTGATGTTAAGCCGGGATTAAAAGTTGCCATTGTAGGACCTACCGGCTGCGGCAAGACCACACTTATTAATCTTTTAATGCGTTTTTATGATCCGCTATCAGGTCACATATATTTAGATGGTAAGGACACCACGGAGCTTTCATATAAGGATTTAAGAGATAATTTTGGCATGGTGCTTCAGGAAACTTACATAAGAAAAGGGACGGTTGCAGATAATATCAAAATAGGAAAGCCTGAGGCTTCCATAGATGAGATTATTGATGCGGCCAAAAGGGCGCACGCTCACAGCTTCATCAAAAGACTACCTAAGGGATATGATACCATGCTTTCAGAAGATGGCGGCAACCTCTCCACAGGCCAGAAGCAGCTTATCTGTATAGCAAGGGTAATGCTTATTGATCCATCAATTCTTATACTTGATGAGGCTACATCCAATATCGATACAAGAACAGAAATCAAGGTTCAGAAGGGCTTTGGGGAATTAATGAAGAACCGCACATCCTTCATCGTTGCCCACAGACTTTTCACCATAAAGAACTCCGACATCATCCTTGTAATGAAGGATGGCAATGTCATTGAACAGGGCAGCCATGATGAACTTATGGCAAAGAATGGATTCTATACACAGCTTTATAATTCCCAGTTCACCTAAAGTTATGATGAAGTTTTAAGGAACTGGCTAAATCAGTGATTATGATGATGGGAGGTGAAGTGTAGAAATGATGATTGATTATATTAGAGAAAACTTAAGTTACTATCCGATGTATTACAGGATGCTTTTTAAGGTGAAGAAGACAATTACTCCGGATAAGGTTACTTTTGGAGATGATAAGAATCAGTATTTCTATTATTACAGACCTAAGGAAGCTGTCAGCGATAAGGTTATTGTCTGGATTCATGGTGGCGGATGGAATGCAGGTGATCCGAAGTTCTTTGATTTTATGGGACAGAGCGTGGCAGGAATGGGATATCATTTTATCTCGGTAGGTTACAGATTGTCTAATAAATATAAATATCCGGCTCAGATAGAAGATGTATGTAAGTGCTACAATGAGGCCATGAAATATCTTAAAGAAAAGAATGTGGATACATCGAAAGTCATTGTTTCAGGCCCGTCAGCAGGCGCCCATCTGTCATCTATTATGTGTTATAGCAAAAAAGACCAGGAAAAGTACAATGTGGATATTTCCAATGTTATCGGATATATAGGTATCGGTGGACCTTATTCTTTCAGGGATGATGCAGGCCTTACCATAAAGCTTCTTATTAATATGTTATTTAAAAAGGGATATGACAGAAAAGAAGCAGAGCCTGTATCACTTATGTGTGAAAGTAATATTCCAATGCTTTTAATCCAGAGCAGACATGATGGTCTTCTTGAATTTAAGTGCGCTGAGGATATGGCCGAGATGGCAGCGAAGCTGGGGGTTAAATGCGAACTATATGAAGTAGAAGATAAGAAGAATACCCACTCTTGGTATACAGCCGGCTGTTTCCTTTACAGCCGAAGCGAAAGCAAGACAGTAGACAAGTTTATGACTTATGTTGAGAGCTTATAAACCTGCGCAAAGACTCAAACTTCTCACGAGCGCCAGGACAAAATGCTCTCCCAAAAGCGAACCCCTGAAGCTTGCTTCAATGAGCTTTTGGGAGAGTAGTTTTGGAGGTCGCGCGAGTTCAAAAGGTGGACACATTAAAAGATAAGGAAGAAATATGAAAAACAACAAAAAACAGATAATCCTTCAATATGCCCTGGGCTATGGGCTAATGATAATTCTCTATTTTATCATACATATGTGTATTCGCACTTTAAGCGGAGATGATGTTTTCTTTTCCAAAGCTTTGGATGATGAGAATATTTTTTCTTTTCTTTCCTACAGATATCTTAACTGGACCTCCAGACAGGGAATTGAAGCATTGCTTGTTATTATTGCAAGACTTCCCATTATGGTATGGCGCATTACGGATATTCTCATGATTATTCTCCTTAGCGTAAGTACCGGAATTATCATTAATAATTCGGATAATAAGTTCATATCCCTTCTTGCCATTCCCGTGGTTATGATGATTCCCACCGAGGTGATGCGCTCTGCAGGCGAAATGGCAACTACCATTAATTATCTCTGGCCTGCAGCTTTAGGCATATATGCAGCTTCCTTTCTCTTTAGAAATATAAGAGGAATAAAGGTTAAAGCATATGAGTATATATTTATTTATCTTTCCTTAATCTTTGCACTTTTTAATGAGCAGATAACAGTTATATATTTTGTGGCTACAGGATTATTTATCTTAGTAGATGTTATTAAAAGCATTAGAGAAAAGAAAAAACCATCGCTTTCTGTTCACTGGTATATATTCTTCATATTAAGTTTACTTGGAATTCTTCTGGTTGTTACCTGTCCCGGCAATGCTAACAGAACCGCGATAGAAGCAGGTCTTAATTTTCCGGGCTGGGAGAATGTAACATTAATAGAAAAATTTGGAATGGGCTTTTTGCAGGCAGTAACATTTCCAATGCTGAGCACAGAAACCAACTTCCTGTTTTTCTTTACGACATTAAGTATTCTTTATATTAATATAACGAAGAAAAAGAAATATATATATATCATTGCATCCCTGTTTCCAATGGTGCTGCCGACTCTCTCACTCATCGAGAAGATACTGTCAATGGCCCATATTAATATAAGTTTTGGCGTAACCTACTTTATGAGTAACGTGGATTTGCCATCAATGTCCGACGTACCAATGATTCATGTAATTATAGAAGTGCTCATTTATCTTTTCTATATTACCTGCACCATAGTTGGAATAGTGGGAGTATTCAGTAAAGGTAAAGAAGAAAATGTGGTTATAACCACGCAAAATACCTGCCCACTATACACTCAGAGAATCATTGCCATTTTACTTCTTTGTGCGGCTTTTTGCTCACGTATGCTTACAGGTTTCAGCCCGACAGTATATGTATCATTCCACAGAACAGCAATAATTGAATGTATTTTAATTGCGCTTTTAAACGGATATCTGCTTTGTTTTTACAATGCGGATGAAGATGAAAAGAATAAAAAACAAAAGAGAATAATTAATATTATTGCAATTATACTTGGCCTTGTTACAGTACTTAAGCCGATGATATAAAAACATAAACCATATCCATAAATATTTTATCCTGATTCGTATATGTAATACAGTTTATGGAAGACGGAGATTTTAATATGAAAAAAAGATATATTGTATTTTTATTATGTATTTTATCAGTTCTTATAACAACATGCTTTGCGGGATGTGCGAATGCCTTAAATTTTAATGGCAAAGACGCTGTATCAGACAATGAGAATCAGACGCCGGAAGGTATGACTCGTATATATGATATTGTATTAGTTGTTGCATCACCTAATGAGGATCATATTTACTGTGTTGATTATCCAAGCTGTTATTATGTTTTCGGACAGCATAACGAAAGAGTAAAATTTGAGAGAGAATATACAGCAAGGAATTATGTTAAAGATGAGGATTTGCAATACTTACTTGATTATATATATGATCATAATGACCTCACTGACAGAGAGGATGATTCTTTATTTACCTATTCTTTAACAGTATGTTATTTTGATGAAAATGATGAAATGTTATATGAAAAAGCATGGGGATATGATACTTTTCCTGCTGAATTAAATGGTGTAATAGATAAAATAAATGAAATGTGTGGTGAGGATGTTATGCCTTATCCTACAGATGTAATCTCAGATATTCCTGAGTTTATTTATTCAGAAACCGGCTTAACGGAAAATGATTATCCGAGAGAAGACATTGAGAAAATGTGGGCAGATCAGAATTTCGTAGCCATGGATAAAATGTTACGTGAATATTATGGAATAGACGGAATGATGAGTATATATTATTCAAACGTTGCCAAGGAAGATATTTCAGATTATGTCCCAACAGAATTACGGGATGCAAAAAGTATCAGTGATGTACAATTCGAAACATTTGTAAATGCTTATCTTAGTGTGCTTAATAATGAGATGGACGAAAACTGGTCATTAACTTATGGAGAACTTAATCCGGATGAATTAAATATGATAAACAGAGATGATCATCCAATCGATGGTTTCATGTATATTGCCAAAGCAGAGTCCGTGAAAGATTTCAGAACAAATGTTGAAGGCGATCAATATGTAATTATTGTTCCAGAAGGAGAATTAGAGCAAAGCTGCTATTTTGTATATAATGAAGATGCCTCCTGTGTTTTAGTAGGATATACCAATGCAGGAAATAATTTCAACGAGTATGTTAAGAAATTTGTTTCACTGGGGGTAAATAGTGAAGAATAAAAAAATACTGACAATTATTCTTTTAGCCTTGTTAACATTAACATTTACAGGCTGTTCAAAGACTGTGGAAAATTCGCAGCATATGACGGGGCGAATCTTTACCAATAAGTATATGAAGGACCTTGATGGGATAACTTCCGTGGATTATGAAGAATACTGGCTGTCTGAAAAAATCCTCTTCTTTGAAATGTCAGGTAAGGATGTGGGTTACAGAGGCATCATATATATAAGTGAAGAGAAAGCACAGGAACTTCTTGAAGATTATGATGACTGGAGTTTGGATCAGACAGGACTTCCTAAGATGAATGAAGTTGATACAAAGCCCATTAGTGGATCTGACTGGTATTATTCCAATGATTTTGCTTCTGAGTATTCAACGCTTCTTCAGATTTGGGATCTTCGTTTCAATGGTAAAGATGCCATAATATTCGATGTTCATCCATTTTAAAATCAGCCCCGGGAAATCCGGGGCATTATTTAGGCAAAAAAATAAGCACCAACCCCATGGCTCATATGTCCACAAAACCAGTGCTTAGTGCGCGATCAGGGGCTCGAACCCTGGACACCCTGATTAAGAGTCAGGTGCTCTACCAACTGAGCTAATCGCGCATGGCAGATGTTGCAATATATTCTTGCAACGCAAAGTCTATTTTATTATACTTGAAATATATTTGCAATAGTTTTTTAACACTTTTTTCATATTTTTTTATAATTGGTTATTGTTTTTGGTTATATATCATTACGGGGGGCGTAAAATTGGACAAAAATAATAATGGACTTAATATTGGAGCAGTAGGAATGATGGGAGGTGCCGGAGGCATGCATCCTGTTATAATGGCTATGGCAGCATCAAGTGTAACCGGCATAGATATAATGTCTGAACCGGAAGCCAGGGATGATTCAAATCTTACAATGCTTGCAGATTACTGCGATAAAACAGTGGCTACCATGGGCGGAGACGGCTATACTGAATATGTTTTATATCATAATGAAGAAACAGATGAGTATGAGCTTCATTATTATTACAACTACGGCGGTGCACCTGAGATTCACAGGTCTTATGAAAGCAGTAAGGACTTTGCAGATAAAATACTAAAACTTATTGATGATAAAAATATTATATCCTGGGATGAGAATGAGGGCGCAGGATTATGCGGAAGGATGTATGTTGTTAAATTTAAAAAGGGAAGTACCACATACAGAATTACCTCAGATAATATGCCATCACCTTATGATATTGCCATATTTGAAGAAATAGGCAGGGCAATGGCAGCAGGTATCAGCCAGGATAAAAGAACATATAAGAAATAGAAACGGATAAGTAAAATGATATTTGATACTCATGCACATTATGATGACAGGGATTTTGACGGAGACAGGGAAGAGTTAATAGAATCTCTGCCACTTAATAATGTAACAAAGGTAGTAAATGTGGGTGCCAGCATAATGTCTTCATACTGGTGCCTTGATTTATGTCATAAGTATGACCATATTTATGCAGCAATCGGGGTTCATCCATCTGATGTATACTTAAATATGGATAAGGATTTAGAGCAGTTATTTGGCTTTTGTTCTGACCCAAAAGTAGTAGCCATTGGAGAGATAGGCCTTGATTATCATTTTGAGGATGATACGGATCACGCCCTTCAAAGGGAATATTTCATTAAGCAGCTTTATATCGCCCAGAAACTTAAGAAAAGCATTATTATTCATTCAAGGGACGCAGCCAAAGATACACTTGATATATTAAAAGAAAACTATACCGGTGAGTCCAAAACTGTTATGCACTGCTTTTCCTATTCCGAGGAAGTTGCAAAAGAGATTCTTGATATGGGACTTTATATTGGAATTGGCGGCGTGGTTACCTTTAAAAATGCAAGGAAGATGGTGGATGTGGTTAAGTGTATGCCCCTTGAGAGACTTTTAATTGAGACGGACTGTCCGTATCTTGCACCAACGCCTCACAGGGGTAAGAGAAATTCCTCTTTATATCTGCCGCTTGTTATTGAAAAAATCAGCGAAATCAGGGGAATATCACCCAAAGAAGTTGAAGAAATAACTTATAATAATGCCATGGAATTCTATGGCTTATCTGATGGAGAATAAAATGGAAGTAGGAAATATTGGAAGCACTCTGGATATTTTGGAGCGCCATAAGTTTAATATACAAAAGAAGTTTGGACAGAACTTCCTTATCGACAATAATGTATTGGACAAAATAATCGCCACCGCAGAAATCGGAAAAGATGATGTGGTTCTGGAAATTGGTCCGGGAATGGGAGCCCTTACACAGAAACTGTGCCAGAATGCTTATAAGGTGCTGGCTGTGGAGATTGATAAGAATTTAATTCCGATCCTTGATGAAACACTTGGTGGTTATGACAACGTAAAAGTAATTAATCAGGATATTCTTAAGGTGGATTTGCCAAAGTTTCTTAAAGATGAGGCAGAAGGTAAGAGAGTCAAGGTAGTTGCCAATCTGCCGTATTACATTACAACCCAGATAGTAATGACTCTGCTTGAAAGTGATGCACCTATATCAAGCATTACAATTATGGTACAAAAGGAAGTTGCCGAAAGAATGCAGGAAGGTCCGGGAACCAAGGATTATGGCGCATTGTCAGTTGCAGTAACCTACAGATGTGATGCACGTCTTGCATTTACCGTATCTCCTAACTGCTTTGTTCCAAAGCCAAATGTAGACAGCGCAGTCATTCATCTTAAAGTATATGAAGAGTCCCCTGTAAAAGTGGATGATGAGGCCATGATGTTTAAAATAGTTAAGGCCACATTTATGCAGAGGCGTAAAACCATGGTAAACAGCCTGACAAATGCAGGATTTCTTAATTTTTCAAAAGAACAGATTCTTGAAACTCTGGAAGAAATGGGCCGAAGGGCCGATGTTAGAGGTGAGAGCTTTACAGTAGAAGACTTCGCCCTCTTTACCAATTTAATATTAAAAAAGTAAATCAGGCGAAGTCCTGTATTTAAATATAATTTTAAATTATTTTCTAATTGCAGCTGGCTTATGGTTGGCTGCTTTTTTAACCGGTTCTTTGTTTGCAGCAGGCTCTTCTTTCTGAAGCTTTGCCGGTTTAATCTTCTTAATGACATCTTTCATAATTGTTTTTTCAATATCATTACCCGGATTTGCAAGAAGAATAAACTGAGTTGCGTCCCCGCCCTTTAAACCGAAATCATTCTTTGTCTGAATATAGTCGAAAATTTTCTCCTTCATTTCAAAGACATCATACTGCCCTGCAGCAATGCCCTGAAGCAGGTATTCATTCTTCGGGTCCGTAAGAATCTTGGAAAGAACAACCTGAGATAACCTCTGAGTCTTCATGTCGAAATCAATTTCCGAATCAGCCTCTGTTTTAATAGTATTGTCGTTGTAAAATGCCGACCCATAAACAATGTATTGAAAATATTTACCGTCTAATTTATCCAATTCATTTTGGTATTCATGCTTCATCTCAAGAGCAGTTTTTTCGATATCCAGCATTTTCTCATAATAAGTAGTAGGATTAGCCTTGAATACTGCCTTAAATACAGGATTTTTAACCTGGTCATTGATATAATCATCTATGACACCGTTTTCAAGTGCTTCAAAATTCCTGCTTCCGCTGTTTTTTACTGCGCTGTCAAAGCTTGAAGCCCATTCAAGATGTTTGGTTATTTCATAATGCTTTGCGGCTTCCTCTACGGTAGGCTTAGGTCCTAATTTATAATAATTTTTTGCCCCTTCTGCATTGGTAAGGTTATAATCAACACCAAATTTCTCCCTTAATTCTTTATGTAACAAAATCAAACCGTTGGTATTTCGGGTTAAGTTTTTCTTAAATTCATCAAAATCCGTTATTATTTCTTTTTTCTCGATTTTATTTTCCTTATTAATATTCTCCAGTGTCTTTTTCATTCCGGAATAGGATTCATTGTAAATGTCAGATTTACCTTCTGCTTTTATTCCGGTATCTTTTATCCACTGCTTTATAGATGAGAAATCCATGAAAAGATACTGTACATCACTTGTTACCCTAATGGCATCTTCTCTTAAAGCTGAAGGAAAAGTACCGAGACTATTGTCTGTCTTTTTAATAATCTCATTCGCTTCATTATAAAGTCTGGTAACAGCCCCAAGGAGTTCGTGCTGGGAGATATCTTTAATATATAAAGTTTTTGTCAGATCCTCATAAGCGTTTAAGTAAGACTTGGCGTAGTCCTCGTCTTTTGCCACATTGGCGTATGTTTGAATAATATCATGACGGGTGGCCCATTCCTGATATTCAGAATTTCTCCAGTAATCAAAGAACTCATTTAAGTCATAGGCTTTGCTGTAACTGTTGCTGAGAGCATCCATTTCTTCCTTGATAATACGGCTTTCAAGAGTGCTATTAGCCATAACTTTTTGAAATTTTTTATCTATGTCGTCATCTTTAAGTCCTCTTCTGGAGTTGGTATCAAAGGCATTTCTTTTCTTCGACTTATTGGCTTCCTCAAGCCCTGAGATAACATCTTTTTTCATTTGGGTAAAATTCTTATGAGCCTGAGCTTTTTCGGCTTCCGCCCTGGCTCTTTCTTCTTCTGCACGTTTTTTTTCGGCCTCTACCCTGGCTTTTTCGGCTTCTTCCTGAATTCTTCGCTCTTCAGCTAACCTGGCCTCTTCCAAAGCTTTAAGTTCTGCAGCTTTAACTGCTTCAAATTCCAAATCCTTTGCGGTTTTTGGACGCTCTTTTTCAAACATTTCCTGATAGGTATTATCTAAATCTTTCTGGCTAACCTTTCTTTGTTCATTATGAAGAGAGGTTAAATTGTCCATATATTCTTTAGGGAATAAGCCAGAACTCTTTGCTTCATTAAGCTCATTTTGGATATCATTAAGGATTTCTTCCCTGTCAAGAACACTCCAGACGTCATTAATTATTACAGTATTAAGAATCTTGTCAATGTTTCTGTTATCATTCCACTTATTATGAGACCTGTAATCAAACAAGGCATCGAGGAAGGCATAGTCCTTAAAATCAGCCCAGCCGTTTTTGGCAGCCATTTCATGGAATTCATCTTTGGTCAAATCATCCGCCCAGATCATTCCGGAGTAATATTTAGCTTTTTCGGCGTCTTTTTCCTGCTCTTTTAAGGTTCTTGGTCTTTCTTCCTTGAAGATATTCTTATATTCCTCATCAAAGTTCTTTTGCTCCATGTAGGAAATTCCATAAAGGATATCATGTGCCTCTTCTTCTGTTATTGATTTTTGCTCCTTAAGCATTATGTTGAATAAAAGAGGATTTAATATGCTTTCCACATAGTGCATCTTTTCACGGGAATTAAGGGCAAAATTGCTCTCATATATGGTAGTAAGTGCATCATCAAGATTTAAAAAACTGATATTTTCAGATAAAGTATAGAGCTTTTCAACGGCTTTTTGTTCTTCCGTTGTTATCCAGCCGTTCTTTGCAGCCTTTGCCTTAAAGGCTTCCAAAGTAACTTTGGATGCAAATTCTCCTTTTTCCCTCTTGAAGCTGTATGGGTTGTAATCATCGAATTCATTGATATTATTTATTGTATCCATAATGTTTTTTCCTTTCCTTGGACAACATCTCTATGGTAACTTCATCTTATATTAAAAAACTATTAGTGCAACAAAAGTGCAACTTTTACATAAATGCACACTTTTTTTATTGTAATACGAAAAAAAAATAAAATAAACAATAACCGAAAAATAGTGCTAAATAGTTCTATATATGTTAAACTTATAGTAGGTTTGTGTTTAGTAAAAGGAGAATTAAATGGAATATAGTTTAAATGGAAAAGAATTAAGTACCTGTATGATTGGTACATGGTCCTGGGGTTCAGGAAGTAATGGTTCGAAGATGGTTTTTGGCCAGTCTTTTACCAAAGAGCAACTCAAGGAAACTTTTGATACTGCCTATAATCTTGGCTTTAATTTCTGGGATACTGCAGAAGTATACGGAATGGGCACATCTGAGCAGATTCTTGGAGAGTGTATCAAGGATAAGGATAATGTAATTATTTCCACCAAACATATGCCGGGTGGACGTTATTCAGAAGGAGAGAACAGAAGAGCCATCGAAGGAAGCCTTGCAAGAATCGGCATATCTTCCATAGATTTATACTGGCTTCATTCTCCTAAGAATGTGGCAAAGAATATGGAAGAACTGGCACAGTGCCAGAAAGACGGACTTATTAAGAGTATTGGTTTATCAAACGGAAGTGTAGAGCAGATTAAGATTGCCGAGGAGACACTTGCCAAATATGATATAAAACTTGCAGCAATTCAGAATCACTACAGTCTTCTTGCCATGGACAGGGAAGAAGAAGTGCGTAAATACTGCATGGAGAAGGGGATTTTGTTCTTTGGTTACATGCTCTTGGAGCAGGGCGCTTTGTCGGGACATTATGATTACAAGCATCATTTTGAATTATTCTCAATGAGAGGCTTAACCTTCGGCAAGGGTAAGTTTAAGAAGATTGATAATCTCCTTCAGTATATGCGTAAATTAGCAGAAAAGTACGATGTAGACCCTTCTCAGATACCTATAGCATGGGCAATAAATAAGGGAATCATTCCGATTGTCGGTATGAATAAGGCTCGTCATGCTGAGCCGCTCAGCAAAGGAATTAAGCTTGAACTGGCTCAGGCAGAGATAGATTCTTTGGAAGAACTGGCAAGAAATTCGGGCGTTAAATGTAAGGGTATTTGGGAATAGTTAAAATGTATAATATGGGGCCTGCGATAAAGCCATATCGCTTTGACATTGGTAGGGGTGTGTGATAAACTAACAATGGCTAAAAGTGTAATATTTTCTTTATTTAGAGGATAAGAAATTGGGCGAATTAGATATAAGACTTAAAAATATAGAATCTTGCATGAGTAAGGGCGATTATGAAAGTGCCGTTACAATTGCATCTAAAATCAAAGAACCTAGAAAAATCAAAAATGTAGATCAAATACTTATGCTGGCGGAGCTGTATCATAAGGTTAAGGAAGTGCCTGACCATGATGAGATTAGCTCCGAATTGTATGATTTGGCATATTCAAAGGCACCAAACAGCAAGAATGTTGTGCTGGCGGCTTTTGATTTTAATGTTAAAAGAAAAGACCCAATCAATGCATTAAGATATTTCGATTTATTCAGAAGATTAGAGACAGACGAGGCGGAGATTTGTATCGCGAGACATAAGTATTATGTGGCAATTGGCGCTGTTTCTGATGAAGAAATGATAGAAAACCTGGAGAGGTTAAAGGAAATAAGACATATTGAGCAGTGGGAATATGCCCTTGCAAGACTGTATAAAAAGGCAGGATATGTTGAAAAATGTATTTCCGAATGCGATGAGATTTTCGCATGGTTCCATAAGGGTAAATATGTAACCAAGGCTTTGGAACTTAAGATGGAATTTGAGCCATTGTCCAAGACTCAGCAGTATCAGTATGATATGCGCTTCATCATTAATGATGAGGAAGACCTGGTTCAGGGCGCAAAGGCCAATATGGAGCAGATGGCTCCTAAGGAAGAGAAAAACAAAGTCGATGATTTTGATGAAATTCAGGTCAGTGAACTTGGCCAGACCGGCGATCTTCAGGACATGATAAAGAAGAACCTTAGTGAACTCTATGGCGATGATGATATGAATGATGATACTTCTGCCATAGGAAGAACCGGTGACTTATATAAGAATATTCTTCATAAAGATACTTCAGAAATTGAAAGAATGAATGAAGAGTATGAGAATAATGTGATGATTGGAAGAACCGGAGGTTTTGATACCGACAGTTTTGGCAATGCAGAGAATTTAGGTTCAACCAGAGTATTCCCGGCTGTAGGCAGCAGGGTTAATCCTCCAAGAAGACAGCAGTTAGAGCCAAGAGAAGAAGTATATCATGGCACAATTCCTTTTGATGCTTCCGAAGTAATCATGGAAGATGAAAGCACAAAGGGTAAAACATCTGAACTCATTATGAGTTTAAGAGAAGATGAAGATGACAGCAGATTAAATGACTTTAAGAAGGAATTTAAGAAAAGTGCCGGCTTAAAGGGCGAGGCGCTGGATGATGACCTGGATGCTGAATTTGATTTGGATAAATTCCCTAGCGCAGAAGAAATTGCCAAGTCACAAAAACTGGCTAAAATTAAGGATTTGGAAGAGACTCAGAGTCTCGTAAGCTCCATGGCAGTGGAAGAGCCTGCCGAGAGTGTTCCTGCTCCTGAGAGTTACAGAAATGCCTACGGCGAAGTAGGTAATTACATATATCAGAATGAAGACGGACAGCTTAGCTTATCTCATATTACAGCTGAGGAAATTGTTGAAAAACAGATTACCGGCCAGATGAATATCAAGGAATTCCTTGATAACTGGAATAATGCCAAAGATGAGAAAGAGACTGAGCGTCAGGAACGTTTCAAAGCCCGTATGCTTGAAGAGACAGGCTCATTAATGAGCACCATCGATATGACAGTTCCTATCATGGATACTGAACTTGATGAAAGACTTCTTACAAAGAGCGGAAGCGATGAAGCCGTAGAAGAATTCCGCAAGGTTATTAATCCTGACATCATTTCTTCCAAGGAAGAACTTGATGAGATTATGGCCAAAGAAGAGAAGGCTGAAGAAAAGGCTCCTTTGGAAGATGAAGTTAAGGAGACTGAGGAAATCAGCGAGGAAGAAAAAGAAGTTCTTGATGAGGGATTCGAAGAAGCAATACCTGAGGCTGCAGCTGAAGTAATTGCTGAAGAGATTATTGAAGAGACAGCTGACTTAGAGGCTGAAGAAGAGACCGGGGCAGCTGAAGATGCGGCAGAGGCTGTTCCTGAAGAGGTATCCGCAGCCCTTGAAGATGAACTTGATTCCATTATTGCGGGTGCAATAGAAGCGGAAGAAGAGATAGAAGAAGAAGTATCCGAAGAGGCTTTGGAAGCAGCTGAGGATTCTGCTGAAGAGATAGAAAGCGAAGAAGAGGCAGCAGCTGAGGAGATTCCTGAAACAAAGGCTGAAAGCACTTCAGAGTCAGGCAGCATCTGGGAAGAAGTTGAAGGCAAGAAAAAGCCGGAAGTAAAGGCTGAAGAGAGCGAAGCTGAAACCGAAGAGACTGAAGAGTCTGATGAAAGTGATGAAGCCGATGAAACAGAAGAGGCTGAAGAGCAGGTTTCAAGTCAGGGTACTTTATCTGATGATGAAAGAAAACTCTTTGCTCCATTCCTTTATTCCAAGGCTATGAAGAAGCAGATCATCGACAGTCTTGAGAGACTTACACTTGCAGCATATGTTGGTAATCTTCTTATTACTGCTGATGAGAGCAAGGATGCATCCGATCTTGCAAGACTCTTTGCTTTATATGCCAAGGAAAGCGACAGTAATTTTACAGGAAATGTTGCTATTATAGATTCAGAGAAGTTCAATAATAAAGACATTAAGAGCATATTTAGTAAATTAACCAACGGTGCCTTAATCATAGAGAGAGCCAACAAGCTCACATCTGCATCAATTAATACATTCCTTAAGGAACTTAATCAGGAAGAAGCCGGTATTATTGCGGTACTTACTGATACCAAGACAGAGATGAGATTCTTACTCGACAGAGCTCCTATTCTGACACAGTTCTTTGACGGAAGAGTTGATGTTATATCCAAGACTACCAAGATGCTGGTTAAGTATGGTGTTCAGTATGCACAGTCCAAGGGCTATGTAATTGATTCCATGGCAGAACTTGCATTTAACAAGCGTATTGATGACCTTAAGAAAGGTAATCATAATGTAACAATTGGGGAAGTTAAGGAGATTGTTGACGAAGCAGTCAAGAGAGCCACTAAAGGTCTGTTCAAGTTTTCAAAGAAAGACGAAAATGGCAATATCATATTAAGAGAGAAAGACTTTAACTAAGTTTCAAGGGAGAAGAAATATGGCAGAAACTACCAAGAAAACAGCAGCTGCAACTAAAGCTGCCACAGCCAAAAAGACTACAACAGCCAAGAAAGCAACAACTGCCAAGAAGGCTGCTACAACTAAAAAGACAACAACAAAGAAGGCTGCAACTACAAAAAAGGCAACAACAGCCAAAAAAACAACAACAAAAGCAGCAACCGTAAAGAAGACTGAAACAAATTCTGCACCATTAAAAGCTTTTAAGAAAGAAGAAATATTCATAAGTGATGCAGACTGCTTCCTTTTCGGACAGGGTACACATTATGATATTTACCGTAAGCTGGGTGCTCATGTTACAGAAGTTGGTGGCAAGGAAGGCGTATTCTTCGCAGTATGGGCTCCTAATGCAACCAGTGCTTATGTAATCGGTGATTTTAACGGTTGGGA
The DNA here is from genome assembly GCA_902789665.1 of uncultured Lachnospiraceae bacterium. Taxonomy (GTDB): domain Bacteria; phylum Bacillota; class Clostridia; order Lachnospirales; family Lachnospiraceae; genus UBA3766. The sequence continues at coordinate 281,164 of CADAOY010000003.1, read as the reverse complement.
TGAAAATAAAAATCCAATGGAGAAGATGGTTGATCATGGCATCTTCACCACATTTATTCCGGGTGTTAAGGAAGGAGACATGTATAAATTCTTACTTCATACACCTGACGGAAATAAGTTATATAAGGCAGACCCATTTGCAACCTATGCAGAACTTCGTCCGGGTACAGCTTCAAGAGTATATGATTTAGGTCATTTTATCTGGGAAGATGAAGAATGGGTTACAAAGAGAGATAAGAAGAATGTATTCAAGCAGCCAATGGCTATTTATGAATGTCACATTGGTTCATGGATGAGACATCCTGTTCCTGATAATGACGGCTTCTATACATACAGGGAATTTGCAGACAGAATAGTTGATTATCTTAAAGAGATGAGATTTACCCATATCGAATTTATGGGTATTGCAGAGCATCCTTTTGATGGTTCCTGGGGCTATCAGGTAACCGGGTATTATGCTCCAACTTCAAGATACGGTAACCCTGACGACTTCAGATATCTGGTTAATAAACTTCATCAGAATGGTATCGGAGTTATCCTTGATTGGGTACCTGCTCATTTCCCAAGAGATGCTCATGGTCTTGCAGAGTTCGATGGAACCTGTCTTTTCGAGCATCCGGACCCAAGGCTTGGAGAGCATCCTGACTGGGGTACAAAGATTTTCAATTACAGCAAGAATGAGATTCGTAACTTCCTTATCGCCAATGCATTATACTGGATAAGAGAGTTTCATATAGATGGTTTAAGAGTAGATGCAGTTGCTTCCATGCTTTATCTTGATTACGGTAAGCAGGATGGATGCTGGGTACCTAATAAGTACGGCGGAAATGAGAATTTGGATGCCATCGAATTCTTCAGACATCTTAATTCAGTTGTAAGAGGTGCTTATCCTGGAGTATGCACAATTGCTGAGGAATCCACAGCATGGCCTAAGGTTACAGCAATGCCTGAAGATGGCGGACTTGGATTTACATTCAAGTGGAACATGGGATGGATGCATGATTTCTGCGAATATATGAAACTTGATCCATACTTTAGAAGCAACAGGGATAATCATTATAAATTAACTTTCGCCATGAGTTATAACTCAAGTGAGAATTATATCCTTCCATTGTCTCATGATGAGGTAGTTCATCTTAAGTGTTCAATGGTTAATAAGATGCCGGGTTATCAGGTTGATAAATATGCTAACCTCAGAGTCGGATATACATTCATGTTTACACATGAAGGCAAGAAGCTGCTTTTCATGGGCCAGGAATTCGCTCAGGAAAGAGAGTGGAGTGAGGAAAGAGAATTAGACTGGTATATGCTTGAGAATCACCTTAACAGAGGTATGTTTGAGTATATGCAGGAACTTCTTAAGTTATATAATAAGTATCCTTCACTTCATGAAATTGATGCTTCATGGGATGGTTTTGAATGGATTAATGCAGATGATGCTGACAGAAGTATTTACAGTTATTACCGTAAAGCTTCCAATGGTAAGAAGAATATTCTCGTTGTTCTCAATATGACACCTATGCGCAGAGAGAATCTCTGGATTGGTGTTCCTAAGATGGGTAAATATAAACTTCTTCTTAACAGTGATGACAAGCGTTTCGGTGGAAACGGCGGACAGATTGACAAGGTTCTTGAAGCTGTTGAAGGCGAATGCGACAGAAGAGATTATCATATTGAATTTAACTTACCTGCATATGGAGCAGTAGTATTTGAATTTTAATTAAAATATTTACAGACACTTTTCCCTGAGACTGGTGGCTTAAGGAAAAGTGTCTTAAATTATAATTAGGAGATAAAATGATTTTTTATTTTAGCGGAACAGGGAACAGCAGGCATGTTGCTGAATATATAAGTAAAAAAACAGGGGAAGAATTAGTATCAATTGCTGAATGCAACAATAATAAAATCTACACCTTCAAACTTAAAAAAGGCGAAAGAATAGGTTTTGTTTTTCCTGTATATTACTGGGGAATGCCTTCGGTGGTGGAGGATTTTGTTAAATATTTAAGAATTGAGACTTACGGAAAGCATTATACTTACAGTGTATTAACCTGCGGCGCTACCACAGGCGGTGCAGATGTGGCTTTATCCAAGTTACTTAAGAAGAAAAACATACATTTAAATGCTTCTTTTGCTCTTAAGATGGTAGATAATTATACTCTGGTTTTTGATGTAAATGATAAGGGCAAAAACCGCGAAATCAATGCCAGGGCAGAAGAAGAACTTGTCAATGTGGCAAAGAATATTGAAGACAGGGCTTCAGGGAATTATAACAAGATAAGAGGCCTATGGCCTGCTTATCCAGTTACACATGCTCTGTATAATGCCACAAGATTTACTTTTCCACTTAAGGTATCAAAGAATGATTGTATAAGCTGTGGCAAATGCGCCAGGGAATGTCCGACAAAGACAATTATCATGGAATGCGGAAAGCCGGTATGGAATAATGCAAGATGTACATTATGCCTTTCATGCGTACATAACTGCCCGGTAAATGCAATTTCCTACGGACCTGCAAGTAAGAAAAATGGTCAGTATACATACGAAGAAATATAAGAGGACCGAAATATGCGTGAAATAGATGTTTCAGTTATTACAGAGAATGTGGCCGAAATGTGCATTTCAGTAAATCATTTTTTATCGGATGATATGAAATGCGCCATTGAAAAAAGTTATGATAATGAGAAAAATGAACTTGGCAAAGTTATTCTTGAAAAGTTAAAGGATAATTTACAAATCGCCGGCGAGGAAATGATTCCAATCTGCCAGGATACAGGAATGGCAGTAATTATCATGAAAGTTGGCCAGGACGTGCATTTTACAGGTGGCAATATAGAAGATGCCATTAATGAAGGTGTCAGAAAAGGCTATACCGAAGGCTTCCTTCGTAAGAGTGTGGTTGACGATCCGCTGATTCGAAATAATACCAAAGACAATACACCTGCAGTAATTCATTATTTTATCGTGCCGGGTGACAAGGTAGAGATTACGCTGGCTCCTAAGGGATTCGGTTCAGAAAATATGAGTAAGCTTTACATGCTTAAGCCTGCAGATGGAATTGAAGGCGTTAAGAATGCCGTACTTCAGGCAGTTAAGGATGCAGGTCCTAATGCCTGCCCGCCTATGGTCCTTGGTGTAGGCATCGGAGGAACTTTCGAGAAAGCCGCGCTTCTTAGTAAGATGGCATTAACAAGAGAGGTTGGCTCACATTCAAATCTTCCACATATTAAGGCACTCGAAGAGGAACTTCTTGAAAAGATAAATGAGCTTAATATCGGACCTGCAGGTCTTGGTGGAAGCACCACAGCCATGGGAGTTAATATTGAGACATATGCAACTCATATTGCAGGACTTCCGGTGGCAGTAAATATCTGCTGTCATGTTAACCGTCATATTAAGAAAGTAATATAGAGGTGTAAAATGGAATATCATATTGAAGCTCCTATCAGTAAAGATGTATTATCTAAATTAAGAACAGGAGATAATGTATATATAACAGGGACAATTTATACAGCAAGGGATGCGGCTCATAAGAGAATGGATGAAACCTTAAATAAGGGCGAAGCACTTCCGGTAGATCTAAAAGGAAATGTAATCTATTACATGGGACCAAGCCCTGCGAGAGAGGGAAAGCCAATAGGTTCTGCAGGTCCTACAACTGCCAGCAGAATGGATAAATATACTCCAAGGCTCCTGGATTTGGGACTTGGAGCCATGATAGGAAAGGGCAAAAGAAGCCCCGAGGTACACGATGCCATAATAAGAAACGGCTCTGTATATTTTGCAGCTATTGGTGGCGCGGGAGCTCTGCTTTCGAAATGTATTAAAGAGTCAGAAGTAGTTGCCTATGATGATTTGGGAACAGAGGCAATCAGAAAATTAAGAGTAGAGGAGTTCCCGGTATTCGTAGTAATTGATTCTACCGGAGATGATTTGTATTTAAAGAATAATTAGGGTGACAGATATGATTAAATTAACAGTTGATGCAACAATTGACAGTCTTGATATTATTCTTGAGAAACTTGAAGAAATGCTTGATGACAGAGAGTTCTCTCCTAAATCAATGATGCAGATGCATGTTGCAATCGAGGAATTATTTGTTAATATTGCACACTATGCCTATCCAGAAGATGCTCCCGGAAAAGCAGACATTGATATGGATATAGACAGTGATAACGTTGTTACCATGGTTTTCAGAGACAGCGGTCAGCCATATAATCCGCTTGCCAAGGAGGATCCGGATGTAACGCTTTCGGCAGAAGAGCGTGATATTGGCGGTCTTGGAATCTTTATGGCTAAAAAGAGTCTTGATTCCATGGAATATGAATATGTTAATAATCAGAATGTTCTGACCATAAAGAAGAAGTTTGTCTAAAACCACCGCCATCAGTTGACAAAGATTAAAAGCCTATTGTATAATGCTAATTGCGTTTGGGTTCAAGTAAATATATAGATAAATTCGGATGGAGAAATACTCAAGAGGCCGAAGAGGCGCCCCTGCTAAGGGTGTAGGTCGGGCAACCGGCGCGAGGGTTCAAATCCCTCTTTCTCCGCTAAGGCTCGGTAGTGATACCGGGCCTTTTGTTTTACCTGTGGTAACAGGTTGTGCTTATAAGGATATTTTGATATTATTAGAGTGTTACTTAAGGGGTTTTGTGTAACTGATATTGGGAGAAAATGATATGTTTTCAGCGGTCAATTTAATGGCAGTCTGTGTGGCTGACGGACTTGGAATATTAATATCTCTGGTGCTTCTTCTTGTAAAGGGTACCAGTCTGCCCGGAAGAAAAGAAGAAGGAAAAATTCTTAATTTCCTCATAATCGCAACCATAATTAATTGTCTGGTTGACCCTCTGGTTTTCTTTATGGATGGTAAGCCGGGACTCCTGGCAAGAGTGCTGGTTTATGGAGGAAATACAGAATTATTTTTATATAACCTGGTTGTGGGAACAGGTATGATGGCGCTTATTGTCAGACATATTAACCGTACCATTACCAAATATCAGTATATGAATGTGGTAATTCTGGCTACGATTGAAATAACTCTTTTGGTGGTTAATCTGTTCTCTCCGGTGGTTTTTGAGGTTGATGCGAATAATGTATATTCAAGAGGACCTTTATATTTCCTTTATATAATTTTTGCTTTATATATGCTGGGTTATGGCATCTTTATATACGTGGTGGCGTATTTTAAAACCGGGTCATTAAGGTATTTTCCTGTAGTGGAATTCCTGCTTCCGGTTCTGCTTGGACTGGTTGTTCAGGCGCTATTTTACGGAATATCTGTACTGCCTGTAAGTTTCGTTATCGCTTTTACATCCATGATTATATGTCTGCAAAAAGAGTCTTTATATGTGGATAAGTTAACGGGAGCATATAACAGATTCGAACTGGAGAAGACTAATCAGTTTTATAAAAGACATAAGAAAAAGTTCGCAGCCATCATGCTGGACATGAACGGATTCAAGGCCATAAATGATGACTATTCACATACAGAAGGTGATGAAGCCCTTAAGAATATGTCACAGATTCTTTTTAATGTTGTATCCGGAGAAGGTAATGTTATCAGATTTGCGGGTGATGAATTTATCCTTATTATCAACTCTTCCAGGGAAGGAATTGTAGAAGAATACATAGAGAAGATTACAAAAGGAATAGATGAATATAATGAGACATCCGGTAAGCCATATAAACTGGCAGCATCAGCAGGCGGAGTTATTGTGGATCCAACCAGGGATGAAGATTATATGTCTGAGATAGACAAACTCATGTATTTAAATAAAGAAGAATATTATCAGACTCACGACAGAAGAAGATAAGTGAGATTAGAGGTTTAGATGATAAGATATAATAAAAGATATATCAGCATTATACTTGTGCTGGTAATGGTTCTTGCTATAATTATGCCATGTCTTAAAGTGAAGGCAGATGTGGATTATATGCAGGAAGCAGAGAATCGTAAATATAATGAAGTTCAGTCCAATCTGATTCAGGACTGGCCGCAGGGACCGAAGATTGGCGCGGAAGCGGCAATCCTGATGGAAGCCAGCACAGGCACTGTATTATATGCCAAGGAAATTACCAAAAAAGAATATCCTGCATCAGTAACCAAGGTAATGACAGGTTTACTGGCAGCAGAAAACTGTGATTTGGATGAGATGGTAACCTTCTCTCATGAAGCGGTTTTCGGTATTGAAAGAGGTTCTTCCAACATCGGTATGGATGAAGGAGAATCAATTACCATGAATGATGCCCTTCACGGCATGCTTATCCTTTCAGCCAATGAAGTTGCCATGGCAATTGGAGAGCATATTGCGGGAGATAAGGATTCTTTTGCTGAACTTATGAATCAAAGGGCTGCAGAGCTCGGCTGTGTTAATACTCATTTCGTTAATGCCTGCGGTCTTCATGATGATAATCACTATACCTGTGCATATGACCGCATATGACCTTGCATTAATTGCAAGAGAATTCTATACATATGATTATCTGGCCAAAATTTCCAGAACCGGAACCTGTACTTTCGAAGCTACAGCAACTCAGCCGGATTCTTTCTCACTACAGAATAAGAACCAGCTTCTTGAAGGACGCCGCTGCGAATATGAGGGACTTCTTGGAAGCAAGACAGGTTATACTACCATTTCAAGGCAGACCCTGGTTTCAGCTGCCGAAAGAGACGGAATGACTTTAATCTGCGTTATATTAAAGGAAGAATCTCCGTACCAGTTTGAAGATACGGTGGCGCTTTTTGACTATGGATTTGAGAATTTCCAGTTAGTTAATGTGGCAGAGAATGAGTCAGAATTTATGGTATCTGACAAGGATTTCTTCTCAGAGGGCCAGGATATTTTTGGAGATAATCAGCCATTTCTTCAGATAGACCCTGATGATTATGTGGTTATTCCTAAAACCGCAGATTTCAGTGCACTTCAGTCAGAAATCGTTTATAATTCCAATGCCACAGGTGGTATTGCGGACATTAAATATACCTTTAATGGAACAGAAGTTGGAACTGCGACGGTGCTTTCAGCTGATGCAGGCGGTGCAAGAGAAGGAAATGAAAAACTTTTTACGGAAGGAAATCCTGTGGAGATAGAGGGAGGTCCTACTACCAATGACAACGCAGTCTTCCTTAATATAAAGTGGATAATTATCGGTGCTGTTGTAGTAGTTGTGGTTTTGTCAGGAGTATTTATAGCCTGCAGTATTTTAAGGGAATTCAATTTTGAAAAAGCTTCGGGCAAGAGAAGAAGATTTAAGTTTGGCAGAAAAAGAAGCCGCTATAAATCCAAATATAAGGGATATCAGTTAAAAGATAAAAAACTCAGGTAGGGAACCAAGGTTTGAGACTTAGAAATATAACAGGTTCAAAAGAATATATTGCAGACAGCGAATATGTAATCCATGATTATGCTGCACATAAAGATAAATGGAATGAAATATTCGGAAACGACAATCCGGTCTATATTGAAATAGGCATGGGTAAGGGACAGTTCATTATTACTCTTGCGCAGAATAATCCTGATATCAATTATGTCGGAATTGAAAAATACTCCAGCGTGCTTCTTCGTGCCATCCAGAAGCAGGAAGAGCTTAATCTTCCTAATCTTAAATTCATAAGAATGGATGCAGAGGAAATCTGCGATGTCTTCGGCGAGGGTGAGGTTGACAGGATATATCTTAATTTCTCAGATCCGTGGCCGAAGGACAGACATGCCAAAAGAAGGCTTGAGTCCAGGCAGTTTCTGGAAAGATATGATGCGATTCTTAAACCTGATGGAATTATCGAATTTAAGACAGATAACAGAATGCTCTTTGATTTTGCAGTGGATGAGGTGAAGGAAAGCCCAAAGTGGCATATGGATGAATGCACATATGACCTTCATAAGGATGAGAGACTTATGGTGGGTAATGTAATGACTGAGTATGAGGAGAAGTTTTCAGCGATAGGGAATCCGATTTGTAAGTATATAATAAGCAGGTAACTACGCGCCACGCTTATTAGCATCCACGCGCCACGCGTCGTCCAAAACTACTCTCCCAAAAGCTCATTGCTGCAAGCAGCACAGGATCGCTTTTGTGAGAGCATTTTGTCCTAGCGTGGCTAACTTTATAAATAATTAATTGTTTGGGCTGTAAAAAACTATTTACAACCCATTTTTTTTATGATAGTATAATTTCACTTTAATGAAATATATTTCACAACGATTTCATCATTGAGATGAAATTTGGCCCTTACTTTGTTTTAAGTAAGCTGTTTAAGAAAGGAGAACTGATATGTTTGAGAAAATGCATAAAAATGTTGATACCACCGGTTTTGAAGAGAAACTTTATACTCTTCCTTTCCTTTATACTGATGTACTTTGTATGTACTACGGTCTTTTGGATGAAGAAGTAGAACTCAGCCTCGAAGAAATAGCCGAAGAACTTGACGCCACATACGGACTTAAAATTTCTTCTCTTGCGGTTATTGAGCATATGGTAGAGCAGGGCCTTGAAATGATTAATTATCATGGCGATGCTGAAATTGCCGACGCCGACAGGGTCATCGTAATTGATCTTCCAAGAGAAGACAAAATCAAATCTGCCCTTGCAATGAGAGATGAATATGAATGCAAGGCAGTATATGCTGTTTCCATAGACTGCGAAGACAGGGATAATCCTAAGCGCGGTGTCCTGGACGTAACACTTATGGCCTTAAATGAACAGGGTCTTAGAAAGATTGACGAGATAATGGGCACCGGGTATAAAAATAAGGATGACATTTACGTCAGGGATTTTAAGAATATTGTAGAAAATAAGGACGATTCCTATCTTGTAGGCATTAAGGTTAACTGGAAATTCTTCCTAAACAGAACTCACATCTTTAATGAAGATGAACTTAAATATGAAGTAGAAGTTCTGGATTATTTCAAGGGGGCGGATATGGCCATTCTTCCTCCCCTTGGTGAAATTTATTATGCCACTTCCCACGAGTCGCTTATTTTTGATGATGATTCTTTGGGATATACACTGGATGATTCTATCAATGCAGAAAATGCTGCGGCAGTTGCAGCAATTTATCTGGAAAAAAGAGATATACTTCCAATTGCAGGCTTGGATACCCTGCTTCTTACAAAAAGCAGAGTGCTGGATTACATATACCTTGATGAAGAAGGTGCCATGTATGCAGCGGCTCTGGATCCGGCTTATATCGCGGATAAAGCCGAGGCGATTAATATATATAAATAAGGATAAAAGGAGACATTGCAGTAAGCAGTGTCTCCTTTTGCGTAAGGGGCACTTAAAAAAAATTTATATGCGCGGGGATTTTTTTTATTCATCTTATTGCAATTTGCTTTTTCTAGTTTTATAATTTTTTTTGTTGAGACACTTTAACAAGTTAAACTAGTATAGTACGTCGCAATTTTGCGATGGTTAGGAGGAAATTATTATGTCATACGTTGATGAAGTAATGGAGAAAGTTAAAAAAAGAGATGGTGATCAGCCTGAATTCATCCAGGCAGTTACAGAGGTTCTTAATTCACTCAGACCTGTAATCGAGAAGGATGAAGAGAAGTATCGTAAGATGGCTATCTTAGAGAGAATCACAGAGCCTGATCGTCAGATTATGTTCAGAGTACCTTGGGTAGATGACAATGGACAGGTACAGGTTAACAGAGGTTTCAGAGTACAGTTTAACAATGCTATTGGACCTTACAAGGGAGGTCTTAGACTTCACCCATCAGTAAACCTTGGTATCATCAAGTTCCTTGGTTTTGAGCAGGTATTCAAGAATTCACTTACAACACTTCCTATCGGTGGTGGTAAAGGTGGTTCAGACTTCGATCCTAAGGGCAAGTCAGACAGAGAGATTATGGCTTTCTGCCAGAGCTTCATGACAGAACTTTGCAAATATATCGGTGCTGACGTAGACGTTCCTGCTGGTGATATCGGAACAGGCGCAAGAGAAATCGGTTTCATGTTTGGTCAGTACAAGAGAATCAGAGGTATGTACGAAGGCGTTCTTACAGGTAAGGGACTTTCATACGGCGGTTCACTTGCTCGTACAGAAGCTACAGGTTATGGCTTATTATACTTAACAGAAGAAATGGTTAAGTGCCATGGCGATAAGATGGAAGGTAAGGTTATCGCAGTTTCAGGTGCTGGTAACGTTGCTATCTATGCAATCCAGAAGGCTCAGCAGTTAGGTGCTAAGGTTGTTACATGTTCAGATTCAACAGGCTGGATTTATGATGAAGCAGGTATCGACGTAGATCTTCTTAAGGAAGTTAAGGAAGTTAAGAGAGCTCGTCTTACAGAATATGCTGCAGCTCGTCCATCAGCTAAGTACTTCGAGAAGAAGCCAGGTGAGCATGGCGTATGGCAGTACAAAGTAGATATCGCTCTTCCATGTGCTACACAGAACGAGCTTGATATTGAAGATGCTAAGATGCTTGTTGCTAACGGTGTTCAGTATGTTGCAGAAGGTGCTAACATGCCTACAACTTTGGATGCTACAGAGTACTTCCAGAAGAACAACGTACCATTCGTTTGTGGTAAGGCTTCAAACGCAGGTGGTGTTGCAACATCAGCTCTTGAAATGAGCCAGAACTCAGAAAGACTTTCATGGTCATTCGAAGAAGTTGATTCCAAGCTTAAAGGTATCATGGTTGGTATCTATCACAACATTGATGACGCTGCTAAGGAATATGGTATGGAAGGCAACTATGTTGCAGGTGCTAACATTGCAGGCTTCAAGAAAGTTGTTGATGCAATGATCGCTCAGGGCGTTTGCTAATTGAAAAGTCATTAATTAATATATTTCATGAAAATCCCGTAGATTTTGGTCTGCGGGATTTTTATTTGTTATACTTTTGTTGCTCTTAAGTGTTATAATGGTGCATATAACATGTAAACACAGGCTTTGTTTATTATAAAAGGAGATAGGGAATATGAATGTAGAAGATTTAAATATTGAAATATATGCTGAATTGGATGACCTTAAATCAAGTGATCCTGCTTTTCTTGATATTCAAAAGAAAACCCACGAATACAGACAGGCCAATTTGGATTATTTCGGTCTTTTGGATAGCAGAGCAAAGAAAATTCAACTCACTGATATTAATGGCAAAGTTGTGGATAATGGGTATTTTGAACTATTTTACAGACCAGATTACCTGGCCCGTAATATTCAGTTAAGAAACGAATATAATCAGTATTTTGAAAAAAATAAGGACAAAATCACCAGCGTTGAATATCAGACTGTTCTTAAAGCGTATGAGAAACTTGTTGAAAAATGCAAAGAGGATGAAATAGCCATTGGAAGAGACAAACTGTTTGATGAAATGGTTATGCATTTTAATCATAACATTCATACTCCTAAGGGTGGCAGCCTTAGTGCTGATTCCCTTGCCCGCAATATGGCAGCCAGATATTATATGGGTTTACTTAAAAGACAATATAATGCTGCAGCAAAGATTATTGAGAGTGGAACAGAAAAAGAGAAATCCGAAGCTTTAAAATGGCAGGATGATATAATATCAAGTCTTTATTCCGGAAAATTTGAAGAGAATATAGATAATTTTATAAAAAATCATCCAGTAGGAAAACTTGTATATGACAGTGTTAATAGTAATTATGCACACCCATATTCCGCTGGGCTCGATTTAAAAGGTGTAAGCATCCTGGACTCCAGTATTAAAACCAGTCTCATTAATTACAAAAATGAATTAGAGCTTAAAGTAATCGGACTACACACCATAGATGATGGCGCTAACAAGGCTGATTTAGAGCCAAACAGAGCCACGGCGCTTGAATATGTTTATGAAATTGAAGAGTTATGTGATATTTACAAATTAACAAAACAAGATAGTGACAAAATAGACTTTGATGCATATGAATTTAAGGTTACAAATGAGCTTACCGGATCTTTTGACGATAAACTTGAAACAATAAGACAGAAACTCTTTAATGATTACAATAGAACAGTTGAAAAAGAAGTAGATGATGCCATTGCCAGTCAGCAAAAGTTATATGATGACGCCATGCGAAAGAAATACTCAGCAGATGCTGACTTCCATGCACTGGAAAAAGAGTATACAGAAAAGAAAAGCAGATATGAAAAAGCCAAGAGTAATTTAGAAAAGATTAGTAAATTAGAATTTGCGGATGAGACCACAAGAAAAGTAAATGAAGGAGTAGTAAAGCATCAGGAAGGAGAATACAACGAAATATCTGAAAGGTATGGAAATGCAGCCAGTAAGGCATCTTCTATATCCAGACAGGCTGAGGCTATCAAAATTAAGCTTGATCAGATGAAAGCCGGCAAGAATGATCTTCTTATGCAAAAGTATAAAGAGAATCCATATCAGCAGGAAACTAATATTGGATTAAGAAAAGGAACTCATAAGATTGTTGATACTGAAATTCTTGATAATGGAATAAAGAATGATAAATATGAGGTACTTCTTCCGGCCAGTGTTCAGGCGAACAGAATGGTAAAATTCCTTGGTTACTTCGGCACAGGTAAAGTAAGCAGAGAAGATTATTTTGATTTTATTCAGAATGATTCTAAGAATATTGAACTTCTTAAAAAAGCCAATGTGGAACTTCCTGTTAAGAAGACTGTTAATGAAGGCATTGAACCAGGAATTGCAGCTCTGGAAATGAGGAACAAGCAGTTAAATGACGAGCAAAAGGAAGAGGCTAAGCCGGAAGAGATTAAGGCTGAGGTTAAACCGGAAGAGGTAAAAGAGGAAGTTAAACAGGAGAATCCTCCGGTTATGCCTAAGGAGAACCCTGAAGAAAATAAGGATGAAAATATAATTAATAATAATGAAGCAGAGAATAAGCCTGAAGAAAACAAGCCGGAAGAAGTTGTAGAGGAAGAACCGGAAGTAGAAATTGACTACTCTACAATCAAAATCCTGCAGGAAGCCAGAGCTGCTGCTAAACCTTCAGATAAAAAGAATCCTACATTTGAGGAAGCTCACCGTGGAATGGTGAAGCTGGGTATTTTGGTGGATTCCGTCGCAGCAGGAAACAAGGGTGTCTGGTTTGGTTCAAAAGAATATGATGATATTCTTAAAGGCCTGAAGGCTGTAAAGATAAGCGAAGATTACTTAAATGAGAATGCTGCAACTGCCGATCCAAAGAAACTTCAGGAAGACAGAATAGCGCTTATGGAAGCAAAGAAGCTTCTTGCTGTTCAAATGAAGTATTATCTGAAACGTAAGGATTTGGAAAAGGCTGAAAGAGTAAATAATAATAAGAGAGAAAACAGCAATTCAGAAAAACGTAGAACTATTATGTCAGAAGTAAATGCAATTTTTGCAGAGAATATTGCTGCTGACGAAAAGGCTTTGGGATTAGATCCAAACAGGGATAAATTCTATGAAAATACTATGACTGAAATCAAGTATTTCCACACTTTAGACATGAAGAATCCTGAATTAAAAGATTTATTTGTTTCATTTGGTAATTTAATGAAGCAAAAGCCTGAAAATATGACTTCTCGCGAAAGACTTGAAGAACTTTCTGCAACTTATAAGAGACTGTTTCTTGCAGCTGATAAGTATAAGAAAGACAGTCCTGTCAGGGCGTCACTTTTAGAACTTGGCGTTAATGTTGCAGGCTATTTCCTTAGAGAAACTGCTGAGTATTTACCGGACAGACTTGATACATTAAAACAGAAACTGGAAAACATTAACAAAGAATACAAAGTTAATATTGATACAAATGTTTCCAAACCGGAAGAGGCGGCTCACTCATATGATGATATAATCAGACATAATGATGTAATCATCAAAGATCAGTCCAAATCAATCTTCAATAAAGAGTTTCATAAAAAAGAGGCGGCTGAAGAAATGGCATTATTCATTAATAATGAGGAAGTTGAAGGATATAAAGCAGATTTTGATAATGATGAGAAGAAGGCTCTTAACCAGATAAGACAGTCAGCTTATCATAATATATTTGCTGATATACAAAAGAGTAAGGCGGTGATTTTTAACCCGGTTAAATTTGCTCAGGATGCAGGACAGTTTAGAACTGACATGAAGAACGAATATAATGCATTCCATAAGGCTTTTGGAGAAAAACTTTCTGCAGAATTCAGCTTGTCTGGTAAGAATATTTCCGGAGATAATGCCTGGACGGTTAATGATATTGATTTGTCCCTGGATTCAATTAAGAGAATTAAGGATGCGGCTTTCAAGGAAGTAATCGTTAAAGAGATGACCAAACTTGGAAATGCAGCCAAGAAAAATGATAAGGCGGATATCGAGAAGGGTCTTAATGAACTTAATAAGTTAAGTGAACTTTCAGGAAAAATAGGCGCCGAAGCTGTTTATAATTCAGCAATTGAGGTAGAGGGCAAGCAAGTGACCGTTAAACATCTTGAAGATGTGGTTAAGGCAAAGGCCAATAAGGCACTTGAGGTTAAGGCTCAGAAGCAGAATGACAAGCAGCCGGTTAAGCCGCAGACAGGAATGAAGAAATAGTCTTTTGGTATTTTTATAATTTAATAATATGTTAGCTTTTTTAGAGCAGGGCACACTTCAATACGCCCTGCTCTTTTTTTTGGTTTAACAGGAAATACATTTAATTTGACAATATGGTTAAAAAATGCGCACAACTACGATAAATTGTGGTACAATTATATTCGTGAAAAAAGCATTTTAAACAAAAGGGGTCTATGATGAAAATTATTGATATTTTAAAAGATGAGAAGATGATGCTTTCCTATGAGGTCTTTCCTCCAAAGCAGGAAACTTCATTTGAAAATGTTAAGGCAGCAACAGAGGAGATTGCTACCTTAAATCCGTCATTCATGAGCGTAACATATGGAGCAGGCGGCGGTGTCAGCAATTATACTTTAGACATTGCCAAGAATCTTAAAGATAAATATAACGTGCCAATGCTGGCTCATCTTACATGTGTTTCTTCTACCAAGGAACTGGTTGAGAAAAGAATTGAAGATATGGCAGCAGCGGGAATTAAGAATGTAATGGCTCTTCGCGGCGATCTTACGGAAGAGATGAAGAATGAGAGCAGAGACCACTGGGATTATAATTATGCAGTTCAGCTTGTAAGACAGCTTAAGGAAAGCCCTTATGATTTCTGCATTGGCGGAGCCTGCTATCCTGAGGTTCATCCAGAGAGCATTAATCAAAGAGAAGATATTAAGCATCTTAAGGAAAAAGTGGATGCGGGTGTTGATTTCCTTACAACACAGATGATATTTGATAATAATTTATTCTTTAATTTCTTATACAAAATCAGAGAGGCGGGCATCACAGTGCCGATTATTCCGGGTATTATGCCAATTACCAACGCAAAGCAGGTTGAAAGGGCTATAAAACTTTCAGGTTCATTTATGCCTGTTAGATTTAAATCCTTAGTGGATAAGTTCGGCTCAGATCCAGATGCCATGCGTTCTGCCGGCATTGCCTATGCCACAGACCAGATAATCGACCTCTACGCAAATGGCATAACAAATGTCCATGTTTATTCCATGAATAAGCCTGATGTTGCAAGGGGAATTAAGAATAACGTGGCAGATATTCTGGGCAAGACTTTTGCCTGATAAATAAAAGAGGGGATAGGTCTGATTATTAGGCAGAGGTATTGTTTTGAAACTAAAGCTTAAAGAAACGATAGATACTTTTTCTGAATCGGGATATATAAAGATATTAAATATTATTGCTTTGGTACTGTTTGGTCCGGTGCTCTTTGGCATTGTTTTCTTCGGGACAGCATTACCATATCCTGATGATATGAAGCCGGTTATTTCGATTCCGTGGATTTTGTTTTATATCATAACGGCTGTATTTATAATTGGTGTTCTGTTCGTTTTGAAATTTTTGGAAAACAAAATAGGTAATGCCAAAAAGACAAATTATATTTTTTATGCGCTGCTATTTATTTTTGCTTTATTAACTTATTTTGGAATTTATTATTTTTCCAGACAAATCGCATTTTATGTACCATGGGATGTAAGCGTTGTCAGGGGAAATGCATTAAACTTTGCGCGTGGTGAACATTTAGACAGCGAAGTTTATTTTCAAATATATGAGAACAATATTCCAATAGTATATGTGCTTGGTAAATTATATAAAAAAGCAGTAGAGCATTTTGACTACAATAATATGGAATTAATCTGGATACAGGTATCGTGTATCATGTCAGTCGTCGCCATATTATTAACAGTATGGTGTGTAAAGATAACAACAAAAAGTACCGTTCTTTCTGTTTTTGCATATTTTTGTTCTATCGCATTAATCGGGCTTTCGGGATGGAATATGGTTCCATATACAGACTCTTATGGCATTATGTTTCCTATTATGTCGGTGATTCTTTATATTTGCCATATTAATTTGTCTGACAAAGAAACCGGCTTATCGGAAGCGACTGATAAAAAAGATAAGAGAAAAAGAATACTGGTAAGGGTGGCCGGTGTAGTCTGTATTGCTCTGTCAATTGTAAGCTGCGTTGCAGGTTGTCTGATTAAGCCTACGATTGCAATAGTATATATAGCTATTTTACTTATAGGATTTGTAAGGTTATTATATAACATAAAAAAAGAGTGGCTGGGTTATCTCGTAGTTTTTATCTGTTTAATTCTGGCTCTTTTGGGTAAAAAATCCCTGTTCCAGAAAATGGCAGATGAAATCGGTATTGTCAGAAATGAGCATATTGCAGCAAGCGCCATGAGCTATTTATACATGGGACAGAATGAAGAAAGATGCGGTATGTATAATTCTGATGATGCTACCGTATTTGGTGAATTTCAGTTAGAGGATACAGCAGTAAGAGATAAAGTATTATTTCAGCGAAGTATGAAACGTATTGCTGAAAAAGGAGTGCTTGGATGTCCATTCTTTTGGTATAAAAAAATGGTCATGACTTTTAATGAGTCTACTTTTGGTTTTAAAAAAGAAGTGTGGATGGATGGTAACTACAGCCCACCAATAGATGATAATAATAAAATTACAGAAATAACAAGAAAGATATACTGGGTATATGGAAACAGTACCAGATTATATTGCACTATAGTTCAGATGATCTGGATTAGTGTTTTGACAGGTATTATTTTTTCATTTATAAAAAAAGATAAAAACGTTCCGATTGCATTTCTTAAGACAATATTTATTGGCATATTTCTGTATCAAATGCTTTTTGAAGCCAGAGCAAGATATTTATATGTTTTTTTGCCGTTGTTTATTGTTTTATCAATGAGTGGATATGTATATATGGTGGAATTGTTTAGTATAGTTATGAAAAAAATAAAAAAGAGGTGAATGGGTGAAGATAGCAATATATATTATATGTACTGTTCTGGGTTATATGATCTGTTCTTTCAGCATGTCCCATCTTCTTGCCAAGCTTAAGAAGAAGGACTTAAGGAGTGGGGGTTCAGGCAATCTTGGAGCTTCAAATACTACCATATTGATGGGAATTAAATATGGTGTTTTAGTTGGGGCGGTGGATATTTTTAAGGGTTCAATCTGCGTTTTTGCAGTAAGATTGTTATTCCCGGATATGGTACTTTTGCATCATATTGTGGCTGCAGCCTGTGTTATGGGACATATGTTTCCGTTTTATCTTAAGTTTAAGGGAGGCAAGGGTTTTGCAACTACGATTGGTGTAATGTTTGGCCTTTATCCTTTAACTACTGTTGTGGTAGCAGTGTGCATAATTCTGGTTGCAATTATATCGAATTATCTGATTATTTCCACGATTTTGACAGCGATTGCATTCCCGCTTATTGTCTGCATAAAGACAGGGGACTGGATTAGTGGCTGGATTATTGCAGTTCCAATGTCAATAATAGTTTTTAAACACGTACCGAATGTGATGAAAATTATTAAAGGTGAAGAATTCAAGGTAAGAGATATTCTGTTTAAGAAGAAAAATAAAGATAAGTAAAAGGGGGCAATAAAATGCTTAAGCTTAATTACAGAAGGACAATACTGGTAGGTTTTGCCTTTATGACAATCTCTGCATTCTGGCAGATGTATGATAATATCATTCCACTTATTTTAAAAGAATCTTTTCATATGAATGATGTGGTTACCGGTGTCATAATGGCGATCGATAATGTACTTGCATTATTCTTACTGCCAATGTTTGGTACCCTGTCCGACAGATGCAATACCAAAATCGGCAAGCGTATGCCTTTTATTATTGTGGGTACTGTGCTGTCATCCATTTTTATGATATTTATGCCGATTGCTGATAATTCATCGAATCTTATTATGTTCATGACAGCGCTTGGAGGCGTGCTGCTTTCCATGGCTATTTACCGTTCTCCTGCAGTAGCTCTTATGCCAGATGTTACTCCGAAGGAACTTAGAAGTAAGGGAAATGCGGTTATTAACTTAATGGGTACCGCAGGCGCCATATATGCTCTTGTCATGATCAGATTACTTGTTAAAAAGAGCATTGGCGCAGCAACTCCTAATTATATGTATCTTTTTATATCCTTAATCGTATTCATGATTTTGTTTACTGTGCTTCTCTATCTCTTTGTTCCTGAGAACAAGTGGCACAATATTGCTGTTGAGGATGAGAAAAAATACGGCAATCATGAAGAAGAGGAAGAGGGTAAGGCTGTACTTAGCAAGAAGGGTAAGGTTTTAAGACACAAACTTCCTAAGGACAGATTTGTGAGTCTTATTTTCCTGCTTCTTTCCGTAGCATTCTGGTATATGGCTTATAATGGCGTTATGTCTGCTTTCTCAAGATATGCTGCAGAAGTCTGGGGCATGGGAGATGGCGGTTATACAGACTGTCTTATGATAGGTACTGCGGCAGCAGTTATCGGATATATTCCAATCGGTTTACTGGGCGGTATTCTTGGACGTAAGAAGAGTATCATTATCGGTGTATGCGCTTTAATCGTTGGTTTTGCATATGTGGGACTTTTTGGAACATATAAGTCCATTATTGTAATAGGTTTCGTACTTGTAGGTCTTGGATGGGCAGCCATCAATGTTAACTCCTTCCCTATGGCAGTTGATATAGGTGAAGAAGGTGAAGAGGGAAGGTATACGGGATTTTATTATACCGCTTCCATGGCAGCGCAGATCCTGACACCGATTTTATCAGGTTTCTTCCTTCAGTATGTTTCTTACAGAACACTGTTCCCATATGCAACAGTATTCTCAATTTTAGCACTTTTAACAATGCTTATGGTTAAGCACGGCGATGTTAAACCGACCAAGAAGAAATCACTTTTAGAGCATCTTGATGTAGATGATTAAAGGAGCATATTAATGAAGAGTAAAAAGTCCAAAATCATTGCCGTATCTTTAATAGCAGTAATGCTCCTTGTTATGCTGATTGGAGCTTTGATTAACAAAATTCCTGACAAAGAGGAAACTCCTGCACCTGAGGTCATTACTGAAGAAGTAGAAGAGCCGGAGGTAGAAGAGGAAGTTAAGGAAGAAGTTAAGGAAGAGGTAAAAGAAGAGCCGGAAGAGACTGTGGAAGAAGTTGAAGAAGAAATTACAGGCAAGACTCCTTTTGAAATTCATGGCGCAATTAAGGTAGAAGGCGCCGGAATTGTGGATGAAAAGGGCGAGGCTTTTCAGCTTGTGGGTATAAGTACTCATGGTCTTCAGTGGTTTCCTGAGTATGTGAATGAAGATTCGTTTCGTTCTTTAAGGGATGATTTCGGAGCCAATACTGTAAGACTTGCAATGTATACAGTTGAAAATGGTTATTGCGAGGGCAATAAAGAGAGTATGAAGAGCACCGTAATTAATGGTGTTGATATTGCCACAGAACTTGGAATGTATGTAATTGTGGACTGGCATATTCTTCATGACCTTGATCCGAATGTGCATAAGAGTGAAGCGATTGCTTTCTTTGATGAGATTTCAGCTAAATATAAAGATCAGGATAATGTAATATATGAAATCTGCAACGAGCCTAATGGTGGAACCTCATGGAGTTCGGTTAAGTCCTATGCCGAGGAAGTTATTCCGGTAATCAGGGCTAATGACCCGAACGCAATCATCATTGTTGGAACCCCAACCTGGTCTCAGGATGTTGATGAAGCAAGCAAAGATCCGGTTACGGGATATGACAATATAATGTATGCTGTTCATTTCTATGCAGATACACATAAGGATCAAATTAGAAATAAGGTTGAGACTGCGATTGGAAACGGGGCGGCTATTTTTATCAGTGAGTTTAGTATCTGTGATGCTTCAGGTAATGGTCACAATAATATTGCAGAAGCAAATAAATGGATTGAACTTGCAGATAAATATAATTTAAGTTTTACAGCATGGAACTTATCCAATAAGGCTGAGTCATCCTCCATTATTGCATCTAACTGCGGTAAGACAATGGGCGGCTGGAATTATAATGAATTGTCAGAATCAGGTCAGTGGCTGGTGGGTGTATTAAATACCCACTCAGACCAGGGTGCGGCCCTGGCAACCGGTGATGGCACAGCCAGCGTAAGCGCAGGAACAGATAATGGAAATGCTGATGGCAATAATGGCGGCAATGGTGGCAACGATAATGGCAACCAGCAAAATACCCAGAGCGGCGCTAGTGGCTCCGGTTCAGCCGGTAACCTGACAGTATCAGCATCTACCAATAATTCCTGGGAAGCAGGCGGCAAGACAGCAACTCAGCTTAATCTTAAATTGGAGAATACCGGCTCAGGTGATGTTAATGGCTGGACTGTTACCATAGATGTGGGACAAAGCGTAACTGTTGACCAGATCTGGTGCGCCAAGGCAAGTGCTTCCGGAAACACCATAACAATTACACCGGAGAGTTATAATTCGACTATTGGCGGCGGCTCCAGTTATTCAGACGTCGGACTTATTATTCTTACCAATAGTGGTCTGTCATCAGACATACAGTTAAGTGTAAAATAAAAATAATGCGGCTAATCCCCAAAAGGATTAGTCGTTTTTATAAATGAAACGGGGGAGAGACAAATGGGATATGAGAAGGAAGTGACCATGAATCCGTCAGGATTTGTTGTGCTGGCAGATTATGTGCCTAATATTATTCAGGAAATCAGATATTATTCCACCTATAATTTTATTGGGGACAGGATAGACGGCTATGAGGAGCCTTGCGCTATTTTAAGTAAGGAAGCAGCCCGCGCGCTCAAAAGTGCCGCCTCGGAATTCTTTGTTCAGGGCTACAGGATCAAGGTCTTCGATGCCTACAGACCTGTAAGCGCAGTAAAGCATTTTATGTTGTGGGGAATAGAAGATACGGATATCAGGATGAAGCCGTATTTTTATCCGGATATTGAAAAGCAGGAAGTATTCTCAAAAGGATATGTGGCAAAGCTTTCAAGTCACAGCAGAGGAAGCGCCATAGATTTAACACTTCTTGACATGAAGACCGGTAAGGAACTGGATATGGGCAGTCCTTTTGACATGTTCAGTGAGATATCTCATCCTTCATACAGAGGGATAAGTGATGAGCAGTATGATAACAGGATGCGTCTTCAGAAGGTAATGGTGAGAAATGGTTTCGAGCCAATAGACAATGAGTGGTGGCATTTTAAATTAAAGGATGAGCCATACCCGGATACTTATTTCGAGTTCCCGGTATCATCTGAATATCTGAGAAGATAAAATAAAGCCGATGACAATTAGTGCCATCGGCTTTAATGATTTCTAATGATTTACTGTACTGATTACTGTACAAATTTCTTAAGAGCATTGTAGGTTTCATCGCTGATATCATGCTCTATCTTACATGCATCCGATTCAGCAGTTTCCTGGCTGACACCCATATTCATAAGGGCTTTGGTTACAACTTCGTGGATGTTGTAGATTCTTTCTGCATGATTAAGGCCCTTGTCTGTAAGAACCAAAGCCTTATTCTCATTTACTACCAGATATCCGTCCTGCTCTAAAATATGAATTCCACGGCTGACGCTTGGTTTGGAATAATTCATATATTCGCTAACGTCAATTGAGTGAACTTCAGGTTTGGTTTTACGCAGTATGTAGATAGTCTTTAAATACATTTCTGCAGATTCATGTGTTTCATGTGATGACATAATACATTCCCTCTTTTACTCTGTAATTATTTAGTCTCGTTACGAAGAGTATTGGCATCTTCGTCAAGTGATTTAACAATTGAACCAACGTTTCTAACGATTTCTTCATTCTTGCGGCTTGTTTCGTAGGTTTCGCTTGAGTTGGCAGATACTTCTTCAGTAATGGCTGAAATAGTCTGTACTGATTCAACAATGGCTTTGTTGGATGTAACTAACTGTTCAACAATACTCTCAAGGTCTTCAGACTGCTTTCTGATTTCGCCGATATCTGATGTGATAATTTTGAAACTTTCTGAAGTTTCTGATGAAGCCTCAGCCTGCTTGCCATTGGATTCAATTAAGTTATCAATGGTTTCAACCATTATATTAAGCTGTTTTGTAATATCACCAATCAGCTGTGTGATATCAAGTGTTGCTGATGTGGTCTGGCTTGCAAGATTGGAAATTTCAGTAGCAACTACGCCGAAGCCCTTACCTGCAGCACCTGCTCTGGCAGCTTCGATTGAAGCATTAAGTGCAAGAAGTGATGTCTGATCTGCAACATTGGTAATGATATCAATGATGGAGTTCATACGGCTTGTATATTCTTCGAAAGTCTTAAGGGCATCTGCAACTTCCTTGCCTGCAGTCTCAGAAACTTCCGTAAAATTATTGAGAGCTTTAATATGGCTCTGACCATTCTTTATAGCCTCAGTTGTTGTTTCCATCTTCTCTGAAATAATGCTTACAGCCTGCTTAACTGAATCAACATTATTCTGAATCTCTTCAGTTTTATATAACTGTTCCTGAATGGCATATGCTGTTTCATTGGTACCATTCTTAACTTCTTCCATTGCATAGAGAGTTCTTTCTACTGATTCTTCAAGATCTTTCATCTGGCCGGATACATTAACAACGTCATTTGACATGTTGCCGGATACCTGAATAATCTTATCAAGAAGTCTTGTAATATGTTCATTCTCTTCATTAAGAGCGGATGCTTTCATCTTGTTAAGTTTACGGTTAATGCTAACAACCAAAAGCATATATAAACCAAAGAGAATTGAAAGAAGTATCTGAATCTCAAAGGTTGTAATGTCTTTAGGAGTAACGCCGCCACTAATCAGTCTTACGATAACATATGCTGCATTAATAATAACCAGACCAACGCCAACAGTTATAATATATCCGATATCATTATACAGAGTAATAACAACGAATACCGGAAGGGCATAGGTGAATACCAGGTCATTGGTTCCTGTGAACATTACATATGCATACAAAATGGTATAGCCGACAGTTGTAACAAACCTCACAAGATGAGATGAAGGTTTAATAATATAACAAATCCATGATGCAATAATAATTAAAAGTGCTATTCCGAAAACACTGCAAACGTATCCCCAAGTACGATTGTGCTTTACCGCCTCTGCAAGATAGGCAAATCCAATAATTGATGAAATAATAGTCACGGCAATAACAGTGATTCTGTTGGCCAGAGTGGCTGCCTTGACCTCAATTGCTGAATGTTTACTATCCATTTACTAATACCTCCATGTAGAAATAAAAATCAAGTACAACAATTATATCACTTTTAATAGGAAAAATCTATTACAGCCCATTTATAAAATGTAATATTTTTATAAAATAAATAGGGGTAAGAGATGGCTTGAAAAGAGCGGGTATTTTTGATACACTCTTTAAAGATATTGTTTTTTCAAAAATGATAAATTTATATAACGGAGGCAAGTACAATGAGTGCAGTAAGTTTTGATTATTCTAAGGCTTCTTCATTTATCGCAGATCACGAGATGGAGAATATTAAGAAGCAGGTTTTGGATGCAAAGGAATTATTGGTTTCAAAGAAGGGACCGGGTAATGATTTCCTTGGATGGATTGACCAGCCTGTAGCATATGACAAGGAAGAGTTCGACAGAATCAAGAAGGCAGCAGCCAAGATTCAGTCAGATTCAGATATTCTTTTGGTAGTTGGTATTGGTGGTTCTTATCTTGGAGCCAGAGCTGCAATCGAATTTTTAAGACACAGCTTCTACAATGTAGTTGATAAGTCAGTACGTAAGACTCCTGAAATATATTTTGTTGGTAATTCAATCAGCTCAACATATCTTAAGCATTTAATTCAGGTTATCGGCGACAAGGATTTTTCAATCAATATGATTTCCAAGTCAGGTACAACAACAGAGCCTGCAATCGCTTTCAGAATTTTAAAGAAGTTAGCTGAAGAGAAGTATGGTAAGGCAGAGGCTGCAAAGAGAATCTATGCAACAACAGATAAGGTTAAGGGTTCACTTAAAGGTCTTGCAACAGAAGAAGGATACGAGACATTCGTAGTTCCAGATGATATCGGCGGAAGATTCTCAGTTCTTACAGCAGTTGGTCTTCTTCCAATCGCAGTTTCAGGTGCTGATATTGATAAGCTTATGCAGGGCGCTGCACAGGGAAGAGAAGCAGCTTTAAATAATGATTTTGAAAATAACGATGCGTTAAAATACGCCGCAGCAAGAAACATCCTTCTTCGTAAGGGTAAACAGATTGAGATTCTTGCTAACTATGAGCCAAGCGTTCACTATGTATCAGAGTGGTGGAAGCAGTTATACGGCGAGTCAGAAGGTAAGGACCAGAGGGGTATTTTCCCAGCATCTGTTGATTTAACAACAGACCTTCACTCAATGGGACAGTTCATTCAGGACGGTTCAAGAAATATTTTCGAGACTGTTATCAATATTGAAACATCACGTGAAGAAATCATCATCGAGGAAGAGCCGGTTGATCTTGACGGACTTAACTATCTTGCAGGCAAGAGCGTTGATTTCGTAAACAAGAGTGCCATGAATGGTACAATCCTTGCTCATACAGACGGACAGGTTCCTAACCTTCTTATCAATGTTCCACAGGTAGATGAGATTGCACTTGGTCAGTTATTCTACTTCTTCGAGTTTGCATGTGGCGTAAGCGGATACCTTCTTGGTGTTAATCCATTCAACCAGCCAGGTGTTGAGAGCTACAAGAAGAACATGTTCGCACTTCTTGGTAAGCCGGGTTACGAAGAGCAGAGAGAAGCACTTCTTAAGAGATTATCATAATTATTTAAGCGGGAATTTATATGAGAATAGAGAGAAGACTATTTGAATTAAGGGCAGATCATAAATTAACAACAGCTGAACTTGCCGAGAAAGTCGGAGTAAGTGAAGATGTAGTCAAATCATGGGAAGAAGGAACCAGTATGCCGGGAGCGGAGGACTGGGTTCGAATTGCCAGGGTTTATGACATGTCGGTTGATAAGGTTATTTATGGTGATGAGAAAGCTCCTGAATATGACGAAAGTAAGGCAGTTTATTCTCATAAGGTTCCGAAGAAAAGTCATAAGGATATATACGGCTGGATTGCATTTCTTATTATGCCGGTGCTGATTCTGCTTCAGTATATTGTGATGGGAGTAGCATGGGGCTTGTGGCTCGAAGGACTGATTCTTGTGGCCAGCATTCCGGTATACTTTGTAGTATATTTCCTGTTAAGACTAATATCAAAGAATGTTGATAAAGCATTTGAAAAATAATTTTTGCACCCTCTCCATTTGGGGAGGGTGTTTCTATCAGTAGATACGGAGGACGCATATGAATATCTTAATTAAGAATATCCAGGCATTAATGAATGATGAGAAAGAAACTTTTGTAATCAAAAATGTTAGTCTTGTTATTAAGGGAGATACAATCTCCAAAATAATTTACGACGAAGTCAAAGACCCTTCAGTTCTTGGAACCACCTTTGACAAAATCATCGACGGCACTAACAAGCTGGTAATCCCTGGACTCATTAACTGTCATACTCATTCATATATGGCATTTATGCGTAATATCATGGATGATGTTCCTTTTATGGACTGGCTCTTTAAGGGAGTTATGCCAATTGAAGACAATATCATGACTGAAGAAGATACATATTATGGCGCTCTCCTTGGTATGGCTGAGATGATTCACTCAGGAACAACATGTTTTAATGATATGAATGTGCAGATTAACACAGCTCCTAAGGCTGCCATCGCTGCAGGAATGAGAGGTTTTGTATCAAGAGGACTTGTGGGTGAAGGCGATAATCAGGCAGGTTCTGACAGACTTAAATGGGCTTTCGAGGAAATGGACAACTTCCCAAATGAAGAACTGGTAGGCTTTATGCTTGCGCCTCATGCTCCATATACCTGCGATCTTGAATATATGAAAATTGTTTCTGCCAAGGCAAAGGAAAGAGGCGTTGGAATTCATACTCACCTTTCTGAAAGTCTTTCAGAGATTGAGCAGATTAAAGAGAAATATAACATGACTCCGATTGAGATGGCTGAGGCAGGTGGACTCTTCGATGGCCTTTGTGTTGCAGCTCACTGCGTTCAGGTAACAGACAGCGATATCGATATCTTCGCAAAACACGGGGTGTCAGTTGCAACCAACCCGGTAAGTAACATGAAGCTGGGCAATGGTTTTGCACCAGTGGAAAAGATGCTGGAAAAAGGCGTTAATGTGTGCCTTGGAACAGACGGAGCAGCCAGCAACAATTCACTTAATTTCTTCCATGAGATGAATATTCTTTCGCTTATTCATAAGGGAGTAGAGAAAAAGGCAGATGCCATGAGTGCCAAAACAGTGCTTAAAATAGCCACCATCAACGGTGCAAAGGCTCTTGGTATTGCTGACAAGGTTGGTTCTATTTCAGAAGGTAAGAAGGCAGACCTTGCAATCCTGGATTCTACTGCGCTTTCATTAACTCCTCATAATAATCTCATTGGAAGCCTGGTATATTCAGCAAATGGAACTGAGGTTGAGACTGTTTTAATCAATGGTCAGATTGTAATGGAGAATAAGCAAATCCTTACATTCAATGAGGATGAGGTTAAGGCTAAATGCGAGGAAATCTCAAAGAGAGTTCTTAAGGAACTTGGAAGATAGTTTGATAAGGGGAATGGAATATGAAGAAAAGATATATTAAATCGCTACTGGCCGGAGCTGTTTTAGCGAGCCTTATTATGTCTTTGTCAGGCTGCGGTGAGATAGCGAATGCTTTTATGGAAGGATTTGAGGAAGGCTACAATGAAGCCCTGGAAGAAAATGGTGCGGACTCCTCAGATGATATAGAAGTAGTGACACCCGAAGAGATAGGTCTCGTTGCAACTTCAGAAGATGGTGGGCAGAATACTGAGGTTCAGTCAAGTTCATCAAAGGAAGACTGGGGTATAACTGATGATATGGTTGGAGGTAACGGCTCTTCAGACGAGACTGTTTCGGATGCACCCACTTTTGAGTCAGCGGTCGAGCCAACAGGAGAATTTAATTTTACTTCCAAAGATATAAATGGAAACGATATCAGCCTTGCAGATTACAGCGGATATAAGGTAATTATGGTTAATTTCTGGCAGCCATGGTGTGGTCCATGCGTTGGAGAGATGCCGGAACTTGAGGAATTATATGAAGAATATAATGATGAGGGCTTTATGATTCTTGGCATATATTCCGACAATGATTCAGATGCTAAGGAAATAGTTGATGAAGCGGGAATAACCTATCCTATCGTTAAATATATTTCGCAGTTTGATAAGTATCAGTCCGGTTATGTTCCAAATACAATCTTTATAAACGGAAACGGTGATGTTCTTTCCGACGAGCCTTATATTGGGGCTTATTCCAAGGAAGGCTGGGAAGAGATAATTAAGGGATATTTAGGTGATTAGTATGAAAAGAAGAATATTGCAGATATCCCTGCTTTTTGCAGCTGCAGCCCTGATAGTAACTGGAATAATTATGGGCCAGCCGGGAGAGGTTCTGGCCAAGGCAGCTAAGATTTGTCTGGAGTGTATCGGCATTGGATAATAAAAAAAGAACAGCCATTCAGCTGGTTGCAACTTTAATACAAAATGCTAATTTTAAGGGATTCTTTACAGGAAAAATTTCTGAAGCGCCGACTAAGAGCGTATGTGTGCCGGGGCTTAACTGTTATTCCTGTCCGGGGGCAATAGGAGCCTGCCCCATAGGGTCGCTTCAAAGTTCTCTTTCAGGACTTCATATTCGTATTCCTTATTACGTTGTGGGGCTTTTGATTTTCTTTGGAGTTATACTGGGAAGACTGATCTGCGGATTTCTCTGTCCCTTTGGATTTTTGCAGGACCTTATATATATGATTCCGATTTTTAAGAAGCAAAGGGTCAGGACTTTTAGAGGAGACGGGATTCTTAGGTATCTAAAGTATTTTATTTTAGTTATATGCGTGCTTTTGATTCCAAGTTTAGTCAGATTTACACCGTTTTTCTGTAAATATATCTGTCCCTCCGGAACTGTCAGCGGAATACTTCTGGCAATAGCTGATCATAAAATACTCGCCGCCCTTGGTGGGCAGTTTATATGGAAAGCCAGTGTTCTTGGAATAATTCTGGTGATGAGTATTTTTATAGCAAGACCGTTTTGCAGATATATATGTCCTTTGGGGGCTTTCTATGGACTCTTTAATAAGATTTCCATTGTAAGACTTAAGGTAAATGAGGAAACATGTACCCACTGCGGAGCCTGCGCACGGTGCTGCCCTATGGCTGTGGACCCGTCTAAGAATCCGGATTCGGCAGAATGTATAAGATGTGGGAAATGCGTGCATGAGTGTAATGGCAGCCTGCATCTGGGGTTTGTGAAAGGAGATAAAAAATGAGAAAAATACTTCTTGTGATTGATATGCAAAATGATTTTATTGATGGGTCACTTGGAACAAAAGAGGCTGTTGAAATTGTTGATAATGTTGTAAATAAAATCAAACATTATGGCCTTGAAAATATATTTGTTACCATGGATACTCATACAGAAAATTATATGAATACTCAGGAAGGAAAGTATCTTCCGGTAGAGCATTGTATTAAGGGTACAAATGGATGGGAACTTAATGCCAAGATTAAGGAAGCAGTTAATGGTGCTAAAATATATGAAAAGCCAACTTTTGGAAGCACAAAATTAGCAGAAGATATTAAGGCTATTGCAGATAAAGAGGAAATAGAGATAGAAGTTGTAGGACTTTGCACTGATATTTGCGTTATCTCAAATGCCCTTATGATTAAGGCTTTCCTGCCGGAAGTAAAGATAAGTTTGGATCCAAAGTGCTGTGCAGGAGTAACAGCCGATAAGCATAATGCGGCTTTAGAGGTAATGAGGAGTTGCCAGATTAATATAGAATAATAGTAATCTATTAGTTTTTTTAGTACACAACATACATTACTAATTAAAAGGAGAAGTATGGCAATTGTTTGCCAACTTCTCCTTTTTTATCGGCGTGACAGGATTCGAACCTGCGACTTCTACGTCCCGAACGTAGCGCTCTACCAAGCTGAGCCACACGCCGTCAAGCATAGATAATAATAGCACAACAAATAAAAGTAGGCAAGAAAAAAAGAGCAGGATATGTATTCCTGCTCATTATTCGTTAACTGATTATTTCTGTGGTGCCTTATATGTAATGATTACTCCCATGATGTCATAGGATTCCATCTTGATATAGGCTTTCTTGGTTGACCACTCATAGATGAAGTTTTCTTCATATGCATCTTTCTTCTTAGGATTGCCATATTCGTCATCCAGGAAAGTAAGCACTGATGCTGAAATTGCATTTAAATCTTCTTCGCTTCCTGAGTAGCTTACACAGATGGTTGTAAGTTTGTCATCTGTAACAGTATATGTTGCATAAATCTCTGTATTGGCTCTTGTTGGGAAGCCTAACTTCTCTGCGTCAAAAACACCGATTGTTGAACCATTGTCTGTAAAAAGGTTCGGGTCTACAAGATTGCTTCCAAGAGCAGATTCAACGCCAACCTGGCTTTCTCCCCAGTAGAGGCCGGATAAATGGTCTGAGATAATTGTCTCTTTCTTGCCACATCCTGCAAGCATGGTGGCTGTTATGGTTAAAACTGCCATAATGGCTATAATTCTTTTTTTCATAATACCTCCTCAAATCCCCTTTTATAGTAAAACAGGTTATTCAAATTATACTCTTTAAACTTATTATAAGTCAACGAAATACGGGTTATTCATTTTGACAAACAAAGGGCATAGTATTAAAATCTATTCTATGACACAGGATGAGAAATTTAATTATATGACAACTACACCGGTACCCCAGTTAATAAGTAAACTGGCGGTTCCGACAATGATAAGTATGATGATAACCGCGCTGTATAATGCTGCGGATACTTTTTTTGTTGGGAAGATTAATGTACAGGCTTCAGCTGCAGTAGGAATTGTTTTTAACCTGATGGCAATTATTCAGGCCTTTGGATTTACATTTGGCCACGGCTCCGGAATTCTTGTGTCCTTAAGTCTTGGCGAAAAAGAAGATGAGAAGGCGAAGACAATTGCGAATTCCGGCTTTGTTTATGCCATTGCTTTTGGAGCGCTTCTGGCTGCCAGCTGTTTTATATTAAGAAGACCACTTGCCTATACCCTTGGTTCAACGGATACAATCCTGCCATATTCACTTGAATATATGAATATAATTCTGATTGGTACGCCGTGGATGATGGGCTCCATCGTTCTTAATAATCAGATAAGATATCAGGGCAATGCCATGACATCAATGCTGGGAATTATGTCGGGAGCTGTGCTTAATGTGGCTTTGGATCCGCTGCTTATTTTTGTATTTAAGTTAGGGATTCGCGGCGCCGCTCTCGCAACTATCATAGGTCAGCTGGTAGCTTTTATAATTTTGTGGATTACGACTTATAAAGGTGATAATATTCCAATTAGTTTAAAGCCTAAGTACTTAACTGCCAGATACTTCCCTACAGTTTTTGCCAAGGGCTTTCCGTCTCTTTTAAGGCAGGGCCTTGCAGCAACTGCAGGTATTCTGTTAAATGTTCAGGTTAAGGAAGTTGTTTTGGATCCTGAGATGCAGGATAATGCACTGTGCGCAATGGGCCTTGTATCCAGGGTTTCCATGATAGCCAACTCGCTTTTAATAGGATTTGGTCAGGGCTTCCAGCCTGTATGCAGTTACAATTTCGGAGCTAAATTATATAAGAGGGTTTTGCAGGGATTTAAGTTTTGCGTTCTGGTAGCGCTGTATTTCTTAATAACTGTATCAATAGTAATATTTATTTTTGCACCGTTTATTATTACATTTATGATGCCTTCAAGTAAGGAAGTTACTTACCTTGGCTCTCTTGCATTAAGAGCCCAGTGTCTGACTTATCCTTTCGGTAGCGTAATTATTATAACAAATATGCTCCTTCAGGCCAGTGGCCAGTCCAAGGAAGCATCGTTGGTTGCATCGGGAAGACAGGGGTTATTCCTGCTCCCTATATTACTTATACTTCCAAGGATATTCGGTCTTTATGGAGTACTGTTTGCACAGCCTGTGGCGGATGCAGGGTCGTTTGTGCTGGCGGGGATTTTTGCAATATTGTTTGTGAAGAAAGTAAATAAATGGGAGAAATTAAAGGGAGAAAGCGTATGATTAAGAATATTGTTTTTGACATCGGTCTTGTAATGGTGGAGTTTGAGTGGAAAAAGGTACTCCGTAATCTGGGACTTGATGAGGAAAAGGTTGAATATGTGGGACAAAGAACCATTTATTCCGAGTTCTGGAATGACCTTGATGAAGGCATAATTGATGAGGATATTGTGCTTGATGCCATGTGCAGGCAGCTTAACCATGAATATGATGATGTGGTTTATAAGCTTTTCGAGAATCTTTATGAAGCGGTTAAGTGCTATGATTATTCGGTTCCTTGGGTTAAGGAATTAAAGGCTAAGGGCTATAATGTTTATGCGCTTTCTAACTATCCAAGAAGCCTTTATAAGTCAACCCATGATGAACTTCATAAGTTTTTGGATGAGATGGACGGCTATATAATCTCAGCGCATGTTAAGAAACTAAAGCCTCACAGGGATGTATATGAGCACCTTCTTAAAACCTATAATTTAAAGCCGGAAGAGACATTATTCTTTGATGATAAGCCGGAGAATATCGATGGGGCGCAAAAAATTGGAATTAACGGTCATCTTTTTAAGGGATACGAGGAAGCGAAGGAGTATCTGAAAAGCCTTGAATCATAGGCTCTCGCCCTTGACAATTACTGTATTTAAACCTAAAATCTTTGATAGGGACTAAATCTATATAAGGAGTTTGAAATGTCTGACAATAAAAAATTAGTAGAAGCCATAACCTCTATGGAGGAGGATTTTGCCCAGTGGTATACAGATGTTGTAATTAAGGCTGAGCTTATTGATTATACTTCCGTTAAGGGTTGTATGGTTATTAAACCTGCAGGTTATGCAATTTGGGAACTTATTCAGAGACAGCTGGATGACAGATTTAAGGAAACCGGCGTTGAGAATGTATATCTTCCTATGTTTATTCCGGAAAGTTTACTTCAAAAAGAGAAGGATCATGTTGAAGGTTTTGCACCTGAAGTTGCATGGGTAACTCAGGGAGGACTTGAGCCGCTTCAGGAAAAGTTATGCGTAAGACCTACATCCGAAACTCTTTTCTGTGATTTCTATAAAAATGAAGTTCATTCATACAGAGATTTACCGAAAGTTTACAATCAGTGGTGTTCAGTAGTCAGATGGGAGAAGACTACAAGACCTTTCTTAAGAAGCCGTGAGTTCTTATGGCAGGAAGGTCATACCATCCACGCTACAGCTGAGGAAGCTGAAGAGAGAACACTTCAGATGCTTAATGTATATGCGGACTTTTGCGAGAACGTTCTTGCGATTCCTGTTATCAAAGGACGTAAGACAGATAAGGAAAAATTCGCCGGCGCCATTGCTACCTATACAATAGAAGCACTTATGCATGACGGTAAGGCGCTTCAGTCAGGTACAAGCCATAACTTCGGCGATGGTTTTGCAAAAGCGTTTGATATTCAGTATACATCCAAGGATAATAAATTAGAGTATGCTCATCAGACATCCTGGGGTATGACTACAAGATTAATCGGTGCCATCATTATGGTACACGGCGATAATTCAGGCCTTGTATTACCTCCAAGAGTTGCACCAATTCAGGTTAATATTATTCCGATTGCGCAGAATAAGCCGGGCGTACTTGAGAAGGCAGCAGAACTTAAAGAAAGACTTTCTAATTTCAGGGTTAAGGTTGATGATTCTGATAAGTCTCCTGGATGGAAGTTCTCTGAAAGCGAAATGAGAGGTATTCCTGTTCGTATTGAAATCGGACCTAGGGATATTGAGAATAATAAGTGCATCTTGGTAAGAAGAGATACTTCTGAGAAGATTGAGATAAGCCTTGATGAACTTGAGAGTAAGGTAGCAGAACTTCTTGATACAATTCAGAAGGAAATGCTTGAAAGAGCAAGAGCACACAGAGAGGCTCATACCTATGATGCAACTACATATGAAGAGTTTGTTGATATCCTTAATAACAAGCCGGGCTTTGTAAGAGCAATGTGGTGCGGCGATGTTGAATGTGAGAATAAGAT
Organism: uncultured Lachnospiraceae bacterium; assembly: GCA_902789665.1. GTDB lineage: Bacteria > Bacillota > Clostridia > Lachnospirales > Lachnospiraceae > UBA3766. Next base: position 247,676 of record CADAOY010000003.1, on the reverse strand, counting down.
TAAGGAAGATACAACAGCAACATCAAGATGTATGCCATTTGAAGGCAAGAACTTAAGTGACAAATGCGTATGCTGCGGCAAGCCTGCCAAGGCACTTGTTTACTGGGGTAAAGCATATTAAAAATTTTAGGTCCGGGTGCAAAAGGGTGCCCGCCTTAACTTTGATAAATTTAAAGGAGAGTTATTATGAATATTTTAGTTATTAACTGTGGTAGTTCATCTCTTAAATATCAGCTTATCAACAGCGATAGTGAAGAGGTTCTTGCAAAAGGTCTTTGCGAGAGAATCGGTGCAGCAGGTTCATGTCTTACACATAAACCGGCAGGAAAGGATCAGTACTATGTAGAGAATCCTATGCCTGACCACACTGTTGCAGTACAGATGGTTATTGATGCACTTACAGATAAGGATCACGGTGTTGTTGCTTCTCTTTCTGAAATCGGTGCAGTAGGACACAGAATTGTGCATGGTGGTGAGAAGTTCGCTTCATCAGTTCTTATTACACCTGATGTAATTAAGGCTATTGAAGAAGTATCAGACCTGGCTCCTCTTCATAACCCAGCAAACCTTATCGGTATTCACGCATGTGAGAAGATTATGCCGGGCGTTCCTATGGTAGCAGTATTCGATACAGCTTTCCATCAGACAATGCCACCTAAGGCTTATATGTATGGTCTTCCATATGAATATTATGAGAAATATAAAGTTCGTCGTTACGGTTTCCACGGAACAAGCCATGATTATGTATCAAAGAGAGCTGCTGAGTTCCTTGGAAAGAAGAGAGAAGATCTCAAAATCATCGTTTGCCACTTAGGAAACGGTGCCAGCATTTCAGCTGTAATGAATGGCAAGTGTGTAGATACATCAATGGGTCTTACTCCGCTTGAAGGTCTTATTATGGGTACACGTTCAGGTGACCTTGATCCTGCAATCTTAGAGTTCATCGCTAACAAGGAAGGCTTAACACTTGCAGAAGTTACAAACGTACTTAACAAGAAGTCAGGTGTTCAGGGCTTATCAAAGGTATCTTCAGACTTCAGAGATCTTTCTAAGGCTATGGACGAAGGCAATGAACTTGCCAAGATTACACTTGAGACTTACTGCTACAGAGTTGCTAAATATGTTGGTTCATATGTAGCAGCAATGAACGGTGTTGATGTTATCGCCTTCACAGCCGGTATCGGTGAGAATGATGGCAGAGTAAGAGAGATGGTTGGACAGTACTTCGACTATCTTGGAGCATCAATTGATCCAGAGAAGAATGCAAAGAGAGGCGAGGAAATCATCATCTCCAAGCCAGGCGATAAAGTAACAGTTGTAGTAATTCCTACAAACGAAGAGCTTGCAATCGCAAGACAGACTGTTGCCATCGTAAAATAAAGCCACTAGGGACGGGGTAAAGTGCATCTCGTTGCCACCTGGGACGGCGTAAAATGCACCAAAGCCGCCGGGTCACCGGAGCCCACCGGGGAAAATGCCAGTGGGTGCCAGTGGGGACGAAAAAATGGATCGATTTAAAAAACAGGCCTTCGCGTAGAGCGAGGGCCTTTTTGTTTATTGTTTGATAAAACGAAATTGACAGTGATAGTAAAATGTAGTAAAGTATAATTAGTTATACAATTATATTTCTATGCAAGGAGAAAGAATATGGATCAGGTCAGAGTAAAGGCATGGGGCAACAGCAGAGGGCTGATTCTGCCTAAAAGAATAATTAATTTGCTGGATATAAATATAGATGATGAACTGAATCTGGAAATAGTTGGTAATAGCATAGTTCTTACAAAACCATACAAACACAAGAGCTTCGAGGAAAGAATGGCAGAATATGGTGGAAAAATATCCATATGCGATTATGATTTTGGAGAGCCAAAGGGGAAGGAAATGTTATGAGCAGATTCCGACAGGGAGATATTATTAAGATAGAAGGATATAACAATTTATTCTACATTATCAGCAAAAATTCTTTTATTAAGGCAACCGGGGTTTTTCATGTATGCCCGGTATTATCAAATATTAAAGAGGGGCCACTTCATATTAAGGTTGGGGACGCCGGAATAGTCGTATGTGAACAGATTAAACTAATTGACCCTTCAGCCAGGGCTTGTAATAAAGTATCGGACACGGAGTATGCTGATATTATGAATATTTCGGATGCAATACAGGGAATATTTGAGTATGATTAAAGATAATTGCTGGATTTTACGGGAAAATCTGCTTGAAAAAAATTTTTTAAAAAAGTTGTTGACATACAAAATTAAATTGTGTACAATCTAAATTGTAAAGATTGATTACAATTTAATTTTGAAAAATTGAATTAAATGAGTTATAATCGGAGGTGAAGATATGAATGCATTTGATTTTGTTGTTAAAGACAGAAAAGGTCAGGACGTTTCATTATCCGATTTTAAAGGAAAGGTTTTACTGATAGTTAATACTGCTACAGGTTGTGGTTTTACTCCACAGTATGAAGACCTTCAGAAGATTTACGATGAGTACAAGGATCAGGGACTTGAGATACTTGATTTCCCTTGTAATCAGTTCGCTAATCAGGCACCTGGTACAGATGAGGAAATACATTCTTTCTGTAAAGGCAGATTCGGAATTACTTTTCCACAGTACGGCAAGATAGATGTAAATGGCGAGAATGCCATTCCACTATACAAGTGGCTTACTTCCAACACCAAGTTTGATGGTTTTGGTTCAGGTCCAAAGGCATTAATGATGAGCGGTGTTGCCAAGGCGCAGGATAAGGATTACAAGAACAACGGCAATATCAAATGGAATTTCACAAAGTTTCTCATTAACAGAGAAGGTGAAATCATTGGAAGGTTCGAGCCTACCAAGGATATGAAAGATGTAGGAAAGGAAATTCAGAAGGCGCTGTAATCATGGGCAAATATGATTGTCTTAAACTTGAGACACAATTATGTTTTCCACTTTATGTATGTTCAAAAGAGATAATTAGAAAATATAAACCTTATTTAGATCCTTTAGGTTTAACATATACACAATACATAGCCATGATGGTAATGTGGGAACGAAAAAAAGTAAATGTTAAAGAATTAGGAGAACGTTTATATCTGGACTCAGGTACTCTCACCCCGCTTCTTAAGAAGATGGAAGAGAAGGGATTAGTCAGAAGAGAGAGAAGTTCAGAAGATGAAAGAGTTTTGGATGTAGTAATTACTGATGAAGGCATGGCCTTAAGGGAAGAGGCTGTGAAGGTTCCGATGGCAATGAAGTCCTGTGTGACTTTGAATATGGAGGAAGCCAAACTTTTATATGATGTTCTGGGCAAGATAATCCAGGACATACGAGAATGATATCATCAATCCCCTTAATCTGATATAATACACAACCAGGGAGGTCCGGCACTATGTGCCGGGCCTTCTTGGTTGGAGGGGAAGTATGTGTAGAGGTCCGGCGCTTTGCGCCGGGCCTTCTTGGTTTTAGGGCCGGTGGTTGTTAGGACCGGGCGGATGGTGTATAATAAAAAGTGATGTTTAAAGGAGTGATTATGCCTAAGAAGATTAATATAATAATAACTTTTGTGGTTATGGCCATGCTTGCCGCTCTGGCGATGGTGGGAGGCTGGTATTATGGCAAAGATATTCCGACGGATGGCTGGGTGATAAAAGATTATCCGGATTTGTCGGGAAATCAGGGTTCATTCATGACTATGTATAATCAGGAAGACGGAACTCTGATTGTGATCGATTCAGGCTGGAAGGAAAATGAGCCGCTCGTGAGAAAGGTAATAGCTTCTTACGGTAATCACGTAACTGCATGGTTTCTGACACATTATCACAATGACCATGTGGACGCTCTGAATGAGATACTTGAGAATCCTGGGGATATTCAGATTGATGCCATTTATGATTCTCCGATTAATTATGAATTCTACGCAGCCGTTGCCTACGAATGGGACTGCATCGAATCCTATGATAAGTATCTTGCGCTGACTGAAGGCGATGAAAGAGTTCACCATCTATTAAAGGATGACGAACTTGATATAGACGGACTTCATATTAAAGTTTTTAATTCTTTCAGGGAAGAGATTGAGCCTTGGGGCGATGTTCCTAATAATGCATCCCTTGTTTTCAAAATCACCGGCGAGGAAGACTCCATCCTCATAATGGGAGATGCCTACAGACAGCCGCTTCCAGATTACCTAATAGAGAATTATCCGGAAGAAATAAAGTCTGAATATGTGCAGGCTGCCCATCATGGCAATAATTCCGCGCCCGGGTATTTTTACGATTATGTTGGTGCTAAGGAAGTGTGGTTTGAAGCGCCGAAGTCACTGATGGAAAGTGATGAGCATACAGCGAAGGAATTAAAAGAATATCTTGAAGGTAACGGCGTGGTTGTTAAGTCTTATATGACAGCGCCTAATGTAATTTATTTTAAATAAGAGGGATTGAAAATGAAGAAAAAAATTGTTGTAGCACTTATTTCTACATGCCTTGTGGCAACCATGGGCGGCTGTTTCAATATCGGCCAGGTGCTTGATGGCGATGGCATGGTAAATGAGCAAAATGAAGATGAGGCAGAAGGTGTCCAGAGTAGTTCTGACTGGGATTTAAGCCTTATGCCAAATAATAATAATGGCGAAGAATCTGACAATCAGGGCCAGAGCGTAGAAGCAGTTTTGAATGATACCAATAACCGTTATCTTCTTAGCGTAAATGGAAACGGTGATTTAATTAATTCTGTTTATTATGGCGATATTTTTGATCAGAATAATGGCGGCGTTATAGGAGCCAAGGGTGATTATGTATTCTATACCCAGTATCTGCCAAATGACTATCAGTATGCTGAAATTTACAGACATAATTTTGTAACCGGCGATGGAGAGTTAGTCGCATCAAGCGCACCTTCAGATTATTATAATTACTTTTTAGGTGACGATGGCAATTCATTATATCATATGGGAATTGATTACAACGATGAGGGCAACACGGTTTATTCTCTCGATAAGTATGAATGCAAAGACGGAAACTGGACAATGACTGATCCGGGCTTCTCAGGATTCTTCATCAAGGCATCTACAGATTATGATTTAATCTGGCTTAATGGAACATATATGACTCCATGCACAATGGATGGCAAAATCCTCGTCAGGGAAAAAGATGGCAACAAATACTTCTTTGTGGACAAAGACGGAAACAAAGTAGGAGACAGCATCTATCTGTGCGAGAGCGGAAGCATTGTAGGCATGGATGATAAATATATTGTTTATAATGATTACGGCGATGATTATTCCAGAAATGATGTCATGTTTTACAATGTTGCTGATGGTACTTCAAAGACAATTACCACAGACGGAACCCAGATGAAATATGTCAATGGCAAATTCTTCTACTATGTGGATAAGGATAAGAAAGTATTTAATTCCTATGAAGTTCATATGTATGATTTGGCAAGCGGTCAGGATAAGGTTCTTTATTCCAAAACCAAGAGCCCGTATTTCTTATATTCAACTCCTGGCATTGATTTCTTCGATGTTGTAGGAAATTCTGTATTTTATCAGGATATAAATGATGAAGGAAAACTCGTTTGGAAAAGCACCGACTTAAACGGCCAGAATCCGGATAAGGAATTACTTACAGTTGCTGAGAATAATATCAGAAATCTTGGCGAGCTTGAAGTTCTTGATATAGTAGAGTACTGTCCTGAGTGCGGCGCTGTGGATTATACCATTACAGATTCATATTTGGTATATGATGGAGATGAGTCAAATCCGGAAGCAACAGCAAAGATTAACAGCACTCTTAAAAAAGAGGCTGAAGGCTTTGTACAGCCTGATCCACAGTATTCACTGCAGTCTGAATGTGAATACATGCATCCTAATTATGTATGTTCAGGTCAGGCTTCAACAACAGATGCATGGATTATTAATAATAAATATTTATCAATTGAAATCAATAACTATTTCTACTATGGCGGAGCTCACGGCGGAAGCTACCTTGGTTCCAAAGTTTTCGACTTAAGCACAGGTGAAGAGGTTGATGTACTGAGCCTCTACAGTGGAACAAAGGAAGAAATGGCCAAGGTTGTAGCAGAAACTGTTAAGGCTGATTATAACGGACCAAGCCAGTACGGGTATTTTGCCGAAGATGCCGATGGAGTATACCAGGAAGCATATGATGGCATAATGAATGATACCGAGTCCATTATTCTGACAGACAATGGTGTGCAGGTTATCTTCGGAGAGTATTCCTTAGGACCATATGCATCAGGTCAGTTCATATATGAATTCGGTTACGATCAGTTACCATTTAATGTACAGTAATTGTGGGGAAGGACGAACAGTCCAAAGGGGGTTATTATGACTTTTGAATTAATGGCATCCATGATGTGCGCCAATTATGGCAATCTTGAGAAGGAAGTAAGGGAATTAGAGGCTGCCGGAATCGACTCTTTCCATATAGATATTATGGACGGACGATATGTGCCTAACTTTGCAATGAGTCTTAATGATTTAAGATATATTGCAAGCGCGACCAAACTTCCCCTTGATGTGCATCTTATGCTTGAGCATCCTAATAACAATATTCATTTGTTCCTGGATGCTTTAAGACCGGGCGATACGGTATATATTCATCCGGAAGCTGAGTATCATCCATCAACCACCTTGCAGAAAATCATCAACAAGGGTATCACACCGGGCATTGCAATTAACCCGGGTACTTCAGTTGAGACTGTGTGGGAGATGTTAAGAATTGTGGACAAGGTTCTGGTTATGTCGGTTAACCCTGGAAACGCAGGTCAGATGTTCCTTCCTTACGTAAGTAAGAAATATGACAAAATCCTCCCCATGAAAGAAGAGATGGGCATTAAGATTTATTGGGACGGTGCATGCTCAATTGAAAAAATCAGAGAGTTCGCACCACGCGGAGTAGATGGTTTTGTACTTGGAACCACACTTTTGTTTGGCAGACCTAAGACTTATGCTCAGGCAATTGCTGATATCAGGGATGAATTTAAGGACAGATAGAGGTTGGTATGGTAATAGGGGTTTTATTGTCGGGAGGAACCGGATCAAGAACCGGCGCTGACAGACCAAAACAGTATATAGAGGTTAATGGAAGACCGATGCTTCTTGATGCTTTTGATGCACTTGCCAGCTGTAAATTAGTTGACAGCGTGGTTATTGTTGCATCTTCTGAGTGGAGAGGTTATATAGATAATAATCTTGCCAAATGCAGCGGAATACTTAAGTTCATTGGCTATGCCAATCCGGGTGAGACAAGGCAGTTATCAATTTATAATGCATTAAAATATATTGAGGAAAAATGTGGTTTTAACCACCAAATATCCTTGTCTGAAAAAGAAGATTCTCTTGTGATTATTCACGATGCTGCAAGACCTTATGTAACAAGTGAGCATATAGAAAGTTATGTGGAAGCATGCAAAAAGGCAGATGGAATTCTTCCTGTATTAAGACCTAAAGATACAGTATATATGAGCATTGACGGAAAGAGCGTTCATTCACTTCTGGACAGAAATACATTATATTTAGGCCAGGCGCCTGAGGTATTTAATTACTGCAAATATTTAGATGCCAATAATCAGATTCCGATGGAGAAAATGCTCACAATAAGCGGCTCCACCCAGCCTGCAATAATGTGTAATTTAAATGTGGAACTGGTGGATGGAGATGAGAAAAATGTCAAAATAACCACCGCGGAAGATCTGGAAAAATATATAGAAAGTAAAAAGGGTTAACTATGAAGGCGTGGCGTCTTAATAATATAGGTGATTTCAAACTTGAAGATGTGGGCGAGATTAAGCCTTTAAAGGGTGAGGTTTTAGTGAAGGTAAGAGCCTGTGGCATCTGCGGCTCTGACATTCCAAGAGTATATAAGACAGGAGCCCGTAACATGCCTCTTACAATAGGGCATGAGTTCGCAGGCGAGGTTGTAAGTGCAGGCTCTGAAGATGTGGAAAAATGGGTTGGCAAAAAAGTAGCCGCTTTTCCTTTGGTGCCTTGTATGGAGTGTCCTTCCTGCAAAAAGAAAAAGTTTGAACTTTGTCAGAATTATGAATTTTTGGGCTCCAGAAATGACGGGGCTTTTGCTGAATATATAAGAGTGCCTGAGAGGGCATTAATTGAGATTCCGGATGATATGCCTTTTGATATTGCGGCCATGCTTGAGCCTATGGCAGTTGCAGTTCATGCAATTAAGAGACTGGATGCACCAAAGGATGATTATGTTTTAGTGGAAGGTCTTGGTACGATTGGAATTATGCTGGCGGCGATTTTGCAAGCGTACGGGTTTGAGAAAATTCTGGTGGTTGGTAATAAAGAGGCCCAGCTTAAGAGGGTTCTTGAATTAGGACTTAGCGAAGATTGTTATATCGATTCTACCAAGGAAAATGTGGCCGAGGCTGTGAAGGCGAAGACCAATGGTCAGATGGTGGCAGCAGCCTGGGAGTGCGTTGGAAAGAGCGAAACATATGAAATAGTCGTGGATGTTCTAAAGGCTGAGGGCAAGGGCTGTCTGGTTGGAAATCCTTATTCGGACATGACCTTAAACCGCGAGATATATTGGAAAATTTTAAGAAGACAGCTGTGGATTACGGGTACCTGGAATTCATCTTTTACACACGAGGAAGATGATGACTGGCATGAGGTAATAAGGCTGGTTAAAGAGGGCAAAGTTGAGCCACGTAAGTTCATAACGCATACCTATGACCTTGAGAATATTATTAAGGGCTTTGAGATTATGCGTGATAAAAAAGAGAATTATATTAAGATAATGTGCGTTGAAGAGGGGTAAAGCCCTCTTCATTGCTTTTAATGGCAATATAGGGTATAATTAGGGGTGTGTTTGCCTTAAGGGCGACGCCAAAAAGGAGAACTTATTTAATCATGAGAATTATAGTAGTTGGGTGCGGTAATGTAGGTAGTGACCTTGTTGATAATCTTTGCGCGGAAGGTCATGATATAACAGTAATTGACGAAAACGAAGAAGCAGTTAATGATCTTGTCAATAACCTTGATGTTATGGGCATTGTTGGTAATGGCGCCAGTTTGTCCATACTTGAAGAGGCCGGCGTGCGCCAGGCTCAGCTTCTTATTGCCGTTACCGGCTCTGATGAACTTAATCTTCTGTGTTGCCTGATTGCCAAGAAAAAGGGCAACTGTCATACCATCGCGAGAGTAATCAATCCAGTATACAACAAAGAGTCAATATATCTTCGCTCCGAGCTTGGATTATCAATGATAATCAATCCTCAGCAGGAGGCAGCCCGTGAGGCTTCAAGACTTCTTAAGTTCCCATCTGCAATGCAGATTGATTCCTTTACAAAAGGAAGGGTTGAGCTTATCAAGTTCAAAATCGAAGAGGGTTCATGGCTTTGCAACAAGTCTCTTAAGGAAGTGGGCCGAAACAGCACTGCCAATGTGCTGATTGCTGTTGTAGAAAGAGGAGAGAAAGTATTTATTCCGGGCGGTGATTTTATCCTGAGGGAAGGTGATGCGATTACGGTTGCAGGCCTTACATCCAAGAATATTGCTTTCTTTAAACAGATGGGATTCCCGACATCCAAGGTTAAGAGCGCCATGATAGTTGGTGGCGGTTCGACAGCATTTTACTTGGCATCCGACCTTATTTCCATGGGTGTTAAGGTCAAAATCATCGAGCGCGACATGCAAAGATGCGAGGAACTTTCCGAGGCTCTTCCGTCTGCATCCATTATTCACGGAGATGGTACCAATACCTCACTTTTAATGGAAGAGGGCATCAGTAATGAAGGCGCTTTCCTTACAATGACAGGTATTGATGAAGAGAATATAATGCTGGCAATGTATGCCAAGAGTATTGGTGAGCACAAGCTTATCACCAAGGTTCACAGAGTAGCTTATGATGAGATAATTGGCAAAATGGACATCGGCTCGGTTATTTATCCAAAGTACTTAGTGTCTGAGAAGATTGTAAGATATGTTAGAGCCATGCAGAATTCTGTGGGCAGCAACATAGAGACACTTTACAAAATGTGCGACGGCAAGGTCGAGTCCTTGGAGTTTGTTATTGGAGAGGACTTCCCATTAATTGATGTGCCGCTTAAGGATGCCAAGATTAAGCCTAATGTACTGATATGCAGTATTAACCATAAGGGAACGATTACCATGGCAGGTGGTAACAGCGTAATTAAGCCTGGAGATACAGTCGTGGTTATAACCACGGAAACCGGGTTCAGTGATTTTAAGGATATTCTGGCATAGGTAGGAAATAATGAACCATTCAGTTATCAGATATATACTTGTAAATGTTATTTTATTTGAAGGTGTATTCATGATTCCTTCCATAATCGTGGCTCTCATATATGGAGAGAAGGAAGGATTTACACTGGCAGCAGTTATGGCAGCCTGCATCGCCTTCGGTTTTATCGGAAGATGCTTTAAGCCAAAGAGCACTACCTTCTATGCGAAGGAAGGTTTCGTAACAGTTGCCCTGGCCTGGATGATAATGAGTATCATCGGCGCCATACCTTTTTATGTAACAGGCTCGATTCCTAATTACATTGATGCGGTTTTTGAGACAATGTCTGGCTTTACCACATCGGGAGGTACCATACTTACAGATGTTGAGCACCTCTCAAAGAGTATTCAGTTCTGGAGACTCTTTACCCATTGGTTGGGCGGTATGGGAGTTCTGGTCCTTATACTTGCAATCCTGCCGCTTTCAGGAAGTTACAACCTTTACTTAATGAAGGCAGAAAGTGCGGGACCGTCAGTTGGTAAGTTCGTACCGAAGATTAAGGATACAGCCAAGATCCTTTACAGCATATATCTTGGAATTACAATAATTGAGATTATAGCTTTATGCATCACAGGTCTTCCGTTATATGATGCCATGACACTTACATTCTCAACTGTTGGAACCGGTGGTTTTGGACTTCTTAATGACAGCATTGGTTCATATTCCATGACAACTGGCTGCGTAATCATAGTATTTATGCTGATATGCTCCATTAACTTCAACCTTTACTTCCTCTTACTAAAGGGCAAGATTAAGGATGTATTCAAGAGTGAAGAATTAAGACTCTTCTTCATAATTGTTATTGTGGCAACACTGGCAGTATTCTTTAACATCAGAAAATTATATTCCGGCACCACAGAGAGTTTATATCATTCTCTCTTCCAGGTTGCATCCATCATATCCACCACAGGTTTCTCAACAGTGGATTTCAACAGGTGGCCGGATTTCAGTAAAAACGTGTTAATTATTATTACACTTATCGGTGCCTGCGCAGGCTCCACCGGCGGTGGTTTTAAGGTTAGCCGTGTGCTTATTCTTTATAAGAGTATTAAGAATGAGCTCTACACCCTGGTACATCCAAGGGCAGTTAAGAAAGTTCATGTAGATGGCAAAATCCTCTCCAGCTCACTTATTCATTCAGTTGGAATTTATCTTGCAATCTACGTAATTATATTTGGTATATCCTGTATTTTATTAAGCCTTGACGGTTATCTGAATTTTGAATCAGTATTTACATCAGTTGCCGCAAATCTTAATAACGTAGGTCCTGGTTTTAACCTGGTTGGTCCTATGGATGGATATGCAAAGCTCAGTTATTTTTCGAAAATAGTTTTAATATTCGATATGCTTATAGGAAGGCTTGAACTTATTCCGGTACTTATTCTGTTCACGCCGAGAACCTGGAAAAAATTAGACTAATGGTTGCAAAAGGGAGGTAAAAATGCAGGTATTTGATCTTAGTAAACCGGTGACAAATCCGGATCTTATGAAACTTTTTGATTACAAAAAGAAAGTTGATGTTAACAAGGAGAGAGAAAAATATACTCAGGTTATGAATGCAATTTTAGGCGAAGTTGCCTTAAGTGCGAAGTTCCTGTGTGTAGTTGAGTTTGATGACAATGGTCTTGAAGATGCTGAAGACGGCACAAAGATTATAAAGAAGGACACTCAGTTAAAATTCCCGTACCTTAAGTCAGGTGACGGTCAGGCATTTCTTCCGGTTTATACAGACTGGGAGAATCTTAAGAAGTGTCTCGATTATGATCTTGATAAGATTAAGACTTTAGTTATGGGTTTTGATGACATTGTTGCAGTAGCAACTCAGAGCGGAAACGGCGCAGTTATCAATCCATTCAGTGATAATCTTATTTTGGTTAAAGAGCAGCTTGAGCATATGGCTACAGTTAAAGAGAATAATTCTAAGGGCGGAGCTACTCAGAAAGTAATCGGACAGGATACTCAGGTTCAGATTGCAGACCCTGATCCATATCCTGAAAAGTTGGTTAATGCCATTTCTGATTATGCCATCTCACACAAGGCTATCAAGGCTTTATATCTTAAACTTATGAAGAATGGTGATGAGGTAAGTTTCCTTATTGTTGTTGACGTTGAAGGCGTTCCACAGCAGATATTCGATGGCATTGCCAACGCAGGCAGACCATTCCTTCCACAGGGAATGTTCATTGACATGGTAAGATCTGATACACAGCTTGGTGAGCAGATTGCAGCCAATACTGAGCCATTTTATACAAGATAATTAATGTAGAAGGAGAGGGATACAATGAGACCTTTATATCAAAGCGAGGCGGATTTTGCTAATCCGGATTTACAGATTCTTATGGATATCAGAAGCAAGATGGACAGGGATGAGGACAGAGACCAGTACATTCAGATTATGAATAATATTTTAAGTACTGTTATCAACAAAGCTCATTTTATTGCAGTACTTAAGTTTACTGACGCAAAGGGTGAATATACAACCAACGTTAATCAGGCTGATAATATTGCATTCAGTTTTTTCAAAGGCGAAGATGGCAAGCCTTATCTTCCACTTTATACAGACTGGGACAATCTTAAGAAAAGCACTGATTATGAATTAGACAAAATCAGCACCGCTTCAATTAATTTTGAAGACATCTGCAAGTTCACAAAGGACTGCAAGTACGGTGCAATCATTAATCCATTTGGCGAGAATATTTTATTATCACCTGTGCAGCTTAAGAAGATGAAAAAAGTTGCTGAGGCAAGAGCCAGAGGCGAGGAAGCGTAAAGGAGAAAAGAGAACCGAAAGGTTCTCTTTTTTTAATGCATACGCACGCACAAGGACTGTCTGACCGATGGTCAGATGCGTGCGATGCTGCGAGCAGGACCTCGCTTCGCTCGCCTGCTCGAATTATGATAATAATATACCAATAGAGAATAAGGTGAATATTTGGCTCTTTTTTGTTGCACTTCGTGGGATTATTGTGGTACAATTATCCCACAAATAAGGAGGATAGTATTATGCCACAAATCGTTCCAATTAGACAACTTAAAGATACATCTTCAATTTCTGAATTATGTCATAAATCAGATGAACCAATTTATATCACTAAAAATGGTTACGGAGATATGGTTTTGATGAGTATTGAGTTATATGAATCAACTCAACGAAAGCAAAGAATGTATACTGACGTGGAGATATCTGAAAATCAAATTGAAATGGGAAGATTTAAAGATGCAGGGGATTCCTTGGAGAAATTAAAGGAGAAATATGGCTTATAATTTAGTTATTACAGACAGAGCAGAGGACCTTGTTGATAATTGTTTGCTATATTTAGTAAAAAGTTTAAACAATATGCAGGCTGCACAGCACTTTCTAAGTGATATTGAAACAGTATATGAAAGACTAAGGGATAACCCATATCAATATGCGGATTCGAAAGATGAATATTTAAGAGGTAAAGGCTGTAAGGAGGCCATTTTCCCGGAAATGAATTATAAAGTAATCTATAAAGTTGGAAAAGAAACGGTTTATGTCGTAGGTGTGTATAATGATTTAGAAAATCATACCGCAAAAATAATAATATAAAGGAAGATTAATTATGACAGAACAAAACATACAAAAAATACTTTCAGTAGTAGACCATACAAATCTTAAGGTAGATGCTACATGGGAGGATATTAAGGCTATTTGTGATGATGGGATAAAATATCAGACGGCGTCGGTTTGCATACCGCCTTCATACGTGAAAAGAGCGAAGGAGTATGTGGGAGAGGAACTTAAGATATGTACGGTTATCGGATTTCCTAATGGATATAATACAACTCCTGCGAAGGTATTCGAGACAACGGATGCGGTTAAGAATGGTGCAGACGAGATTGATATGGTTATTAATATCGGCAAAGTAAAAGATGCCGATTATGAATATGTTCAAAGAGAAATTGAAATGGTCAAAATGGCCGCCGAGGATAAGATCCTGAAAGTTATTATTGAGACCTGTCTTCTTACAGATGAAGAAATTGCAAGACTTTGCCAGGTTGTATATGATGCAAAGGCGGATTATATCAAGACTTCTACAGGTTTTAACAAGGAAGGCGCAACCATTCATGCTGTGGATGTGATGAATGAGAATCGTCCGGAAGGTCTTAAGATTAAGGCGGCCGGCGGCATATCATCATTAGAAGATGCCCTTGAATTTATGGAACATGGTGCAGACAGACTTGGAACAAGCAGAGTTGTAAAAATTGTTAAAGAAACTAATAATCAATAAAAATGGACTCGTATATTTTGACATTTTATCATAGAATCAGTGCTTTACAGATATACGGTTTCTATACTATATTTAAAGAGTAATTGTAGTATTATTTTCGTTTTGTAAGAGGGATAAACATGAAGATTAAATGCGAATATTGCGATTCAATGTATGATGACACTCTGGAAAGCTGTCCTAATTGTGCGGCGCCAAATAAGAATGTCAGAAGAAGTACGCCTGATCAGCCTACCACAATTGCAGAACTTGAGCAGTGGTATAAAGACAGAGGTCTTCCACCATATGGTGTTACAAGATTTTATATAAATGTTGATTACCGTAATCCTAAGGCTTTCGGTATATACCAAGATGAGCGGACCGGGAATTTTGTCGTATATAAGAATAAGGCAGATGGAACGAGAGCGGTAAGATATGAAGGAACCGACGAGGCTTTTGCAGTTAATGAACTGCTTACAAGACTTAAGCAGGAGATTCTGGAGCAAAAGAGTAATTCTCTAAGAAAGAGACAGAATGCCGGATATTCCTCCGGTGGCGGCTCTCGCAGACCAAGAAGAAGAAAATCAAACGTATTTACCAGTTTCTTTGTGTCACTTTTTTTCATAGCAACCATGGTTGGTTGTGTATATTGGTCCATGAACCAGGACCGCGGCGCAAAGGTCGGTTATTACAGTTATAATGACCAGCTCTATTATCACCTTGATGAAAGTAAGGGTAACTGGGGCGTCTATGATGAAGAAAAGGGAGAGTGGAAGGAGCCTTGGCTGACTCCGGATATTCTTAAGGGTAAATTTAAATCAGCTGAGTTTTATTTGTCTGCTGATTATGATCCTTCATACGGCGGCGAAGACATTAGAAACAGCAGTTATTATGATGACTATCTTCACGCCTTCCAGTCTGCTACCGGATATTATACATATGATGGTAATACATATTATCATATGAAGCCTAAATATAATGAAGGCTGGTATATGTATGATACTGAAGACGACAGATGGGAGTATATGCTTAATCATGAAATGCCGTCTGATTTGCTTCACTGTGCGCCGGCACAGGATTTCTGGTATACTCCGAACTGGGATTCAGAAACTCAGATGACTGATTTCGAAACCACGGATGAATATATAGAGTATCAGGAATATCTGGAAGAAAGCGCCAGAAGGGCAGATGACAGCAGCGACAGTTCTTCCAGCAGTGATTATGACTGGGATTCCGGTTCTGACAGTTGGGATTCAGGAAGTACCGACTGGGATAGTGACTGGTAAGAAGGTGACCATATGGGTAAGAAAAGATTATTGATAATAGATGATTCTCTGGTAGACAGAGCAATCCTGGCATATATGCTTGAATCCAAATATGAAACAGATGAAGCGGAAAACGGATTTGAAGGCATTGAAAAATTAATGACTAAGGAAAATCATTATGACCTGGTTTTACTTGATCTTCACATGCCAATTCTTGACGGATTCCATGTGCTTGAACTGATGAAGGAAAACAGACTTAATAAGATTCCTGTAATTATCATTACTGCAGAGAGTACGGAAGTAAATATATTTAAGACAATGCAGTATAAGGTGGCTGACTTCATCTGCAAGCCATATGATGAAAAGGTGATAATGCCAAGAATTGAATCGGTGCTTCTGTTAAAAGAAGTAGGCGGCTGACAAAATAAAACCTCTTTCCAATAAAGGAAAGAGGTTTATTTTTTCTTAAGTCTATCAGCCGAGCACTAAAACATAAAGACCAAAACCTTACTCGCAAAGCTTTGCATAAGCATCTCTTAATTTATTAATGTCAGCCATAATCACAGAGTAATCCATCTCTTTTTTAGCTCTTAAATTCTCGGTGATTTCGCAAATCTTTTCATATAAAGGAGTGATGGAAAGATTTCCAAGTGCCCCCTTAAGTGCATGGGCTGCTTCAAAGGCATCTTCTAAGTTTCCTGCATTAATTGCATCATTTAATTTACCAAAATTCTTCTCAGAAGGAACTGTGGCAGCCAGCTTAAGATATAAAGCCTCATTACCAAAACATCTTTGTAATCCTTCATCTACATTGGCACCATATTCACGTAAACTTTCAACTGTTAACATTTTTACGCTTCCTCCTTTCTAAGTTCAACTTCCTTTTGTATAAACGCTTCGAATTCCTCGGCCGGTACCGGTCTGGAAAAATAGAAGCCCTGAATAATTTCGCATCCCATTTCGTGAAGAGTATCGAGCTGCTCCTTCGACTCCACGCCTTCAGCTACAACAGGCACATTCAGGAACTTGGCAATGTCCATAACCAGTGTTACCAGCTTAAGACTCTTACTATCATTAAGCATATTCTTAACGAACTTCATATCCATCTTAAGAACATCAATCGGTATTGTTGTAAGCATGTTGAGTGAAGAATAACCTGAGCCAAAATCATCCATCTCAATCTTGAAGCCCTTCGCACGCATATTGTTAATTACCTCAATCAGTCTGTCAGCATTGTCTGAGTAAGCAGACTCGGTAATTTCAAGCATATATTCATTCGGAGTAAGGCCGTTGCTATCAAGAATATTAATCAGATTATTCTCAAGATTCGGATCGTAAATATCAATTCTCGACACATTTACTGACACCGGAACGGTAATATTATATTTATCCTTCCACTGCTTTATTGTCCTTGCGGCCTCGCACCATACATAATTATCCACTTTCTGAATAAGACCATTACTTTCAAACAATGGGATAAAATCCCCGGGACTTATCATTCCCATCTCCGGATGTTTCCATCTAATTAGAGCCTCTGCAGACCTTAATTTATAACGGCCCTGCTGGATACCGTATTTAGGCTGAAAATAAACAACAAAATCCTTATTCTCAATAGCAGAATCTATATCGTGAATGAGCTTTTCAAAATAAATTGATTTCTCATGAAGCTCCTTATTATAGTAAGAAACCATGTGAGTATAATCATCACGAATTCTGTCGCAGGCCATCTTCGCTCTGTCGTATCTGTTTTCCGGAATTACATCCTTATCAACATTCTCGTATACACCCGCCCTGATTCTGATTGGATGATCTTTAAATGCCCTGGTTAAATCCGCAGATATCTGATTGATGATTTCCTCCGGATTATTGGTATGTCTTGAATAAACATAGAAAGTATCCGCATCCGTCCTGCAGGCAATACCGTGAATCGACTTTAAGGTTTCAAGTATTAAATCCGCAATCTGAATAAGCACGCTGTCGCCTTCGCCGCGGCCATAGATTTCATTAATTAAATGAAAATGCTCTACATTAATTACGATGGCATCCGTGGATTTATTCGGGTCATAAGCTTCAATCTGTCTTATATATTCAAAGAAGAAATCCTTGGAATAAAGTCCGGTAAGAGTATCTTTCTCAGCATGTTTAATGATGCTGGTATTCTCGGATAATTCAATGATACGCTCAACTCTTGCCAGTATAACTTCCGGCATATCATAAGGCTTTGTGATAAAATCCGCCGCCCCCATCTTTATGCTTTTAACCTCGGCGTCTTTTTCCGAAGTCATTACAATAACAGGAACTGATTTGAGTCTCTCATCTGATTTGCACATGGTAAGAAATTCAAAACCGTCCATGTTAGGCATAAGAAGGTCCAACAAAATGAGAGAATATCTAACATTTCTGTCCTTTAGAAGTTCAAGGGCATGAGCTCCGTCTTCAGCATAAACAACTTCATATGTAGTGGCCAGAATATTACCGAGAATCTCACGATTTATAAGTTCATCGTCCACTACCAGTACACGGCGTTTCAGATCATTGGATTTAATAAAATTTTCCATATCCGAGTATCTCCTTTTAAAAAAGCCTCTAACCTTTTTAATTATAACATACATAAACCCTTCAGGAAAATAAGAAACAATATATCTTATTATTAAAAATGTGTTGACATCTTTTGACTTTGGGCATACAATGTGGAAGGTGGTTAGCAAGTTCTAACTCATAATGGTATAACAATAAGGAGAGCAGCATGAAAACATTGAAAGATGTAGCTGTAGGCGGAACAGCCACAGTTAAAAAGATTAACGGAGAAGGAGCAATCAGACGCCGTATAATGGATATGGGAATCACAAAAGGAATAAAAGTTCATGTTCGTAAAGTGGCTCCCCTGGGAGATCCTTTAGAAATCACAGTTAGAGGATATGAGTTATCACTTCGTAAAGCAGATGCGGAAAGCATTGAAGTTGAAGAATAAATTCAAAGTGGGGATGCGTCCCCTTTTATAATAAAATCCAGTTAGGTTAGGCTAATTGCAAAAACCTAATATAATGTTTATAAAAAGGAGCTATTGTTATGGATATCAAAATTGCCTTAGCGGGTAATCCTAATTCAGGTAAGACTACATTGTTTAATGCTCTTACCGGTTCCAACCAGTTTGTAGGTAACTGGCCGGGAGTAACAGTTGAAAAGAAGGAAGGTAAATTAAAGAAGCATGACGGCGTAATCGTCACAGATCTTCCGGGTATATACAGCCTCTCCCCGTACACGTCTGAAGAAGTTGTAGCCCGTAACTATCTTGTAGATGAAGAACCTGATGCTATCCTTGATATAATCGACGGAACCAATCTTGAGCGTAATTTATATCTTACAACTCAGCTTCTTGAACTTGGAATTCCGGTGGTAATTGCCATAAATATGATGGATGTAATACGCCGAAATGGTGATGAAATCGATATTTCCATCCTTTCCAAAACTATGGGATGCCCGATCATTGAGATTTCAGCCTTAAAAGGTGAAGGAATTATGGAAGCAGCTGAGGCTGCAATTAAGGCAGCAGAAGGAGGCAGACAGATTCCTCATCATATATTCTCAGGTCCTGTAGAGCATGCCCTTGCCCATATTGAAGAGGCGGTTGTTCATGATATGCCTCTTGATAAACAGCGTTGGTATGCTATCAAAATCTTCGAGCGTGACGAAAAAGTACTCCAGAAACTTCAGATTCCGGAAAAAACATTAAAACACGTTGAAGAAGATATCAGGGCAGCAGAAGAAGAACTTGATGATGATGCAGAAGGTATAATTGCAAATGACAGATATAATTATATATCCGAGAAGCTTAAAACATGCTATAAGAGAAAAAATGAAGGTCAGCTCTCTGCATCAGATAAGATAGATAAGATTGTTACAAGCAGATGGTTAGGTCTTCCGATATTTGCGCTTATTATGTTTTTTGTATATTGGTTTTCCATGGTGGCAGTAGGCGCCGCTGCAACAGACTGGGCTAATGATGGCTTGTTTGGTGATGGCTATCATCTCTTCGGTATCGGAACAGGTGCTTTCGAAGAAGCAGAGGAAAGATACGGAGACACAGATGTAATCATCGAAGCATTTGCTGAAGAATATGGTGTAGAGCTCGACGAAGATGATATGGAAGGCTCTTTGAATGCTTTGCTTGAAGCAACACCTGAAGATGCAGCTGTTACATATATTGTTCAGGATGAAGAAACTCTTGCAACTGAAGAGTTCCCAAATACAGGCAAAGATGTACTTGAAGAAGCAGTTTCGGAATACTTAAGTACAGAAGAAGGATATAAGAGTGAAATCGGTGCTCCGGATCCGGCGACTTACGGTGTATGGATACCGGGTGTTCCTGTAATCGCAGAAGCAATTCTTGATAAAATGAATACAGCAGAATGGCTTAAGGGCTTAATCGTTGACGGTATCATCGGCGGTGTTGGTTCAGTACTTGGTTTTGTTCCGCAGATGTTTACATTGTTCTTACTCCTTGCCTGTCTGGAAGCTTGCGGATATATGGCTCGTATCGCCTTCGTTTTGGACAGAATTTTCAGAAAATTCGGTCTTTCCGGTAAATCATTTATTGCCATGCTTATAGGTACAGGTTGTGGCGTTCCGGGTATCATGGCATCAAGAACAATTGAAAATGAAAATGATAAAAGAATGACCATAATTACAACTACATTTATTCCTTGCAGTGCCAAGGTTCCGTTTATCGGTATGGTAGCAGGCGCCATCTTCGGCGGCTCCGCATGGGTAGCAACAAGCGCATACTTCGTTGGTATGGCAGCAATAATAATAAGTGGTCTTATGTTGAAGAAAACCAAGTTATTTGCAGGTGAAACTTCACCATTTGTTATGGAACTTCCTGCATATCACTGGCCGACACCTGTTAATGTCCTTCGCTCTATGTGGGAAAGAGGCTGGGGCTTTATTAAGAAAGCCGGAACAGTCGTACTTTTATCAACAGTTTTGCTCTGGTTCTTAAGTAGATTCGGTTTCGCCGGTGGCAGCTTCGGAATGGTTGGGGAAGATCAGCTTGATGTATCACTTCTTGCCATGATCGGAAATTGTATTTCATGGGTATTTATCCCTCTTGGCTGGGGAACATGGCAGGCAGCAGTTGCATCTGTTACAGGTCTTATTGCCAAGGAAAATATCGTTGGTACAATGGGTGTCCTTTATGGTGGTAATGAAGCATATGCCAATATGGCTTTAGTTTTTAACGGAGTATCAGCTTACTCATTCTTAGTATTCAACTTACTTTGCGCACCTTGCTTTGCAGCCATCGGTGCAATTAAGAGAGAGATGAACAGTGCCAAGTGGACATGGATTGCACTTGGCTGGGAATGTGGATTTGCTTATGTTATAGCACTTATGATTTACCAGTTTGGTTCAATCTTCACAGGCAATATGAATATCATCGGACTTATTGCTGCACTTGCAGTATTATGTGGTATGATATATATGCTGTTCATTAAGAAATATAAAGAAGCAAAATAATAGATTTAAGGAGGCGATTATATGAGCTGGATTATGGCAAATATTGGAACAATAATTGTTGGCTTGGTGCTGGTTTGTATAGTTGCGCTGATTATAATTAAACTGGTTAATGACAGAAAAAAAGGAATACGTTCCTGCGGTGGCAGCTGTGCAGGCTGTGCAATGAAAGGAACATGTCATAAGAAATAATTATCCATTTCACAAATAATAAAAGTTTTGAAATGCCCGGGAGAAATCCCGGGTGTTTTATTTGCAATTGCATTTAGTTGTGATAGAATATAGGCAGTTTGTATTTGTTTTTGTTTTGGATACGATTAAGAGGATATTATGAAAAATAAAAATGCTTTGGGAAAAGCATCGCTTGTACTCGCTTTTATAGCTGTTGCATATTATATAGTTATTACCGTGCTGGGTCTTTTTCCGATTGTTAATAATGTTATATATGGATTTGGACATGGTGAAATAGCACTGTATATTATGGTTATTATCAGATATTTGCTGGAAGTATTTAAAGTGGGAATTTATGTGCTTGCACTTTGTTATGTTCTGGCAAATAAAAAAGATTTTTCCCTGGTTATCAAATTCTGCATCATATATCACATAGTAAATATCATAGATTATATTGTTGTATTTTTTGTAAGTAATGATGGAAATACCTTTATGGGTGTTGTGAGAGATCATTATCTTGATGTCGTTATTGTGGCTGCCTGGATAATTCTTTTAGTTGGCAAGGGCAAAATGGCCAACAAGGTTGTATTTGCGACAACCCGAATTGGTATAGCAGTGGCAGCGGTTAGTGATAATGCATATTTTGTAATGCGTAATTATCTGGGTTCGGCTTATGAAGAAGCCAGAATTGACAGAATGGCAGAAACTTTCTGGTCGCTTGTTCAGCTGTTTATCTGGGTAATAATGCTGGTTATTTTTGTTGTATTTCTGTGCTGGCCTCAGATGTTTGAGAAGACTGATGATGATCCTCGTCCTTTGCCTTCTTCCAGCGAAGAAAAGCAACAGTGACAATTATTATATATCCTATGATGCTCCAGAGTGTTGGTATCTCGTGGAAGAAAATAAGCCCCCACAAGGTGGCAAAAATAACCTGTGTATAATCGAATACGGATAATTTTTTGGCCGGTGCATATTTGTAAGCCGTGGTAATTGAGAATTGACCAAGGGCTGCAGATAAGCCGGCCATTATTAATGTAAGCCACTGAAGAGTAGTCATTGGAACAAAATCAAATGCCATGAATGGAAATGTCAGCAGGCAGGAGAAGGCTGAAAAGCAGATAACAATGACGGGTGTTTTGGCGCCCTTTCCTGTGGCTCTTCTAACAAATACATAAGCAAAACCTGCCCCAATACCGCCGTACAGGCCAACCAGTGAAGGGATGAGTTCCATGTTGGTACCTGTTGGTCTTATGATAAAAAGTGCTCCGATAAAAGCAATGATGGTTGCGATGATATCTGTCTTTGATGGTTTTTCTTTTAAAAGAGGGATGGACAGAATTATAGCATAGAATGGTGATAACTTATTAAGCATGTTGGAATCTGCCAAAACCAGTTTGTCTATGGCATAAAAGTTGGCTATAAGACCGGTTGTGCCAAAAAGGCAGCGAAAGAATATATCAGAGCCAAAGTCTTTGGTAATAACGAATTTTTCTTTTTTGGCAATCAGGGTTCCGATTGCAATCACAAGGGCAAAAGCATTGCGAAAGAAGGCTTTCTGCATGGTTGGAAGGTCTCCTGAAAGACGCACGAAAAAAGTCATAAGCGAAAAGCCTACGGCAGCAAGAATGATGCAGATTATTCCTTTAGTCTGGTCATTTATTCCGATTTCTTTACTCTTAGTCAATTATTTTACCCTTTCCTGAACGTCTATATACTACTCTAATCCGAATTATAAGTCAATTTTCAAAATTGCAGAAAAGTTGCATTTTATGGGACTTTTGTGTGGGTTTTTTCTTGGAATTGACATATTTCTTATGCTATAATCTATAAGATAGGCATATTGTCTTTAATTTAGTATTTATGAGGTATGATTTATGAACAAAAAAGTAGTAATCATTGTTTCTTCCGTAATTGCAGTTGTTGCAGTGGCAGCAGTGGCGGGTTTTCTGATTTTTGGAAAGAATAATTCTTACAGATTACTCAAAATCTTCGAGTTCGAAGGTACAGGCTCAGTTGAAAGACCTGAAATCGGTGAGTTAGAGCCTTATGAGAATATGGTACTTGAAAGCGGAGATACCGTTTCCTTAAAGAAGGGAAAGATGGTAGTAAGAGCTGATGAAGATAAGTTTATCTATTTTGAAGATGACACCAGCGTTATCTTAAATGCAGAAGGCAACAAGTCATCCAGCAGAATTACCATTGATTTATTAAATGGTGCCATTTCAAATGATATTCAGAATAAACTGAATGATGAATCATACTACGAAATTAATACACCTAACTCTACAATGTCTGTAAGAGGTACAGTATTCAGAGTATGGATGTATGAAAAAGATGGTGTTAAATATACCAAGGTTTCAGTTTTTGATGGTGAGGTTGTAACAAGACTTGTATACAAGGATGGAACAGTAAGTGATGAGGAAGTGTCAGTTCAGAAGGGTAAGGAAGTAATCATCTATGAAGATGGTGATACCACAGCTTATCTTACAGATCCGACAGAAATCGATTATGAGGAACTTCCGGATGATGTAATTGAACTTCTTATTGATGTAATTGATGATGGTCGTGTTCTTATTCCAACCCAGGAAGAGTTAAAAGCACTTCTTGCTAAATCAAAGACTGTTAACTTTATGTACAACGGACAGGTATTTGCTACCCAGACAGTTACCAAGGGAAGCACAGCAACCGTTCCGGCTCTTATGCCTGCATCCTCAGGTTCATGGGATTGGGATTTCAGTAAGCCTATAGAAGAAGATACAGATATTGAGTGGAAATAGTCAGGTTGAAATATTGAGATAAGAGAGAATAGATATGAAGATTACTAAAGAGAAATGGAATAGTAAAGCATATAGATGGATATCAGTTATTATGGTGCTGCTGCTTGTGCTGGCACCTGTGGGAGTGTTTGGGGTTAAAGTAAAGGTTAAAGCCGAGAATCAGACCCTTACAGGAAGCAACTTTACATTGGAACCTAGTGTTTACGCAGGTTATTATACTATTTCATACTCTCAAGGTGGAACAAATATCATGCATAGTATGTCCAGCAGCGCATCGGACACTATTACTATTGTTCCGGAGGGTGATTCTGCTACTTTAACAATTGACGATGAAGGAAGTTCCGGGATACAACTTTCAAGTTCGAGTATAGTATGCTCGGATGGAATAAATGTGGTATTTGAAAATGGGAGTACTGCAAGCTTTTCCGGTTTTACAGCTAGTGGCAGTGTAAATTTAGGAACATCCGGCGTGCTGGAGGTTTATACTGCAAATCTTAATAATACGACCGGTGGCTCTATAGTTGTAACTGGTGGTAATAACAGACCTGGTAATTTGAAATTGACTGGAACTAATACAGATGTTGTGGTATCAGTTAGTGAATCAAATATGAATGCCGTAATTTCATCTGAAGGTAATTTTACTTTGAATGTCGAAGGTGTTAGGAAAAGTGTGACAGGTCCGGCTAACGAAAAAGTTGGTGAACTGATGGGATACTATCCAACCATAGATGATTTAAGTGGAAAAGATTTTTATGTGGGTGCTGAATATAATCTGGCAAATTATGCTCATTTTCCAGAAGGATATACAAGCGACCAGTTTAGATTTGATTACTTACTTTCTGCTTCAATTATTGGTCAGACAATGCCTACAGCACCAGGTAATTATGAAGTTATTGTTACCGGACCAAGTGGAAGTTCTTCACCGTGTAGTTTTACTGTTAAGTATTTGTCAGCAGAAGATGTTGAAGATTTCGAAGTGTCAGAAGTTGATGAAAATGGATATGTATACGTATATGCTCCGAATGGGTGGGCGATATCTAAAGATAATGAAATATATTCTCCATCTCTTAGATTTACTGAAGCTGAATTGTATCCTGAAGAGGGTATGTTCAATGAAAGTCTTAATGTTTATGTAAAAATAACAAGTGGTGAGCATAATGGTGCAAGGTCTGATGCTCTTTCATACAGCGATGTAGCACCAGGACTTGATGAAGTGAATTTCCATCCTGAAGAAGTGATTCCAAACGATGATGATGAAGAAGAGATAATTCCTGATGATGAGGAAGAAGAGGTAGTTCCTGAGGAAGAGGAAGAGAAGGAAGAGGAAAAAGAGGAAGAGCCGAAGGAAGAGGAGAAGAAAGAAGAAGTTAAACCTGCTGATGAAAGTGGACATTCAGGTAAGACAGATAATACAAGTAATACAACTAGTGTAAGTAAGCCATCTCCTAATATTACTCTGACCCTTGATGATCAGCTTTATGGTTTATCTTACGCTCCTTCATTTAAATCAGATTCAACAGGTTCTGTTAAGTATTTATATTCAGTAGCTGGTGAAAATAAATTTTCTGAAACAAAACCAACTGAGCCTGGTAAATATATTTGCAGGGTAGTGCAGGAAGGAACTGAAAAGTTCGGACAGGGAACAAAGGATGTTAATTTCTCAATCCTTTATCTTGCAGCACCGACAGATGCATATAGCATAAGCGGTAAGAAGGGTAATAATGGTTATTATGTTTCAGATGTTTATCTGACAGCACCTGATGGTTACAGCATTTCATTAACCCTTAATGGTACATATGAAGATAAGGTTCAGGTTTCTGATAAGACCAAATATATCTATCTTAAGAGAAAGTCAGATGGTGCCATGACTGATGGAATCGGTATTAAAGAAGGCATCAAAGTTGATGCCAAGGCGCCGGTAGTAAGTGGTAAGGCTACTGATGTTGATGGTAATGAAGTTGCTTTAGGTGGAAAAATATATACAGATAAAGTTTCATTCAAGATGGCTGATGAGCACCTTAGCAAAGTAACTGTTAATGGCGAAGAAGTTACTGTTAAGGATGGGGCAGCAGACATCAGTCTTGATGCCAACAACAGACATATGGTTTATAAGATAAGCGCTGAAGATGAGGCAGGTAATATATTTACTTTCACAGTAGATGTATATGCGCCTTGGATGGAAAGCGGTGTTATTCCTGCAGGTGTTAAGGTTGGCCTTGAAGCAGGAAGCACATATAAACTTGAAGATGGTGAATGGGCTACAGATGTGGATTCAACCGTTTATACAGGCGGCATGGACTTCTATGTGGCAGAAGATATGGAACTTACATTTATTAAGGTAAAGTAGGTATATGAAAAAAGAGACAAAGCAAACTATATATGAGGCAGCCATTGCAGGATTACTGGTATTTCTTTTAACTGTTCTGGCACCATTTGCCTCAATCGATTATATATTTACAGATCACATCTATCAGATTCCAAGAGGTATAGACAGCAGAATCAAAATCATCGGCATCGATGAGAAAACCCTTGCCACATATGGTCCGATGCAGACCTGGAGCAGAGAACAGTATGCAAATTTGCTCGATACTTTGTGCGCTGATGAAGATTTCAAACCTACACTGGTCTGCTTCGATATTATATTCACTGGAGAAGTGGATGAGGGGGATCAGATTTTTGCAGACAAGTGCGCAGAATATGACAATGTAGTTGTTGTTAATCACCTGATTTACAAAGAGAGTCTTAATTCAGTAACTGATGATTTATATGATGTGGTAGTTGGTGTGGAAGAGCCATATCCTGCTTTGAATGAAGCGACTGTTAGTGGTTTTAGCAACGTTTCCATGGACAGAGACGGAAAGGTAAGAAGAATTCTTCCTGATGAACATTACAATGGCTTAAGCTACAGTACATTTGCCAAAACCATTTACCAGCAGTACTGTCTTAAAACAGGTACAAAACCTGGCACAATTCCAACTGATATTTATGGAAGAAGCATCATTAACTATTCAGGTAAAGCCGGAGATTATGAATATGTCTCCATGGCAGATGTACTTGATGGAACAATTCCAAGCAAGGCTTTTACCAATTCGATTGTTTTGGTAGGTGCTTATGCGCCGGGCATGCAGGATAATTTCCTGGTTCCAAGTGATGGCAGCAACCAGATGTATGGAGTTGAGATTCATGCCAATATTCTGCAGTCATATCTGCAGGGACGTTTCTCAGTTAACGGCAACCCGTATCTCATGGGTCTTATCATGGGACTGCTTGCTTTTGCAATTGTTCTTATTATTAAAAAATTAAAACCTGGCTTTGCAGTACTTGTACTAATTGCAAGTATCGGACTTCAGCTTTTTGTATTTAAACTTCTTAACGACTCCGGTCATGCATACAGCATTATGTATTTCCCGCTTGTGCTGATTGTATTCTATATTTATACCGTCGTTTCCAAGTATGTAATTGAAAGAAATAAAAGAAAGAAAGCCATGGATGCTTTCAGTAAATATGTGGATAAGGAAATTATTAATGAGTTATCCAAGAGCGGTGACTTCCAGATTAAGGTTGGTGGAGAGAATCGTGACATAGCAGTTCTCTTTGTGGATATCAGAGGATTTACCACCATGTCTGAAGCCTTAACTCCTGAGCAGGTTGTGGATATTCTTAATGAATATCTTACCATTGCGACTGAGGCAATCTTTAAGAATAAGGGTACACTTGATAAGTTTGTTGGCGACTGCGCCATGGCAGTATTCAATTCACCATTTGATCTTGATGATTATGAATACAGGGCAGTATGTGCGGCGCTTGATATTGTAAAGGGCGGAGACGAACTTAAGAAGAGAATAGAAAAAGAATATGGCAGAAGCATCGGATATGGTGTTGGTGTTAATGTGGGACCTGCTGTTGTTGGTAACATAGGCAGCGATTTTAGAATGGACTTTACTGCCATCGGTGATACTGTTAATACGGCTGCAAGACTTGAAGCCAACGCAAAGGCTGACCAGGTGCTTATAAGTGATGTTTTATATGAAAGACTTAAAGGCAGAATAAAGGTAAATGAAATCGGACAGATTCCACTTAAGGGCAAAAGCAACGGCGTAAATGTATTCGAAGTTCTTGGCCTTGAAGACACTCCAGGTGAGGAGTAAATAGATTTAAGCGGAGGTAAGGAATGTTAAAGTTTTGGGGGAGAGGATCGGGTTTTACCGATAATCACACATCTGCATTCTTCGTAGAAAATAATGAGCTAATTATGATAGACTGCTCGATTACGGCATTTGCAAGGATAATTAAAAATGACCTTTCTACTCTAAATGATGGAGAGGAAATAAAGAGAATTATCATTGCCGTAACACATACTCATTCCGATCATGTATCGGGAATTCCACTTTTAATTCATTATGCATTTTATCTTCTTCATCTTCCGGTTACGGTTGTAGCGCCGTCTAAGGAAGTGCTTGAGGATTTAAATTATTTCATATCTCATATGGACGGTTGCGATCCAAGAGGTTATGAGGTGGTACTTGCAGGGGACGGGGATTTTACGTGGCTTAAAGAAGTAATCCCAACCAGTCATGCACCTGAACTTGAGGGCAGATGTTTTGGATACTGCCTGGAGGTGGAAGGTAAGAGAGTGGTTTATACGGGAGATACAAACCGCATCGAGGACTTCATTCCGTATCTGACGGAAGAATGTTACTTCTTCACCGAGTGCAGCCTTCATATATCGCCGGTGCACACAGAAGTACATATGATACTTAAACTGCAGGATTTATTTGATAAACTGAATGCGCACGTATATCTGATGCATCTTGATGATGAAGAAGCAATTAAGGAGCGAATTGCCGGCAGCAAATTAGAGTTTGCACCGCTGTATGGCATATAGTAAAATAGACTTAAATTAATCCAAAATGAATGGGGGGTTTATCATGGGAGAGAATACCAGAATGGAAGAATTCCTGAACTTAAGCGATAAACTTTATCGTGAGATGAGTTCAAGTAAGGAAAAAAGCAGAGAGGAACTGTATATTAATTTAACTGAGATGGGAAGAATCTTAGTTGATGCAGACAGAGCTTCTTTCTGGAAATGGGATAAGAGAAAACATCAGCTCTGGACCAAGTCAGCAGTTGGTGTTGAGTCAATTGTTATTCCGGATAATACAGGTCTTGTAGGTAAGGCGCTTAAGGAAGGCAGGGTTATTATTACCAATGACCCATATAACGATCCTGATTTTAATGCCAATGTAGATAAGCAGACAGGCTATGTTACCAAGTCAATTCTTGTTATGCCTGTTGCCAATATTTATGGAGAGTACATCGGTGCATTCCAGATTATCAATAAGAATGATGATAAGCAGTTCTCAGAAACTGATGATGTAAGAAGACTTTCCAATGCAGCGCTTATTCTTGCACTTGCATTAGAGAGTGAGACTTTCCTTGAAGAGTCACATCATGATAAGCTTACAAAACTTAAAAACAGAATGGGATTCTATCATGATTTCTCAAAGAGATATGCCAATGTTCTTAAAGAAGGCAGACCCCTTAGTATGTTTATCTCTGATATTGATAAATTCAAGAGAGTAAATGATACATATGGCCACAACGCAGGTGATGATGTACTGGTACATGTGGCTGCATTAATTGAATCATTTGCACCTGAAAATGGCGGCGTATACAGATGGGGCGGTGAGGAATTCATCATGATGCTTCCTGATGCCACAGTAGAAGATGCGGCTAAGCTTGCTGAAGAAGTGAGAGTAAAACTTCAGGGCACTCCTTGTAAGACACATGAAGTTGTAATTGATTTAACCATGAGTTTCGGCTGCAATCAGTTTGACAGTGCATCTTCAATTGAAGACAATATCAGCGTTGCCGATGGCAGATTATATACAGCCAAGGAAACCGGAAGAAACCAGGTAATCTGGAAAGACTAATTAAATATAATTGCTTAAGTAAAATCCCCGCAGCCGGTGCTACGGGGATTTGTATTTTTAATTATAAGTTCTTTGCAAGTGCTGTAAGATCATCCATTGATGTCACAATATAATCAGGTTTTGACTCGCCTTCAGGAATTATATTTCCTCTGTGATTAAACCAGATGGTGGTGAAGCCTGCTTCCATGGCGCCTTTCATATCTGCGTCATAGGTATCTCCTACCATGACAAAGTCTGCCGGATTAACCGACGTGCTATGACTGATTCTTCTGGCTGCTTCCAAAAAAGCATTTACGTCAGGTTTTCTATATCCTAAATCTCCTGATACGAAAACATTTTCTTCATCTATTATGGATGTTAATCCAAGATTTCTGTATTTCTTTTTCTGAGTTTCAGGAATGCCATTGGTGAGTATTCCAATTCGACTGCTGCGTTTATTCCACGACTCCAGCATGTCCATACACCCCGGAAAAAGTTCAATATTATTCTGCTCTTCTCTGTAGACTATCTCGAATTCATCCAACTGAGGTCTCGATAAATCAATACCAAATTCTTTGTAAGCTCTTGAAAAACGATAGGCAAATTCATCCTTTGGATCAAGTTCGCCTGTAATGGTCATCTGAAGGGATGTATTGCTGTGCTTTCTTACTGTGGTAAAAAGCGCAAACTCATCCAGGTTTTCAGGAAGTTTAATTCCCAGTCTTTCCATCATAATGTGATGGGAACGCCTGAAAGTGGCAGTTAAATCATATAATGTGTCATCTAAATCAAATAATGTAAACATATGTCAATAATAATTCAAGAGATGACGGGCGGTCAAGGGAATCTCTTGTTGATGATGGAATAAAGCGATGTTATTATTATTTTAAGAGGTATTATATGAAGATAGAAAAAGAACAAATATATCATCAGTATCTGCAAAGAGAGAAGGAATTCATAAGGGCTCCGTATCAGTCGGAGTTTGAATTTTATGCGGCTGTTAGAAGCGGAGATGTGGACAGGGTTAAGCAGCTGTGCGAAGAAAACTTCGAAGGAAAGCAGGAAGGCTGGGGCTTATTATCCACTAATCCCCTGCAGAATCTTAAGTATCACTTTGCCATAACCGTAGCAATGATAGCAAGGCAGTGCATAGAAGGCGGAATGGAATTATCGGATTCTTATTCACTTAGTGACTTCTATATAAGAAAGGCAGATGAATCCAAGAAAGCATCGGATATTACAGACCTTCATAAAACCATGTGTGTGGATTATGCCAAAAAGATGCGCGCCCTTCGTAAGAAAATGATTACCTCCATGCCGGTAGCAAAGGCAGTTGATTATATATATGACCATCTTCATACACAGATAACTTTGGAGGAATTGGCGGACTATGTAAAACTTAATCCGGCGTATTTTTCAAGATTATTTAAAAAGGAAATGGGAATTCCTGTCAGCACATATATTAGAAGACAGAAGGTAGAGACAGCCAAGAATATGCTGGCCTACTCGGAGTTTCAGGTGTCGCAGATTGCGCAGATACTGGCGTTTCCGTCTCAGAGTTATTTCGCGGAGATTTTTAAAAAGGAAACAGGTTTTACGCCTATGGAATATAAGCGAAATAATCTTTTT
The DNA here is from genome assembly GCA_902789665.1 of uncultured Lachnospiraceae bacterium. Taxonomy (GTDB): domain Bacteria; phylum Bacillota; class Clostridia; order Lachnospirales; family Lachnospiraceae; genus UBA3766. Next base: position 215,911 of record CADAOY010000003.1, on the reverse strand, counting down.
AAATCAAATTAAATAATAGGTAATCAAAACGGTAAAAAGGTAAAAAATACGATATAAGTTTAAACCTCCTGAATTTATTATGGTACTACCATAAGGTATTTTACTTTAAGAGGAGGTTACCAAATGAAAAAAAGACAAGCTTTAGCATTATTTATGGGTTTAGTCATGGTAGCAGGTGTTGTTGGATGTAATAAACCTGCAACCGAAGAAACAGTAGAAAACGTGGATGCCGAGGTAGTGGAAGAGGATGTAGACTTCGAAGCTCCTGAAGGTTATTCATTAGTTTGGCATGATGAGTTTGACGGCACAGAACTTAATGAAGAAGACTGGAATCGTGAGACTCATGAAGTAGGCTGGGTTAACCATGAATTACAGGAGTATATTCCATCGGATGAATATGCTTATGTAGAAGATGGCAAACTTGTAATCCATCCTGTTAAGACAGAAAATGAAGACGGAACAGTATCATATGCTTCAGGCCGTGTTAATACACAGAACAAGCATGATATTAAGTACGGATATATTGAAGCCAGCATTAAGTTCCCTGAAGGCAAAGGTTTCTTACCTGCATTCTGGATGATGCCTCAGGATGAACAGTTCTATGGCCAGTGGCCTAAGTGCGGTGAAATCGATATCGCCGAAGTTCTTGGCAATCAGACAAATATCAATTACGGAACAATTCACTATGGTGAACCACATAACCAGAACCAGGGTACATATACTCTTCAAAGCGGAGACTTCGCTTCAGAGTATCATACATATGCAATTGAATGGGAACCGGGTCTTATTAAGTGGTTTGTAGATGGTGAGCAGTATTATGAAACAAATGACTGGTTCACAGCAGTTGACGGTGAAGAAGAGAAGCCATATCCTGCACCATTTAACCAGCCATTCCATGTTATCTTAAATGTTGCTGTTGGTGGTGACTGGCCGGGTGATCCAGATGAGACAACAGTTTTTGATGACAGAGCAAACATGTATGTTGATTATGTTCGTTTCTTCCAGAAAGAAAGCTATGATGAGAACGTAACAAAGCCTGAGAAAGTCTTCAACATGAGAGAAGCAGATGAGACAGGCAACTTTGTTCACAACGGCGATTTTGCAGAAGCTGAGGATCTTTTGGATGAAGAAGAATGGAGATTCTTATTATTCAATGATGGCGAAGGTGAAGCCAAAATTGAAGACGGCGAAATTATTATTACAACAACTGCAGAAGGTACAGAGGACTACTCAGTTCAGTTAGTACAGGCTGAGATGCCAATGTATGAAGGCGCTTCATATAAGCTTACATTCGATGCATATGCAGATGAAGAAAGATCAATGAAGGTTGCAGTTACAGCACCTAATAATAACTGGATCAGATACTTAAATGATACAAGAGTAAGTTTATCAACAGAGAAGAAAACTTATGAATATGAATTCGATATGTTATCAGGTGATGATGACTTCGGCAGAGTTGAATTCAACATGGGTAATGCTGATTCAATGGCAACAATTCATATTACAAATGTAAGACTTGAAAAGGTAGAGTAAGTTTTAGGTTAAGAAATTCAGGAGGATACTATGAGACTTTTAGAAGGCTACATGCATGGTGTTAATTTAGGGGGATGGCTTTCACAGTGTGATCATACTAAAGAAAGATATGATAATTTCATAGTAGAGAAAGATTTTGAAGTAATTAAAAGCTGGGGACTTGACCATGTGAGAGTTCCTGTGGATTACAATCTTGTAGAAGATGAAGATGGTAATTATAAAGAAGATGGTTTTGCATATATCCAGAAGGCTATAGACTGGAGTGGTAAGTATGGTCTCAACATGGTTTTGGACCTTCATAAGACTTATGGTTTCAGCTTCGATAAAGGCTATGGAGAAAGCGGCTTCTTCGATAATGAAGATTATCAGGAAAGATTCTACAGATTATGGAATCAGTTTTCTTCAAGATTTGGCAAATATTCAGACAGAGTTATCTTTGAGATGCTTAATGAGGTAACTGACAAGGAGTATGCAAACAAGTGGTATGATATTGCCACAAGATGTATTGAAGTAATCAGAAAAAACGCTCCGGATGTTAAGATTTTACTTGGCGGCTATCACAATAATGCCATTGAAGCCTTAAAGGATCTTCCTAGATTTGAGGATAAGAAGATTATCTACAACTTCCACTGCTATGAGCCGATTGTTTTCACACATCAGGGTGCTCACTGGGCAGATGGAATGGATACATCTTTCAGAATGCCTTTCGAATCAACTTATGGTGATTACAACAGATATTCCATACAGAACCTGGGTTTCTACTGTGATGGAGATATCTTAAAGGGTATGGATGTTAATCAGAAGATGAATGTGAGATATTTTGAGAATCTGGTTAAGGAAGCAGTAGATGTAGCAAATGACAGAGATGTAGCTCTTTACTGCGGCGAGTACGGAGTAATCGACAGAGCAACTCCGGAAGATGCCCTTAAGTGGTATAAATTAATCTGCTCAGTATATGATAAATACAATATTGGCAGAGCTGCCTGGACATATAAGGAAATGGATTTCGGTATTTCCGATGGCAGAATGGATAATGTTAGAGACGAGCTTTTGAAACTTTTATAGTGTTTTTGGTAACCATTTCGAAAAACCCACAGTTTGGCAACAAAACTGTGGGTTTTCTCTTGCTTTTTTCATAAATTAAGTTATAATTGAACGTGCGCACCTTTGATAGGCTTAGGTGGCCAAGCAGTTCGGGTCCGATATCCTGCTTGTAAAATATTAAAACCAAAGGAGAACAAAATGAAATTTCTTAAGAAAGAATGGGAGGATTATAAACTTCTGTTAAGAAGCGTGCCTTCCATGGTTATCTCAATTTTTATCTTATCAGTTGTATGCATGAACTTACTGGCAAACAAGGAATTATTCTCATCCCAGTATTTATGCATTAACTCAGGTCTTGCTTTATCATGGATCTCATTCTTATGCATGGACTGTATATGTAAGAGATTCGGCGCCAAAGCAGCTACCAAGATTTCAATTTTAGTAATGTTTGTAAATATTGTGACGGTGGTGATTTTTAAATTATTATCCATGACACCTGGTCACTGGGCAGCTTATTTCATGGCTCCGGATGCAGTTACTGCTGAATATGTTAACGAAGGACTTAATGCAACCTTCGGCGGCGCATGGTATGTGGTACTTGGTTCATCAATCGCCATGGCATTATCAGCCATTGTGAATTCAACAGTAAATGTTTCGATGGGAAAAATTGCAGACAAGGGCGGATACAGAGGCTTTGCCATCAGAAGTTTTGTATCTACTGCAGCAGGACAGTTCGTTGACAACTTTGTATTCTCAGCGCTGGTATCACACGTATTCTTTGGATGGAACTGGACACAGGTAATCATCTGCTCCATCACATCAATGATTATAGAACTTGCACTTGAGGCAGCATTCTCACCGGTTGGTTACAAGGTATCCAAGGAGTGGGAGAACAAGGGAATCGGTAAAGAGTATCTTAGATTTATTCAGAAAGCAGCTTAAGATAAATGGAACTTGAAAAATTATCAGGCGTTGAACTTGGAAGTATGGTTAAAAGGGGCGATGTCGCCCCTACTGAGGTTATTGATTATTTCTTTAACCGCATTGAAAAACGTAATCCGGGTCTCAACGCTTTTGTTTATACAAAATATGATGATGCTATAAAAGAGGCGAAGGCTCTTGAGACCCTTCTGGCGAAGCACGAGGAAGTTGGTCCGCTTGCGGGTGTGCCCATTGGATTAAAGGATTTTCTTCCATCCAAAAAAGGATGGACCAACTCGCACGGCGGCGTTAAATCCTTAATTATGGAAGACCCTTGCGACAGCGTATTCTATGCTTCGGCGCGAAAGGCAGGAGCAATAGCCGTTGGCAAAACCAATGCCCCGGCATTCGGTTTCAGGGGAACATGCGACAATAAGCTTTATGGTCCAACCTGCAATCCTTTTAATACTAAGTATAATTCCGGTGGATCATCAGGCGGAACGGCTGCGGCTGTCGCAGATGGTCTTATCACTATGGGAGAAGGTGGAGACGGTGGCGGTTCCATACGTATTCCGGCTTCATGGTGTAATCTCTTTGGATTCAAAGCATCCGTTGGTTCTGTGCCTTCAGTATGCAGGCCTGACGGCTGGACTGCCACACATCCATACTGCACTAACGGTGTACTTACAAGAAATGTCACTGACAGTGCAACAATAATGGAATATATGTGTTATTACGATTCCAGAGATCCGTTAAGTCTTGATCATGGTTTTAGAAAGTTTACTGAGCTTATGAAGAAAGACATCAAAGACTGGAAAATAGCATATACACCGGATTATGGGATTTTCCCGGTGGAAAAGGAAGTTAAGGAAATCGTAGAGAAGGCGGCCTATTCTATTACTCAGGCAGGAGCAAAAGTAGAAAGAGTGCCTTTTAAATTCAAGCATACATTTAATGAATATGCCAAGCTCTGGTGCAGGAGTATCAGCATTGATACAGCAATAGATATGGAAAACTGGAAGAAGGCAGGCCTTGATTTAGTTAAAGATCACAGGGATGAACTTCCGGAAGAATTTATATACTGGAATGAGCAGGCTTTAAAATCAGGCATTATGGATTACAGATATTTTAATGACCTGCGTACTGAGATACTCGATGCCTTTGAGGATGTATTCGATAATTATGATTTAATTCTCTCGCCTGTTACAATCTGTCCGCCTGTGCTTAATTCGGCTAATGGCGATACGAAGGGACCTGAGGAAGTTAATGGAGTTAAGGTTGAACCGCTCATTGGTTTTTGCGAAACATTTTTCTCGAATTTCACAGGTAATCCGGCAGCATCAATCCCTGCAGGCTTCACAAAAGAAGGACTTCCTGTGGGACTTCAGATAATAGGGCGCAAGTTCCGTGATGAGGATGTGCTTGCAGCGTCGTATATGTATGAGAGAATTAATCCCTGGGATTATGAGAATCTGACCTAGCACGGCGTCAAAAACTACTCTCCCAAAAGCCCACCTAAGCAAGCTTCAGGGGTTCGCTTTTGGGAGAGCATTTTGTCCTGGCGTTCGTGGTGGAAACCTTGAATTATCACACTGTACTATGATATTATAAGTAAGGTTAAATAAAGGCATTTGTGAGCCTTTGGGGGATAATTTATGAATAACAGACTTGTTAGAAAAATACTTATCATTGCGGTTATGGTTTTTAATTTCAGACCAAGCATTGGATATTTGTGGGAAGTTGTTAAAGTATATAATGAGAATGTGGCTGCAGGCGGGAATTCCCTTACAGTTGATGGAACTGAATTCGGAGGCTTGCTGGACATGGGAGAGGTAATGGTGAAAGGCGCTCAAAATGCTTTCACAGAGTTTGGATATCTCATGGCAGGCAGCGGCATTATATTACTGATGGCCCTTGTATTAATGATATTTCATTTAATCAAGAGTACCGAGATTACAGATAAAGATCTGGCCTTCAGTTTGTGGACTATAATCATATCTTCAGTATTTTATATTATTTTGGGCCTTGCCACAGTTCCAAGTGGCATGAGAGGTACAGCATTATCATTTACCTGGCAGCATCCGGTATTCATGCTGCTTTTATTCCAGCTGCCTTCCTTTATTAAGTACAGGAAAGTCTTAAAAGAAGAGGAAGAAGATGATGTGGATGCAGCTCCACTTATAATTAATGATTCTGATGAGAAACAAGATGACGGAGAGTAGATGCAACAGATAATAGAGAATTATTATTTAATAGCATTTTTAATATCAGCGGCGCTTACATGCGTTTATGCTTTTATGTGGCATAAGCATTTTCATGTAATTTTTTCGCTGATTTTTGCTTTTATTCCCGTTGTAAATTTAGGTTATTATATGTCAGTGTCCTCCGAAACCGTGGACGGAGTAATCACGGGTATTAAAATCTCCTATCTTGGTGGATGCTTCCTGCTTTTATTTGTTACGCTGCATATTTTTAATCTTTGTCATATAAATATATCCAAAACATTCGAAAGATTATTAATAGTCTTTGCCATGATAACCTATATGGGTGCGCTGACCATTGGTCACAGTCATTTATTCTACAATGACATTATAGTTACCTTTGAAAATGGCGTGATGCACCAGGTGAGGGATTACGGTCCTCTTCACACCGTAATGTATTTAATTGTTGTCCTCTATTTTTCACTGGCATTCATCGGAATAATTTATGCTTTCATTAAAAAGAAAGAAGTGCCAAAGCGAATCATCTGGCTATTATTTATTCCGGAAATAGTGGCTTTCCTGACATTCTTTGGAAGCAAACTTGCCTTTGAAATGGTGGAATTAACTCCTGTGGCATATATTTTTGCCCAGATAATGTATCTTTTCATTGCCCACTATTTATGTCTTTATGATGTGACGGATGTGGCTGTGGATTCCCTGACAGAAGCAGGTCTTATGGGCTTCATATCTTTAGATAAAAAACTGGATTACCTTGGATCAACACCTACAGCTCATAAGGTTTTTGAGAATTTAAGCAACCTCGCCATTGATAAGCCATTATCGCAGGATAAAGAAATCTATGATACTTTCTCTCCATGGCTTCAGAAATATATGGAGGATGAAAATCAGAATAAATTTTATTATACCAAGGGAGACGACATATATCTGGTGGAGATTCATTATCTTCTTCATGATGGAAGAAAAAGAGGATATCAGATTACCATTTCAGATGATACTCAGAATCAGAAATATATCAAACTTATTGCAAGCTACAATTCGGACCTTGAAAAAGAAGTTAAGATTAAGACCGAAAACATTGTACGAATGCATAATGATTTCATAAGAAGCATGGCGACCATGGTTGAAAGCAGAGACTCTTCAACAGGTGGTCACATCGTCAGAACTTCCGACGTGGTGGAAATTCTTATGAATGAAATTGTGAAGGATGAGGACTTCGTTAGGGAAAATAAAATTGATGACACATTCATTGCAAATATCATCAAAGCCGCACCTCTCCATGACATTGGCAAAATCTCCGTCGACGACGCCATCCTTAAAAAGCCAAAAGAAAAAGGCCGCTTCACAGAAGAAGAATTTAAGGAAATGCAGAGACACTCTACAGAAGGTGCAAGAGTATTAGAGCAAATCCTTGATGAAAAGGATGATCCTTTATTTAAGAAACTAGCCATTAATGTGGCTCACTTCCATCATGAAAGAATGGATGGTTCAGGTTATCCTAAAGGACTCAAAGGAGATGAGATTCCTCTTGAAGCCAGAATAATGGCAGTAGCGGATGTATATGATGCCCTGGTAAGTAAGAGAATATATAAAGACAGTATGTCTTTTGAAGAAGCTGATAAGATAATGATGGAAAGTATGGGCAGGCATTTTGACAAGAGGTTAGAGAAGTTTTATGTTGCAGCCCGTCCGAAGATTGAAGAATATTATTTAAAACAGACCGACAGATGAGTATTGAAAACAGTATAAAAGAAATTGAAATGATGGAAGAAGGATTTCTTCTTCCGGTATATATGGAATATAAAGCTCCAAATGTCAACTTTAAGGAGATGCTGAGATATTCAGGGCTTCCGATTAAGGCAGCAGGTGATGCGGCAAGGGCCTATGCAAATGGAGAGGATTTCCCGGAGAAGGCTTTGGTGGAAGAGACACTTAAGCTCATTGATAAAGAACTTCAGTTTAAGGTGGGCTTTATTATCGGGCGCCTTAAATGGGATGAAGAAGGTTATCCGATTCTGCCATTTAAACAGCATTCAGAGTCCTTAAAAAGTAATCTTGAAAAATGCGGGACAGTTATATTGATGGCCTCCACCATTGGAGCCGGAATTGATAAATTAATAAGACGTTATGAGAGAACCAACCCTGCCCTTGGTATGTTTATGCAGGGCCTTGGAGCAGAAAGAGTGGAAAGCCTGACGGATACTTTTAATAAAGAGGTTCATGAGGCTGCCGCTAAAATGGGTTATAAAGATCACGCCAGATTTTCACCGGGATTCGGAGACGTGCCAATCAGTGTGCAAAAAGAATTCCTTGATAGTCTTGACGCAGGCAGAAGAATGGGTATACTGTTAAACGAGTCTTATTTAATGTCGCCGTCTAAATCAGTTACGGCTATAATAGGGTTAGAGAGAATATAATGCTGCCTGGCTTAGCGCTAGGACAAAATGCTCTCACAAAAGCGATCCTGAAACTTGTTTCAATGAGCTTCGAAGAGTAGTTTTTGGCGAGAGGTGAGCGTAGAAGAGGAATAAATGAAGATTTTAGATTACATGAAAGACAATTTTCTGTTTCTTGATGGAGGTATGGGAACCTTACTTCAGGAAGCAGGTCTTAAGCCGGGAGAATATCCGGAGAGATGGAATATAGAGCGTCCAGAGGAAATTATCAGGATTCAGAAATCATATTATGATGCAGGTTCCAATGTGGTATTATCAAATACCTTTGGCGCAAATATTCTTAAGTTTGAAGAAGAGGAACTTAGGGAGATTATTTTTGCTGCAATTAAGAATGCAAGGGAAGCGGCAAAAAGAAGCACAGGAACTCAGGAGAAGTTTGTGGCCATGGATATCGGGCCTCTTGGCAAACTTCTTAAGCCATATGGCGATTATGAGTTTGATGACGCAGTTAAGGCTTATGCTCTAAGTGCAAAGATTGGTACTGAGGCAGGAGCTGATCTTATATTCATTGAAACCATGAATGATTCTTATGATACCAAGGCAGCGCTTCTTGCAGCCAAGGAGAATTCAGATCTTCCGGTATTTGTAAGTAATGCTTATGGTTCAGACGGAAAGCTTATGACAGGCGCAGACCCGAAGGCTATGGTTGCCATGCTTGAAGGTATGCATGCTGATGCCATTGGCGCAAACTGTTCTTTAGGACCGGATCAGTTAGTAGGGGTAATGGAAGATTATCTTAAATATGCTTCCGTTCCGGTACTTCTTAAACCTAATGCAGGTCTTCCTCGTTCAGAAAATGGTAAAACCGTATATGATGTTTTCCCTGAAGAATTCAGTCAGTCTGTGGCTAAGCTTCTTGAGAAGGGTGTAAGAATTACAGGTGGATGTTGTGGTACCACACCTGATTTTATTAAGGCGGTTGTTGAGAAGGCTAAGGATATAACACCGGTTCCTGTAACAGATAAGAATCTGTCTTTGGTTTCTTCTTATACACATGCAGTTGAATTCGGACCATCTCCGATTCTGATTGGTGAGAGAATTAATCCAACCGGTAAGAAGAGATTCCAGCAGGCATTAAGAGAACATGACATAGATTATATTTTGGGAGAGGGCTTAAAGCAGCAGGATGCAGGAGTACAGCTTCTTGATGTTAACGTAGGTCTTCCTGATATTGATGAAGTGGAGATGCTGAGGACCAGCGTCCTTGAACTTCAGGCAGTAACAGACCTTCCTCTTCAGATTGATACAACTGACGTAGTGGCCATGGAAGAGGCGCTTCGCTGTTATAACGGTAAGGCTATGGTTAATTCCGTTAATGGCAAGGAAGAAGTTATGGAAGCAGTCTTCCCACTGGTTGCCAAGTACGGCGGTTTTGTTGTAGCGCTTACATTAGATGAAGGCGGTATTCCGACAAACAGTGCGGACAGAGTTGCCATAGCTAAGAAGATAATTAAAAAAGCAGCAGAGTATGGAATTGCAAAGAAGGATCTGATTTTTGACCCTCTTGCCATGACAATTTCTGCAGATACCAATGCAGGTATTGCCACAATGGAAGCAGTAAAGGGTATTACAAATGAGCTTCATGCTCATACATCACTTGGTATATCCAACGTATCCTTCGGTCTTCCTGAAAGAAATATAGTAACAAGTACCTTCTTTGCGCTTTGCTTACAGGAAGGCTTATCAGCAGCCATCATGAATCCTTATGCAAGGGAAATGATGAATGTATATTTTGCATTCAGGGCTCTTCACGGACTGGATGATAACTGCGTGGATTATATTAATTATGCATCAAATCTGCCTAAGGTAGAGACAGTGGCTACCGCCGGTGCAGGCGCCAATGCGGGTGCAGGAGCAGGCGGCACAGGCGCAGGAGCGACAGGAGCAGCAGATATATCTGAACTTCAGAATGCCATTGTAAGAGGCCTTAAGGATAAGGCAGGACTTATTACCAAGGAGCAGCTTGGATCAAAGGATGCACTTGATATAGTTAAGGATGAGGTTATACCTGCCCTTAATATTGTAGGGGAAGGATTCGAGAAAAAGACTGTTTATCTGCCGCAGCTTCTTATGGCAGCAGAGGCAGCCAAGGCTTCTTTCGAAGAAATTAAAAAGGCTATGGCAGGCTCAGAGGACGCAGGTCCTTCAAGATGTGCCTTTGTTATAGCAACAGTACATGGGGATATACACGATATTGGAAAGAATATCGTGAAACTGATATTGGAGAATTACGGTTACGCCGTAACGGATCTGGGGAAAGATGTTCCTCCGGAAGTAATTGTAGACAAGGTCATTGAAATACATGCACCGGTAGTAGGCTTAAGCGCGCTTATGACCACAACCGTACCGGCCATGGAAGAGACAATCAAACTCCTCAGAGAGAAGGCGCCATGGGCCAAAGTATGCGTAGGGGGAGCCGTGCTTAATGAGGAATATGCGGCCAAAATCGGCGCCGACATGTATTGCAAAGACGCAATGGAGACAGTCCGCTACGTAGAACAACTTGAGCGGGAGATGTAGATTAAGTGGTATTTTCGAGTTTGAAATTTATCGGTATTTTCTTACCGGTTTTATTGATATGTTATTCTTTAGTAACAACTGAACATAAAAAATATATTCTTCTTCTTGGAAGTATATTATTCTATGCGGCAGGAGAGCCTGTCTATGTGGTTATATTTGTAACATCACTTATAATTAACTACTGGTTGTCGCTGCTAATGGGAAAGCCTGCCAAAAATGTTAAGAGGTTTTTCTTCATACTGGCCATTTTGTGGAATGTAAGTTTATTATTCTTCTTTAAGTATTATGATTTCTTTGCAGGAGAAGTGGATAAACTTATAGGCTTTGAGCGTATTCCGATTCTTGGTCTGGCGTTGCCGCTTGGAATAAGTTTTTATACTTTCCAGATTATTTCCTATCAGATTGATTTATATAAAGGCAAGATTCAGAGAGCAAAAAGTTTTACTGATTTCAGTGTTTATGTCAGCATGTTCCCACAGCTTGTGGCAGGACCTATTGTAAGATTTGATGACATAAGCGAAGAGATTATTAAGCCCCACTTTACTTTGGCTAATGTTGAATCCGGTCTTAAGACTTTTACCATTGGTCTGGGACTTAAAGTGCTTCTGGCCAATCAGATAAGTACCCTGTTCTTCAGCATACAGCAAATAGGTGCTCATAACCTTGATATCAGTATGGCTTGGCTTGGAGCACTTTCTTATACATTCCAGATTTATTTCGATTTCTGGGGTTACTCCCTTATGGCCATTGGCCTTGGAGAAATGCTGGGATACAGACTTCCTGTAAACTTTAATAATCCATATATTGCAAAGAGTGTTACCGACTTCTGGAGAAGATGGCACATTACCTTATCAGGATGGTTTAGGGATTATATCTATATTCCACTTGGTGGAAACAGAAAAGGAAAAATAAGAATGATATTTAATCTTCTTATTGTCTGGGCTCTTACCGGTTTCTGGCATGGAGCGAGCTGGAACTTCCTTTTATGGGGACTGTTTTTCTTTGTGCTGATTGTAATTGAGAGAACGGGACTTGGAAAACTCCTAGAGAAGACTCATTTTATCGGACATGTATATGTATGTCTTATAATTCCTATATCCTGGATGATATTTGCGCAGACAGATCTTCATGTGCTTAAGGATTATATTCTGGCCATGGTGGGAGCAAACTATGCTGATTCCATGATTGATACGGTGCATATCGTAAGATATCTAAAAGAATATTCATGGCTTCTTGCACTTTGTGTATTATTCTCAACACCGCTTCCTATGAAGTTATATGAGAAATTTAAAAAGAATATAATTACAGATTTAATACTCTTTGCCATTTTCTGGCTCAGTGTATATGAGATTTATTTAGGAAAGAATAATCCTTTCCTTTATTTCAGATTTTAGGAGATGAGAACTTGAAGAAGTTTTTTGGACATCTAACTCAATATTTTTACTTTTATTCCATTGTGGTATCAGGTGTAATTATCCTGGCATTGTTTGGTTCCATGAAAGTCAAAAACTATGTGGAATCCGTAACAGGTGTTGAGGCAGGATTCGAGGCGATGGAAGATGAGAGTGAGACGACAGAAATAACTGAAACGGGAAATGTGGTTGAAACCACAGAAGCGGCACCTGAAGAAAATGTGGTTACAACCACGAATGAAGAATTTGTTGCCGAGCAGGATTTAGAAGAAACCAGTCCGGAGATTGATGGAGAAGTAGTAGCAGAAGAAACAGACACAATTTCGGATGCCGTGGAAAGTGAGAATGCTGAAACTGTGGCTGAGACCGAAGCGCCGGCAGTGGATGGAGAAAATGCAGATTTGACTGAAGGAGAAATGGCAGGAACAGAGCCGGCAGCAAATGGCGTCGAATATATCTACTATGATCCGATTGCAGTTAATTCCAAATATTATTCAGACCCGGGCTGCATAGCATTAACATCAACTTACGATTATACGACTGTTGAAGATGATTATTTTAATGATGCCTGCTTTATAGGGGATTCAAGAATGATGGGTATATTCGATTATGCCAATCTTCGACAGGCAGACTTCTATTGTAACAATGGATACTGCACATATCTTTGGAGTAAGGAAAAACCGGTTAACCATCAAAACAGTGGTAAGAAGGTAGTGCTTGATGACGCCCTTTCCAACAAGACCTACGGAAAGATTTATATAATGATTGGTCTTAACGACTGTGGCTATGGCAACATAGATAATTTCTCCGAGCGACTTTCAGCCATGCTTGATATGATAAAAGAAAAACAGCCGGATGCCATTATATTCTTAATGGCAAACCTTCATATGAGCCAGTCGAAGAGTGATGGAGACGCTGTATATAATAATGTGGATTTAAATGCTCATAATGTGGCGGTGGCGGCTTTTGCCGACGGGGATAAGATTTTCTATTTAGATTTCAATCCTGAGTTTACGGATGAGAACGGATATCTTCGCTCTGAGGAGACTTTTGACGGGGTTCACCTCTATGCAGATGGCTATGTGAGGTGCGCAGAATTCCTTAAAGAGCACGGAGTTGTGAAATAAAAAAAGTTAACATACAAAAAAAGTGGGTTAAGATATTGATTTTACTCAAACCTTGTTCTATACTTATTAAGCGCCCTTTTGGGCAGTATGGAATGAGGTTTTTTATTTACTTATTAACGGACAGGTCAGGAGGTAAACTATGTCTGATTTATTAAATATTACAGATTTAAGTGTTAGTGTTGGAGAGAAGGGGATTCTTGACGGCGTTAACTTAAAAGTTGGAAAGGGTGAAACCCATGTAATCATGGGACCTAATGGTGCAGGTAAATCCACACTTGGTAATGCCATTATGGGTAATCCTAATTATGAAATCACTAACGGAAAGATTGAGTTTAAAGATGAGGATATCACAGCTGTAAGTGTATCTGAAAGAGCAAAGAAAGGTTTATTCTTATCATTCCAGAATCCAATTGAGATACCTGGTATTTCACTTTCAAATTTTATTAAGAATGCTTTTGATACCAAGACCGGAACAAGAAGCAAATTATGGCAGTTCCGTAAGGATTTAGAGAAGAAGATGGATGTCCTTAATATGGATTATTCCTATGCTGACAGAGATTTAAATGTTGGCTTCTCGGGTGGCGAGAAGAAGAAGGCGGAGATTTTGCAGCTTCTTATGCTTAAGCCGGATCTGGCAATCTTAGATGAGACAGATTCAGGTCTTGATGTTGACGCAGTTCGTACAGTATCAAATGGTGTTAAGGATTTCCATGATACTACAGATGGAGCATTAATTATCATTACTCACTCCACAAGAATTCTTGAAGCGCTTGATATTGATTATACTCATATTCTTGTAAATGGCCGAATTGTTAAGACAGGCGGCCCTGAACTTGTGGATGAAATCAATAAAAACGGTTTCGAGAAATATTTAGAGAATTAGTGTTTGGAGGATAGAAATGCAGGAAAAGACATATGTTGAAGACGTGGACAGAAGCCTGTATGATTTCCGCAACGAAGTAAAGGACGTATATAAAGTTGATGAAGGTCTGACAGAGGAAATTGTCAGACAGATTTCAAAGGAGAAAAACGATCCTGAATGGATGGCGGAGTTCAGACTTCATTCACTCGAAGTATATAATAAGACACCGTTCCCTAACTGGGGACCTTCAATTGATGGTCTTAATATGGATAATATCGTTACCTATATTAAGCCAAAGGATAATAAAATGCACGCCGACTGGGATGAGGTTCCGGAGGAGATTAAGAATACTTTCGAAAGACTTGGTATTCCTCAGGCAGAAAGAGAATCCTTAGCAGGCGTTGGCGCACAGTACGATTCAGAACTTGTATATCATAATGTTAAGAAGGAAGTGGCAGAGCAGGGTGTAATCTATACTGACCTTGAGTCTGCAATGCATGGTGAATATGGTGATATGATTAAAGATCACTTTATGCATCTTGTGCCTCCAACTGACCACAAGTTTGCGGCTCTTCACGGGGCTGTATGGTCGGGTGGGTCCTTCGTATATGTTCCACCGGGAGTAACTGTGGAGATTCCTCTTCAGTCTTATTTCAGACTTAATGCTCCGGGTGCAGGACAGTTTGAGCATACACTTATTATTGTTGATGAGGGAGCTGATCTTCATTTCATTGAAGGATGTTCAGCACCAAAGTATAATATTGCAAACCTTCACGCAGGCTGCGTTGAACTTTTTGTAGGTAAGGGAGCAAGACTTCGTTACTCAACAATTGAGAACTGGTCTAAGAATATGTATAACCTTAATACCAAGAGGGCGACCGTAGCAGAAGGCGGAAAGATGGAATGGGTTAGTGGTTCTTTCGGATCACATACTTCTTTCCTTTATCCTATGACAATCCTT
Organism: uncultured Lachnospiraceae bacterium; assembly: GCA_902789665.1. Classification (GTDB taxonomy): domain Bacteria; phylum Bacillota; class Clostridia; order Lachnospirales; family Lachnospiraceae; genus UBA3766. The sequence continues at coordinate 200,856 of CADAOY010000003.1, read as the reverse complement.
AAAGGAGATAATTCCAAGGTTGAGTTTACGGGTATTACTTTCGCAGGTGAAGGACAGGATCTGGATACAGGTATGAAGGTGGTACATTCTGGTAAAAACACCGCCTCGGCAGTTAATACCAAGTCCATTTCAAAGAGCGGCGGAAAGAATACATTCCGTAGTTCTGTTGTTGTTAATAAGAATGCCAAGGGAGCGAAGTCTTCCGTAGACTGTGCATCACTTATGCTTGATAATATTTCAAAGTCAGATACAATCCCGGCTATGGATGTTAGATGTGATGATACAGATATAGGACATGAAGCAAAGATTGGACGTATTTCGGATGAGGCTATTTTCTATCTGATGAGCCGCGGCATCTCGGAAGAGGAAGCCAGAGCGATGATAGTAAGCGGTTTCGCGGATAATGTTTCCAAGGAACTTCCACTGGAATATGCCCTTGAGATGAATAATTTAATAAGACTCGAAATGGTGGGTTCAATAGGATAAGGAGAGAGAAGATGAATAAAGAACTTGTACTCAATCGACTTCCTGTACCTACATGGAATCGATTAAGAGTTAATTTTACAAATGCTGAAGTTCCGGAAAGTCCGGAACAGATTAAATATGATGTTGAGCTTCCTTCTAAAATTGATGTGAGGGAAGAAGGTTTTGCCGGTGCCTCAGGACAGGTTATTATGCCGGAGCGTTCTGCGGGCGAAGAGTGGGCTGAATATATTGAGGGAACTTCATTAGAAGAAGTATCTTATGTTTTAGGCGAAGGCAAGACCAATGCTGAGGCGTTAAGACTTACATTTAAGGGCGAAGGCAATGGCTCAAGAATTAATCTTGTGGCTAAGGATAATGCCAATCTTACTGTGGTTTATAACATGACAGGCGACTTTGATAAGACCATTGTAAGAGATACACTTATAAGCGCCGGAGATAATGCGACAGTTACCTTAATTGAGATTTATAAGCTTGGAGATAAGACCAGGGTTGTGGACAGTATCGGTGGTATCTATGGCAAGGGCGCAACTTTCAAATTATATCAGATTGTTGTAGGCGGCAAGGATATGATACTCGGTGCCTGCGCAGATCTTAACGGCAATTCATCAGGAATTGAGATCGACAGCGCTTATCTTACAAAAGGGGATGAAAGAATAGATTATAATTATATTGCACGTCACAGAGGACAGCATACTACATCAAATATTAATGTATCCGGTGCTCTTGATGACAAGTCTTCAAAGACTTTCAGAGGTACCATTGATTTCCTTCTTGGTGCCAGTGGAGCCAAGGGTGCAGAGCGTGAGGATGTGCTTCTCTTAAGCGAAGATGTAATTAATAAAACAGTTCCTGTTATTCTTTGTGTGGAAGAGGATGTAGAAGGTGAGCATGGTGCTTCCATCGGACGTATTTCAGATGAGGCGCTGCTTTACTTTGCATCAAGAGGTATTGAGGAAAAAGAAGCCGAAGAACTTCTTGCAACTGCCAGAATTGATGCGGTATCAGGAAGAATTCCTGATGAGAAAACAAAGAAAGAACTTCTTAGTACAGGAGAAGATGATTAATGAGTTTTGATGTTAATACAATAAGGGCGGATTTTCCATTTTTTAAATCCTCAAATCTGGCATATCTTGATAATTCTGCCACATCCCTTCGCCCTAAGTGCGTTACGGATGCAGTGACTGATTATAATCTTTATCATAATGCCAATCCTTACAGAGGACTTTATGATTTAAGTATTGATGCTACTGACAGATATGAAGAAGCCAGGAAAAAGGTTGCGAAGTTTATTAATGCTTCGATGCCGGAAGAGGTGATTTTTACAAGAAATACTTCGGAGAGTATGAACTTAATCGCCTACTCTTTGGGAGATATGGTTTTATCTGAAGGTGATGAGATTATCACAACAGTTATGGAGCATCACAGCAACATGCTGCCGTGGAGACTTGCGGCGAAAAGGCATGGGGCAGTGGTTAAATATCTGCATACAGACTTAAGCGGTAAGCTTGACATGGATGAGTATGCTTCGCTTTTAAATGAGAAGACAAAAATCGTGGCTGTTACAGGTATGTCTAATGTATTTGGGCGTACGACAGATCTTAAGACCATGGCTTTGATGGCGCATAAGGTTAATGCATATTTTGTGGCAGACGGAGCGCAGAGAGTTCCGCATATGCCAACTGATGTGCAGGAACTTGATGTGGATTTTCTTGCGTTTTCAGGACATAAAATGCTGGCACCGATGGGTATTGGTGTTATGTATGGAAAGAAGAAACTGCTTGAGGCTATGCCGCCTTTCTTAACAGGTGGTGAGATGATAGAGTATGTTACTTTGGATGAGATTACTTATGCTGAGCTTCCTAACAAGTTCGAGGCCGGTACGGTTAATGTAGGTGGAGCTGTGGGACTTGCTGCGGCTATTGATTACATTAATAAGCTGGGATTCGAGAATATTGTTAAAGCGGAAGAAGAGATTACGGATTATGCTTTGAAGGGGATTAAGAATATTCCGAATGTGATTGTGCTTGGTGGTGAAACTGCCAAGGAGCATAATGGAATTATTACATTTAAGATTGAGGGAGTGCACCCGCATGACGTATCTGCAATAATTGCAGATGCCGGCGTGGCTGTAAGGGCAGGACACCACTGCGCCGAGCCGCTGCACCACGAAATTGGTATACCTTCGACTACGAGGGCAAGTTTGATGTTTTATAATACGAAGGAAGAGGTGGATCGCTTCCTTGATATTGTGGCAAAGATAAGGCCTATGATGGGCTTTTAATGCCTCTTTGCCGCCCCTTCGCCCCGGCACCCCACCCTGGGTATTGGTAACAATCCAGTTGCCACCTTCGCCCCGGCGACGCAATCAGCGCATACATTGCAGTATGCCGCCTCGAGCACCGGCGCCCTGACCAGTGTATGTCAACAACACAAATAATAAAGACAGAGGATAACCCTTTGTCTTTTTTTTATGCCTTATATTGCTGCCCGGCAAGGACAAAATGCTCTCACAAAAGCGAACCTGTACAGCTTGCTGTAATGAGCTTTTGGGAGAGTAGTTTTGGACGCAGCGCGGGCAGCCATACGAAATGGAGCCCTGCGCGCCCTTCGGGGAAGCCGGGTTGGCGAGGACAGGCTGGGCCAGTGGGCATTGCGCGCCTCCAATCAATAAAAGATGGCAAAGCCATCTTTTTTCCTTCAATTAAGAAACAGTTAAGAAACTCACAAGAATGGTTTTAAGACTTATTAATTTTCTTTTGGTAAAGTGAAATTGTAGATGAGAAACAAATCGCTTTAAGCGTGAACTTGAAAAAAGGAGATTGGATATGAAAAAGAAAGTTATCGGTTTTATTGCAGGCGGTGCAGTATTATTAACAGCAGTAGTTAGTGTTACAGCAGTTTATGCCAATGCAGCAACAAAGGTTAACAGCTACAAGGTAAGCTCAGGTGATATGGCTCAGGTTATTGAGTTAAATGGAACCACTGCTTCAAATAATTCACAGAATTATTTCGCAGGTGCAAACCTTAAGGTTGATGAAGTTAAGGTTAAGGTTGGCGACACAGTTAAGAAGGGCGATGTGTTGGTTACATTTGATCAAGCTGAGTTAGAGAGCGAGATAGCACTTGTTAATCTTAATGCACAGGCTCAGGAAGGAAGCTACAACAATCAGGTTCAGACTTCTGATAAGTATGCAAAACTTTATAATGAAGCTAACAAAAGCCTCGCCACCATTGATTCACAGATTAATGAAACACTTGAAGCAATTATCAATAAGAAAAAAGAAATCAATGCAAGAGCTTCAGAACTTGCAGCTCAGGGCGTAAATGTTCAGGTTGGTTTAATTAATGAAGATGCAGGAACAGATGCATATGATGATCTTTTAAAGGCTGCACAGAATAATACATATGCTCAGCAGTATGATGGAAAGTTATATCAGTTAGGTGAGGACCTTGCAAGACTTAATAATATGCTTACAGAGCTTAAAGAAACAAAGGCTGAAATGATTAATCAGAAGGCTACAGGTTATGTGGGAATCATGACAGAAGGCGCAAAAACAGAACTTGATGCAATGAAGGAAGTAAATGACATCAATAATAATAAAACTTTGGAAGCACTTGAAAGTGCAAAGGAAGGCATTAAGGCTGAGTGCGACGGCGTTGTAACACAAATCAGTGTGGCAGATGGTCAGTCAGTTGGGAAAGATCAGATTATCATTACAGTAGATTCTCTTGATGATGCCATCATCAAATGCTATGCAAATAAATATGATATAATCAATATCAGTGAAGGTCAGGAAGCAAGCTGCACATTCATGAATAATGAATTAACCGGCGAAGTTACAAGAGTAGCACAGATGGCCGGCGCTGATGCACAGAATCTCGGTGTTGGCGTTGATGTTGCAGTAGATGCAGATGATAATTATATTCTTGGAATGGACGTTAAGGTTAAGGTTACTACAAGCGCTCTTGAAGATGTAATTTCAGTTCCAACAGAAGCAATTGTTGTAGACGGCGACAAGAAATATGTATTCGTAAATTCAGGCAACGAAGCTAAGAAGACACTGGTTGAAACAGGTATTGCCAATGACGAATATACAGAGATTACATCAGGTCTTAAGGGCGGCGAAACAGTGGTATGGAGTAACGACAAGGAACTTAAGGACGGAGACAGCGTAAATTACTAAAAGGAAAGAAAAAATGGACAAGACAGCAATTTTAAAAGCGGATAACTTATCAAAAACTTTTTCAAATGAATCAGTGCAGCAGCACGTACTCAAAAATCTTAATCTTGAAATATATAAAGGTGATTTTACGGTAATTATGGGTAACTCGGGTTCCGGTAAAAGTACACTCCTTTACTCACTGTCAGGCATGGACAGACCAACAATCGGAACCGTTACCTATTATACCGGCGAGACTACGGAAATCTCGAAGTTTAATAATGACAAGCTGGCGATTTTCAGGAAGGATCATGTTGGATTTGTATTCCAGCAAAACTACCTGAATGACTCCATGAGCGCCCTTGATAATATCTTAGTATGCGGTTACTTAAAAGACGGCAACCGTAAGGAAATTGTGGAGAGAGCCAAGAGGCTGCTTACAAAAGTTGAAATCGAAGAAAGAGACTGGAAAAAATTCCCGACTCAGCTTTCCGGTGGACAGCAGCAGAGAGTGGCAGTTGTAAGAGGTGTAATCAACAGCCCTGAGGTTTTATTTGCAGATGAGCCTACAGGTGCGCTTAACTCACAGAACACAGACAATGTACTTGATATTCTTTCTGAACTTAATGATGAAGGACAGAGCATTGTCATGGTAACACATACATTTAAGGCAGCAGAGAGAGGTAACAGGGTTATTTATCTTTCTGACGGTGTAATCTCAGATGAGATTGAACTTGGAAACTATGTCGGTGATTATAAGGATGAAAGTAATCCTAATATAGAAGAAGCAAAGGAACGTCATTACAGATTAAAAGAATTCCTTCAGAACATGGGGTGGTAAAATGTATCGTTATTTCTTTATTGCTAAAAATAATATGAAAAAGCAGAAAGGTGACATGATCACTTTCTTCCTCATGACTTTCCTTTCAGCATTTATGATTTTTATCTGCGTAAACATGCTTGTAGGAACATTCCGCCTGGTTGATACAAATCATAAAGCCATTAATGCCGCGGATGCTTTAATTCTGGTAACCCAGGATGATCTGGTAACTTTTAAGTTAAAAGAGATTATCCAGGGAAATGATAAGTTTGAAGGATATGAATCCAATAAATACGTAAATGGTTTGTGCAAGTGGCGTAAAGAAGGGGAAGAATGGGCTGATTATTCATTTTTTATACAGTCCTATGACGAAGAAAGGCATATTCATACAATAAGTATTGATACATCTTCCATGTCAGGCAATGATATAGTGCTTCCGGTTTCACTTTCCACCAAGTTCCGGATAGGAGATGTTTTTCAGTTAAAAGTAAATGAAAACATATATGATTTCAGAGTTGCCGGATTTGATGAAAACTATGTTTTTTCTTCACCTATGAATCTGGGTGCATATCTTGTTTCTGTTTCAGAGAAAATGTACAGCCAGATTGAATTTGAGAGCGCAGGAACAATGAACAGAGGCTGCCTTATCAAGACTAATTTTAGTGAAAAAGGAATAGCAGAAGGTGCAGATGGTGATGATATAGATGGAATTTATAATGAGTTAAATACGTGGATGATAGCATACCAGGAAACCCACCCGGAGCACTCATTTAACCTTAGTTTAAATATTATTCCGTCTCAGCTTATGGGTATTGCAGGAATGATACTTCCATTCGTATTTATTGCCATGGTGCTGGTATTTGCTCTTATAATTTTAGTTGTAGCCCTGGTAGTTATTGATTTTTCCGTAAAGAATTTTATTGTAGACAATATGAAGAATACGGGCATTATGGAAGCCGGTGGATATACAGTAAAAGAAATGATGCTTATTTTGCTTGTTCAGCTTTTGAGCGTATCTTTTGCAGGAAGTTTTGCGGGAGCAGTTCTTGCTGCCATTCTTCAGGGAAAAATTGGCTCCATTATGATTTTCCTTATGGGTCTTCCGTGGAATCAAAAGGCAGACATAATGGTTTTGGCCGGAGTCGTTTTAGGAATATGTTTTATAATTATGGTTTTCGCACTGTTTCTTGGAAGACAGTACAAAAAGGTAACAGTTCTTGAAGCCTTAAGAGGCGGAATTAATACTCATAATTATAAAAAGAATCTGTTCCCGTTTGAGCGTTCAGCCCTTCCAATTTCTGCAACCATGGCGCTTAAAGAAACCTTCGGCAAGTTCAGAAGTCAGATAGGTATAATCATTATTATGGCAATACTTTCTTTCTCGGCTGCAATGGGAATAGGAATGTATGAGAACATGGGCAAAGATGTTGATACTCTGCTTACAATAAGCGGATTAGATTTACCTGACGCTGATTTTGAAGGAGATGTTAACATGGGAGATATGGTTGGCTCTTTCGAATGCGTTGACAATATTCATTATGAAATATGGATGGGCTTTGATTTCATAAAGGGTAAAAAGACAAAGAGTATAACAACCAGAGTTATATCAGATACTTCACTTATGAATCCAAATCAGATGGTAGAAGGCAGATGGCCGTTGTATGAAAATGAAGTAGCACTTGGTACATCGGCTGCAAATAGTTTAGGAGTAACGGTTGGAGATACAGTAATTGTAAAAAATGGTGAAGATCAGGCTCAGTATATAGTTACCGGTCTTATGCAGACTTTCAACAATATGGGTATGATGGCATATATAAGTAAGGATGGTTATGAAAGAATTGGAACCATGCCAAATATTGTTATGTTTCTAATCTACTTAAAAGATGGTTATACTTTCGAAGATTTGGAAAAAGAATTTAAGGATATTTATCCGGATACTGAACTTGTAAATGAATTTGCAAGTACAGGTGATCTCTTCCCAATTCTTAAAACTTCACTTATGATGGTTACAGTAATAATTATGGGTATAGCTGCAGTAATTGTTGCGCTTGCAGAAAGCCTGCTTATCAGAACAAGAATTACAAGGGAGTGGAGAAACTTAGGCGTATATAAAGCTCTTGGTTTTACATCCAATCAGCTTATTACTCAGATTATGGTATCCAATATACCTGCCATTTCCATCGGTGTAATCTTAGGACTTATTCTGGTTACACTTTTTGGTGGAAACCTGGTTGTACTTTTATTCTCCATTTTTGGATTTAAAAAGGTAACATTTGTGTTCTCGATATTTGACTACATATGCGTTATAATACTTATTATAGGCGTTGCACTTTTGGTTTCCCGTTTAAGCGGAAGAAAAATCAAAAAACTGGAACCGGTAAAGATGATTACCGAAGAATAAGGAGATATATATGCATTACAATTGCCTGATAGTGGATGATGAAACAGAACTGGCACAGATGACAGCCGAGTATTTTAACATGTTTGATGTGTCCTGCTGCTATGTGGGAAGTAAGGCTGAATGCTTTGATTTTCTTAAAGAGAATACTGTGGATCTGATTCTTTTGGACATCAATTTGGGTGATGGCACAGGTTTTGAAATCTGTAAGAAAATAAGAGAAGATATGCAGCTTCCGATTCTTTTCATCAGTGCAAGGCAAAGTGATGATGATGTGCTGGTGGCGCTTTCCATAGGAGGAGACGACTATGTTAAGAAGCCATACAGTCTGTCGATTTTGCTGGCGAAAGTTAAGGTTAATCTTAAAAGAGCCAGTCAGATTAAGGGGATGGAAAATATATCAGAAGACAAGGGCGGCCACTCAGACTCCGCCCTGTCTTTGGATGAAGCCAATATGGCAGCAGTTGTTAGGGGTAAGAAAATTGCGCTTAAAGCCAAGGAGTATGCGCTTCTTGCTTGCCTTTACAAACATAAGAATACAATAGTGAAAAAAGAAGTACTGTTTGATGAAGTATGGGGAGACGCGTATTTTTCGGACAGTACTTTAAATGTGCATATAAGGAAACTTCGCGAGAAGCTGGAAGAAGACCCTAATGAACCTAAGCTGATAAAAACTGTGTGGGGCACGGGATATTGTCTGGAAATTCAGGAGTAACATATGAATTATCTTAAAAAATTTATTATTGCTTTTGCAGTTTTCATGGCCATTGTCATGGCGGTTTTCGTAATCGGCATCAGGTCTGTTGGGGAGTCTGAAAGAGATATAATCGATTTTAATCTGACAGTTCATCAAATTCAAAATGATCTGATGAAAGGAATTCCCAGTGAAACAGTAGAAGAAAATTATGACTGCATCATTATTCTTGATACGGCTCTTGAAAACGAGGAAGTGGCAGAGTGTTTTAAGCGTGGCGACTTAGTCATGGACTTATCTTTAAATGGGGAATATGCGGGCAAGGTATCGTTTCCTGACGATTATAACAAAATCAAAGAGTCCAAAAACAGTATCTCCAGGCTTTTCATAATATGCTGGGGCGCGATTCTCATAGGCGGATTTGTTTTATTTGCAGCCCTTTATGCCTTATACATAAAGCCAATGAATGAACTTGAAAGGTTCAGCGTTCAGATTGCAAATGGCAACTTATCTGAGCCGATTCCCATGAACAGGGCTAACATGATTGAAGGATTTGTGTCGGCCTTCGACATGATGAGAGAGCAGCTTATTGAATCAAAGGAGCGCGAGATGGCTTCAGAGAAGGCCAGAAAAAGTCTGGTAACGGACTTAAGTCACGATATCAAAACCCCCGTCTCCGTCATTAAGGCTGCCTGCGAAATGCTTGAACTAAAGATTGGGAAGAATAAATCCTTAGAAGAGAATGAAAAGGCAGATGCCATTGGCAAAATCACCGTCATCTCAGACAAGGCTGAAACCATCAATTCTCTTATGAGCAACGTAATGCATTATACTTTGGAGGAACTTGAGGAATTAAAGGTAAATGTCAAAGATGAAAATACTCAGGAAGTTACCAGAATTTTCTCAAATCTTATGGGTTATGACAATATCATAATGGACAATGAGATAAAGCCGTGCATCGTTAAGATGGACAAGTTAAGACTTGAACAGGTAATTGACAATGTTGTAGGTAACTCCAATAAATATGCCGGAACAGATATACATGTGGATTTCTCGGAAGCTGAAAATGATTTTATCAAAATCAGAATCAGGGACGAAGGCCCGGGAGTTAAGGAAGATGAGCTTCCGCTTCTTACGGAGAAATATTTCAGGGGCAGTAATTCGGAAGAACAGACCGGTTACGGCCTGGGACTTTATCTTGTTAAATGGTATATGGACAAAATGGGCGGCGGAATGGAATACTACAATGACAACGGATTTGTGGTTGAATTATTCTTAAAGAAAGCCTAATGGGTGCAAAAGGATAGAATAATATATTCGTCTGTGATATAATAACCTGCGTGGGTTCACAAAGGAGAATATATGGATAACAGAACTTTTTACAATGAGATTTTAACAGAGCATAACATCAGACCATTTCATAAGCATCCAATGGTTCAGCCTAAATACAGCAAAAGAGGTGTCAATCCTTCCTGTGGTGATGACATCACATTGAATCTTAACATTGGTGAAGATGGAATAATTACAGACGGTGCCTTCGAAGGCGACGGCTGCGCCATCTCACAGGCAAGCGCAGATATAATGCTGGATTTGATCATCGGCAAAAGTGTTGAAGAAGCTCTTACTCTTAAGGATACCTTCCTTAAAATGATTAAGGACAAAATCACCGATGAGGAACTTGAAATGCTTGAAGAAGCGGGAGCTCTGCAGGATATATCCCATATGCCTTCAAGAGTTAAATGTGCAGTGCTTGGCTGGCATACACTTGAAGAGATGATGAAGGAAAGATAATAAAAATTCTTTATGATAAAAATTTAAGCACCTGGTGACAGGTGCTTTTTTTATGCTTAGTTAATTGTAAAATCATCGAATAATGTTTTTAACTGTTTTCGGTTTTCACAGCCTGTTTTCTTAAGCAGGTTTTTCATGTGGAATTTAACGGTATTTTCTGAAACATACAAAGTTGAGGCAATGACAGGATTGGATTTGCCCTGTAAAACTAAGTCTAATACTTCTTTTTCCCTGGAAGAAATATCATATCTATTACAGAATTCCTGAAGGATGAAATCAGGGTCAGGGGCTGTAGGCTCTTTTGATTCGGACGTACCTTCGGATGCATCGTTGGTGATGTCTTTGTTGGTCCCTGTATTGGTAATGCCGGATGAGTGTGATTCGGTTCTTTGGATGCCATCGTCTGTGGCCGGGAGGGATGGTGCTTTATTGATTAAAGCCATTTTCCTGCCAAGCATTGTTACCATAAAGGCTGACACAATAAAGAGAGCAGCTGTTACAGTAATCAGGACAACCGGGCTTGGTCTTAGGGAGTTGCCGATGGAATAAGCTGCAATCTGGCCAATTCGCCTTGAGAAAAGACCAAGACCTGCTATGGAGATTCCATATTTGGCAAGGTCTGAGAAACATACAACGCAAATAACTGTGATTGGACCTATGAGAACGTAATTAAGGGCCCAGAGGAAGGTACGGGTTGCAAGATAGTTCTCAAAAAGCAGCGTCAGAAACGGACAGAGCATGGCGCAGAGGCAGAGCATCAGGCCTCCCTGGCGACTTTTTATTGTTACAAGACCTGCAATTATAAGGCCAATTGCGTAGAAACTACGGCTTAAGGCCAGGCTGACTGAGCCGTTCATAACATCTGCCACCGGAAAAGCAAAGCCTAAGTTAACGGTGGTTTCAATTAAGGTGATGGTTAAGATGGCTATTATGAGCGTGGAGACAGGAAGAGAGGCTTTGTCTTTGCTTTCTTCCTGAATGTTTTCACTTATCTCGCCCGGGTTTTTAGGATAGAGCACTATGGTTATTATCGCAAGAATGGCATAGATAATAAGGGTGTAAGGGCTCTTTATGAAGTTACCCTGGTCTGGAATTGCGATTAAATAAGAGAATATGCTGCCCATAGCCCAACCGATTGCAATAACCATGCCGTAAAGACGCTTATCAAGCCCAGGGATAAGGGCGATGGCTGATGAGAATACAATACCAAAACATATATCCATACAAACCCCGAAGACAAAAGTCGCCGGCGCAAAGGATAAAAGTGAGGCTGCAGCTATGAAGAATGCCTCGCATATGGTGGATATAATGAATACTTTTCTTAAATTAGATGGAAATATTCTTAAATAAAGGGTGGCAATAAGAATACCACAGGCCTGGAAGAAATAATCGATAAAATTCGCCAGCAGATCAATAATCTGGGTGGAAAATGAATTCTGAACCCTGTAAAGCCAGGTCAGATAGCCTGTTCCAGAGTAACTGTAGAAGAGGCCGATGATTATGGATACTATAAGTGCTCTTTGAATCGATTTGCGCATTGGTTAATCTCCAGGTCTGTTATTAATATTAAGTATATTATTATAAAAGCCAGTTAAAATGACAATAACTACCCAGTAAAACTACCCCAAAAATATGCAAACCTACCCCAAAAACTACATCGATTTTTAATATTCTTTCCTATATTATGTTAATAAGTCATTTTATGAAAGGAGTATTAAAATGCGAAAATTATCCAAAATCACGGCGTTAGTTATGGCATTTATTTTGTTCGTAACTGTGTCGCCATTGTGGTCGCTGAATGTTAATGCGACAGAAAATAATAATCCTGCTGAGCAGACACAGCAGATTCAGCAGCAGGGTCAGGGTGATGACCAGCAGCAGGGTCAGGAACAGACTCAGCAGGCTAATCAGGAACAGCAGCAGGGTCAGGAACAGACTCAGCAGGGCGTTCAGGAACAGCAGCAGGGTCAGGAAGAACAGGCTCAGCAGGCTAATCAGGAACAGCAGCAGGGTCAGGAAAGCGGAAATGATCAGAACGCACAGAATGACCAGGAGCAGGCAGCTTCTCAGGAAAATCCCGAAGAGCAGGCTCAGCAGCAGGAACCGGCAGAAGGTGGAGAACAGGGTGAGGAAGAACCACTGGAAATTCCACAGATTAACAACATACAGAATATGGTTTTAATGTCAGCACCTGCAATGCTTGGAGCAGCCGCAAATCCGGGAGAAGGAGAAGGTGATGGACCAGAGGAAGGCGAAGTGGATGAGCAAAAGGTAGCATTCTTAATTGATGGATGGGAAGATCTGTCTTTTAAATTTGTATTCGCAAATGAAGGTGCCGGCCATATGCCAATGTATTCGTATGATGGAAAAGAATGGATTGACCCTTTAAATTATGATGCTCCAATTCCTCTTGAAAGTGGTTACATTGAGTTCATACAGAATCCTAATGATCCAGTCCCAGAAAGTGGAGAGGTACAGGTAACTCTTGAACTTTATGATAATCCAGTAAGCGATGATGCAGTACACAGAACTATTGTATACGCTATTGCGGATCCATGGGGCGAGAATCCTGTTGATTTAATGAAAGATGCATTGTGTGAAATTGGTTATTTTGATAACTTTTCTCGGTTTATATGTAGGTATCAGAATATAGGCGAGTTAGACGGCTATCATCCAATTAATATTGCTATGGCGTATCCTAATTCAGGTGATCCGGCAATTCTTGGAGAGTCTGAGAGCCGTTTATATGCGTATAATGTTGAAACATCGGATGATGCCCAGTATATGCTGGCAGCAGAACTGTATGGCAGATATATAAGTGTTGCAATGTTTGAGAGTTTTGGACTTCCTGTTTTTGATTATAACAGTGACGAAGACAGAGAACATTTTTCAGAGGGCGTTTATGAGCTGAATGGAAGGATTGAACTTGTTGGAGATGAAACCATAGATGTAATTCTTGCCGACGGAAGCGTGCGGCAGCGTCATGTATGGGATTATAAGGTAAATTGGGGATATAGTATGTTTGATGGAAGCCCTGTGGAAGGTTACTATCAGGTTGTACAACTTACAAGCCCGGAAGAGATAATAGTTCGAAGCAGCTTTGACGGCCCATATTATTCAAGAACTGCTTTTGCAGATGATGTACAGTTTACAGCAGATGAAGAGAATCCGCAGTATGCTCTTGTTATTATGGATGCTGAGATAGGGGAAGGAGCAGCAATTGCCGGTAATGGAACTAATGAAGATCTAATATCAGGTAATGATGGAATAATTACGGCTCAAGTTTATACTCAGAATTTTATGGAACAGTTTGCTCCTATTGAGCCATATGGCAAAACAATTCGTTTCCTTTATTCAGGTGACACATATGTTGCAGTAACAGGAAGCGGCGAAGGCAAGGCATATGGCCAGCTTGGTGTAAACGGGTATAAAATAGATTCTGTTTTTGCAACAGGGGAAAATTTGGATGCAAGGGTTTATATTGGTGAAAGTACTGTATATATAGAACCTTTGACTATTGGTGGTTTAGCTAATACAACAATTAAATCTGTAGTGCTTAAGGATGAATCACAAAGAGACGGTGTCCAGATAGATACATCTGATTTAAATAAAGTTAAATTAACATTTAAATCTAATTTTTATGACAGCGTACCTCTTAGCATTACTTATTCAACAGGGGTAACCAGAGACCTTACTATTACAAGAATCGGTGTACTTCTTCAGTACAGATATCTCAATGACTTAGGTGGTTGCCATGAAGATATAGGTATGCAGACATCTAATTTATGGACAGATTTCAGAGAAGGTTCCTGTTCTGTTGAGTATAATTATTATCAGGGACAGCAGGTCATTGTATATGCAACATATTATCATCCTACAAATGATTTAACATCATCAGGTGGTGATGACCTTTATCTTAATGTTCAGTATGATGACGGACATAAGGAAGTTATTCCACATACTGCTTATCTTGCAGAAACAGACAATGAAGTTGCTGTATCATGGTTCGTTATTGGTTATGCTCCAGCTAAAGTGTTTGATGGAGTAGAGTGGACAGACAACATTACTGAACAGACATATGTTAATAAGTATGGTAATGCCGGTGGTTTCTCTATGACAGTACTTAATGCTGGTTATAATGATGATACTACATTTGGTGGTACACAGGTTGGTTCCGGTAAGGGTGTTTACTGGGATGGAAAGATTACTTGGTTCTAGGAAGGGGGGTAAAGAGATGAAAAAATATTTTGGAATATTAGTCGCTTTACTTATCTTAGTTATTTGCCTTCCTGTTAAAGTGTATGCTAAGGATCAGACAGTAACTCTTACATCATCAACTGCAGAGGCAACCAAAGTTTCCGTAAAAGGTTCAACAGAAGCTGCTGCAGTTATGGTTCAGGTAAGAGATGGAAATGATAATATTCTGGCACTTGAAACATTTGGTACTTTGAACAAAGAATTTTCAGGTGAGGTAACAGGTTTATCTTTGGCAGCAGATACAGATTATAAAGTATTTGTTGCTGACTACGAAGGTGGTAAGTGGACAACACAGACAGTTAAATATGAGACTGCTGTTACACCAACACCAACACCTGCTAAGCCAGATGTAACACCTTCAAATAATTCAGGTGCGCCTGCCCCGGCAGTAACAAACATTGATGCTCAGATTCCTAAGACAGCGGGAGCTTATCCTTATGTATTATTAATCTCAGCACTTGGTGCAGGTCTTGTATTAATTGGTACAGTTACAGTAATTAAGAAAAGAAGATAACAAAGATTTTGGATAATTTCTGTTATAAATAAAAATCAAGTAAAATGAAGACACCTGGAAACGGGTGTTTTCATTTTGTTTGGGGGGGTAGATAGATAACTTGGCGGTGATTTTAGCCTTTTTGTTGAAGAAGGATGGGAAGTTATGGTACAATGACTGTTGCGGTTTAATATCGAATGAAAAGGAGATAAAATGATACCTAAAGATCCGAATATGTTACTTAGTTACATTAATATGGCCTTAAGAGATAAGTATTCAAGTTTTGAGGATATGGCCTCATCTGAAGGTTTTGATGCTAAGGAGATTAAGGAAAAACTTGAGGCAGCAGGATATGTGCTGGGTGAAACCGGCTTTGTTCGATTGGATAAATAAACTCTAGGAGGAAATTAATATGAGACAGAAACCAGTTGTTATGATGGTGCTTGATGGTTACGGAATTTCCGATAATCATGAGGCTAATGCGATTTATATGGCTAACACTCCGGTGATGGATAAGCTTATGGCTGAGTGCCCATTCCAAAGAGGTAATGCTTCAGGTCTTGCCGTTGGACTTCCTGACGGACAGATGGGAAATTCAGAAGTTGGACATATGAATATCGGTTCAGGTAGAATTATTTACCAGGATCTTACACTTATTACAAAGTATATCCAGGATGGAGTTTTCTTTAAGAATGAAGAACTTCTTCGTGCAATTAACAATTGTAAGGAGAATAATTCAGATCTTCATGTATGGGGTCTTCTTTCAGATGGTGGTGTTCACAGCCACAATACACATCTTTATGCAATCCTTGAGATGTGCAAGAAAGAGAATTTCCAGAATGTTTACGTTCACCCATTCTTCGATGGAAGAGATACACCACCTGCATCAGGTAAGGATTACCTTCAGCAGTTAGTTGATAAGATGAAAGAAATTGGTGTTGGTAAGGTTGCATCAATGTCCGGCAGATATTATGCAATGGACAGAGATAATAACTGGGACAGAATCCAGCTTGCATATGATTCATTAGTACTTGGTGAGGGCGTTAAGGCTACAGACCCTGTACAGGCTATGCAGGATTCATATGATAAGGAAGTTACAGACGAGTTCGTGCTTCCAACAGTAATTGTTAATGAAGATGGTTCACCGGTATCACTGGTTAAACCAAATGACTCAGTTATCTTCTTTAACTTCCGTCCTGACAGAGCAAGAGAGATTACCAAAGCATTCTGCTTTACAGATGATGATATCAAGGCTCAGGGTGGCGATGCCAATGATACAAAGTCTATTGCTTACCTTAAGAGAGCTAATGGTTTCATGCCTCTTACATATGTTTGCTTCAAGGATTATGATGAAACAATTCCTAATAAGTTTGTAGCATTTAAGAAAGAGGAAATCGTTAATACACTTGGCGAGTACCTTGCAAAGAATGGTTTAAGACAACTTAGAATTGCAGAGACAGAGAAGTATGCTCATGTAACATTCTTCTTTAACGGTGGTATTGAAGAGCCTAATAAGGGCGAAGACAGAACACTTGTTAATTCACCTGCAGTTGCAACATATGACTTAAAGCCTGAAATGAGTGCTCCTGAAGTTTCAGAGAAACTCAACGCAGCAATTACATCAGGTGATTATGATGTTATTATCATCAACTTTGCAAACCCTGATATGGTTGGTCATACAGGTGTACTTGAAGCTGCAATCAAGGCAGTTGAGAGAATTGATCAGTGCGTAGGCGCTGCAGTAGAAGCAGTTAAGAAGATGGACGGCGTTCTCTTCATCTGCGCAGACCATGGTAATGCAGAGCAGATGATTAATTATGAGACAGGCGAACCACATACTGCTCATACAACAAATCAGGTTCCATTTATTCTTTATAATTATGATCCTTCATATACATTAAGAGAAGGTGGAAGATTATGTGATATCGCTCCAACACTTCTTCAGATTATGGAACTTCCTCAGCCTGCAGAAATGACAGGTGAGTCACTTCTTGTTAAGAAGGCGTAAATATAACAAGTCTGTTGGACTTTAAATTGCAAAGAATATTCAAAGAGCCGGTACGTATGTGCCGGCTCTTTTTGTGCCACTAGGGACGGGGGAAAGTGCACCTAGTGCCAGGTGGTGCCAGGTGGCATTCTTAGATGCACTTTCCCCCGTCCCACCTGGCAGCTTCGCAGCGTACCTTGACAGAGATTTTGTTGAGTAGTATATTGTGGTTAGCGTTTGCTAATTAGCAACGACTAACCATAGGTTAGCAATGGCTTACTGGCAAACAGGCTGAGAGATTAAACTGAAAGGATATAAGAATTATGATGAAATTAGTATTGGTTAGACATGGTGAAAGTGAATGGAACAAACTCAATCTTTTCACAGGCTGGCATGATGTAGACCTTAGTGAGAAAGGTCAAGAGGAAGCAAAGCAGGGTGGTAAGATTCTTAAAGAGGAGGGCTATGATTTTGACGTAGCTTATACATCCTATCTTAAGAGAGCGATTCATACACTTAATCACATCCTTGATGAGATGGACAGAAACTGGATTCCGGTTAATAAATGCTGGCAGTTAAATGAGCGTCATTATGGCGCCCTTCAGGGATTAAATAAATCCGAAACTGCTGAGAAGTACGGTGAAGAACAGGTTAAAATCTGGAGACGTTCCTTCAATGTTAAGCCGCCTGCATTAGTGCCGACAAGTCCTGAGGCTCCACAGAATCAGGAAATGTTCCGCGATGTGGATCCGGCTAAATTGCCGCTTCACGAGAGTCTTGAGACTACAATTGAAAGAGCAGTGCCGTTCTTTAATGAAGTAATTAAGAAGGATATGGAGGCCGGTAAGAGAGTTATTATCGCAGCTCACGGTAATTCACTGCGTGCGCTGGTTAAGTATTTTGACAATATTTCAGATGAAGATATTATTGGCGTTAACATCCCTACAGGTGTTCCGCTTGTATATGAATTCGACGATAATTTTAAGGCCATTAATCACTACTACTTAGGCGACCAGGAGGCTCTCAAGGCCAAGATGGAAGCTGTTGCAAATCAGGGTAAGGCTAAATAAATCTTTACCCACTAAAAAAATGTGTAAAAAAGTGTTGACAAGCAATAAGTGATGGAGTATATTATAAACAGTTAGCGATGACTAACTCCTGATTGCAAAAGAAAGTATTGAACTACTAATTTTGCAGTAACATAAATCTCCTAATGTCGACTTCCAATCGATTATCTTAAAGCCCAAGGAAACCCTGTCCTTGGGCTTTAAAGTTTTTATTGCCACTAGGGACGGGGGAAAGTGCACCTAATATTTATTCAATTGTATTATTCTCAATAAACTCTTTTAAACGTGGTAACTTAATTTTGAGAATACCTCTTGTTGATGTGTCAATTATGCCTTTTCTTTTTAACCCATCTCTTGGAACTGAAAATTCATTTTTCTTTTTCTGAGTCAATTGCAGTAATTCGCTAACCGGCATTTGGTCTTTTGTGACAATGTAATTAAGATACCACTTTTCTTTTGGACTTAACTCGCTCCATATTTTGCGGTATACTTTTTCTGACAATGCCTCATCTAATTTGAGGAGTACATCTTCTGAAATATCTTTTTGCTCGGATTCCCACATATACTTTCCGAGGGCCTGGTAGGCAAAAGCATAGCCTTTTGTTATGGCAGCCATTTGTTCAGCAACATCCTGATTAACTTTTAGTGTTTTCATATAATCGTTTCTGATTGTTGTATAGTTAAGTGGAGTCATATCGTACTTTTCAGCACGTAAGAAAAATGTCAGATGATCTGCATTTTCCAGGCTTTCTATGTCATCATATAAGCCTGCAATAATCATGTATATTGGCAAGTCTTGGCGAATCAGTATTTGAAACTCCTGCACAAAATCTCTCATGGATACAGTATTCTTTACTTCATCAACAGTTACAAGCAGTCTTTTTTTTCTTTTGCTTAACTCTACAAGTATTTTGTTCAAGGCTGCGTCGAGACTGCTGACAGGCGGAATATTTTTTATATCTACTCCAATTCCAAACTTGCTAAGGTTAATATTTGATTTGAAAAAGGAGAGAAGAAAAGGAACTTCATTGTATATTGTGCCAATAATATCTTCAATTATGTTTCCCTCAGGCTTTATTCCAACTACTACCCAGTCTGGATTGTTTCGAAGGCTTTTCTCGATGGCTGATAAGGTGACGGTTTTGCCACTGCCACGTATACCTGTGAGCTTATATGCCTGAGCCTGTGGCTCTTCTGAGTTTAGGTTTTCCAGGATTTCATCAATTAAAATATCCCTGCTTATATAATGAGTTGGAATCTTTCCAAATCCGATGGAATATGGGTTTCTTGTCATAATAATGCCTCCTTTATATACTTCTATATACTTTTGCGTTTGCTATATACTTCCATATACTCTTATATACTTTTGCGCATCTTATATACTTTCATATACTCTCATATACTATTTTATACCAATTTATTATTTTTTCAACAAAAAATATCGTGCACCCAAGAATTCTTGATATAATTGCAATCCAAGGTTACAATGAAATTAGTGCCAGGTGGGACGGGGTAAAGTGCATCTCCCAACCAGGACAGAGGAATGCCACCTGGCACTAGATGCACTTTACCCCGTCCCACCTGGCAGCACCTGGCACTACGAGGAAAAATATGGTTAGACTTGCGGAAAATAAAGATATAGAGAGAATACTTAAACTTTTGATTCAGGTTAATAATGTGCATGCTGCGCTTAGGCCTGATTTGTTTATTAAGGATAAGACAAAGTATAATAAAGAGGCTTTGGAGGAGATTATCCGTAATCCGATGACGCCGATTTTTGTGTCGGTGGATAAGGATGATTTGGTGAAGGGTTATGGATTTGCCCAGATTAATAACATAGGTGGCGAAGATAATCTTCAAAGTTATTCCAATATTTATATTGATGATATCTGCGTGGACGAAGCGTTCAGGCATCAGGGCGTAGCCACTGAAATCTATAAGTTTATTGAAGGCTATGCTGAGGGTATGGGATGCCACAATATTACATTAAATGTCTGGGAAGGCAACGATTCTGCCCGCAGATTCTACGAGTCTATGGGAATGGGAATTCAAAAAACGGTAATGGAAAAAATTTTGTAAGTGTACGGAGGGAATTATGAAGTATTACAATGTGCAAAATGGGCCGCAGAACGTATCTGCGATAATTATGGGATGCATGAGAATGCCGGCTTTAAACGCTGATGAGGCTGCGAAAGTAATTGAGACTGCAGCAGATAATGGCATTAATTATTATGATCATGCCACATGTTATGGAATGGGTGAAGCGGAAGAGAGATTCGGCGAGGCTTTGGCCAAAACATCACTTAAGAGGGAAGATATTTTTATTCAAAGTAAGTGTGGAATCTATCCTGACAGACAGGAATTTAACTGGGAGAAGGATGATATTTTAAAAAGCGTTGATGGAATTTTATCAAGGCTTAAGACTGATTATCTGGATGCACTTTTGCTGCACCGCCCGGACCTTCTGTTTGAGCCAGAAGAGGTGGCAGAGGCTTTTGATAAGTTGGAAGCAAGCGGAAAGGTGCGTAATTTTGGCGTAAGTAACTTAGGCCCTATGCAGCTTGAACTTTTAAAGAAGTGCGTAAAACAGCCGCTTGTATTTAATCAGCTCCAGCTTTCATTAGATCAGACTCAGCTTATCGACCAGGAATTATATGTAAATAATCTCACAACTGAGCGCTCGACAGACAGGGACAATGGTCTTTTATCCTATTGCAGATTAAATGATATAACAATTCAGGCCTGGTCACCGCTTCAGATTGGAATGTTTGGCGGCTGCTTCATAGACCATCCTGATTACAAGGAATTAAATGACTGCCTGGCAGAACTTGGCGAGAAATATAATGTCTCCAAGACAGCCATTGCCATTGCCTGGATTCTTCGCCATCCGGCACATATTCAGGTTATATCCGGCACCATGAATCCGGTTCACATGAAGGAATTCTGCGATTCAACAAAGGTAGAACTTACCCACAATGAGTGGTATAAACTCTATCTTGCATCCGGCAAATTCCTGCCGTAAATTAAAGCACAATAAAAAATTAAAAAAAAGTATTGACAAACAGGTTGTGCACAATTATTATAAGAACATACTTTAATACATTAAACCGATGAAAGAGAGAAGTAGGTTAGGAAATTTATCACAGAGAGCTGCGGCTGGTGGGATGCAGTATGAAGGAACTGATTGAATGGACTCTTGAGGGCGACTTGAAAAAGATTTTTAGTAGACGTCGACGGGTTCCCTGCCCGTTACCAGGAGGGTGTACATGATGGTGTGCAGAATGAGAGGGCAGATGTAATGTCTGTCAAGCAGAGTGGTACCGCAGATTATATTATCTGTCTCTGGAGGTTAATCCGGAGACAGATTTTTTATTATAAGCCAACATCCGGAAAGACGGGTGTTGGTTTTTTTGTGAAAGGAGGCAAATATGTATTATCCATCTTATGAAGAAGTAAAAAGATATGAGAAGGATTATCAGATGATTCCTGTATGTAAAGAGATACTGGCAGATGTTGTAACGCCAATCACTTTACTTAGAAAACTTGCAGGAATTGATGAAAAGTTCTTCCTTCTTGAAAGTGTTGAGGGTGGAAAACAATGGGGAAGATACTCATTTTTGGGTGTAAATCCACTACTCACCATAAGCTCAAAAAATAAAAAAGTCACAATCAAAAGTGGCGTGGTTGAGCAGGAAATCGATGGAGATCCATTGGAGATTTTAAGAAACGAATTATCCAAATACAAAGCTCCGTCAATCGAAGGACTTCCTTCATTTACAGGTGGCTTCGTCGGGTATTTTGCATATGAGATGATTGCATTATCCGAGCCAAAGCTGAGACTGAAAGGAAGCGATTTCGATGATTACAGCCTGATGCTTTTTGACAAGTTAATCGTTTATGATCACTTAAAGCAGAAAATCATCATCGTGGTAAATTACAAGGCAGACAAGGCTGAGCAGGGCTATAATGCAGCTACCCTCGAGATTGAAAAATTAGCCCACCTCGTAAATGACCAGATGATCCTTAAGTCTGAGAAGGCAGATGAGAATGTAAAATTCACCTGCAATACCACCAAGGAAGAATATGAAGAGATGGTGGAGAAGACCAAGGCCTATATTCGTGAAGGTGATATCTTCCAGGGCGTTATCTCAAGAAGATTTGAGGCAACATACAAAGGCGGACTTCTTAATGCATACAGAATCTTAAGGACAACCAATCCTTCACCTTATATGTATTTCATTAAGTGTGATGACCTGGAAATCGCAGGTTCCTCACCGGAGACAATGGTCAAGTTAATAAATGGAAAACTGACAACCTTCCCGGTTGCAGGTTCAAGACCAAGGGGTGAGACAGAGGCTGAGGATGTAAGATTAGAGGCCGAACTTCTTAAGGATGAGAAGGAACTTGCAGAGCATAACATGTTAGTGGACCTTGCTAGAAATGATATCGGAAGAATCGCCAAGTTTGGCTCAGTAAGAGTTGAGGATTATATGTCAATCCACAGATTCTCCAAGATAATGCACATAGCTTCCACAGTATGCGGCGATATCAGAAATGACAAGGATTCACTTGATGCAGTATCAGCGCTGCTTCCGGCAGGAACATTATCCGGAGCGCCTAAGTTCAGGGCATGCGAGATTATCGAAGAACTTGAGAAAACAGGAAGAGGAATATATGGAGGCGCAATCGGATATCTGGATTTCTCAGGAAACCTGGATGTGTGCATAGCAATCCGTACCGCAGTAAAGAAAGGCGATAAGGTTTATGTTCAGGCAGGTGCCGGCATCGTAGCTGACAGCGTTCCTGAATCGGAATATATAGAAAGTGCCAATAAGGCAGGGGCGGTAATTGAAGCCGTAGAAAGAGCTAAGGAGGTGAATGACTAATGATTCTTTTAATAGATAATTATGACAGCTTTTCATATAACTTAGTTCAGTATATCGGCTCAGTGGCAACTGAGGAGATAAAGGTTGTAAGAAATGATGAACTTACAGTTTCAGAAGTTGCAGCTATGTCCCCAAGCCATATCATTATCTCTCCGGGTCCAGGCAAACCATCAGATGCAGGTATCTCAGAGATGGTGGTCAAAACCATGGCCGGCAAATCCAGAATCCTTGGAGTTTGCCTGGGACATCAGGGTATATGCGAAGTCTACGGAGCCAGAGTTGGATATGCCAAGAAGTTGATGCACGGCAAACAGAGCATTGCTTACATAGATAACGAGGCGGAGATTTTTCGTGGGCTTCCTAAGGAAATTCCGGTGGCAAGATATCATTCACTGGCTGCAGATGCAGATACAATGCCGAAGGAACTTAAGGTTATCGGCCAGACTGCTGACGGCGAGGTAATGGCAGTTAAGCATAAAAATTATGAGATTTACGGACTTCAGTTCCATCCGGAAAGTGTACTTACACCGGATGGCATGACAATAATTAAGAATTTCTTACAACTTGGAAATGAGGACGAAGGTAAAAGGAGGAATAAAAAAATGATTAGAGAGGCAATTGCACAATTAGTAGAAGGTAAAGATTTAACAAGAGAGATGGCAAAGCAGTGTACAGATGAGATTATGTCAGGTGAGACTGACCAGATGCTTATTGCATCATATCTTACAGCACTTAGAATGAAGGGCGAGACAATCGATGAAATCGTAGCTTCTGCACAGGGAATGAGAGATGCAGGTACAGTTCTGGAGCACAAGGGTGATGTGTTTGAAATCGTTGGTACAGGCGGAGATGAGGCATATACATTTAATATCTCAACCACAGCAAGTATCGTTATTGCAGCATCCGGACAGCCGGTTGCAAAGCATGGTAACAGATCTGTATCATCCAAGTGCGGAGCTGCTGATGTGCTTGATGCTCTTGGCGTAAATATTACAATCGAGCCTGAGAAGATGGCTAAGGTTCTTGATGAAGAGAATATCGCTTTCATGCATGCTCAGGTTTATCACAAGGCAATGAGATTCGTGGCTCCTGTTCGTAAAGGCCTCGGTATCAGAACAGTATTCAATATCCTTGGACCTCTTACCAACCCTGCACATGCAACATATCAGGTAATGGGCGTTTATGATGAGTCACTTGTTGGCCCAATGGCCAAGGTTTTATCAGAACTTGGCGTTAAGAGAGGCATGGTTGTATATGGTAAGGACAGACTTGATGAAATCAGTATGTCAGATGCCACATCAGTATGCGAAATCGATAACGGCGATTTCAGATATTACGAGATTACACCTGAGCAGTTCGGCTTAAAAAGAGCAACCAAGGATGATATGGTTGGCGGCGACCCTGCTGACAATGCAAGAATTACAAAAGAGATTCTTTCAGGCGTCAAGGGACCAAAGAGAGACAGCGTTGTACTTAATGCAGGCGCAGGACTCTACATCTGCGGCAAGGCAAAGAGCATTCTTGATGGCGTAAGAATGGCTGAGGATCTTATTGATTCAGGTAAGGCAATGGAAAAATTAGAAGCATTTATAAAGGCGACAAATGAATAAGAATATACTGGAAATTCTTGCTGACAGTGCCATGGCAAGAGTAGAAGAAGACAAAAAAAGAATATCAGAAAGCACCATGAGGGATGAGGCTACAAGACTTGCACTGAGTCAGCCAAATCAGACTTTCCCTGTGGAGGAAGCACTTAAGAAAGACGGTATAAGTTTTATATGCGAGGTGAAAAAAGCCTCGCCTTCCAAAGGTCTTATAGCCGAAGATTTCCCATATGTGGAGATTGCCAGAGAGTATGAGAAGGCAGGGGCTGCCTGCATCTCAGTACTCACTGAGCCCACAAAGTTTTTGGGAAGTGATGCCTACCTTGAGGAGATTGCTGAGAATGTAAAAACTCCGCTGCTTAGAAAAGACTTCACAGTTGATGAATATCAGATTTATCAGGCCAAGACACTGGGCGCATCCATGGTACTTCTTATATGTGCAATACTTGATGAAGAGACAATAAAAAGATATATTGAAATCTGTGATGCTCTTTATCTTTCAGCTTTGGTGGAGGCTCATACGGAAGAAGAAATCGCCATGGCAGTAAGGGCGGGAGCAAGAATAATTGGAGTTAATAACCGTAACCTTAAGGATTTTACGGTAGATGTTCATAACTCTGAAAGGCTTCGCAAGCTTGTGCCGGAAGATGTGCTTTATATAGCTGAAAGCGGTATCAAAACAGCCGATGACATTCAGGTTTTATATAATGCAGGAGTTAACGGAGTATTGATAGGCGAGACTTTAATGAGAAGCCCTGATAAAAAGGCAATGCTTGATGAATTAAGAAAAGGATGCAGGAAATATGAGTAAGATTAAAGTGTGCGGACTTAAAAGATTAGAAGATATTGAGGCAGTAAATGCCTGCAAACCGGACTGTGTGGGCTTTGTTTTTGCAAACACAAAAAGGTTTGTATCGGATGACCTGGCGTATGAACTTAAGAGTAAACTCTCAAAAGACATACCGGCAGCAGGGGTTTTTGTTAATGAGCCAATTGAGCATATACAGGCACTGGTCAATCGTGGTATTATAGACATCGTGCAGCTTCACGGCGCAGAGGATGAGGAATATGTGGACCATTTAAGACGTGGTCTTCCGGTGGGAATCCAGATCTGGAAAGCAATAAAAGTGGAAGTTGATTTAAGCGCTTTCGGTATTGATAATCCAAAGACTGCTGAAGAAATATCCAACGAATTATCACTGGCAGAAGAGAGGAGCCGCTACGCTGCAGCAATTATGCAGCTTAGTTCTCAGATAAAGAAACGCATGGTGGAAAATATCCACGCAGACTGCTATTTATTTGATTCCAAGGTTAAGGGAATAATCGGAGGAAGCGGTCAGAGTTTCGACCTTGCATCACTGCCAACAGATGAGGAAATCGGAAAGATTTATTTCCTTGCAGGAGGCGTTGGTTTTAACAATATTGAGCGTATTATAAGACAGCGTAATCCTTACGGAGTAGATATCAGTACGGCGCTTGAGACAGATGGTTTCAAGGACCGTGAGAAGATAGAAAGAATGGTTGATATAGTAAGAAGAGTGAGCGCCGAGTAGGCGCTGCCTTGAAAGGAGTAATGATATGAGTGTAGGAAGATATGGAGAATTCGGCGGACAATACGTACCGGAAACACTTATGAATGCAATTCACGAACTGGAGGAGGCTTATGAACATTACAGCCACGATCCGGATTTTATTGCAGAACTTGATAAGTTAAATAAAGAATATGCAGGCAGACCTTCGATTCTGTACTATGCAGAAAAGATGACCAAAGATCTGGGCGGCGCAAAAATCTATCTTAAAAGAGAGGATTTGAATCACACCGGCTCCCACAAAATCAACAACGTGTTAGGTCAGGTTCTTCTGGCCAAGAAGATGGGCAAAACCAGGGTCATTGCAGAAACAGGCGCAGGCCAGCATGGTGTTGCAACCGCAACAGCTGCAGCACTTATGGGCATGGAATGTGAAATCTTCATGGGAAGGGAAGATACAGTAAGACAGGCACTTAATGTATACAGAATGGAACTTCTCGGAGCAAAGGTTCACGCAGTTACCACAGGTACTGAAACATTGAAGGATGCCGTTAATGAAGCCATGAGAGAGTGGAGTAAAAGAGTTGATGATACCCTTTATGTGCTTGGCTCAGTAATGGGACCTCATCCATTTCCTATGATAGTCAGGGATTTTCAGAGCGTTATTGGTAAAGAGATTAAGTCTCAGCTCATGGAAAAAGAAGGAAAACTACCGGACATGGTTGTTGCCTGTGTAGGCGGTGGCAGCAATGCAATGGGTTCATTCTATGAATTTATTCCGGATGAATCAGTTAAGTTAGTTGGCTGCGAGGCAGCAGGTCTTGGAGTTGATAATCCTAAGAATGCGGCAACAATAGCTAATGGCTCGCTGGGGATTTTTCATGGTATGAAGTCACTCTTTTGCCAGAACGAATATGGCCAGATTGCTCCTGTATATTCAATTTCAGCAGGACTTGATTATCCGGGAATCGGACCTGAACATGCCAACCTTCATAAAACCGGAAGAGCTACATATGTGCCGATTACAGATGAGGAAGCAGTAAAGGCATTTGAATATTTATCAAGAGTTGAAGGAATTATTCCTGCCATAGAAAGCGCTCATGCCGTGGCTCATGTAATGAAGGTTGCAGGCTCTATGAGCAAGGATGATATTATTGTATGCACCATTTCAGGACGTGGTGACAAGGATGTGGCAGCAATTGCAAGATACAGAGGAGTTGAGATATATGAGTAGAATAAGCGAGGCTTTTAAAAATAATAAAGTATTCATACCATTTATAACAGGCGGTGATCCGGATATCGAAACCACCAGAAAAATATTATATGCATTAAATGAAGCAGGTGCAGGTATCATCGAGATTGGTATTCCTTTCTCAGATCCTATCGCTGAAGGCCCTGTAATTCAGGAAGCAAGCCAGAGAGCGCTTGAGGCAGGTACAACAACAGATTCGTTATTTGAACTGGTTAAAGAGGTTCGCTCTGACATAAAGATTCCTATTCTTTTTATGACATATGCCAATGTGGTATTTAAATATGGAGCTGACAAATTCGCCGACAGATGCAACGAGTGCGGCATTGACGGCATGATAATTCCGGATATTCCTTATGAGGAAAAAGCGGAGTTTACAGATATCTGCAAGGCGCATGATATCTCATTTATATCAATGATAGCTCCTACATCCAAAGACAGGGTTCAGATGATAGCAAAGGAAGCAGAAGGCTTTATCTACTGCGTATCTTCCATGGGTGTTACGGGAGTAAGATCAGATTTCAGCAATAATCTGGATGAGATGATAAAGTCCGTAAGAGAGGTTACAGATGTGCCGGTAGCCATTGGCTTTGGTATATCAACCCCTGAGCAGGCTGCCAAAATGGCCGCCCTTTCAGATGGTGCCATCGTAGGCTCAGCTATCGTAAGAATTATAGCCGAGCATGGAACCAATGCCCCTGCAGCAGTGAAAGAATATGTAACAAAGATGGTTCAGGCCATTAAATAAATTTGCAATCGAAGATAGGGCAGGTGCAGTAGGGACGGGGTAAAATGCACCTGCCCTAGAGAAGGTGCATTTTACCCCGTCCCTACTGCACCTGCCACGAATGATGGGAAAAATGCGTCATTCGTGGCTTTTTTTTGGATAAAGTGATATAATTAACAGATGAATGGGTTTTAAATTTGGGTTATATTTCAGAGGGAAGGGAAAAACTATGCAAAACAGGCTTAGTAAAATCTTATATTATGTTTCTTTTATTATTGGTATAGCACTTGTTCTTTTAATCTTTGCGCAGGTTTTCAGCGTATCAAAGTATAATAATACTCCGCATGTAATTAAAAGTACCGATTTAGACGACAAGATGAGCGTTGTAATTTCCCCAAGAACCGGCGACAGCGCAAGATGGCCTAAGTCCAATCTTGGCGTTGAGGGCGGTATTTTTGATGCTACTTTTCACAATGGAACAACAGATATTGTTAATGACTGGAATCTTAAAATAGATATTGAAAGAGACTGCTACATAAGTCAGTTCTGGAATGGCGAGGTTGAGATTCATCAGCATGTGAATGACCCTGAGCAGGAGGAAATAGTTCAGACTATTAATCTTGCCAAGTATGATGTAAATGAACTGGAAGTTGATTATATGATTGACGGACCGGATCTTATGATTCCTTTAAAAATCGGCGATTATATGATTTATCATCCGAGCGAGGATTTTAACGAAATACCACTTGGTGCAAGCAGTGATGTTACTGTAGGATTCATTGTATATTACAAAAGATACATAGAATTCAGGGATTATCAGATCGATTATTATTATCAGAAGAACATTATTCAGGGACCTTTATTTATTGTATCCTGCGTTCTTGCCTTTGCTCTTTTACTTTCAGTAGGCATGAATATAGCAACAACATATATTTATAACAGGGCTGAAAAAGAGATGGAACTTCGTAAGTCCGGTATCTCCTGCATGATGGGACTTTATGCGGCTATTTATATCATAGATGTAAAGAAGAATACTCTTGAATCAGTAGGTGAGAATGAGAATCTTATAGACAGACCGAAGAGTGCTTCGGCAGAAGAACAGCTTGATTATATATTTAAGACTGAGCCGGAAGATCAGTACAAGGCTTCCCTTGCGAATTTATCAAAACTTGATTTCCTTAAAAATGAGATTAAGGATAAGGGCAGCATTGTTGCTGAGTTTAAGAGCATTAATCATGGCTGGTTCAGAATTCGTTTCCTTTCCATGGATAAGGCGGGTCACTCAGTAAGCAGAATCTTAATGACAGTTCATGATATTGATGATGAGAGACAAAAACTGGATAAAGCCAAAGAGCATGCTCAGAATATCGAATCAGAAATCAGGCAGAAAAATGAAATTATGGAAGGCGTATTCAAAGAAGCCAAAACTCCGGTTAAAACCATACTTTCATTAAATGAACAGATTATGCAAAAAACCGAAAATGATGAGATTAAATCATTATCCCAGGAGATTAAGCGAATCGGCGATGGCTTTATGGCGCTTATGGATGACAGCCTCGATTATTCACAAATTGAGTCAGGCAAAATGCAGATTGAGGCAAAGGCTTATTCATTTGCTGAATTCTCGAATGATATTAAGAGTTCGGCCGAAAGCATCATAACCAATAAAGATATTGAATTTGAAACCGACATAGCAGAAGGAATACCTGAAACATTAATAGGAGATTCCGAAAAGATTAAGCAGGTTGTTCTCAATCTTATTAAATCAAATTTAAATGAAATAAATAAAGGCAGCATTACATTAAGAATATATGCAGGTGCCAAGGACGAAACAAATGTGCATATGCTGTTCTCTGTAAGGGAAAAAGGGAACAGTAATATTATTCCTGATGATGAAATGGATATGTTTATCGCAAGGGGTATTGTGTCCTTAATGGGCTCTGAGATTAAGACCGCCCGCATCGGAGAAGGCTGCGATTACTATTTTGAAATAGAGCAGGGTTTATCTAAATAAAACAGGTAGTTTGACGAGGTAATATATGGTAACGGGTTTTTATGGAATTCTTCTTTTGATATCATTTGGCGTTATTATCTATATGTTATCAAAAGGTTATAAGGATGTTGATGTAAGATATTGGACCAATTTTATACTGGTTCCCATTATCATTATGGGATACTGGCTTAATACCAGGGTTACAACCTCTGAAGGCGCTGCAGTATGTTACTGTATAATCTACTTGGACAGTTCCATTTTATTCATGCTTCTTTTGTTTGACATAGTAACTTTTCTCAAAATCACCGCCAACGCCTGGATAAAGATATTTGCCTACATTGTTTCCTTTATCCATCTTTCTGTTGTCTGGTTCTGTTTCAATAATAAAATGTATTTCGACTCAATAACTGTAACATCCAGTGAGATGGGATCCGTGGTGAAAACTGTCGCCGGCCCTCTTAAGGCAATTCACTGGATATATATTGTGTCTGTTATTTTTGTCATTGCATTACTCCTTATACTTGCATTCATAAGAAAAGGAACCTATTCCCGAAGGAGAATGTGGTTTTATGCCTTTATTGCCATCTTAAGCACAGTAACATATTTTGTTCAGGTTTTCGTACAGGCGGATTTCTCACTTCTTCCTTTTGTATATGTGGTAATAGATATTTTCGTGGCTGTCAATTATGATTATATGCATATGCATGATATTACGTCAGTTTTGTCAGAGCATCAGGCAAGCCGTGGAACAAAAGGACTTGCGGTTTTTGACCTTAATAAAAGATTATTAATCTGCAACCAGAATATGTATGAATTCCTCCCTGAAATGGAGAATCAGGTTGTGGATGAGCAGCTTGATTATGACGGTCAGGCGGCAAAAATATTCTATGATTTAATAGATGATTATAAATATAACAGCGTTTCAAGCAAGAAATATGAGGACGGAGACAGAATATGCAAATGTGAAATTTCCGAAATCTCATTAACTCAGGGCGGCAAAACCAAAGGTTATCTTTTCGAAATTATGGATGTGACCGAAGAGGAAATGGTACTTCGTGTCATGAACGATTACAATTCCACTTTGGCCAGCGAGGTTGAGAAGAAGACCGCCAGCATCAAGGATATCCAGAGAAAGGTTGTACTTTCACTTGCAAACCTGGTGGAAAACCGAGACGACAGCACGGGTGGTCATGTCAAGAGAACCAGTGATGTAATCGGATATATTGTTAAGTCAGCCCAGAAACTTGGTAAATATGATATCGATGATGTAAAAGCAGAAGACATTGTCAGGGCCGCACCTATGCACGACCTGGGCAAAATCACCATCGAGTATTCCATTTTGGCTAAGCCTGGAAAACTTACAGCGGAAGAATATAACATTATGAAAACTCACTCAGCAAGAAGTGGCGATTATGTGAAGATCATTCTTAAAGACGTGGAAGAGAAACATTTCGTGGACGTGGCATATAATGTGGCAAGATTCCACCATGAAAGATGGGATGGCAAAGGCTATCCGGAAGGCAGAATCGGTGAGACCATTCCGCTTGAAGCCAGAATAATGGCAATTGCCGATGTATATGATGCTCTTGTAAGTAAGAGATGTTATAAAGAAGCACTTAGTTTTGAAGATGCTTCCAAAATAATGTTAGAGGGTATGGGAACTCAGTTTGACCCGAATATGTATGATGTATTCTTAGACTGCAGAGAGGAACTTGAAGCTTATTACAAGGCTCATCCGTCTGCTTTGGGATAAAAAAATATAAATGTTGCACTTTTGTTATTTTTAATATGCAATAATCACACATGTAGACGAAATAATATTAGTTTCCGGATGTGTGAGTTCCATAATGGAACTACGGATAAATGGAGGTAGCTTATGAAAGAAGTAGATGAAGCACAGGTTAAGGAAGTAAATAATAAAAAAGCATTATTGCCGGATGAAAAATTTCTGGAAATGACACAGAATGTGGAAGAGATTCAGAAACAGGCCAAGAATGTCCTTATGAATAATATTTTAAAGGAGTTTTCTAATGAAAAATCTCCATTTTCCATGGCATTTAGAGCATACAGAGATGAAATATATCAGTATGCTGAAAAAGAAAATAAGCCGGAAGTTGTTGCACTTTATGAAAAAGTAGATAAATTTATTTACAGATGCGTGGGCCTTGTAGATAAGAAGAGGGAGAAGAAGGATTTTACCCAGGAAGACGCAGATATTTTATTTGGTGGGGAAAATGGCCTCAGAGATACAATGCTTGCCATTAAAAGATTTAAGAAAAATAATGCTTATCCTTTAGAATTAGTTAGTAAAAGCGATGAAATGATTGAAGGATTAAGCAATATGATGAATAAATGCTTTTATCAGGTTGCATCCAATCATGATTATACAAACAGCAATGTTATGATTGCGGCTAATAGTGGAGATTTCAATATTGCTGAAGGAGAGGAATTATTACAGGGAATCTCAGTAGTTTCTGCAATTTATCAGCTTACCAAAAAAGATGGTCTTGATAAAATAGATAACAAGGGCTATTTCAGTGGATTGGAATTAATTGAAACTCCTGCTGAGAAAGTTCTCAAGAAGAAAGCTTTTAAGAGTTATTTTCAGGTAGATGAGGAACCTAAAAAGGACGATGCTAAAAAGGCTAAAAAGTTTGATATTTATAAAATAGAGCAGACGGTTAAGAATCATAATGAGTGGGAAGCTATTGAATCAGCCACTCAGATAGAAAGAGAAGAAAGAGCAAAGAAGAAGCAGGAAGAAGAGAGAAAGCGCCAGGAAGAAGAGGCAGCAAGAAAGGCACAGGAAGAGGAAGCTGCAAAGAATAAAGAAAATGATGTTGTAAATATTAATGCAGTTGATGAGCCAAATGCAGGTGAAATTAAAGAAGAGAAGAAGGAAGAAAAGAAGAGCCTTATTGATGAATTTGAAGTTGTCTCCAAAGATAAGATAACTGCGGAGGATACAGATACTCTGGAAGATTTCTTCCAAAGATATGCACCTGCAAAGCCTAAATATAAGTCAAACCAGAAGCGTGGTATATCTGAAAGAGAAATACTTGCTAACGAAAGAGCAAAAGAAAGAACAATTAGAGATAATGCATCAGACGCTTATAAACCGGAAGGTAAATTAGAGTATAACCCTCAGGAAAAGGCTGTCCTTGCAGGCTATGCTTTGGTTTCCGTGTTCGATCGAATTAATAATGATCTTAAGGGTTTAAAGAAAAATTTATTAAATGTTATTGATGCCAAAAATGCAGATGGAATGGATGATTACAAGGCAGTCATTGCCGCTATAGACCAGGTAAACAAAGATATTGACAGAAAGGCAGATGCAACAACTCTGGAAGTTGCCGCAAATGACGTTAGCGCAGCATTTAATCTTATTAATAAGTATGTGAAGAAACACGCACCTAAGGTAAGGGGACACAGATCTGAGCAAACTAAAGAAGTATATGAGTTAATGAAGCAGTTTGGTCCTAAAACAGTTGAGTACAAGAATAGTATTAATACTCTTTCCACAGAAGCAAATAAGGCATTAATAGAGGGTGAAAAAGACTGGATTAAACAGCAGGAAGACTCAATTGAGGAAGCGAAGTATAGAGGTGAAACAACGTTTACTTTTCCGCAGATTACTGCAAAAAGGGTGGGAAATGGCAATAAATTAAAGAATTTATCTTTTGCTGACATTAGTTCAAAACTTTATGCAGATTATGAAATTTCTGATAATACTGACTTCATCAATGGAGCAAAAGCAATTGTTGAAGACAGTATTCTGACAAGTCAGAAAAAATACTATATTGACAGAATTTATAAATACTTCAAAGACACTGAACCGTTATATGATGTTGAAGGATTCTATAACAGTATGGAAGAGACGGATACTTATAATAGTCTGGCTTCCGGGGATGATGAAAAGCCACTTATTGATCCAAAGTATGCATCTTTAGCAGATCTTGCCAAAACCGGAGTTATGATGCGTGAATTAAGAAAACTTAAAACACGTTCAACTACTTTAAGTGAGTTAAAGGAACTGGATGAGAAACTCAGACAGGGCGGTTTCGAAAAGGAATACACACAATTGTATGATTCTGAAGGTTTCAGGGTTGATATGGAAAGTGCTTCCAAGTCCGGAATTAAAGACAAACATGTACTTGCTGAAAGGTTTGCATATGGTCTTGAAAGAAACAGAAAGAAAGCAGCAGCAATATTTAATGAATTTGAGAATTTGAGCGTTGATGAGCTTAAGGAACAGTATATGCATGGCTATAAGGAAATTAACAGCAACCTTGTATATAATATTGCGTGTTCAGCAGCCCTTGGCAAGCCTGAAAACAGTAAGGTACTTTATCAGTATGTAGCTCTTAATAATACTTATTATGGTGAGAATAATTCAATAGCTGCAAGCAAAAGGATTAAAGCTGAGGCGTTTAAGTATTTTGATAAAATAGGAATACTTGGTGATTTAAGGGACAAGAATAAGACACGTTTAGAGAATGTTCCTGAACTGGTAGAAAAAATTAAGGACCCTGAGGTACTTAAGGGCTTTGTTAAGGTAATCGATAAAGCAACAAAGAAAGAACTTGAAATAGCTAAACCTTATATATATAAAAATGCAGAAGATTTTGGTTTCAGATACAGAGATCCAAAGGGATATCGCAGAGCAAAGCAGAGAGAATCAGATAAAATCTGGAAGAAACTTCGAAAGAATATAGAGCGTAATGAAGAATTAGAGATAGCCATCGGGGAGAAGAAGAAAGCAAAGCTTGAGAGAATGGAACAACTCATAAAGAATTGGAGCTTTCTTGAACCTGTCCCTAAGGAACTTGTTGAAATGTGTCCATTTAAGGAACCTGCATATGCGAAATATTACAGAGATAAGTTTAAAAGTAATCGTGACTTCCAACTTGGAGATGAGGACTATGATCTTAAGCCTGTATCAAGGGTTGAACTTGAAAATACAAGAAAGACCATGAAAAAATCAGTTGCGCTTCAGATGAGAAAAACAGTCCTGCTTGAATTTGAGAAAAAACTTCAGAACTGGAATGTTGCAGAATATGAGGCACCATCGGAAACGTTAGTCAGACTCTGCCCGGGAATGGAAGAAGCCAAGGCTGAAGTTTATCGTGACAGATATGAGAAGAACGGAAGAGATATAAATAAGCTTGTAGATGAGAATGGCTACCTTCTTCCGGTAAGTAAAAAGGAAACCAAAGCGGCTGAAAAAGTTTTGGAGCAGCGTAAAGAAATGCGTGAGGAATTACAGGCACAGAAGGCTCAGGACAATAATGTTTTACAGGAAGTTCAGCCAAAGGCTCCAGGAAAATAGGTATAAAGATGAAATATTTTAAACAAATCATCGCTTTTGTACTGCTAATGACTCTGTCCTTGGCCGTGGGATGTAAGAATCCCGTGGATGCCATGAGCGAAGAACTGGTTAATACAATGACCGATGATATGGATAAAAATGATATATTATATTATGACAGTGCTGACGGATGGCATGTTACATATAATGGCAAATCCCTTTTGTTAAGACAGATTGATGCACATGAAGTCTGGTTTATCTACAGTATGTCAGATGCAGGAAATAATGCAGTTGTCATTAAATATGTGGAAGGGGCTGATCCTCTGGATGCAATTGAAGAGATGACTGCGTCCTGGAGCGACGCTGAAGTTTCTCAAAGTGAGGATACCTTCGTAGGAACAGAAGACAAATGGGGCATATGGAGAAGCACATCCTACGTATATCAGGACGATAATATAGACAAATATGTGACAGCGGCCCAGTATAACGGAGGCACCCTGCTTATAGAGATGGATACCCGTTATTATGGAGAGCCTGATACATATGTGCAGAATTTACTTAATAATGTAATTGAATCAATTCATTATGATGATTTTGCCGAGCAGGATATGTATGAAGGCCTTCCGGGTGATTATACCTGTATTATAGAAGGCGGCGAGGGCGTAAGAGATATAGAATATGAACTTAGTTTATATGATAATCACGCAGGCACCTTAATACTTGATGAGAATATAATTATTGCATGGGGATCCAAGTTATATATTAATGATGAGGTCTGTGAGTATGAGTTTAAGGATAATGTACTTACTTTCACCTACCATGATAAAAAATATGAATTTCTTAAGGATGAATAGAAAAAAGCAGAGTTTTGTACTCTGCTTTTTTAATTTGTTGCTGTTTTGTTGTTATTATAGTGTATAATTACAAGTGAACAGTATAAATTGCCGAATTACAGCGTGATTAGGAGGTATTAAAATGATAAGTGCACATTATAGAAAACAACCGGAATCTTGTCAAAAATTATTATCGGATACTGAAAAGATAAAGACAAAATATGTAAATAGTATATATAAAAATCATAAAAAAGATGTGGACAAAATCAGTGTTTTTGCCATGAAAATGTCATTATTCTGCGTTCCGAATGAGAATAATTTTATCCCGGCGCTTACACCTCAGGAGGTTGTAAAACTTAAAGAAGAATACGCTGAAGTATTAAGTGCAGTTGCCAGACTTAGCTCTAATTGTTCCAATAAAGAAGAATTAGATTTAGTTCAAAATATGCGCGCATATGTGAAAAATGAAAAAAAATATATTGATCTTTTAAATCCAGAAGATAATTTATCTTTGCCTACTGCCTTATATAAGATAGATGGGGAAATAAAAAAAGGCCTGTATGCTGATTATGATGGTGATAAGGCACAGTTAAGATATCCGACATATGAACAATATTATGACATGATTAGTACAACTAATAAAGATGTGGCATTAGATGAAGATGTTATATTCGAGATGTATATTGAAGCTGACCTTGTAGAAACAGAAAAGGATTATACGCAGTTCATTAAGAATAAGCCTAGAAAATACGAATATGCCAAGGATGGCGCGCCTTCCAATATCCCTCAAAGATTAAGAAATACTGGTACAATAAAAGAGTTAGAGACGTGTATTAATGACAAGAACTTAAAATTGACATCAGCTGAAAAATTCAGACTGCAAATGCGAATTGATGCTTCCAAAAAGGTAAAAGAGATTCAGGCGGAAACAAAGAAAAAGATGGAGAAGGGAGAAAGTACATCCACTCCTGTCGAGGTTAAGACTACACAAAAACAAAATGGTGTTACCGAGATTTCAGTTCCGGTTAATCAGACCAGATTTCAGTCAAGTACTTATGGTTGTTGGTCAGTATCTGCCGAGCTGCTTCTTCAGAGCCGTGGTATTAATAATGTAACACAGGAGAATATCCGTTCATACAGACCTGAGCTTGATAGTCATACTACAGCGTCTAATACTATGGATATGGATTATAACAGGAATGAGCCTAAGGTTCTTATGGATATGGGAGATGCCATTATGGCATATGCTCCTAATACAATGCTTCATGAAGTTACCATCGAACAGCCAACAGATGATGAAAAGATAGATATTAACCAGTATGTTGACAAAACGGCAGATTATCTTAAAAGAACGATAAATCATGCCATGCTTGTGGACCATTCTCCGGTATCGATTCTCATACCGGGACATTTCCTTACAATTACGGGAATAGAGGGAGATGTTATTAAATATAAGAATTCTTCAGGAAGTGGAAATCCAAATGAGACATATGAAAGCGACATAAAGGATTTTATCAATTTATATTATGTTGGTAGTAAGGCTCCTGTAAGCATTACCTGGATTTCGGATATCGAACTTGCCAAGGATAAGCATACTTTATATGGTATTCCAAGTGAACATACATATTTAAAAAATGATGGCAGCATTAATCTTCCGCCTGAAGAAATTAATGCTCCGGCTTTGGGCGATATGTCATCGACCAATTTTGATGGTACTAAAATTACCAGAATTTGTGGTGATGAAAAGAATAATATCGGAAAGAATATCGGTAATCTCGGAACAGTAAATCTTTATTCCAAGGAAGGACTTAAACTTGTCGAAAAAGTATATCTTCCGAAAAAACTTGATTATAATTATCTTTCCAAAAGAGCAGACTTAAGATCAATGGAAGATGAGAAGAGACTGCATGATGCTGATAAGAATTTCTATGGTCTTAAAGGCAATGTTCGTGGCAAAGATGATATTGATGTAAAGGATAGTATTTCAAAGAATAACTTTGAAATTGAAAAATACTCAAAGGATCCTGAGAACTACAAACCTGGCGCCAATGTGCAGAAAAATGATTTTGCGAACGTTGAGGTGGAGAATATAGATGAGGTTTTAAATCTTATAAAAGAAGTTAATAAGGGCGTTCCTTCAACATCTGCTACTAATGAAACTAACAGGGAAAGACCTGTAGTTCCGCCTAAACCTGAAAAAAAGAAGAAAAAAGTTGCGGTCAAAACAGAATTTGATTTACAAACCTCTTCAAAGGGCGTTTACAGCAGACTTTTGGCAAACAACAGGGCTAGTGCAAGAGAGAGAATAGTTGTTCCTCCAAAAGCAAATAATAATAACAATAATAATAATGCAGCTAATGAAAGACAGGTTCAGGAGCCGGTTCAACAGCCGGTTCAGCAACCGGTTCAGCAGCCAGTTGTCCAGCCGGTGGTTAACAATCAGCCTGGAATGGAAAGAACAAGTTCGGCTGATATTAAATGGAATCAAATGGGCAATTATGCCAGTATTGTTGATGGCGATAAGTGGGAGAAGACTGTACTTGACGGATACAGGAATCAGAAAACAAACATTGACAAGGTAATGTATGTGGTTAAGTTTTACGCCAGAGTAAAAACTCTTGCTGAAATTAAAGAGTATTACCGTAAAAATCCAAATGGAGATCTTTATGAGCAATTTAGTGATGAGGAAAGAATGGCAATGCCTTTCGCAACGAGAAGAGAAGTTGAGCAGGCATATGATCAGGACAGCGAACTTTACGAGTCATTAAAGGAAGATTTGGCTAAGAGTATTCCGGCCGGTGATTTAATGATGATTCTTGGAATGATTGAAAGTAATGCCAGCGTGGAAACAGGAAAGGATTTAAAGCAGTTTAAGAATGAGAATGCCAGCCTTACAGAACAGCAGGCCAAAATGCTTTTTTCATTAAGAAACAGCGAAAATAAATCAGTGGTTTCTGCCGTTAATGAAATGAAGTTTGAGCTTAGTATGAATCATCAGGATGATATTCAAGGTTTGAAAATTCCGGACGTTGACGTGCTTAAGAATAATACCATTAAACAATTTGTCGAGGTTATGGGACTTTCGGATGCGGCAATTCAAAAAATGCAGGCAGAATTCCAAAATAAAGGTCTTGTATATGATGAGAATCAAAATGCATTTGAAGCTTTTAAACAATTTTTATTCAAGAGAGAAGGTATTAATACTGAAGAAGCAAAGAACAGTTATATGGCAAACCCTATGGCTGAACTTAGCATAAAGGATATTGTTGATGCTGATTTTGTTATGCCGGACAAGATAGAGAGTAATTTTATGCTTGGTAAAAAAATGGCACAGAATACCATGGACAATGAAAAAAAGGAAGCAGAAAAAGAAGGTATTGAACAGATTCTGACTCCGGATAAATTCAGGACCCCGGATACGGTAGAGTGGAGTAAGAGTAAGGCGGCTCTTGACACTCTAAGAAAAGACAGAGCACAGCGATATACAGATTATCTTAAGGATTCTGCAACTTTCTTTAAAAACTGCTCATCAAATGAGCTGAATATGGAAAATGATGTCAATTACAGAGAACATTTTGCCAAAGCCGATAAAACTAAGAATTATGATAACTACATAAAGATTCACAGTAAAATGAATGCGCATTGGAAGGGCGACTCTAATCTCAGAGAAAATGTTGCCAAAACAGCGGCAGCGTATATGCTTAAGAATCTTAACAAGCCGTTTTCAGTTAAAAAGATTCGTATTTTGGCTGACAGTATTATGAATATGGATTCTTTTAAAAATCTTTCCTTTGAGAAGATACGCGAGGCTAATTTTGATGAGAGATCATTATCGGGCGTAATGGATACCGTTTTGGGAGATACATTCAGAGTACAGCCTGAGAATAAAGCAGCATATTCCAATGCCATGAAAACACTGTGCCAGAATATGATGACCAGCGAAGGAAGAAGCGATGAATACAAAGAACTGGTTTCAGCTGTTCAGGCAATTGGCAATCTTGGAGCTAATGCAACGGATGAAGCATTTAGTAATGCATCAGCAAGACTTCTTCGTGCAATTAATGAATATACAAATGATAAGATGAGTGTTAGATTCCAGTTTGATGGCAATGAAAGATTTGATAATGCCCTGGATGCTCTTGCGGTTATGACGACATATACTCCGGGAGTTGCAAGCGTAGGCAATAATCTTGCCAAGAGAGTAAGTGATACAAGAAAGGCTTCTGCAAACAGCGTTGACTATATCAGACTTTCTGATTATGGCGTACAGAGGGCTCAGAAAGCCAAAAATGAAAGACAGGAGATTAATAATGGTCAGGCCACAAAGAAACAAATAAAGGCCAGAAGAAAAGTGGACAAGGCTGCCGCCAATAATCTTCCACTCCACATGTAATTATGTAAACAAAGTGCAAGACAACCTATAAAATGGTTGTCTTGTTTTATTTTGGGAAAAAATAATAATAATTTTATGTAAAATCTATTTAAAATGTAGTATAATAGGATAGATTATTGATGTTTTTTTGACGGATATGTAAGAGGAGAACTATGATTACAGTTTCAGTAGATGATCAGGTTAGCGTTGCCAAAGAGATAGTCAGAATAATGAATGAAATTGACGAAGGTGGGGAACATACGCCTTTTTCAAAGCCTAAAGAAGCTCTGGAATTCATTAAGGCCAATAAACCGGATGTAGCATATCTGGATATTGAAATGCCTGGAATGTCAGGCCTTGAACTGGCTGCTTTGGTTAAAACAGCTTCGCCTAAAACCAATATTATATTTGTTACAGGTCATGAGAAATTTGCATATCAGGCATTTATGCAGCATCCAAGCGGTTTTATTCTTAAGCCTGTAACTAAGGAAGCGCTTGAAAGAGAACTTGAGAATCTCCGTAATCCGGTGGAAAGAACAACAGATACTTCGAAGATGAGAGTTCAGTGCTTCGGTAATTTTGAAGTATTCGATAAGGAAGGACATCCGATTAAATTTAAGAGGGCCAAGAGCAAAGAGATGCTGGCATATATGGTGGACAGAAGAGGAGCTCTGTGTTCAGTCGGAGAGCTCTGCGGCATTATCTTTGAAGACAGGGATGACGAGAAAGCACTTAAGAAACAAATCAGAGTTTTCTTATATAGTTTAAGAGATGATCTGAAGAGTGCGGGCCTTGAAAATGTACTTGTTAAGGGCTGGAATGCCTATGGAATTGACTGCTCCATGGTTGAGTGTGACTTCTTTAAATTCCTTGAAGGCGATTCTTATGCGGTTAACTCATTTATGGGAGAATATATGATTCAGTATTCCTGGGCTGAAATGACTCTGGGAGAACTTATACTGAAACCTTCGGCTTTTGAGGAGGATTAAATGGCTAATACCCTTAAGGCAGATTTTAAATCAATTAAGCTTATGCCGACACTCCTTGCCATTATGTTGGGTGCGGGAGTTCTCAATATGATTCTGGGACTTCTGATCAAGACGGATAATGGCATTTATCTCTCCAGCGAGCTTCTTAGATTTCTGTCAGTTTTGGGAGTATATATATGTGCATACAGGCTGACGGGGATTTTTAAGGAATTTGCATATACCAATGTATTCTTTGCGATATATGTATTCTTTACACTTGCCATCAAGATTGTTACCTGGCTTAAACAGTTCCCGATTGATGCGCTGCTTCTTGGAATAAGTTTGTATGTTTTTTATGCTATATCCGAATTGGCGATAATGTTTGGAATTAACTTTCTTCTTCTGGGAATAGCGAAAAAATATGAAGAAATGGATGGAGGCAAGGCTCATCCGGAAGCTGAGAAAACAAGAAGAATCTGGATTACAACGCAGATACTTATTATGGTTATAGGAGGGATACTTCTTCCTATATACACAGGAATATATGATTATCTCCCCCTTGGAAAAATCGGTATGATTATAATGCTGTCTCTGGGGTATCTGGCTGCAGTTGTATATATTTGTATTCAGGTATACAGATTCTGTTTCCAGTATTACATGTATTTATATAACGGACCCAAAGGGGGCATGGTAAGAAGATGAATGTATATGTAATTGATACAATCAACATAACCGCCGCTTTTGTGTCCGCACTGCTTTGCATTGTTGTTATGATAATAGCCATGCAGCTTAGGAAACATGACAGACGTATGGGGTGGTTCCTTATTACTGTATGTGTATGTATAGGTGCTCTTGCTTATCAAATTGCAGGCAGCAGGTTCGCAAAGAGCGATGTTAATATTTATACGGTATTCTCCTATACTCTGTATTCTTTGGTAGGACCGTTGTTTGGGCTTTACTTTATAGAGACGGAATTAGAGGAAGGCCAGAAGTGGGATGGTCATTTCTGGACCATACTTCACAGTTCGATGGCTGTGCTGGTTGTGCTGGCGGTTATTTTTTCCGGTACATATTTCCAGATTTATATGCCTATGGTTGCTCAGTATGTGATTGTACTGATCATGCTGGTAATCTCGTCTAAGAGTATTAAGGCCAGTGCAGGATTCATAATTGGTATTTTGTTCCCGATTACGGCGGCCCTTGTGGGTGCTTCGGGAATAGGAATAAATGTGGTGGGCTTTGGCCTTGCAATGCTGCTTTTGCTGGTATTCTTCCTGTATCAGTCTGATACAGAGAGAGAACTGATGGCAAGACAGGTTGAAGTATCGCAGAACAAGGTATCGCTCCTTATGGAGCAGATACATCCGCACTTTATATATAATGCCCTTCAGCAGATTGCGCTGCTTTGCGATGAGAATCCGAATGGAGTAAAGGGAGCCATCCTGAGTTTTTCGGGATATTTAAGGAATAATCTGGAGGCGCTTACCAACGAAACCATGATTCCTTTCAAGAAGGAGATGGACCATACAAATACATTTATTGAACTGGCGAAGGTTTTGCCATCGAAGAATTTTGAAGTGGAAAAGGATTTTCAGATAGAGGATTTCTATATACCTGCGCTCACGACACAGCCATTGGTGGAAAATGCCATTAAATACGGCATAGGAATGAGCGAGAAAGGAGATAAGATTTATATCAGGACCTATGTTGAAGGCGGTTATGTATATATAAGCGTTGAAGACGATGGTCATGGGGAGAAAACGATTCTCCCAACACAGAAAGATCATATAAGTGTTGGAACGAATAACGTAAGAACCAGACTTAAGATTTTGTGCGAAGGAGAGCTTAACATTGAGACTTCTGAGCAGGGAACAAAGGCTGTAATTAAGATTCCAAAAGAAAAAACAGAAAAAAAATAAAAAATTTTTTCATTTGTTGCACTTTTGTTGTGCTTTGGAATGCATAATGACATTAAACAATAAAAAAATAGATATAGTCTATATATCTTAGAGTTAATTTTAGGGAGGGAAAACCATGAAAAACACATTAATTACTTTATCTAATTATTTAGCAACAAACAAGAAGGCTGCCAGAGTCGCTAAGGTTCTCAGCTTTGTTCTTGTATTTGGTATTGTTGCCGCAGCTTTCAGTAC
The DNA here is from genome assembly GCA_902789665.1 of uncultured Lachnospiraceae bacterium. Taxonomy (GTDB): domain Bacteria; phylum Bacillota; class Clostridia; order Lachnospirales; family Lachnospiraceae; genus UBA3766. Next base: position 157,081 of record CADAOY010000003.1, on the reverse strand, counting down.
TACTGTATTCGCTTCTACACAGGGCGTTGATTTAAGTGGTGCTTATAAGCCAATCGTTACTTTAATTAATTCATTTGTAACACCTATGCTTGCATTAGTTGGTGCCGGCGGAACACTTTACTGTATCGTTCTTGGTGTTAAGTATGCTACAGCTGAAGAGCCACAGGAAAGAGAAAAGAGAAAACAGGCTCTTAAGACAGCTATCATCGGATTTGTACTTATTTTCGTACTTATCGTAGCATTAAGATTATCAATCACACCTCTTACAAACTGGATGCAGTCAACAATTCAGGGACACTAATTATTTAAGTAAGAGCTAAAGTTTATGTTAGGCGGACAGTAAGTATGAAGAAAAGAGAAAAAGTTATTCACAATAAAATAATTGCTAAGACGGCTTTGGCAGCAGTGTCCATAGCCGTAATAGCATCTCTTATGAGTGGTAAAACGGTTGATGCGCAGGAATTAGCTGGCGACAATGTTCTAAAAGAACAGGATGGAGTCGTAATCGTCTGGGAATGGAACAGAATCGATAATAATTATTCTGTTAAAGATTTTCTTACTGAGTCATATGCTAATCCTACGCCTGTACTTATTGTTCCGTATGATCCTGTATCGGAAAAAACTTTAGGACAGCCGGTTTCTCTTTATGCTGATAGCGATCATATGAAGGTTTATGATTCGGATTATGCAAATAAACCAACGCCGGAATTTAATATTTGGAATAGAATGGTGGGATTGGGATTAGATGGCTTGTCCCCAAAAGATTCCATAGGATATCAGGCAGATAAAAAAATAATGTCATTGATGGCATATGACAAATGCTCAGTTTTGTCTGCTAATGATATGAGAAATACTATTATTAATTTTTATACAAAAAGCTGGCCAGATGATACGAGTATGATTCTCAAGAGTGGTAATGAAAATGATGTAATATCTTCTTTTGATTTACAGGATAGTAAGTTTTATACAGGTGGAACTTGTAGAGGTTGTCTGTGGTTTACCAGTACAAATTCTGGGGCGTATAGAGACAATTTAGGTGGATATACAGCGGATATTATATGTACTTTGAGTCAGGCGGAAGCCAAAGAAAAAATGTCTGCAGCTTTAAAACACGAATCAATCTTCCAGCCTTTGAAGTATTGGGATACAGACAAAGCGAAAACGGTAATGCCTGTGGATGCTGAAAATGGTTCAGTGATCGCTGGAACTGTATCAAATGACAAGGTAGTTGCTGATTATAAAGTTGGCGGAGATTTTTGCAATTTATTTCTAGAGGATTCGGGAAGAAGGGTATCAGATAAGGTATATTCTACCTTTTTGGGAGTATATACAACTGAAAACGGACCGGACAAAGGTCTTCAAACAAGAGTGCATTTTGGGGCTCAGAATTCAAAAGGATTTCTTCCGGTTTCTATTTATGGCTGCAATTATGGCAAGCGATATAGTTCAGGAAAGGAAACCATTGGATTTGACGGCTTCGGAGCCAGCGCTTCTACAACAGGGATTCCGAGTGGTGCTACCTTTTTGGTATATGATAATGGTCTTTTGTATGGAGATAATACATATGCAGGAACATTTACATACACTGTAACAGGAACTGTAGAATTCATATTTGAATGGGATGTTACTTCAGAAACCAATACGGTCACTGTTTCCATGGACCAGGCTATGAATAGTCAAAGAAATATGGCTAATGAAAAAGGCGGATGCTTTACAAATCAGTATGCTATGTATTACGGAAAAGAGTACATATTTACTGCTTTTAAGGGTGAAACCAATGAAATCAGCGCAGATGGCAGACCTACTACAGTAATTTCAGAAATTAGAACAGTAGGTGGAACAACCTACGAAGATGAGAATGGTGGCGTTATTACAACAGAGGGTGAGATGCTTTGCGAGGGAAGCACTATCGAAATTCCGGAAGGATCGATTCTTTCAGTAGACGGTAATTTCATTAACAATGGAAAGATTGTTATTAATGGTGGCACGCTTATCGTTAAAGATGGCGGTACAATATCACAGCTTGGCGAAACCAATGAAGGTTGTATAATCTGTGGTCAGGGTGAGTCCGGAGAGGCAGGACAGATTATTGTTATGCCGGGAGGAAAACTTTTGTGTACTTCTTACGTGAGTGCAGAGAGCATGATGAATGTAGTGCATAAAATAAAGGACGATGTTGATATTGATAAAAAAGTATCTAAAATAACAATGCAGCCGGGACTTATTATGAATGCAGGATCTTCTTTAGTTAATTATGGTGAGGTATATTGCTCATCAATAACGCTTGATAGCAGAGCGGTGCTTGAAGAAAAGAAAGGCTCGATATTAGAAGTTGGTAATTGTAATGAAGAAGGATTTATATTCTTTGCTCATGAAGAAGACATTATGAGTAAACTTGGATCATCTATAGACGACAGATATAATGATATTGTAAACGATTTTTGCGTTCGCTTGAGTTTTGCCTTAGCAACGCGCGATACAACTGCGCAAAAAGAAATTAACGCAATACTCAAATTGATTAGGGAAAATAATCTTTGGTTTAAGGCCGTTCTTGTTAAAGGAGATGGCAAGCCTGTTATAGTACTGGAAGATGACACAGCCACTGCACATGGATTTGGTGATAAAGTTGAAATAAAATATACAGAATATTAATTATAACTGGAGAAATAAATGAAAAAATGGCATAAGATAGCACTCAATGTAATGGTATTTCTGATACTGACCGGATTGGTGGGTTTTGTTCTTCGTACCCTTTTATCCTCAGTTTCGGGTGTTATAGGCGGCGAAGGAATGCATATGGATCTCAAAATCCTTCTTGAGTGGCAGACTTATGCAATAGGTATTATTGGTGGACTTGTGGTAGTTCTCGTATGGTTGCTGTCGGGAAGTAATCTGGATTCGGTGATTTTTAACAACAGAGGCTTACTTGGCAACAAAGGAAAGCCTGATGTTGTAAAGGGTTCTCTTGAAAACAGCAGATTCCTGACAGAGAAAGAAAGAGATAAGTATTTCCCTGAATATGGATACAATTCTCTTAAGAACGTAACAAAGGACGGCATACCGGTAAGAGCGGTATTAGACAGAAAGAATAATCTTGAAGTCAATTTCCTTCCTGGCGCTCACTCACTTATAATTGGTGCTACCGGTTCCGGTAAAACAACTACTTTCATTAATCCTATGATTCAGCTTCTTGCATCTACAGCAGCCGGAAGTTCGATGATAATGACTGACCCTAAGGGCGAGCTTTTTGATCTTCATTCCAAATATCTGGAATCAAGAGGATATAAAGTTTTACTTCTCGACCTTCGTGATACATATTCATCATCAAGATGGAATCCGTTAGATGGTATCTGGGATATGTACCAGGAATATGTTCAGGCCGGAAAGGGAATTAAGTTCCATAAAGACAGAATGTCAGATTATCCTAACCTTCGCCGTATGGATGGAGAAGGAAGAGATGGCGAGCCTTGGGCTGAATGGCACGGTAGAGCATATGCAGACCTTACTCACTGTCAGGATGATGTTTCAGTAACAAGACAGCAGTTTTACGATGAAATGTATGAAGATTTAAATGACCTTGTTTCTGTTATCTGTCCTATCGAGAACGAGAAAGACCCTGTTTGGGAAAAAGGTGCCAGATCAATCATCATGGCTACATGCCTTGCGATGCTTGAGGATTCAGAAGATGAAAGACTTGGTATGACCAAGGATAAGTTCAACTTCTTCAATATAAACAAAGCTCTTACAAATTCAGAAGATGAATTTGCAACACTTAAGAAATATTTTGAGGGACGTAATAAACTGTCCCAGGCATATACATTATCAAGACAGGTTATGTCAGCAGCTGATACAACATTGTCTTCATATATGTCAATTACATTTGATAAGTTAAATATGTTTAACGACCGTGGTCTTTGCGGTCTTACATCTGCTACAGATGTTCAGGCAGAGAAGTTTGCAGAACAGCCAACAGCTCTGTTTATGAAGATTCCTGATGAAAAAGATACAAGACACGGACTTGCAGCAGTATTTATTCTGTGTATGTACAAGGCACTTATCAAAGTTGCTTCATCAAGAGAAGATTTATCCCTTCCTAGAAATGTATATTTTATTCTTGATGAGTTTGGTAACATGCCTAAGATTGAAAAATTCGATAAGATGATCACCGTAGGTCGTTCCCGTAAAATCTGGTTCAACATGGTTGTTCAGTCTTATTCACAGCTTAATAATGTTTATGGTGAGAAAGTTGCCGATATCGTTAAATCTAACTGTGGTATGAAGATGTTCATCGGTTCCAACGATATTGGTACATGTGAAGAGTTTTCCAAGTTATGTGGTAATATGACAGTTCGTACCACATCAACTTCTTCGAATATTGGAGCGAGAGCGGGAGATCTTAACCTGTCATCCCAGACTCAGGTAAGACCACTTATTTATCCGTCAGAGCTTCAGATGCTTAATAATAAGGAGAGTACCGGTAATGCAATAATCGTTACATTCGGTAATTATCCTCTTAAAACCAAATATACTCCAAGTTACAAATGTCCGTACTACAAGATGGGCCGTATGGATATGACAGAACTTCGAAGCCATATGTTCAAGGCAGATGAAGTATTCTATGACCTGGATGCAAGAAATGAAATTGTACTTGGTTCTGATGACGAAGAAGTTAAGGAAGGCGCTTAAATATATATGAAGAAATATATTATTACAACTACCGCATTTATTATATCCGTTATTGCCATGGGAGTTCCTGTATGCGCAACAGAAGATGTGCTCCCGGACTATGACAAAGGATATGATGTTTATTCATATAGCGGAGAAATAGATATATTTACCGGATTACCAATTGGACTGGGACTTGACGGAGAAGTTGAAGAAACATACAAAATCTCCGACGGTTCCAATTACAGTGCAACAAGTGATATGTACTCTTATCCGGTAGGAGAAGGTACTTTTAACTGTTCAGTAGCAGACGGAATGATAGTTACGGGTTCAGTTAATATGTCCTTAACAGAATGTTCCAATATTGACGTATATCTGGATGGTAAGAAGTTTGATTATTTTCCTGAAACCGTCAGCGAAACTGGTTCCTATTCTGTTATACACTGGACAGATAACAGCAGCGTTCAGGTAATGACTTTCAAAATAGTAAATAAGGTTACAGGAACACTCAGTCAGTTTGTACTGCCAAGCGGCTTTGCATTCAAGGATGTTTTAAAAGACGGAGTGAATTACCCAACCGGACTTAATACCGTGGATTTAATTGAAGAAGGTGATTATTCCATTGGTTATGTGTGCATCGACAATATGAAGGAATATGTCCTTGAGATCACTGTTGATCACACACCACCTGCAGTAGAATTTATCGGTGTTGATGAGAATGATAAAGCTAAAGGTCCTGTTACTGTAACCGGAATTGAAGATACAGACAGAGTATATGTTTACCGTGATGGTGAAGAAACTCATCTTAATTATGAAGGAAAGCTGACTGAAAGCGGAAGATACCGTGTGGTAGTTACGGATATAGCCGGTAATACAGTAGAAAAAAACTTCACAATACTGATTTATCTTAATGTTAAATCAATTGTATTTTTGGCAATTTTACTGGTAGGAATAATTGCACTGGGTATTGCACTTTATGTATCCAGAAAGAGACTCAGAGTCAGATAAAGTTGGAGAGATGCTATGTGGGATGGAATCGTTAGTGGAATAAAAAGTTTCTTCGTAGAAATCCTGGATAATTACGTCTGGAAGATATTCTACGTTCTGGAAGTTATAATTCTGAAATTTGTAGGGGTATGTGAACAGATTCTCATGATATTTACAGGCGAAAGACTGATTAAATTAAATGGGAAGGATACATCACTTATCAGCGTATTTTTTAACAACAGTTCCATAAGAGGAATATATGCAGGCGTTGCCATGATAGGTATCGTATTTGCCTTTGTGTTTGCAATCTGGGCTGTAATTAAAAAGGCTCTCGATTTAAGGGGCAAGCAGCAGGGTGTTACACTTGGAACAATACTCGGTAATCTTTTGAAAAGTATTCTTCTTATTGCAAGTATGAGCCTTATAATGATAGTTGCAATTGAGACAACAAATACCCTTATCAGACAAATTACTTTCTCGATACAAAATGGTGAACGGTTTACGGCCGGGCCTGCGAGTCATACATTTACAAGTGAAGAATTTGCTGCAATGGGACGTGTAATCAATACCATTGGTAACTATTCGCTTAACCCGTCCTCGAGATCAAGATATAATCTTAATTCCTGCTATAACGCAATCAGACCTGATTTGCAGTTTTTGGACAGATGTGGAGTATTTAACTTCCACTATGTGAGTTATGATGAACATAATAACAAAATAGATACCTGGCAAAGCATAATGGAAGAGTTGGCCATAGCCGGTGATTTCTACTCAGAGTCAACAATGGATACCTATGATGAAGGTATTACAAATGCTGTTCTTGATGCAATGGAAATCCTGCAGGCCAATAGCAATATTGAAGCTCTTCCTGAATATACAAGACAGGATGACAGAGTAGATGCTGACGAGCCAATTCCTATGGACAGAATCTTATTCTTAATAGGAACAATGGGAACTACAGGTAACCTGGCCGCAGCAAGAAATGACAGATATAATGTGGATCCTAAATTCACAGATCCTGTAAGACTTCCTTTCTATACAGGCGAGAGAGACATATATAATTACGAAGTGGTAAGAGAGTCATTCACTCCGGACCCATTCCATATGAACTATCTTATTGTTTATGTTGTAGGTCTGGCACTCCTTCGTGAAATGGTAATTATGATGATTACATGTGCGGCCAGAATTTTCCAGCTTCTTGCACTTTATATTGCATCACCACTTGCCATTGCAACAATGCCACTTGATGATGGCGGTAAGTTCAAACAGTGGTCGACAGCATTTATAGTACAGCTCCTTAGTATAGTTGGTATGGTGCTTAGTTTAAGATTATTCATTATGTTCCTTCCACTTATCTGGAGCCCGATGCTTGAGTTCTCAGACAGTGGAGCAGGAAATGTACTTATTGGTCTGGTAGTAAGATGTATTCTTACATACGGTGGAATGGAAGCCGTTAACAAGATAAATGGTGTATTTACCGGTATTTTGGCAGATAACGCAGGATACCAGGCAATTACAGCATCAAGCATGAGGGATGACGTTAACAGATCAGCCCTTGGTAAAGGTCTTAAGGCTATTACAGCCGGTGGTATTGCCGGAGCAGCCGGCTCTGCAGCATGGAATAAGATCCGTGGTAAAAATGCCGACGGTTCAAAGAAAGAGGAGACTGCTACAGAGAAATACGAGAAGCAGCGTAAGAATGACAGAGATAAGGCTAATCTTAAGGCTGATGTTGATTACGCTAAAAAGAATAATAAACATATGGATGGAAGTGCACTTAAAAATGGTGAACTTGACCGTATGCAGAATACTCTCAAACATATGGAGGGTGGAAACAGCCTGAAGGATGCACAGGCCATGGCTGGTATAGACGAAAGACAGGATAAGAAAGACAGAGACGCTGAGAACAAGCGTAAGATTCAAATGTCCAAGAATCCTCCACCAAGGAGAAATGGTGGCGGAGGCGGAGAGCCGGGACCTCTTCCTGATAGAGAAGGTTAGTATGATTAATCATAAGCTTAGGCCATTTATGGCCTAGGCTTAATGGTATTTTATAAGGATATAGGATAAACACATGAGATTAATTCCGGGAAAAACCAAGGTCAAGATTGAGTTATTCAAGGGAATAACCATCATAGACGTGCTGATTGGATTGGCAGGTCTTGTTAGTGCAACCATTTGTGCGATATCTTCATTACCTGGAAGATATATTATCGCATTAGTGGTGGCGGGTATTTTTGCATTTATGTTAGTCAGACTGGATGATGACCCAATGTATGTTTTTATATGGCACATACTGAAATACAGGGCATATCCGAGAAGACTTCATAAGGTTTACGATGACAAGACTTTAGAGAGAATGTCCAGTGGGACAAAAGAAGAGAATATTGAAGCTTTCCTTGAGGAATCTGAAGGGGAAGAAGAAATAGAAGTTGAGCAGTTATCTGCCAAGGAAGAGAAGCAGAGACTTAAGGAATTAATCAAGCAGGAAAATAAAATTCTCAAAAGCAAAACAGCAACCGAGGAAGAAAAGGATGCTGTATGGCTTGCCAGAGCTAACCGTTCTGCAGCAAAGAAGAAAGAGAAAGATGCGGATAAAGAATCCAATGCTTCATCTGATGACATATCTGAAATTATTCCTTTTACCGGAATTAAGGATGATTTCATTGAATATGGCGGAAAGTATTATGGTGCAGCAATTGAGATTGATCCTGTTGAATTCAGATTCTTCTCAAAATACAGAAGAGATTATTCAATTGAGAACTGTCTTGGAAGAATCTTAAGAGGCCTTCAGGGAAATTACGGTGCTAACATTGTAAAACTTGAAAGACCTATTGTTTACGATGAATATCTTGATGCTGAATATGACAAACTTGACAGATTAAGAGAGTCTTATGAAAGCGGTCTTTTCACTGAAGATGAATTAAAGGCCAGAGTTGAGATTCAGTATGACAGAATCAATGAAATCAGGGAATTATGTAATGAGAATAAGGTTATTGAACCGTTCTATTATTTAGTTCTTTTCGAAAGCGACAAGAGAAGATTATCTGTTATTGTTCGCAATGCTCTTCAGTTCCTTGAGCAGGGCGAACTTAAAGTCAGAAGGCTTGATAACAGAGGACTTGCCTTATTCTTAAAATATTCAAATGGCATGGACTTTGATGAAAATCAGGTTGATAAAATCAAAGAAGAAGACTGGGCTAAGTGGGCTATGCCTGAAAGCGTAAGATTTACAGTAAGAAGAGCCATTGTAAATAATATCGTTACCCATAACTTCAGAAACCTTAATTATCCGACAGAAGTAGGCGATGCATGGCTTGCCGGTGTAATGTCATATCCTGCAACCAAGGTTGTGGTTAAAGTTACACCTATGGACAACAATAAGGCTATCAGATCCATAGACCGTTCCTTATCAGAATTAAGAGGACAGTATATGGCTACAAGTACGGACTCCAAGGTACTTGAACTTCAGGAGCATATTGAAACATTATCAGAACTTCTTGTTACTTTGCAGCAGGAAAATGAAAATCTTATGTCTGTTAATGTTTATGTTACAGGTTATGACTCAGTAACAACCAAGGAAGATCCGTTACTTGGTGAACATTTCCATTCAGACCTTCCTGTTGTAACAGATATGAAGAAGGCTGTAAGAAGAAGCTGGAATGAAGCAGGAATGCGACTTTCCGGTATGGATTTCATGCAGCTTCAAAGTTTCGTAGGTGGACAGATCAGTGCCTATGACCCATTCTTAAAAGAAGCAAGAGGAATTCCTACCAATACAATCGCCGCAATGTATCCTTGGATATATGCACATATTTCAGATAAGGGCGGAATTAAACTTGGCTCTGCTGACGGAGTTCCTGTATTTATCGACTTCTTCAGAAGAGACAGTGAAAGAGTTAACTCCAACATGGTTATCGTTGGTAAGTCTGGTTCCGGTAAATCTTATGCAACCAAGTCATTACTGACAAATCTTGCATCAGAAGATTCCAAGATATTTATTCTTGACCCGGAAAATGAATATTCAGAACTTGCACATACTCTTCACGGCAAGGTAATTAATGTTGGTAATGCAAAGTATGGAAGATTAAATCCATTCCATATCATTACCGCGTTGGATGATGATGAGGCAGGAAGTGGCGGCCCAAGCGGAAGTTTTGCCACACATCTGCAGTTCCTGGAAGAATTCTTTAAACAGATACTTCCGGATATTGATAAGGAAGCTCTTGAATATCTTAACTCACTGGTTGAAAGAGTTTACCTTAACTTTGGCATTACAGCAGAAACAGATTTATCAAAACTTAAATCTACGGATTATCCTATATTCGATGATTTGTATGATGTTGTTTTGTCTGAGTTTGAAAGAACAAATAATGAATACTTAAGAAATCTTTTAAGAACTCTGGTTAATTACATTTCCAAGTTCTCAACAGGCGGACGTAATGCCAATATCTGGAATGGTCCTTCAACCATTACAACAGATGAGAACTTCTCAGTATTTAACTTCCAGTCCATGCTGGCAAACAGAAATACTACAATTGCCAATGCCCAGATGTTACTGGTACTTAAGTATATAGATAATGAGATTATTAAGAACAGGGATTATAACCTTAAATATAACCTTCAGCGTAAGGTTGTAGTTGTAATTGATGAGGCGCACGTATTCATTGATACCAAGTTCCCTGTTGCACTTGATTTCATGTTCCAGTTAGCTAAGCGTATCCGTAAGTATAACGGTATGCAGATCGTAATTACACAGAACATTAAGGACTTCGTAGGTACAGAAGAAATAGCACGTAAGTCTACAGCTATTATTAATGCCTGCCAGTACAGTTTTGTATTCTCACTTGCTCCAAATGATATGGATGACCTTTGTAAGTTATATGAGAAGGCCGGCGGAATCAATGAAAGAGAGCAGGAAGACATTGTAAGCGCAAGACGTGGTCAGGTATTTACAATTATGAGTCCGACATCAAGATCATCCTTTATGATTGATGTTCCGGAATCATTTGTTGACATGTTTGAAAATAAAGACTTCATCAGTAATTACTTCACAGGTGAAAAGGGTGAAGGTTACTGGGAAGATTTCGTTGCAGAGAGCCGTGATACTCATCAGATGAATTATGAAAAGAGAATGGAAGGCGTTGAAATTCCTGTCATCGAAGATGTTGATGATGATGAATACAGCAGCGGATTCACTTTCTCTGAAATAACTGCAGAAGAGGCAGAAGACTGGGGTGATGGTCAGGAGGTTGAAGAAGAGCCTAAGAGAGTTCTTCTGGCCAACTATGACGATGATCCTTATAAAGACGAAGAAGATGATGAAGAAAAAGAAAGAGCTGAGTTATTAAGGCTTAAGGATGAATGGGCCAAGGAGAATCTGGAATATACAGAAGAAGCTGCAGCCAAGAGAGAAGCAGAAAAAGAAGAAGAGGCTCAGAGAAAAGGTTCTGTTGACAGATTAATTGAAGCAGAAGAAGTTGTAAACCGCAGGGAATATGAACTTCAGATGGGCCGCGCAGATGCAGGCTATATAGACAATGGTCAGGCTCAGCAGCTTGCTGATAATGTTAAGTATGTTCCAGGCGGCAGCATGGTTGATCAGGCTAATCTTGAAGAAACTCTTAACAAGTTCAAGGAATCACTTCGTAAGGAAATGGAAGAAGAACTTATGGAGAAGATTAAGTGGATTAACGTGGGTGCAAGTGCAGCTGTAGCAGGCGGTATGGCAATGGCATCAGGCGGAGTTGTTACTCAGGTGGCGCAGGCTCCGGCTCAGACTCAGACTGTTAAGAAGTCCGTAGCTGATGATATTGATGACTTACTTGCTGAGGACAATGCATATGATGACAGTGATTATGATGTAGAAGGATTATTTGATTCTTCTGATGACATTGATGATCTCTTCAGCGATACAGACAGCTTAATTGACAGTGATGATTTATTTGATGAAGATGAAACATATGAAAGTGTTACTGCAGGTGATGGTCTTGTAGGAGACGATTTCGCCGACTTCGATGATGACAGCAGCATCTTTGATGATGAAGATAGTGATGACTTAGACGACGATGATGTCTTTGGCGACGATGACGACGATGACTTCGAAGATGACGATGACGACGAAGATGACGATGATGACGACTTCGATGACGAAGACTTCGACGACGATGACGACGACTTCGACGACGATGACGATGACTTCGACGACGATGATGATGACTTCGACAGCGATGATTATGAACCTGCTCCATTCCTGTTTGCTGAACTTCTTTCAGAGGCAGCTGAAGAATATGCTGAAATGTCACTTGATGAAAGAATGAGCGAAGCAGGCAAGGAAGTAATGGAAATTACTGTAGAAGATTTAGCTGATTATATTAAGCAGATGCGTAAGAAAAAGAAAGATTGATGGAGGACAGAAATGGATATCAAATTAGTTGATCATGGTAATGAAGGTGAACTTCTTATGTCAGGAGATTTGGATACTAAAACAGCGAGAGATGCTGATGCATTATTCAATCAGATGTCAGACAGATTCCCTAATATTATTCTCAATATGAAGGAAGTAGAGTATGTATCCAGTGCAGGACTTCGTTCCATACGTAATCTTTATATTAAGTTAAATCAAAAAGGCGGTAAACTTACTTTACTTAACGTTGGTGAAAACGTTATGGAAGTATTTGAAATGACAGGCCTTGCAGGATTATTAAATATAAGATAATTTCGGTCTGTTGCACTTTTGTTATTATTTGGTTTGTATTATATATCATAATACGAGTAAAGAGTAAATTTACGAGTAATTAAACAAATCAAAGTCGAGGAAAAAGTATGATTAAGTTTGAGAGAATAAAAAGAATAATTGCAGCAACAATGCTGGTATCTGTTGCGTTTTCTTATATTCCGGCGCTTTCTTCAATGGCTACAGTTGTAGTTAAGGCGGCTGAGATACCTCCAACTGCAGGTGCGGGAAATCTTGAAGAGTCATCGGGTGGTGACCAGACTCAGGGTGCAGCATTAAGCAGCAAGCTGGAAGATGGATATGGAGTAGTTCCAAGTACAGATGTTCCGGAATTTACAGAATTTAAGGGTATGACTTCGGAAGCAAGTCTTGTTGAGTATACGCTTCCTAAGGACAGTAATACTTATTCTCTTACAGTTGCTACAGGTGCAAGCTCAGGTGAATGCATCATGTATTTCGCCATCAAATATAAAGATAAAGATGGCACACCAAGAAGCGAATTTGTTTTTCCTAAGATAGACGCACTTCAAAGGTCTCGTGATTTGCTTAATTATTATGCTGATGGTAAGGATCTTAACAGTACACTTGGTTCATCAATTCTCAGTAAGTACAATTATAGCCAGCAGATTGAGGAAGTTGTTCCTTTAACTCCTTGGACTATCGTAGACTACGCATTCCAGACCGAATATCCTATAGATCAGTTAACAAGTATTGATATTTACCTGGAAAAACTTGATGGTAAGGCGAGCAGCTGGACACCTCAGGGTATATGTCTCTACAAAGTTGATGGCTATGTTGGTTATAGAAATTATGCTCTTATTTCAGGACAGAGCTTTCTTGATTTCAGAGGTTCGCTTATTGCTGATGCTCAAAAAGTCAGTGGCTCTTCTTTAACAGCTTCTGAAGGAGACAGGGTATATAAAGTAGGAGCAGGTGGTACATCGCTGCTTAGACTTACAACTTATAAAGAAGGTACAAAACCTAAAGACTATGCTAATATTGATGGTTTGTATTCATTTAGATTTGACATTTCAGATGTTGCCAATGGTGGCCTTGAATGTTTCTTAAATGGTGCAGGAGAAAAGTTAACAGGTGATAATGGTATTCTTGAAGATCTTGTTATGGAATTCCAGTACCGTGATACCCACGGATGGAACAGGAAGGTTACCATTCCGGTTATTCTTTCTGCGTACGGATCACTTGCACTGGCAGAACCGGATGCAACAATAATGGGATTTGCTCAAAGAGGAGATACCATTGCATTCCAGGGATATTTCCCAGAATTTGAATCCATTAATCAGGTAAGTTTATATTTAGGAAAAGGTGCACGTGAGTTATGTTCAAATAATGGCATCCTGATGGATGAGAATAAACTTACTACAAGACAGAGAAGTGCTTACCATTTCTCAGGATCTGATGAATTAAAGCTTGCAGGAATGTCTTTCTATAAGGGCGGCTGCATGCCATATATTCTTGGTGGTACTGATTCAAAAGGCAATTATGTTCAGGGTGCAACAGTAGATTACTTATTTGAAAATTCAGATCCTCTTTATTATTATACAACCACTGATCCAAATGGTATTTCACTTATATCCGGTGGTAAGAGTACACCTAAGATGATAGATTATAAGCCTAATTCTCCACTGGTAGCAGGCCAGGCAGGAAGCGGAATGTTCTTGGTTACTCTTTATACTGCAGACCTTGATGGCGCTGCTACAACAGATGATGTTGAGATTCAGTTTATTTATGAGAATCTTAGTAAGAGTCAGGTAAGAACACAGACTTATTCCGTTAAAGAGGAAGCTGCAAGATATCTGGGTAAATGGCCAACTACTGATTTTAACAGTAATAGTGGATACGGTGATTTTGCTACAAATGGTGGAACAGCTCGTGGCGGCCAGGTTTCATTCGTTATCGAATGTTCCAACTTCTATGATTTTGTAGGAGCTAAAGTTAATATTACCGGTAGAGATGACTGGACCATGGATAACATGACCATCTCTTATCTTGACAGTTATAAGAGGAGAAGGGCATATGTTGTTGAGACAGATCACGATGGAATTAAGTCTCATTTCTGGGTTCAGAGAGAGGCAATCAGCGCCAAGGTTTTTGACCTTAAGGGTAATACGGTTAAGGTTGTAGATGAGAATGGTGACGAGGTCGCAAATTATGGTACTGCCATAGATGCCAAGATTCCTCTTGTAGTGGATGGAGTTGTTCAGACAGATGAAAATGGTAATACCATTTATGTTCCAAATCCTGATGCTACAAATACTAATCTGTATCAGCAGATTATTAAAGGTGAAAAGAAATATACCATTTCCATTGGAACAAGTCAGGTACAGCAGGTTAAGGAAAAAGATTATAATGATGTAAAATATCTTATGACTTATGAAGAAACCAAGATGGACTGGGGATTCTTCAAGCCTAAGAAGACATATACAATTTCCGTTGAAGTTGCAGATGATGCTAACTTTGATGACGGACAGGGTGATTCAGGTTCAACAAACCACTTCTATTTCCAGCTGGAATTCCAGAATGGTGATACCAGTGCATATGTACTTGCTAACCAGCAGTTAAGCAGTGACGGATTCAGATCCGGACATACTGAATCATTTACAATTCTTACAA
Source organism: uncultured Lachnospiraceae bacterium (assembly GCA_902789665.1). Taxonomy (GTDB): domain Bacteria; phylum Bacillota; class Clostridia; order Lachnospirales; family Lachnospiraceae; genus UBA3766. The sequence goes on along the minus strand of CADAOY010000003.1, from coordinate 142,062 downwards.
ATAGAAATTATGGTGAAGTTAAGGCTCTCAGAATTATTCCTGAAAATGCAGCATCAGATTCTGAACCATTTGATAAGCTGAACATTAAGAGTATTAACATTTCTGAAGATACTAATGGTGGTTCGTTCTTATCATATGTAATTACTGATGTAGGCTGGATTGACGTAGATTACGTTGATGAAATGGAAAGTGCATCATCCAGAGGTCAGGCAGGTAAGACTGAAGCACAGCTTGCCAAATTCTACAAAGTAAATTATAAGACCAAGGCTGTCAAGGTACTTTGTGAAGTAGTTACAGGACAGCAAAGTGTTGATTATAATCAGTTCGTTGGTTCAATCAAGGCTGATGTAACATATACAACAACCAATAATGAAACCAAGATTGCTTCATTCGATGTAGTTGAGAGAATGGGCGAATATATGAATGAAACCGTTAAATCTGTTGAGGCAACAGGTACGGTTGCTCCGGATGGACTGGGAACCATTTCTGTATCAAAGTGGATGATAAGACCTAACCACACAGACAGATTTGTATTACCTCCGATTGCGGATTTGAAATCAATTAAAGATATTACATTTACTGCTCAGACACGTAATAATGAACCGGCAGTTTGGAATATTCAGAGTGTATATCTGTCACAGGTTATTAAGGATGGTCCTTTGAAAGTTACTATTAATGATGAGTACTGCAGGGATATGGATCTTAATAAACTGGCAGCGAGTACAAATACTAAGGTTGTTAGCCAGTCCTTCCCAATAGGAAGAGCACAGGTTATGCCAACAATATTCTTTACGGATAATGTTCTTGAATGGAGCGGTGATGATGATTCATCACTTATTACTCCTGTAACAAGACTTCCGGATACAACAAGCGACAGAGTAGATATTTACGTATATCCTACTGTAAACAGTGTCGAGGATACCAGTGGAGCAAGATTGTCAGCAGCTGTTGGATATGCTTGTCCATATTCAGCTAACGCCGCAGCAGCATCTAACTCTCTTGCTAAGGGTAAGGATGCTAACGGAAGAACAGTATATTATGTTCAGGATGTTAATGCACAGAATTTTATATATGCAACAAGCTTTGAGACAAGGTGTATAACAGAGGGTATGGCTCTTGATTATGCAGTTGTACAGCATATCAGAGACGGCGTTGTAATTGAAACATATATTTATGAACTTAATGAAGTAGATGCCAAGTTTGGTGCTTATGTGCAGGCACCTACACCTCTTAGCAATAAGAAAGATCTTTGCGAAGAAAAACTTGATATCGTATTTGGTCCTGGAACAGAGTCCAGAAGACTTGTTCAGGAAGGCAACGATGTTGCAGTAAGTTTCCTGTATACATCACTTCTTGATGGCGGTGCTACCACTCATTACAGTGAATATAAGTATCTTACTGATGAATATATTTACGAAATCGGAGCCGGAACAACAGCACATATGACATTTGATGTTCCATATGTTAAGGAAATCATAGGATATCAGATTGTATCTTATGGTGAAATAGTAGCAACAGTAGCCGGTGCAACTGCACAGGTTTATGATATTGATGAAATTCAGACAACAACTGAAATTGGAGTTACAACAACAACTGAATCCAAGAAGAGAAGTTACAGTGCATTCAATCAGGTATTTGCAACAAGCAGTGTTGTTCAGACAAAGGATTGCACATCACATGAAATATATGGTCTTGACAGTGTAACTCCTGTAGATATTACATTCGATAACAAGTTTGCTACATTCTCATCCGAAACTTCAAGGATGGGTGTACAGATGAAGGTTACATATGATGATATCTATGGCGCAACTCAGGTATTAGACTATCCTGATATTTCACAGTACCTTAACGGTGAAAAGAAGTTCATGTCTAATACAAAGCAGACTGCAAGAATATTAATACCTAACTTTAATAATCAGTTTAAGATTAAGTCTATCTCACTTATACCTTATATTGTAAGATCAGATGGAAGCAGAGATTCCAATGCAGTTCTTACAATCAACGGATGGAGTGCAGACTATGCATACGGTACTGAAGTGATAGATGGCACTGAAGAGCAGACCTTTAATGGACTTGAGGGTGAAGGAAAACTCATCTTTGGTAACGTAGGAATGCAGGTATATTACTACAGAGATAATGGTCTTGGCGGACAGGTTACTGCAGACAATAACCAGGTATCACTTAAAGGCGGTAATTATGTAGATGTATCAGTTCTTCTTACAGGTAATGCCGGAAGCGGATTCGGATACAATGTTTACAGAATGTACGGTGAAGCTGGAAATGATGTAACAGCAAGTACTACATATGCGGTTAACGGTTCAAGCATCAGATTTACAGCTCCAGCCAATGCAACCGGAGAGTCAATCGTATACAAGATTAAAGTATATGCAGCAGATAATCCGACAGTTCAGAAGATTATCTTTGTGACTGTTGAAAGTGAAGAGGTTAAGAAAGAGGAAACTCAGACTAATACCGGAACTAACACAGGTACAAATACCGGTACAAACACAGGTACAAATACCGGAACAAATACCGGAACAAATACAGGTACTAATACCGGAACAAATACCGGAACTAATACAGGCACAGATACAAATACTGGTACAAACACTGGCACAAATACCGGTACAGATACAAATCCTGGCTCAGGCGTAGGTCCGGGCACAGAGACAGTTGATCCTAATGCTAGTGCAGTTGATCCAAATGCAGGCCAGGGTGGTAGTGAACAACAGCAAGGCGGCAGCGAGCAGCAGCAAGGCGGCGAGCAGCAACAAGGCGGCGAGCAGCAACAAGGCGGCGGTGAACAGCAGCAAGGTGCCGGTGAGCAGCAAAGTGGTGGCGGCGAACAGCAGCAAGGCGGCGAGCAAGGTCAGGGTGGCGACCCAAGCCAGCCATAAAAAATTATAAGTAATTAAATTATTAGGTTTAAGCGGCGGAGTATGGCACTTCGCCCCTTAAACCAATCTTGCGTTATAAGAAAGGTTATTATTATGAAGCAGAAATTAGCAATTGGAGTAATTATTCTTCTGATAGTTTTAGTGGGATTATTACTTATCTTCAATGGCACAGCTGGTACGAAGACGGTGTTTTTTGAAGATACTGATTATCCTGTAACAGTTGTTACAAAGAAGTCCGGTATGACTGTAACTGTTAAGGCTAAAGCTGATCAGGATGTTCCATGGACTGTATATGTAACAGATTCAGATATTGCTGAGATAAATCTTAAGGGCAACAAGAAGCCTAATTCTGAGAAATATAAAGTAAAAGCTCTTTCTGAAGGGATAACTTATATTCATTTAGAGAAAGTTCAGCAGGCTTACGGTTATGAGGCAGTACTTGTAAGTATGGATATTCCGATAAATGTTTCTGCTGAAGGCAAGAAATTAACTCTTTCTTTAATGGAAGGTGAAACATTCTTCTTGGGAACCGGTAATTTTGTCGCAAATGACAGTGAGTTTCCATTCATTTTAAGGAGAAATGGAGCAGCTGCAGATATAGTATTTATAAATGGTTTGGGTGACTGGACCATTGATACAATGGATGCTCCTGTAAGATATGAGATAACTGAGCCTGAAGAAGGGGAAGCTATTGTAAGATTATTCTATTCTGAGGGTATTAAAGAAGCAAAAGAAAATGCATCCGGTGAAAATGGTGATGGAGCCGAAGAAACACCTGAACCTGAAGAGGAACTGACTGAAGAGGAAGCCGAACAGCGTTTTCTTGAAGAAAGCTATGGTACGCCTCCTGATGGATTTACTTATGATGATGCCAGACCGGTATTATCTCTTGCTGATGTCATGAGTCCGAGTTTCGTATATTTTGATGAAGAAGGAAATAATATTGCTGACCAGGTGAGAGAATATGTCTTATATGGCACTATGCCTGAAGGCGTGTCGGAAGAAGTTCGAGCCGCATTTGAAGGCGCAAAAACTCAGGCAGAAGGAGAAACAGGCGAAACTGTTTCAGAAGAAAGCAGTGAAACTGAGGTTCAGAATACAGAGGAAACTGCAGAGACTACAGAAGAAGCAACTGAAGAGACTGCTGAAGAAGCAGTTGAAGAGACTGCTGAAGAGGCAACTGATGAGGCGACTGAAGAGACAGACTTTTCTGATTTTGATGCTAGCAATTTCACACTTCCTGATGATGTAATTCTTACCCAAATAAGTTTCCACAGTGACAGTCTTAATCAGACAGTTTATATAAATATTGTAATTGATACAATGGGTAATCTGTACTTAAGCAAAGGAGAAGCGCCTAATTAGGCAATTAAAAAAATGGCAAAAGAAAAAGAAAAAATGTCAATAGCCAAAGAGGCTCGTAAGGTATTACTTAATCAGGTCGAACTCGACTCAGACGGTAATTTCAGAGTCGTCAATGAAGTGAGATTCCAGATGTGGGGACCTGCTGACGGTGAACAGAAAATAAGAACATTCGGAGTATCAAGAAGGGATTATTTTTATACCTCCGATTACAATAATACCCAGGCTGTATATAAAGTTTCCAAAGCCATAAGTTCACTTGGCCGAGGAGTAAAGCTTCAAAGTTATGATACATCAATTGGATGTATTTTTAAGACATATATTTTTTATCCTGTGTGTATTACTTTTTATGAAAATGAAGAAGGGTTACTGCAGGCTTCATTTTTTACAGCCAGATCTTTAACGGCATTTATAGTACAAAAGATTGCATTAAAGAGATTTGACTTATCCACGACAGGTATAATAAAAAGACATGCCATGGATAATTCAAAGAATAATGAGTCTGACGATAAACAGCCTTCAACTCTTGGAATCATAGGTAATAATATCAAAGAATTATTTGGTGTTAAACCTAAGGAAAAACAAGAAGAAAATGAAGAAGATGAAGAAAATGATATAGAAGAAGATGATGAATAAAATCCGTTAAGGAGGGGATAATATGAGCGATAATTTAATACATATTGGTGATGGATACGATAACGAACCGGAATACAAAATCAGTGACGATGGCAAATCAATAATTATCGATGCTGTTGATGATGCTATGGATCCGGTTCAGGATTTTATCAGAGATAAATTAATTTCATATGGCTGCGATAAGAAGATTCTGCTTGAAATCAGACTTGCGGTTGAGGAAATTTTTGTTAATATTATTTCTTATGCTTACAGACCTGAAATTGGCAAGGCTGAGATCCTCTGTGTTGTAGAAGAAGAGCCGATGGTTGTTACAATTCAGTTTATGGATTCAGGAAAGCCATTTAATCCACTTGACGTTGAGGATGCAGATACAACAGGCGCTCAGTTCCTACAAAAAGTCGGTGGTTTTGGAATTCATATTGTAAAACATACTATGGATTCTGTAGATTACGAGTTTAAAGATGGTAAGAATATTTTAAGAATTAAGAAGGCACTTGCCAGCGAATAATTGATAAGATACCTTTGGAGGTATACATTGTTTAAGAAAGTTAAATTTAGTTTATATACAATTACAATTGGAACTATTCTGGTAACGATGGTTTTGTTTACGTACCTTGTAATTGCCATTGGTTATTATGCTTTTACAGCAAGTTTTACCAAAGAATATAATAACTCTGTTTACAGGATAGGTGTATATGCTCAGTCACTTCTGTATCCTGACAGCCTTGATGAATATCTTGAAATCGGTGCTGAGAGAATGGATCTTGCCATTGAAGAATTCAATGATTTTAGCATTCCGGTATCTGAGGCTGAGTATTATAGCATTGACGAAGTACAATATGTATCTGAGTATGACTATTCAAGGCAAAGTTTGTATAATCTTTGCAATACTCAGGATGTATCAGTAATATATGCCATTATTCCATCAGAGGATTACACACAGTATACATGTGTATTTAACTGTGTTAATGATAACAGTCCTTATGATCCGTGGCCTATGGGAAAAGTTGTAGATACTTCCACCGAAGAGTATATTGAGTGTTATAAACGAATAATGGAGGGTAGTTCAGACTCTGAATTTGTTGTAAGAACCAAGGATTTAAATGGTGGTATTCCGCACGTTACGGCACTTCTTCCTCTTAAGGGAGAAGATGGTACAGTAAAGGGAATTCTGTGTGTACAAAGATATATCGAAGATTTAACTACCATGAGACGTAGTTTCGTTCAGGGTGTAGGTGCTCTTAGTACAATATTCATCATTATATACATGGTTTCCGTTTCAGGATTCATAAGAAGACAGCTGGTAGACCCTATCAGAAAACTTGCTTTGGAAGCAGAAAGATTTGCAGATGAGAATACAAAAGGTAAAGAGCCTCTTGATGAGAATATCTGCAATGTTAAGGAAATCAGAAGCCTGACAGCAGCCATTGATAAGATGGAAAATGATACCATATATAATATTGCCAATGTAACCAATATTACAAAGCAGACTGAAAGAATTGGAGCAGAACTTGAACTTGCGGCAAAGATTCAGATGGGAATGCTTCCTCATGGTCAAATGCTTCTTAATGACAAGACGGATTTCAATGTGCATGCATATATGAAGCCGGCTAAAGAGGTTGGTGGTGACTTCTATGACTTCTTTATGATGGATGATGATCATGTGGCAATTGTTATTGCTGATGTATCTGATAAGGGAGTTGGAGCTGCGTTCTTTATGGCTATTTCCAAGTCTTTAATAAAAGGTAGAGCCAAACTTGGTGGAACTGCATCAGAAATTATCGCATATACTGATGAAATGATAGCAGAGAAGAATGAATCAGGAATGTTCGTTACAGTCTGGTTAGGTATAGTGGATTTAAGAAATGGACATGTAAACTTCTGTAATGCAGGACATGATTATCCGGCTATTATGCATAGTGGCGGAGATTTTGAAATTAAGAAAGGAAAACATTCTCCTGCAGTTGCATTCATTCCGGGCTGTACCTTCATTGATGATGAATTTGTTCTTGAACCGGGAGACAGAATATTCCTTTATACTGACGGACTTAATGAGGCCAAGAGTATTTCGGGCGAAAGATATGGCATTGAGAGAATAGAGTATATCCTGAATCGAAATAAGAGTGTTTCAAATGAGGAACTTATCAGAGTTGTTCGTAATGATGTAGATAAGTTTGCCGATGGAGAGCCTCAGTTTGATGATATGACAATGCTGGCATTTACATATTTAGGTCGATAGATTAGTTTGTTACGCTTTTGTTATACTTTGGCTGATATATTGATATAAACTGATATAGAAGCGAAGGTAAATAGGAGGATTTAATAATGGAAAACATTCAAGATGTAATAAATAATCCAAATAATACAAACCCGCAGGCAGAACCACTTATGCCTCCAGAAGAGATGGATAATATTGATGAAAATATTAATATAAATGGCGAACTTCAGCAGAAGTTTGGAGATGAAATCCCTAGAGAATTAGATCCTAGAAGGGATAATCAGGCGCCGGCTAAAGAACATGTTAACAATAACAATAATAATAACCAGCAGATAAATAACAATAATGACGCTGGAGCAGGTGCCGGAAATAATAATAATGGTCAGGTAGGCGATAATAATCAGAATGAGCATGAGGTAGATCGTCGTCAGCAGGAAAATAATCCTAATGTTAATGCCAATGATGTGGATAATGTCGAATTAGAAGAGGATGAGCCGGTGATTCGCCGTTCCAATTCTTTTAGATTGGATGATATGGTGGAGAACAGGAACAGACGACCGGCGCCGGAACATCAAGGTAAGTATAATCCATTAGCCGGTAATGAAGATGAACTTGAACATCTTCCTGATATTGGCGCCAGAACCAAGGATGTTGTTAAAAGTCAGCTGGCCAAAGAACGAGAGCGTCTTCGTAAAGAAGCTGAACGTCTGGAAATAGAGAAAGCCAAGCTTAAGGCTGCTCAGAAGAAACTTGAAGAAGAAAAGAAGGCATTTGCTGCCGAGAAGAAGAAGCAGCAAGAAAAGAATAAACAGAGAAGTAAGTATAAAAAGACTGAAAAACCTGATGAGAAGGAATCAGAGAAGCGTGGTTATAAGATTGGTGAAATCAAGGATGGTGTAACCAGTTCACAGAAAAAGAAGATTAACGGATTAAAACATCTTACATGGGATATTGATAAGAAATTCCGCTCTTCACCTGAATTTAGAAAAGTTAAAAAAAGTTTAGCTGAGTTTGATGAGTTTATGAAGAGCATCAGTGGACGTACAAGACTTACATCTGCTGAAATGGAAATGTATGACAAACTGTCTCTTAAGTGCTATAAAGCAACCAATGAGTATCTGGATAAGAAGATTGGGGATAGTTCGGTTGACGCCTTTGATAAAGAGGATGAAAGGTTAACAATTGATATAGATGGTGAAAAAGTATTACCTAAGAATGAGCATGAAAGAGTAAGAATTTCTCAGGCCAAAGAGATTAAGAACAGCATTGATGAAATGCGTAAAGAAATGTTTAAGGCTCAGCTTGATTTCAAAGTTAAAGAAATGGAGAAGAAGTGTGAAGATGCCCTTAAGCAGGAAGAGAAGAACAGAGGCGATCTCGTAGGTTCCAACATGAATGATGAGGAACTTAAGACTGCCATGACAGAATATGTTTCAAAGACTTTATTCTATTCTAACAGGATGGATAATCTTAAGAAGAATGGTGGCCTTGATATTAAGGCAGGTGAGAATTTCACAGATGCTTATAAGAGACTTGATAAATCACTCGTTCCTAATCCGGATGATATGGCAAAGAATATGAAGGATCCAAACTTCCAGAATATTGTTAATGCCGGTGTAGATGCCGTTAAGAGTGGCAAGGCATTCACAGCAGGAAACATTAAAGAGTTATTCAAGGAAGCGGCTATGAAAGAGAGCAACAAGAAGATTGAAGAGAAGCGCCGCTTAGAGAATACTAAGAAACCTGAGGAAATTAAAAATAAGGAACCTGAGATGCAAAATACAATGAATAAGTAATAATATATTAAAGTTAAAAAGACTGTCGTAAGTTTACGACAGTTTTTTTATGCCATTATTTAAGCCCTGAATTGTTTATATTTTCTTAATAATTAGTGTTGCACTTTTGTTATGAAGCATAGGTTATTATAGGATTAACAAACAAAAAAGTACCAGATTAATAGATTGTACACAATATAAAAAAGCCTGTATTGGAGGCGAAGGAGGGGCGTATGAATATATTAACACTTATTATTTTAGGTTTTCTTATACTCGGCGGTATCGTTGGATATTATAAGGTTTTTGCAAGACCGGTTCTTAATGTAATAATTGCAGTTTTTGCATTATCTGTTTCTTATTACGCAAGTCCGTTTTTAGCAACTGAGCTTGGTGGAAGCATTACAATTGATGAAGCAGTAGTTCAGAAACTTAGTACGGTGATTCTGGAAGACATGCAGACCAAGGTAACAGTTGATTATGCAAGACATAATGGACTGTTATATAACGAAGTTCCACAGGAAATCGTAGGTGATCTTGTTAACCAGACTTTCCACGTAGATCCTAATACTACTGCAAGAATTAATATTTTACAGTACATGGGCTTCCCACAGTCGGTAACCAGTAAGATGCAGGGTGTTATTCAAAAGTATGATAACATCTATATTGATTCTTCAAATGCTCCGGAATATATAGCAATATTCTTCGTTCGAAGAGCAATGGAAATCGGTACCTTTATCGTAATTGCCTGGCTTATATATCACGGCATGCAGTATGGCATCGATTACATGGACAAGAAGAAGGATTCGGATGTTAAGTTCGTAGGATATGTAAGCCGAATCAGCGGCGCCATCTTAGGCTGTTTCACAGTTATGGTTGTTGTATGGGCACTCTTCGTACTTATGGAGAATATAAGATTTGGAACTATTAATGATATCGTAATGGATCAGGTATATACCTCAAGGATACTTACAGCGATTCATAATCATAACCTGATTCACTCGGTATGCAGTACTGTAGAGACTCATCTGGCAGGTATTTCCGGACTGTTTGGAATGATTTAGAAATCATATATATTCTTTATATTTTAAGATAAAAATGTTATAATTAAAGGTAGTTTGATTCATAAGCCCGGGAGTTATAACAATGAAAAAACGTTATATAAGTATAATATTATTTGTGGTATTGGCAACATTTGTTTCGGCATGTAATGAGGAAGAAGAGCCGGAACTTGTTGCCAATACTTATGAAGCCATTGATTTTACAGAAGGTCTTTTTGATGACCAGCCTCAGCAAAGTGCGCCTACGGGAGCAGCTACCACTGAGGCTTTTTATAATAATATGACAGGTGTGGAGATTGCTTCCAATCAAAAACCTTCAGGTAATGAGTATGTAGATAATACACAGAGCAGTTCTGGAAGTAATTCATCAGGTAATAATTCGAACAATAATTCAAATAATAGTTCAAACAACAATTCCAATAATAACAATTCGAATAATTCCAGCAGTAATTCGTCAAATAACAGTTCAAACAATACAAATAATAATACCAATAATAACACGAACAACAATACTAATAACAATACCAACAATAATACAAATAATAACAGCAGTTCAAACAGTGAAAAAAAAGAAGATGGTCAGAATCCTGTTATGAATATTGTTGGCAAGTATACAGCTGACAAGTATGAAATGAATATCAGTGCTTCGGGAACAGACAGTGCGAGCGTGGTTATAAAGACTACAGAGGGTAATAAAACTACAACATGGACAATGACAGGTAAGTTTGATACCAATACAATGACCATTGAATATTCGGCAGGTAACAAGAAAGAAACAGTGGCTGATGCGGCAGCCAGCACTTCTACTGACAATACGATTTATGATAATGGAACAGGCAAAATTGTTTATAACCAAAAAGACAATAATTTTACCTGGGTTGATGATAAGGAAAGAGCAGGGGAAAATCTTACTTTCAAATAAAGAGTGAAGGGACAGGTTATGAGCGAATCATCAGAAAACAAATTTTATGATAAAAAAATTGAACTGGCCAGAAAGAATTATGAGAAACAGAGAGCCAGCATGCAGAAGATAATCGCAAGCAGTGAAAAAAGATCTGCCAAAAGTGACGAAAGACTTGAGAAGGCTATTGCCAAAACAGATGAAAGACTTGAGAAGGCTGTCAACAAAACAGATGAAAGAATAAAGGCCAATCGCCAGAGAATTGAAGAAAAATATATCAAGGGCGATAAGGAAAAAGCGGAAAAGTTTCGTCAAAGAACCGAGAAGACTGATAAATACATAGAGAAACAAAGGGCTAAAAGAGACGAGAGAATCAGCACAAGAAGAGCGAGAATTAAGAAGAATCGTTCGTTAATCAGAGAGTTTAACAGGTTATATTTACGTGTAAAGAATATAAGAGCAAAAAATAAAATAAAAGAGATTATAAAAGACAGGAAGAATATTTTGACCAAAAAGAGAATTATATTCGGAGCTGTCAGCCTGCTTTTAATAGTGGCGCTTGTATTTATTCTCGAAGTTATTCTTCCGGGCACAAAACTTAAGAGAGATGAAATAATAGATGATACTCCAATTGATGAGCTTTTTTCCATTGATAATGTTTCTCTTGTTCCAACCAAGGAATATCGTACATATATTGGTATCAATGAATGCGATATAATCTGGAATCTTCTTTATGATCATTTTGATGGTAATGAAACTGCAGTTTTGGGTGTTATGTGCAATATTATGGCTGAGTCGGAGTTTCGTGCCTGCAATCTTGAAAATTACAATAATCAGATCTGGGAAATCGGAGATGATGAATATACAGAAAAGATAAACAGAAGAACCATTAATAAAAAAGATTTCCTGGAAGCAAGAAATTATGACATGACCAATGGCTATTATAATAAGTATGATGAGTGGGTTAATACCGATGGTGGTTATGGCTATGCCCAATATACTTCATATGACAAGAAGGAAAAGTTATATCAGTATGCTGAAGTCTGGTTTGCGCCGGGTGGTCCGGGAGAAGAATATAAATTTGACATAGCAGATCCGGATATGCAGGCTCATTATCTTGTATATATCTTAGAGTCAGATGAGTATGCCAAACTTGATCAAAAACTTCGAAGCGCATCCAATGTTGTGGATGCATGTTATGCATGGCTTAAAACATATGAAATTCCATATGATCCATATAATGATAATTATTATACTTTGTCTTTTGACAGAGCCGAGAATGCTGATTATATCAAAGAAATCTGCACGGCAGATGACGATGATACCAAAGAAAGCGATGATTCAGTAGAGGAGGTTACAGATGAAGATGAAGAATAAGAATTTATTAGCAATAATTCTGCTTTTTATTCTGATAATGCCTCTTATGAGTCTTAGCGGATGTAAGAAAGATAACAAACTCTATGTACCCGATACACTTGATGGCTTTAATGATGAAGATGTAAGAATCGGTGTGGTAAAAGGCTTTGTTTTCGAGAATATTGCAAGGGAGCATTATCCTAAGGCTCAGATTATATTATTTGATACAAGGGAAGATTCCTACAAGGCATTAACCACGGGAGCCGTATCTGCGGTAATGGATGATGATGCCGTAATCAGGGCAAGAATGCGTTCATCAGCGGCATATACCATGATGGATGAATATGTTGAAAATTGCGACTACGGAATGATATTTCCTCCAAATGAAGAAGGAGAAAATTTAAGAACACAATTCAATACTTATCTGGCTGGTCAGAAAGAAAATGGCAATCTTCAAACCCTGGATGACAAATGGTTTGGAGAATCCACGGATAACAAGGTCACCAGCTATGATTTTCTCTCCGGAACCAATGGAACAATCTCCCTGGCATATTCAAATGACAATATTCCATTTACATACAGGTCAGCGGGTAAACCAGTCGGATATGAACTTGATTTAATTGCAGGATTCTGCCGTGAGTACGGTTATTCGTTAGAGGCCGAGATGGTAAGTTTTGAAGATGTACTAAATGGAGTTTCCGAAGGCAAATATGACATGGGCTGCTCAGGATTTACCATCACAGAAGAAAGAGCGAAGAGAATGCTTTTCTCTGACAGCACATACAGTGGCGGCGTAGCTTTATGTATTAATTCTAACGCCGAGCTGATGAATAATAAGGGCAGTTTCTTTACCGAGTTTAAGAAAAAATTCTACAGAACTTTTGTGGAAGATCAGCGCTACGTAATATTCTCAGAAGGCTTAAGCGTTACATTGGCAATCATTGCAATGACAGTAATCATTGGTTCGCCTTTAGGATTGTTCTTATATATTTTAAGCCGTAAGGCTCCTCTTGTGATTGCGCTTTTAACAAGGGGCTTTGTATGGTTAATCTACAGAATACCTGCTGTTCTTCTGGTAATTGCCATATATTATGCTTATTGGAAAGACCTGGCAATTGGAGGAATAATCGCATCCGGCATTGGTTTTGCAATATGTTTTGCAGAAGAAGTATACAGAATGCTCGAGCGTTATGCAAGCAGGGTCAAAGGCGGCAGGCTGGAGAAACAGTTTATCCTAGGATACAAGAATAACGAGGATTTTCTGGATGAACTTGTTAAGGAATGCGGCAAGCCGATGCTTGAAAGCTACAAGGAGAGAATCGTAAGCTTTATCAAAATGTCCGCCGTTGTAGGTTATGTCGGAACGGTAGACTTAACCAAATCCATGGATTTAATAAGGTCTAAGAGCCTTGAAATTATATTGCCATTTATAGCTGTTACCATCTGCTATATTCTCATCATTGAACTGGTTGTGAGAATCATGAAAAAGTGGAAATAATATAATATATACGAAGTGTTGCACTTTTGTTATAATGTTTGTAGCATCATATAGTCATAGTGTGCGAGTGTGTGAAAGGAAACAAACTCGGAAATATGAGTTGTCGGACAAAGAGAGCCGATAGTTAGGAGGGCAATATGCCAGATAGCAAAAACAAAAAAGCAGAAAAAAAGAGCGTACTTGATTTAATTGATGAAATTATTGCAGACCTTGAGTTTAAGATTGGTCAGTATAATGACAGAATCAATCTTGAGGCAAAGCAGGCTTCAGATGCAGGCGTGGATCCAGGGGAAGTGAATCTGCGTATTGAGAACATGAAGAAAGAAGTTTCGATACTTAATAAGCAGTTAAGTATTACAAAATCTGCAAGAACTGATTTTGAAATACAGCTTAATAAGGCTAAGAATGAAGAAGAAAAGAAGAATATTGAGAATACTCTTAAGACCGCTTATTATATGGGCGTAATAAATGAGAATTTAAGAATCAGAAGAGAAGAAGAAATCGAAGCTGAGAAGATTGAAGCTAAGTATATTATTGAAACAACCAAGACAGTAAGCAGTGTGTTAAGCAAGAATCAGTTTAACTTCATTACCTATGATGATGTAAAAGATATAGCAGATAATGAAGAATTCAAGCAGATGTATAAGAGCAATCCATATCAGATTGATTATGATAATAAGAAACTTTTGGAAGATTACAAGGACATGATGCGTCGTAGGATGACCAGAGTCGGAATGGTAGTAACTGATGACTTTAAGGAACTCGAGCAGGCATATAATAAGAATTATCTTCCTAATACTGAGAATAATGGATATGAAACAGCGCTTAAGTTTGTCAGGGGAAACATTAAAACTCTTCAGGCTTTAGCTAAGGCGGAGCAGGATCCTAATGATAAAGAAAGACTTCTTTCAGACATTGAAAAAATGGAAGAGATTGATGATTTACTTGCCGAACTGGCAGCTCAGACAATTAAGATTAATCAGCGTTTTAAGGATGACGAATTCAACTTTAAGCGTGGTAATGGTTATACCAAAGAATTAATTGCAATGTCTCAGACGCTTGAAAGAAAATTAAATGATTACCATAAGGAATTGGGTGATCGTCTGAATAAAACTTCTATTATGGATACTCTTCAAAGGGAAGTAGGCACAGCTAAAAAGACCCTTGACGTAGAAAATCCAGGTATGAAAGCTATTATTAAGGAAATAAATGATACAGGATATAAGAAAGAAAAGGCTGAGAATCTTGTACCAATACTATCAACCTTATCTATTGTTAAGAGTAAGGTTGAACCACAGATTCAGGATGATCAGGTAATGTTCAGAATCAATGAACAGCGTAAAAGAGGTGAAATGTGGAGGGTTTTCCAGGAACTCCAGGGCCAGGATGTAGAGAAAGCCAAATTATCTCCAAGAGCCAAGATGGAGAAGGATGCCATAGAAAAAGCCAATCGTATTAAGGCGAATGGTAAGAAAACAGGTGGTTTCCTTGATTATACAGCAAGTGCTGCAGCAGCAGCTGCCCAGAATATGCTGGTTTATGCAATGGCAAAAGGTCCTATGGCGAAGGCTACGCTCAATGATTTTGCAAAACAGGATGTTATCAGAGCGATGGCAATTATAACACTTAATCATATTCTTTATAACGAGAATATTACCGGTAAGAAACTTAACTTAGAGAGAATTACCGGATATAAAGTAAATCCTTATGAGAGATTCATGAATATGGCAGAAGGTCTTGCAGAAGATAAGAAATTCCAGAAAGCTGTTTCAGGTTTCTTTGATAAGAAGGGTAATAGCAAATATAACGCTCTTAAGTTCCTTGCAACTGATGGTGAAGTAGAAATTGCCAAGAAGTTTGCAGGTAAGGAAATAAAGATAATTGATAAGCAGGCAAAGGCTGATGCAGCCATGCATTTACCAAATAATAAATAATTGAAAGGTAAGATGATTTATGGCCGAAATACTGGCGACAATAACAGAGTATTATACAAAGATACATAATATCCCTGTGCTTTATTGCGCTATTCTGGCTGTAGCCATACCTTTTATAATAATTGCAGTGGGTTATCTTATCGGACTTTTCGGTGAGGCTCTGGCTACTATTGTAGGAATGGCTTTGGCCCCACAGGTTGCCATGGCAATGGTTAATTATTTATTTATGCCGGGCGTGGTAATCCACGAGATGGCTCACGCTTTTATGGCTTTAATTACAGGAGCCAAGGTTACGGAGATTGCTTTATTTAAGAAGCAGGATGATTCTCTGGGACATGTTAATTTCCGTAACAGGGGCAATGCCCTTGTGGTTATGATTCAGAATATTTTAGTTTCTTCAGCGCCTATGTATATAGGCGCTTTGGTGGTTTATGGTGCATTCTACTGGATGGTAACCATTCCGGGAGGTGCATGGTACTTGATTGTAGCCAAGGTGCTTCTTGGATATCTGGGTGTATCCATGTTTTTCCATATGACAATGAGTGGCGCGGATATTAAGATTTATATGAAGGGTGTGCCTTTACTTATTCCGGTTTTATTTATAATTGCTATTCCACTCAGACTTACAGGTGTGATATAATTGTGATTAGCGAAGGCTAATCAGAAATTTAGGAGGATATTATTTATGATGCCAGAACAGTCAATTGAATTTCGTTATGATACTCAGTTATTATTGGATAAGTATATTGAAGATGGAGAAGATGCAGACGATGTAGCAGATGACCTGGTTGATGAGGTCAGAGATCATATTCTTGCAACCTTTAAGGGCGACAGCATGGTGGTTGCGGGAGACAGCGGTGAAGATGAGTTTGGTGAGAAAGCCATCCTTAAACTTCACTATCACACCAACGAACCGTGGCTGGTACTTGAGTACTGCAGAAGTCTTGGAGAAATATATGATATTGTTGTAGAGGATATGGACAGACAGTCCAGAGACCTTAAGGGATAATGAGAGTAAAATGAATATTGTGTAAAAATCGTGATTTTTGGGTAGCGTGGCTGCCTTAAAAGGGAGATTAGTAATGAAGATATCGCAGATGAGTAGTGGATCTGCAATAGTAATTGAAGTACAGGGAAGTGGACCTGAGCCGACCTATATTAAGACGGAGGCGCTTTTTCCAATGGGAGGAGGCCTTCTTGTTAAGAAACCTTCGGAAGGTTCCATGGATGTACAGGGACAGCTGAGGCTTACCATTCATAATAAAAAGGATGACAGAAGCTATGTTTTCAATCGCCTAAGCATATCCCCGATGGACACTCAGTACGGTCTTGTCTATATGATAAAGAGCGATGAAGAAGGGGAAGGTTTATGCAGACGTAAGGCTGAGAGATATGACATCCTGTGTATGGGAACCATGGCGCACCGGGATTTTACGGGGAATGTGATAATATATGACATGTCCATGAGAGGAGTTGCTGTTATTACGGGAGTCCCGAATATCGGCAAGGTGGGAGACATTGTAACCATCAGATTCAGGGACGGACAGGGCTTCCATTCATATGTTATCGAAGCCGAGATAGTAAGGTACTTCGAAGTAAAAGGCAAGGCGGCAATAGGATGTAAGGTGGCGGCTATGCCATTTGATATAATGCAGTTACTTGAAAAGAAGAAATTAGAAGGAAAAGCAAAGTAAGAGGTGATAATCACCTCTTATTTTTTTGGGCAAAATAGCCGAAATATAAGATGAAAGTTTTATAGCGAGGGTTTACAATGATTAATTTGATTAATAATTCTAATGATATACATTCAAATATGGGAGTATCAGTCCCGGAAACCAGAACTAATTACAATATTGTCAAAACGTCAGAATGTCTGGCTACAATAGACAGCGTTAACAGCCCGATGAGCAGATATGATAATCAGAAAATGGGCTTTGAGGACGTAATGAGCCTTGCCGGAGCAATGGACGTTAAATTAAACAGCAATTATATGACTGTTATGGCTCACAGCGTGTCAGATGAAGATTATGGCAAGATGCTTAGGGACGGCGAGGATGTTTACAGCGCAGACATTAAGGAAAGTGTAACCATTCTTGATGAGATCAAGGTCAAAATGGCCGAGGCCGGCATCATTATTGAAGGTTACAATGATGACATTGATTCAAATACTCTTAGAGAGATAACAGGCAATGCTGCTATTGCAAGTGAAATAGAAAGAACATTCAGGGAGAATGACATTCCATTAACCAGAGAGAATGCCATTGCAACTTTGGATGCAGTTAATTATGCCTCTGAAATTGAAGAGATTACAGATGGCATGTGTGATTATGTACTTAGAAACGGCATAGAGCCAAGTATAGAAAACCTTTACAGAGTAAGATTCTCAGGTACTGAGCATCCTATGAGTGCAGGCGGTTATTATAATGATAATGGCTATCTTGCCAAAGAGTCCGGAGATTATAACTGGGAAGGCCTGGATGAAAGATTTAAGAATACCATCATCGAGGCAGGTCTTGAAATAAATGAAAGAACAGTTATGGAGAGTAAGTGGCTGGTTGAATCAGGCATTCTTTATAACAGCGATAATCTTGCCAAGTTACATGAACTTAAAAGCATTGAGACACCTGTAACGGTGGCAGAAAGTGTAGAGATTTCCGCCAAGGCAATTCTTAACGGAATGTCTCCGATTAATGCACCAATTAAGGTGGATGGAAATCTTATAAGTAAGGCTAAGGAAATCCAGGAAGATGTAAATAATATTACTGATGATGCAGTAGCAAAGGCAGTAGTAATAGACAGAAATGTTACCATTAATTCCGTGCTTGCAGCTGCCAGGATTGATGGAACAGGCATAGCAGGAAGCGAATATGGTGATGAGATAGTAAAGGCTCAGGCTACCATGGAGCAGATCAGAATATCCATGAGTATTACCAGCAATTATCGTATGCTGAAACTTGGAATTGATGTTAAGAGCATTGCAATTAATGAACTTGTTAATGTTCAAAAGGCATTGGAAGATGATACAGCAAGAACATTATTTGGCAGTGAAGATGACATAGATACAGTTAAAGCCAAGAGTGAATTATATGTTCAGAGTAAGCAGGCAGTACTTGAGATACCATTCTTTCCGGCAGCTTCAATCGGGGAAGCGTTGAGTGAAGGCGGGTATTTGACGGTAGGGTATGTTTATAAGGCAGGCCTTGCTATGAAGGCTCAGTTCGATAAAATGGGCCAGACCTACGAGGCAGTTGGAACTGAAGTAAGAGCTGACCTTGGAGACTCAATTAAGAAGGCTTTTGGCAATGTGGACGAACTTCTTTCTGAGAATAATATGGAGCAAAGCGACGAGTACAGAAGGGCTGTACGAATCCTTGGCTACAACCGTATGGAGATAAGCCGCGAGAATATTGAGAAGGTGGCTAAGGCAGATGAGGACCTTCAAAGAGTTATTGATAAGATGACACCGGGGGCGGTGCTTAAGTTAATAAGAGATAATATTAATCCGCTTGATGCGTCTTTGGAAGATATTGAGAAGGCGCTGGACAGCTATGAAAGTGAGCCTTTAAAGGCTGCATCAGATTACAGCAGATTTCTTGTTCATCTTCAGAATCACGGCGAGATTACTGAGAATGAAAGAGAGAGTTATATAGGTATTTACAGACTCCTTCATCAGATTGAGAAGGGCGATATGGCAGCAGTTGGAGCTGTGGTTAATACCGGCTCTGAAATGAATTTTAAGAATATTTTATC
This sequence comes from uncultured Lachnospiraceae bacterium, assembly GCA_902789665.1. Lineage (GTDB taxonomy): Bacteria > Bacillota > Clostridia > Lachnospirales > Lachnospiraceae > UBA3766. Next base: position 122,677 of record CADAOY010000003.1, on the reverse strand, counting down.
TGCTGTCAGATCATCAAAGAATACAGGAATCGATGCGAAGATTAGTGATGATCTTGGAACACTTGCCAGGGAAGCCGGATATAATTTAAGCATTTCAGAGCAGATTCTTAAGGGCTTTAACAACGTGCTTAACGGCAATGAAGCAGACCTTAAGAAAGATGCCGCAAATGTAAGAGAAGACATTAAGGAAATCCTTAAGGATTCGCAGGAAGCAGTTACTGAACTAGTCGCGCTTAATGAGAAGGTTTCTCCTGATAATATCGAAGGTATGAAGGCTTTAATGGAAGGTGCGCTTAACTCAAATCCTTGGGAAGCACTTAAATCCATGGATAAGAGAATCAGAAAGGGCGAAGAGGCTTTAGGCAACGCTTCAAACAAGGAGGCAGGCGAGAGTGATGGACTTACGGCTCTTGATGAGGCTTTGGCAAAACTTCCTGAATCCATGACAGACAAGGCATCCATGATGGATACCATGAAAGAAGTTATCGATAAGGCAGGGGACGTGCTTAAGGACATGCCGATGGCTGAAAGCATTACAACCCTTGATATAAAGCAACTTAGCGTGGCATACAAGCAGCTTAGCATAATGGGCAGACTCTCAAGCGAAGAGAATTATCAGGTACCTGTAATGATAGGCGACAAACTTACAGGCATCAGAGTTAAGATTCAGCACAGAAATCAGGGTGAGAGAAATGTCATCGCAGCCTTCGAAACTGAAGATTACGGCAGGGTAATGGCGCAGTTCAGAATCCAAAACGGCGAGCTCAACGCCCTTGTGGCATCAAACAGCGAAAAAGGACTTGGCAAATTAAAGGAAATCGACATGGCAGGCGCATACTTAAGCGACGAATATGGAAATGTCAACATCACCTACGCATACAGCGAAAACCTGGATATGTCCTTCTTCTACAAGGGACACACCCCTGCATCCGACGAGGTCAGCACCAGGGCATTATATGATGTGGCAACCACATTCATAAGAGTTATCTCGAATAGTTAAAATCTCCGCCACAAATGCCGATATATAAAGAGTAAGGAACCACAACGGATAAAAATGTGGTTAAAACAACGAATGATTCGAATTAGAAAAGGAGTAGCTTATGAACGTATCAACTAACCTTTCAGCAATGATTGCTAACAGAGAACTTAAAAGAACAGACAATAGATTGGCAGACTCTCTTGAGAAATTATCATCAGGTCTTAAAGTTAATCATGCCAAGGACAATCCTGCAGGTATTGCAATTGCCAAAAGAATGAATGCTCAGATTACAGGTCTTGGAATGGCAAGAGATAATTCCAATGACGGTATTTCAATTGTTGAAACTGCAGACGGCGCACTCTCAGAGATTCATGCAATATTACAGAGAATGAATGAACTTGCGGTTCAGTCAGCCAATGGCGTTAATACCACCAGTGACAGAGAAGCCATTGATATAGAGATGAAGCAGCTTAAGGAAGAAATCGGAAGAATCGCCAAGAGCACCGAGTTCAACGGAAAGAATATCTTGGGCGGCGACTTCGATCTTAAGGGTTATACAGATAATACAGATGTTAAGGTAAGATATTATTCAGATGAAACACCTGCAAAGCATTATGCTATTTCCGGTGCAACAACACATACAGATGCTGACGGAAAGCTAATCGTTGATGATGTAACATTCACGACAGGAACCGGTGATACGGATTTCCCTGCAGGGGCTTATTTTGCCGGAGCTGATGGTAATATTGCAACAATTAAAGGTGACAACGGATTCGAAGTTAAACTCGAAATTAAAGGAAACGTTGGTGCAGTAGACCTTGATATCACAGGCATCGGAGCTATGCGTATGCAGATTGGTGCCAACGAAGGTCAGGTACTTGAGATGAGAATTCCTGAGATATCCACCAAGTTAATGGGTATCGAAGACATGAAGATAGATACAGCTGAAGATTCCAGGAAGGCAATCGACAGCATTAAGAATGCACTTGAATATGTATCCAAGGCGCGTTCAAGACTGGGCGCATATCAGAACAGACTTGAGAGAGCAGCAGCCAGCCTTGATACAACATCTGAGAAGATGACAGCATCCTACTCAAGAATCATGGATGTTGATATGGCAACAGAAATGACTGAATATTCAACAGCAACCGTACTTTCACAGGCCGGCACATCAATGCTTGCACAGGCTAATGAAAGACCACAGCAGATTCTTACATTACTTCAGTAATTAATGTGGAGGCTATATGACTGACGATCAGAGACAGGCTTTTACAATAAGAATAACAACTGCCAACCCGACAGAGATGGTGGTAGTTCTGTATGATATCACCCTTGCCTACATCGATGACATGCAAAAGAGTATCGGGGCAAAGGACCATAACGAGGTTAAGACCTATGCAGCCAAGATTCGCGCCTGCATTACAGAACTTATGAATTCGCTTAATCTTGAATATGAGATAAGCGGCAACCTTATGAGTCTTTACAGATTCTGTCTTCGCGAACTTGTTAAGGCAGAGTTAAGACTTTCAGATATGGAACTTCAGAACATTAAGAATGTAATTCTTCCACTTAGGGATTCCTATATGGAAGTTGCGAAGAAGAATCCTGCAGGTCCTGTTATGGGCAACACCCAGACAGTTGTAACTGGCATGACATATGGAAAAACTGATGTGGAAACTCATGTGAATGACCACAGCGCATCCAGAGGTTTCTACATATAAAACACGTAAAATAACCGCCTAAAAATTATGGCACAATCCGAAAGGGTTGTGTCATTTTTATATGCGAATTAATCTTACTTGGATGGGGTGTTGAAAATTTATGGTAATTTTTACCAATGGCTCAAAGCCTTGATTTATAAGGGCTTTTCGGGTTCGGGGTAGTGAAAAAATTGAAATTTATTATACAATACTACCAAAAATGAAAAACTTGTCTTTTGTCTATTTACAAATAAAAATTTGGGTGTTATATTACATGTACGCTTAAGGCGTAATCAGAAATTCAAAGATTCAATTCTAAAAAGGTTCAAAAGTTTTATAGGGAGGTAATAATATTTTATTGCTTATAGGAATTCTTCTCCTGGCAAGTATTACCGATCTACGCAAATCCAAAATACCAAATTATATAACATTAACGGGAATTGGAATTGGTTTTATTTATATGCTTATTTATCCCCCGGATAATCTGATTAAGCATATGGCCGTATGTCTGATTATTCTCATAATTACAATTCCAATGTTTGTAATAAAAGCTATGGGAGCCGGAGATATTAAGCTTATGATAATGATTTCCTTATTCCTTGATTTTAAAGATCTGCTTCTTAGCCTGCTTACAGGACTTGGGGCGGCGGTGATTTATTCAGTTATAAGATTGCTTATGGATAAGGGAATTAAGGAGAGGATAAGGTATCTGTCAGATTATATTTTTTCTCTGGCGATGGGCGGAGACGTAGATGGATATATAAAAGAAGAAGATAAGGAAAACAGTAAGAATTATAACATACACTTAAGTATCTGGATTACTCTTGGAGTTATTATCAGTTACTTTTGTAAAGTCATATAGAAGGAGAATATATGGAATATGACCAGGTTTTAATATATGACAGGGATGAGATGTATCTGTACAGATTATTAAATTTCATTCAAAGCAACAAGGTTTCAAAGGTAAGAGTATCAGTCTTCAGTAACATGAAGAAAATGAAAAGTTACATTGGCGAAAATGATATTAAGATCGTGATTGCCGAGGAACAGGCAAGAGAAGCTTTAGAGGAACTTGAAGATTTAAGAATCATCTATATCTGTGAGGATTTGGAGAGTGAAAGTGATGGAAATATATACAGATACAAGTCGGCGGAATATTTTATTAAAAGAGCCAGGGAACTCCTTAATATAGAGGAGTCGGTTATTAGAAAAGATGAATATGAAATTAAAATGGCTGGAATTTATTCACCTATTGGCAGAGTATATAAAACTACTTTTGCATTATCAATGGCTCAGTATCTTGCCATGGAGAAGAAGGTTTTATATTTAAACTTCGAAACATATTCAGGTTTCAATTACTATGTTGGTGAGAAAAGAAGAGGGGATTTATGCGACTTTATTTATTACTACAGAAATCTAAAAGAGAATCTTCTTCAGAAATTTAATGAAATCAAAGATACCTTTAACAATGTTGATTATATATATCCTGCAAGGCTTTATATGGATATAACCCAGGTAAAGCCTGAGGAGTGGCTGGAGATTCTGGACATAATATCATCCTGGAACATATATGATGCTCTAATTATGGATTTATCTGATAATGTGTCAGGTTTGTGGGATATTATGAGGCGCTGCACAAAAGTATATACCCTTATCAGGGATGATGGAGTGGCAAGATCCAAATTAAAGCAGTATGAGGATATTCTTAGTGAGGCTGGATATGAGGATGTATTAAAGAAGTCAGGTAATGTTAATGTGCCCGGAACTAAATTAAGAGATGTGGCACCGGAAGAAATAATATATACGGATATCGGCGAGATAGCAAAGAAAATTGCAAAAGAGGATTTGTCATAGTAATGAGAAAAGATGATTATAACAAATTATCGTCCTATGTAAGAAATAATCTGGATTTGACCAGTGAGGTAGATGAGAAAAAATTAAGAGAATTAATTATAAGTGGAATGGAAAATATAACTAAAGAGTCATATCTTTCTTTAGCGGATAAGGAAGAGTTGTCATTAAGGGTTTATAATTCCATTCTTAAACTGGACTTACTTCAGGAATTCATTGATGATCCGGATATTTCAGAAGTCATGATTAATGGATATGACAATATTTATTATGAAAAAAAGGGAGTCATACATAGAAGCGATAAGACTTTTGAATCGAAAGAAAAACTGGAGGATGTGGTTCAAAGAATTGTGGCAGGATGCAACAAATCAGTTAATGAAACCTATCCTATTGCGGATGCCAGATTAGCTGACGGTTCGAGAGTAAATATTGTTTTATATCCAATTGCACTAAATGGTCCCATTGTTACAATAAGAAGATTCGGGAAGCATGTTCTTACCATGGAAGATATGGTGGATATGGAAATAGTATCAAAGGATGTGGCGGACTTTCTGAACAGATTAATTGTGGCAGGATACAACATGGTAATATCAGGCGGAACATCTTCGGGGAAAACCACACTGCTTAATGCATTGTCCAATTATATTCCAAGAGATGAAAGAATAATTACCATAGAAGATAATGCAGAACTGAGAATTATCGGTGTGGATAATCTTGTAACATTGGAAACCAGAAGACAGTTATATGATGAATCCAGGGACATTACCATTAGAGACTTAATTAAAACTGCCCTTCGAATGAGACCGGACAGAATTATTGTGGGTGAGTGCAGGGGAGCCGAAGCTTTCGACATGCTGCAGGCTATGAATACAGGTCATGACGGAAGTCTGACAACTGCCCATGCAAACAGCGCCAAAGATATGCTCTTAAGACTGGAGGCCATGGTATTAATGGCTGTAGATTTGCCGATTGATGCAATTAGAAGGCAGATTGCATCGGCAGTGGATATAGTAGTTCACCTGGAAAGACTTCCGGACAGAAGCAGAAGGATCACACAGATTTCTGAAATCGTGGGTTTGGAAAAAGGAGAAATTATAATGAATGAGCTTTTTAATCTTGAATCAGAAAATGGCAGATATGAAATTAAAAGAAAAGGAAATCTGATTCATAAAGAAAAACTTCAAAGAAGAGGGGTGTTTGATACTGGATTACAAAAAGTATAAATATTCTTCCAAAGATATTCTGATTAATGCGCTGATGTGGATAGCTTTTTCAGGACTTATCGCATATTTCTTTTATAGGTCATTACTAATTTTCATAATTCTATTACTGTTTTTCCCATTATTCATAAAGTTTAGAAGAGCCGGTTATGTCTTTAAGCGGCAGTGGGAACTTATGCTCGAATTTCAGGATTTTTTAAGCGCAGTACAGGTGGGAATATATTCGGGAAACAGTATAGAGAATGCGGTTTTAGGCTCGTATGAAGATATGGTTTCTTTATATACAAAGGATGGATATATGACAAAAGAGATAAGGGGTATTATTACTGGTCTTAATAATAATCTTACTCTTGAAGAATTGTTTTATGACTTAGGAGAAAGATCAGGGGTTGAAGAGATAATGGACTTCGCGGCGATTTTGGCCCTGGCAAAGAGAAGTGGTGGAAACCTGAGGGAAATTATCAGTGAGTGTAACAACTGTATAGAGGAGAAGATAGACATTAAAAGAGATATAGATGTGATGATAGCAGGGGAGAGGCTTCAGCACAGAATTATGTGTATTGTTCCCATGGGAATAATTCTTTATATCCAGATTACGTCCCCGGGATACCTGGATAGTTTATATCATAATCTTTTTGGATATGCAGTTATGACAGGGTGTCTGTTGTTATATATTATTTCCATTTTGTGGAGTGAAAAAATAATCAGTTCGTTGGGGAAGTAAGATGAAGAAAATAATTGCCATTTTAATTTTAATAGTGGGAAGCGTTATGGCAGCTATGCTCCATAATGATAAATCCAAGGGTGTTTTATTCTTAAGTTTCATAATAGGTTTTTATCTGTTAAGTAAGGAAAAACTGGATGCTTCAGTTAAAGAGAAAGAAAGGAAAGAAGAACTGGAAAAAGTATATCCTGATTTTGCCATGCAGTTTTATATGTTTCTAAGCTGCTCCTTAACAGCAAGAGCCGCAATAGAGAGAATAATTAAGAATCTTGAGAAGAGTGGAAGAAATAAATATTTAAAAGAGGAACTGTTAATTTGCAGGAATGAATTAAACAGCGGAACCGGAGAGATTAAGGCGTATGAAAACCTGGCTGTTAGATGTAATTTGCGCGCATATAGAAGATGGGCCGGTCTGATTACCCAGAATATCAAAAAAGGATCTGCTGATTTAATAAATGCACTTAAGGAGGAAACCATAAGTGCTCTAAAAGAAGAGAGGGCCAATGCCATGTTAAGAGGCGAATCCGCCGCCACGAAACTGCTTGTGCCTACGATGCTGATGCTGTGTATTGTTTTGATTATTATTATGGTCCCGGCATTTTCTCTTCTTACAAACATTTGAGAAAGGAGGCAAGTAATGGATTTAGTAAGTAGATTTATTCGAGAAGAAGATGGTCTTAGTACAGTAGAAATAATTTTGATTTTGGTATGTTTGATAGCTCTTGTATTTATTTTCAGAGAGGAGATGACCAATATTGTTGAGACAATATTCAAGAAGATTACTAACTCCGTGAATAAGTTTTAAGGGATTATTTAAAAGATTATGGATCATTAGAAATTGTTGAATTGAATTTTAACAGATAGATTAATATTCATTACTGAATACTTAATTTGATTTGCAGTGGTGGGCGGTCAGGTCATTTGGCCGCCTCCATATTGAGGATGTGTATGAAGGATTATAAAGGAGTAATAACTGTATATTTATCTGTTACCTGGGCTGTGCTGCTTTCGCTGATAGTTACACTGATTCACGGCGCATCTATGGCAGCAGTAAAGGTTAAGGCTGAATGTGCCTTAGAGAACAGTTTAAATAGTGTATTTGCTGAATATAACAGAGGGTTGTGGGATAAGTATAACCTTCTTTACATAGATATTTCCTACGAGTCCAACTCTCCGTCTGTTTCCAATCTGGAGGGAAGAATAAATAATTATTTTAAGGGCAATCTTTTTGTTCCGGAAGATGAGAAGTTTATTTTTGTTAAGGACTTACTTGGGATAACAGAAGGTAATGTGGTTGTAACTGATATTGAATATGCCACTGACAGATGGGGTGATGTATTTTTTGATCAGGTCTGTTCTTATGCCAAGGATGTAACAGAAACGGATGTTGTGAATAACATGAATAATCTTATTTCGGCTTCATCTGTTTATGATTATATGCATTCTGATTATGGAGAGAGATATGAGGAAGCTGTAAGCAATGTTAATGACAGTGTAAGAGAAGGGGAGGTGCTGGGCGATGATTTTGACGTAACGAACTTTTTCCCTGAACTTGTTCCGAATATGGAAGATGCGGCAGTCTCTCCCATGGGTATGGTTGTGCTTGGGGCTGACTATTATAAATTGAGTTTTAACCGGGTTCAGCTGCTTAATTTATCATCTCACAATATTTTTAAAGAGTCCGGAAACATGGGGTGGGATGGAAATGAAACCGGCCTTCTTGATGATGTGTATTTTAACGAATATGTGATGAATAAATTTAATAATTATACCAGTGTGGATGCAGACTCGCCGCTCTTGTATGAGGCAGAATATATAATTCACGGAAGCGGTAATGATGGCAATAATATGTGTGCAGTTACCAATTATATCTTCTTAATACGGGCCGGGTGTAACAGCATTTCCGTTTATATGGATAAGGAAAAAATGGATTTAATTAAAGGTGCATCAGAAGTATTAAGTGCTGTAACAAAGGCGCCTCCTGAAGCGTGGCAAACGGTTCTTGTGCTTGCATGGGGAGGTCTCGAAGGCATTGTGGATACAAGGAAAATTGTGCTTAACTCTGAAAAGGTTCCAATAATAAAAGACGGTGATGATTTCACCACATCATTAAAGGGAATAATTAATTTAATTATTTCCAAAGCGGAAGGAACGGTTGGGATTGAATCTGAGAACGCAATGGATGGGACTGCCCTGGATGAAGGGACTTTAAAAGATCTGATGGGCATGGAAATTGGTTATGAGGAATATTTAAGACTGCTTTTATATATGACGCCAAGGCCCTTAAGGATATTTCGTACCATGGATTTGATTGAACTTAATATGAGGCAAACTGATGGCAACGAGTATTTTACCATGAATGCCCTGGTATCAAGGATAGCCGTGGAAGCCTCTGTTATTACAATGGATGATGTTATTTACAGCGCAAAACGTAAGTATTCTTACTTTTAATTAAGTATTTGTATATAAGCTGCTCTTTACTCCTATACCGACAAAATGAATGAAATAATCACAAAGTACAAAATCTATTTTTCTGCTTACTAGAGACATTTTGTTTTATTGTCTTTGGTTTTCTTTGTAACATGACTCTTTAGAGCAGCTTATATATAAGTACTTAATTTAGGAGAATAATTATGAAAAAACTTAAAGCGTCCGTAACAGTTGAAACCGCTCTGGTACTTCCGGTTTTTATGTTTGCATCCATAACTCTTATTTCCCTTATTCATATGATGAGCATTTATGCACGTATGGAAGGAGCACTTTCTCAGGCGGGAAGGGAACTGTCTGTAATGGGATATGTGCTTGAAAATAAGGGAGATGAGATGGGACTTGCCATGACAGAAACCTATGTTAGAGCAAGGGTAATGTCCATTATGGGAGCAGATGCAGGGAAGGATTCCATGATAGTCTGGGATGCTCTTGGAATCAGCTTAATAAGAAGTGATGTATATGATGAAAAGGGCAATATAAATCTGATAATGACATATACTTTAAGGCCGTATTTTGCTTTAAGCTATGGAACTGATGTAAGGCTGGTTAATCACTGTATGGTTCACAGCTGGATAGGATATGTAAGAGATAAGGATGAGAATGAATCAGATCCAATAGTTTATGTGGCGGAAAACGGAACGGTTTATCATACAAGCCCTACGTGTACTCACCTTAGTTTATCAATATCATCAACAACAATTGAAGAGGTTCCTGGTTTAAGAAATGAAAATGGTGGAAAGTATTACCCTTGCGAGGTTTGCTATGATTCATCCAATGGACCTTGTGTATATATAACTGAAGAAGGTGACAGATATCATTCGCTTATAAGTTGTAGTGGTCTTAAAAGAACCATATATGAGATCCACCTAAGTGAAGTTGGAGGTAAGCCTATGTGCCAGAGATGCGCATCCTACATTCAGGGAATGATTCGGGAAGGAGAATAAAATGGACAAGTTTGAAACAGTCAGGATTATTATGTTTCTGATTCTTATTATTACAGAGAGTATCAGGGATATTAAGACTCATCAAATTTCCATTACCTTTGTATCAATAATTGGAATTATGGGAATGATTACATATATGCCTTTTGTAAAAACTGATTTTATATCAGTTTTTCTTGGAATGGTAGTGGGACTTTCGGTGCTGCTGGTTTCATTTTTCTCAAGGCAGCAGATAGGATACGGCGATGGTTTTGTCATGATAGTGACCGGGATACTGCTTGGCTTTAGAAATAATATGGCATTACTTCTGGGTGCTTTGATTTATTCAGCCCTGGTAGGGCTTGCCCTACTTATTATCCGAAAGGCTGATAAAAAAACAGAGCTGCCTTTTGTTCCATTTGTTCTGCTTTCATTTATAAGTATGGGGGTGATAAGATGGATGACTTAAGAGGGAGCCTTACTATAGAATGCACGATGGTTATGCCGGTTATTCTGTCAGCAATTATTCTAATAATGATACTCGCTTTATATATGTATAATGATACAGTTGTATCCTGCGCATGCATTAATAGTGCAATGGCAGGTCTTTATATAATTAATGATTCTAACGGGGACATTGTGAAGGCGGCAGAGGATGAGGCAATACTTCTTTTAGATAATAAATTAGTGGGAGAAGACTCTGTGAAAGTTGAAGTAAAGGCTAATCCCATTTATGTGGAAAGCTGTGTAGACATGAATATGAATCTGCCATATGCGGTGCCTTTTATAGGTAATGAACTAAGAGATGCTTTTGACATTCATCATGACTTTAAGGTTATGCAGATTAATCCGGCTTCAGTTCTAAGAGATGTAAATAAATATAACGTCTATAAGGAATTAATTGAGAAGTATTCTCAGGAGGAGACTAAGGATGAATGAAGAATATATAAGGGATATGAATAAGAATTATATGATTCTTCCCGCGGATGGGTGCAGGGATTATCAGCTTAGAATGTTTATTGAAAACAGAATCCCGGGGCTCTTAAAAGGAGAAATCAGGGAGATAAATGGGGAGGAAAAGATTTATTACAACATCAGTTCCAGGCAGCCGCTATCCCGGGTTTTTATGAAGAAAAACATGAATTTTGAAGATATAAGAAATGTATTTCGCTCCCTTGATATGCTTAATACCCAGCTTTGTAAGTATCTTTTGGACAGCGCCAACTGCCTGTATGATCCGGACTTTTGCTATATGGATTTGGAAAGCGGAAAAGTGGAGTGGGTATTTTACCCAATTGGAGATACAGGGAGTTTTCTGCCTATTGCGGAATATATGCTTGAGCATGTTAATCACAGGGATTCAGAGGCGGTTGAGGGGGCTTTTTACATATATAAGAAGGCAAAGAGCGATAATTTTGTTTTTTCTGAAGTGATTGATTTTTTAGAGACGATGTACAGTCAACTTGAGATGAAGGAAAAGTCGGAGAAAGAGGAAAGGCGGAAAAGTTATGAGACTGTTTCTTCGAGGATAAAAGAGGATGTAGATGTTCCCAAAAAGAATGGCAAAGGTCTGGACTTAGAGAAAATGACGGAAAGCATCAAAAAGAAATTTGATGCAATTCTTCATAAGGAAGATGAACTTAATAAGGATTTATATAATATACCAAGTCCTTCATCATATGAAGAATATGATTATATGGATGAACTTGCAAAAGAAACCGGAAAGAAAGAGGTGATAAATGACAGGAAAACGGATGAAGAGGAATTCTATGGTAAAACCGAATTAGTATACAGTGCTTCCAATGCAGAAAAAATCCTTAAAGCCAGGACGAAGAAATATAAGGATATAGAACTTACCAGGTTCCCGTTTGTAATCGGGAAAATACCGGATATGGTTGACGAGATTATTGATCATAAAACCATAAGTCGTATCCATGCAAGATTTATTCTCTCAGAAGATGGCAATACAGTATTTATGCAGGATTTAAATTCTCAAAACGGAACCTTCAAAAATGGTCTCAGGCTTGATGCCAACGAAATGGTCAGCGTATCTCCCGGCGATGAAATCTCCTTTGCAGGAGTTCAGTATGTGTATGAATAATAAAGCTTTATGCTGTTTGTGATTGCAAGGACAATATATGTTTAATATAATGATAGGAGTAATATAATTGGACAGGGATATACCTTGGCTTGAAATGGAAAAAATCAGACATGAAATCAATACTAATTATATCAAATATAAAGGATTGAGAGTGATTGCACATCCGTCTGTTGGGCTGGATAACATATATTATATATATTATGTCGAGAATTTTGGCTTTGATAATTATAACCTGTTGGGGCGTGCTCAAAATTTGCACTGATGAGACACAAGGAGAATTATTATGGAAGAATTTGTATTATTGCTGAGAAAAGTTGATCGCTACTACGAAGGCTTTGAACAGGCAGTAGTATCATATATAAAGATGCCTGGTAATGCAGATAAAAAACAGTTGATAGAGAATTTTATCAATAGTCATCCGGAAGCAAATTCATCTGATGTGCTGTTGTATATGATAAATGAAACAGGATTCTATGATACCTATCCTGATTTTAAAAAGCCAAGTAATAAGAGTATATTAGCAGTTTAGATTTTGTATTAAATCTGTTATAATATATTTATTATTAATAAGGAGTAAGCCTTGGGCTGTAGATAGAGATGAAGAAAATAGTTTTGACAGGTGGAGGAACTGCTGGGCATGTAACTCCGAACATTGCCATCATTCCTACACTTAGAGAGCGTGAGTTTGATATTTTTTATATCGGTTCTTATGAAGGAATCGAGAAGAAACTTATTACCGATATGGAGATTCCATATTACGGAGTAGCAACAGGTAAACTTAGAAGATATGTAGATCCTAAGAACCTCACAGATCCTTTTAAGGTAGTTAAGGGTTATGAGGAAGCCAAGAAATTATTAAAACAGATTAATCCTGATATCGTATTCTCAAAAGGTGGATTCGTATCAGTGCCGGTTGTAAGAGCGGCTAAGGCATTAAAGATTCCTTGTATTATACATGAATCAGATATGACACCGGGTCTTGCCAATAAACTTTGTATTCCTGCAGCAACCAAGGTATGCTGTAACTTCCCTGAGACTGCAAGCAAACTTCCAGAAGGAAAGGCTGTTGTAACAGGTTCTCCTATAAGACAGGAATTACTTACAGGCAATAAGGAGAAGGCTAAGGAATTATGTGGCTTTACCAACGATAAGCCTGTAATTATGGTTATGGGTGGAAGCCAGGGTTCAGTAGCAGTTAATGAAGCAGTAAGGGATGCACTTCCTAAACTTCTTCCTGAATTTAATATTGTTCATCTTTGCGGCGCAGGCAAGGTTGATAATCTGTTGCTTGTTAAGGAGAGTGAAGGATATAAGCAGTTTGAATATCTTAAGGGAGAACTTAAGGATGTTCTGGCACTTGCTGATGTTGTAATAACAAGAGGCGGCGCCAATGCCATCTGCGAACTTAAGGCACTTAATAAACCAAATCTTATTATTCCACTTCCATCAAAGGCAAGCAGGGGTGACCAGATTCTTAATGCAGAGTCCTTTAGAAAACAGGGATTCTCAATGGTACTTGATGAGGATGATATAGATCCTGATACAATGATTATGAATGTTAAGTATCTTTATGATCACAGACAGGATTTCATTAGTAAGATGGCAGCAGCCAATGAAACCAATGCCATTGATATGATAGTTAATCTTATTGAAGAACAGCTTAAGGATAAGTAAGATAAAAATAAAACAGGCGAATGCCTGGTGTAATTTAGAAAAATAAAATTGCATATATAATAAAGGGAAGATTGCTGTGAGGGGCGCCTCATCATCTTCCCTTTTTCTGTATCCAGTATAAAGATATTAAGAATATTAAACCTCTAAAGCAAAGCTCTAGGCACATTACATACCAGACTCCCGTAAGTCCGTAGCGGCTTGCAGCAAAGGCAGAGAGTGGAAGCCTTACAAGCCACATGCTTATAAGATTAAGGGCAGTGGATATCTTGGTTCTGCCCATACCTCTGAATACACCTTCAGTTACTATCGAGGCTCCAAACATAATCTCAGCAAAGGCTTCAATACGAAGTATCTTTGTTCCAAGTTCTCTTATCTCCTGAACAGGAGACATGATTCCAATCATTTCCGGTGCAAAAATAAACATTAAAACAGATGTGCCTGCCATTAATATCATACCGATTGCAATGGCAAGGTGGGCAAATGAGAATTCAAGTTCCCTTCGCTTTGCTCCCTTGGCCTGACCAACCAGGGTGGTTGCCGCATGAGATATTCCATATCCCGGCATATAGCAAAGGCTCTCTGCAGTTATGGCGAATGAATTAGCTGAAATAGCTATTTTGCCAAGAGGTGAAACTATCTTGGTAGATACCACATAAGCTGAGCCCATTACAGCAGAACTAAGCATAACAGGAAGAGATATCTTAAGAGCACCAAACCATTCTTCTTTATTTAATAGTTTATGTTCATGTTTTCTTAAATGAAGTTTATCAGAAACAACAAGTAAGAATATCAAAGTTGCCACAGCTCCGCAGGCTTCAGCACACATGGTTCCTATGGCTGCACCTGCAACTCCAAGTCCGGCTCCCGGCATGGTGAAATTAACTGACACAGGCCAGGTTAAGGCAATCTCCCTTGTAGGATATATGAAAAATGCATTGAATAATACATCAAGAAAGCACATGGCTACATTGAGAATACTTGGCACTTTCATATTGCCGCTGCACTCCAGCATGCCGGCTCCCGTGTAATTAATCTGCATAAGAGGAAGAGTCAGCCCGAAATAAAGAAAGTAAAGGGATGCATCTTTAATTATGCTTTCATCTGCTCCCATCCATCCGGGAAGCGCTTTGTGTACTAAAACAGCCAGCGTCATAAGAAGGAATGAAAAACTAAGGACGGTAAGAAGTCCTGTTTTAACATATCTTCTTGCGTCCTCATCTTCATTAGCTCCGACTCTGTGGGCAATGCCTACGGTAAAACCAATGCCCATGGAGGTACATAAGCTCCCAACCAGCCAGGTTGTACTGGATACCACACCGATGGCGGCTGATGCATTGGCACCTAAACTTCCCACCATGGAAGCATCTATATATTCCATTATAATTGTAGAGATCTGGGCCATTATGGCAGGAAAACTAAGAGCCAACACAAGTTTGATTTTCTCATCAAGCTTTAAGTTGACTCCGTTTCTTACATCGGCCAAAAGGTCTCTTTTATTCGTCTTTTGTGTCATAGGTAATTACATCTTAAGAAGATCTTTAAGTTCCTCTAATTCTTCAGCACTTGGAGAGGTTGGCTCCCAGAGAATATGCTGGTTGTCGTCCTTATATCTTGGAATTAAATGATAATGGAAGTGGAATACAGTCTGACCTGCAGCTTCACCATTATTCTGTACCAGATTAAATCCATCGCAGTTTAATTTCTCTGTCATATGAGTTGCCATTTTCTTTGCAAGCTTCATAACATCGCCTGCAACATCTTCAGGAATCTCATAGATGTTGGCGTAATGATTCTTAGGAAGGATAAGTGCATGTCCCTTTGTTGCAGGACCCAAATCAAGTATTACCCTGAAAGAATCATCCTCATAGATGGTATTGGTAGGAATAACTCCATTAGCTAATTTACAAAAAATACAATCGTCTTTAACCATGACCGGCCTCCTTGTTACATTTCATTATAATCATAGAAAGGGAACATTTTATCCAGGTTATTAATCTGACTAAAGTCACCCTTTATCTTAATCTTTCCGTTCATAAAACTTCTCTGGAATGAAGTCTTGCTTGCGATAACTTCCTTAAGGATTTCTTCCTTAAGCTGAATCTCCGCATCAGCATATTCCGATTCCTTGTATGCACAGTCAATCTTAGTTCCATTTACTGTAACGATAAGCGGCTTGGCATACTCAGTAATCTTGAACTTGTATACTCCGTTAACTCCCGGTACCGGCTTAAAGATGCGCTTAAAATCACTGATGTACTTAGTCTCTTCAACCACCGGCTCCCCATCAAGTCTGTGCTTGAATAACTGGGAGAGTTCCATGATGTCTTCTTTCTGCCTCTTAACATATTCATCATCAGAAGCATACTTGGATAACTGCTCGGTCTCCTGAGGTGTTAAATCCACGTTCTGAATCTTGGTCGCCTTATTAATGATGACCTTATTACTTGACGGAAGTGAGGCAGTCTTCTGATTGATGGTTCTGTATAAGCCTTCTGTTGACTTCTCGATAAGACGCTTATAATTATCATTATTTTCAAAAGAAGAAAGCTCTGCAAAATACCCGCTTACGCCCTGTGTCACATTACCGCCAAGTACTTCCCATGCAGAAGATAAGAAGTTGAGTCCTTCCTTTTCTCCGTAGGTTGTACTTAAAACAACAGGCATCATGTATATCTTTGATATTACATCCTTATCAGCATAGAGCCAGCAGGCATCCAGGAACTGAAGCATATAACCGCCAACTGAGAACCACTCAACTGTGGACGCTAAGATAATTCCGTCTGCATCCTTAAGTGTATTAGGAAGAGTGGAGATTACATTCTTCTTTTCTGATAATTCAATTCTTTCATATTCTACATTTAATTCAGATAAAACATTTTCTATTACTTTTAAGGCATACAAAGTTGGATCACCAATTAATTTTCTGCCTCCATAGTATATGTTGATTTTCATAGAATAATCCTCCGTTTATTCCCCTAAACAGTACATATATTGATTTTACTATATTTCAGGCACAAAATGCAATGGACTATATAAAAGGCGCCATAAGCAAAACTTATAACTAAATATTGTTTTCCTGTATTAGACAAAAGAAGAACGACGTTTTATTATAAGGTCATTGCAGGGGAAACAGAAAGGAGGCAACCAATATGAGAGACAATTTAAAACGATGTTGTTGCCGCGAGGTAATGTTGGCATACAACCGAATGTGTATGTAATTGAAACTTTAACCTATAAGGGTATATAAAAAACACAAAAATCAAAACTTTTTCACTTAAAATAAAAACTTAAAAGTTATAAAACAAACGGAGGAAAATAAAAATGTTATTCAAAAAGTATTTAAAAAGAGCCGCAGCAGTAGCTCTTGGAACATTAACAATAGCGGCGGCGCTTACAGGCTGCAACGGTGCTAATGTTGAAAACGGTGGAGCAGCTGCTGAGGGAGATGCAATATACAGAACACTTGATGAGATCAAGGAAGCAGGTTCAATTAATATCGGAGTATTCTCAGACAAGAGCCCATTCGGTTATGTAGATGAGAATGGTAAGTATCAGGGATATGATGTATATCTTGCTGAAAGACTTGGTCAGGACCTGGGTGTAGATATAAATTACGTATCAACTGAAGCTGCAAGCAGAATTGAATATCTTCAGACAGGAAAGGTTGATATCATCTTAGCAAACTTTACTGTAACAGAAGAAAGAGCACAGGAAGTTGATTTTGCACTTCCATATATGAACGTAGCACTTGGCGTTGTATCACCTGATGATGCAGTTTTAACAAGCCTTGATGATGTTAAGGATGGCGAGCAGGTGATCGTTATTTCAGGTACAACAGCTGAGACATATCTTGCTAAAGAGTATCCAAATATAGCTTTACAGAAATATGACACATATGCAGAAGCAAAGACAGCTTTTGAAAACAGAAATGGTGTTGCATGGGCAAATGATAATACAGAAGTAATCGCTTTCTCATTAGAAAACGAAGGTTACACAGTAGGAATTCCATCATTAGGAAGCGCTGATACAATCGCTCCTGCTGTATCAAAGGGTAACGAAACATTACTTAACTGGATCAATGACGAAATCGTAGCATTAGGAAATGAGAATTTCTTCCATGCAGATTATGAAGCAACATTACTTGATACATATGGTAAGGATTATGAAGATACACTTGTAGTTGAAGGTGGTGTAGTAGGCGGACAGGCAGCAGAAGAAGATGCAGCTGTTCCAGCAGAACCTAAGGGAACAATCACAGTAGCAGCTTCACCAACACCTCATGCTGAGATTCTTGCTGAGGCATCAAAGGTTCTTGAAAAAGAAGGCTGGACACTTGATGTAATCGAATTTGAAGACTATGTACAGCCAAACTTAGTAGTAGACAGCGGTGAGATCGATGCTAACTACTTCCAGCATGTTCCATACCTTGATAACTTCAATGAAGAAAATGGTACAGCTTTAGTATCAGTAGCAGGTATCCACTATGAGCCATTCGGAATTTATCCGGGACAGAAAACAGCACTTGATGAACTTTCAGACGGTGATGTAATTGCAGTACCAAATGATACAACAAATGAAGCAAGAGCACTTCTCCTTCTTCAGGATAACGGTGTAATTACTCTTAAGGAAGGTGCAGGTCTTACAGCAACAGTTAAGGATATCGTTGAAAATCCTAACAACATTGAAATCAAAGAATTAGAAGCAGCCCAGGTTTCAAGAGTTAAGGATGAGGTAGCATTCGTAGTATTAAACGGTAACTATGCATTAGAGGCAGGCTTCTCAGTTGGTAAGGATGCAGTTGCATACGAGAAGAGCGATTCAGAAGCAGCTAAGACATACGTAAATGTACTTGTTGTTAAGGAAGGCAATGAGGAGAACGAAGGCATTCAGGCTTTAGCAGATGTTCTTAAGTCAGATGCAATTAAAGAGTATATCAATAATACTTATGATGGTGCAGTAGTGCCTTTTGAATAAAAAAGTAACAATCCCATATGTAAGGGCAGCATTATGGCTGCCCTTTTTGTGCGAAGAGGGTGCAAGTGCAGACTTGCTTGCAAGTCTGCATTTGCACCTAACGGACATCGAGTAGGGACCCCTACTCGATGGTGTAATAAAGGTGAAAGGTAAAGTGTGATTATGTCTTACATCGAGGTGAAGAATCTAAACAAAAATTTCATAGCCAAAAATGGCAGCGTGGAAGCGATTAAAGACCTTAATCTTTCAATTGAAAAGCGTGATATTTTTGGCGTTATCGGCTTATCGGGAGCCGGCAAAAGCACCTTCGTCAGATGTCTTAATCTTTTAGAGAAACCTACATCAGGTGAGATACTGATTGACGGTGTGGATATTCAAAGTCTTAAGGGTAAGGACTTAAGATTTAAAAGACAGAAAATAGGAATGATATTCCAGAACTTTAATCTTTTAGAGCAAAGATCAGTTCTTGCCAATGTTTGTTTTCCTATGGAGATTCAGCATGTTCCGGCATCTGAAAGAAAGGAAAAAGCCCTGGAACTCTTAAGGAGAGTTGGTCTTGAAGATAAGGCCAAAGCTTATCCTTCCCAGTTATCAGGTGGTCAGAAACAGAGAGTTGCCATTGCAAGAGTACTTGCAAGCGACCCTGATATAATTCTCTGCGATGAGGCGACCAGCGCTCTTGATCCGCAGACAACACAGACAATACTGGCGCTTTTGAAAGATATACATGATACATCAGATATTACTGTTGTAATTATCACTCATGAAATGAAAGTAATCAGCCAGATATGTTCAAAGGTAGCGGTACTTGATAAAGGAGTACTTAAAGAAACAGGCAGTGTGGATGAAGTATTTAACAATCCGACAAGCGCTGCAACAAAGAGACTTCTGTTAATTAAAAATACAGAAGAACAAAGTGAAGAAATTGAAGAAAATGCAGAAAAAGCAGGAGAGGAGGAAGAAATAAATGCATGATTTATTAATCGCTCTCCAGGCTTTTTATGAGGAATATGGTGTACTTCTTTTAGAAGGTATCAGAGATACTTTATATATGACACTTTTATCCACATTCTTCGGATATATAATAGGACTTCCAATGGGAATTGTCCTTACATTAACAGATAAGGAGGGTATATCTCCAAATCGAATTATTTATACAATACTTGATGTAATCATTAATATAACAAGAAGTATTCCTTTCCTGATTCTGCTTATCCTTCTTGTTCCGGTAACCAAGGCTCTGGTTGGCAAAAGCTACGGCTCCACAGCAACCATAGTTCCACTTACCGTTGCAGCAGCTCCACTTATCGCCAGAATGGTTGAGTCTTCCTTAAAGGAGGTTAATAAGGGAGTAATAGAAGCTGCTACAAGTATGGGAGCAAGCAAATTCAGAATTATCATTAATGTACTTCTTGGCGAAGCCAAAACCTCACTGGTGGTTGGAACCACAATTGTACTTGGTACAGTTTTGGGTTATTCGGCCATGGCCGGAGTTGTAGGCGGTGGCGGACTGGGTGATATAGCAATCCGTTACGGCTATTACAGATTTGAAACAGGCATTACTCTGATAACGGTGATTTTTATCGTTGCAATTGTACAGATTCTTCAGGGTCTGGGTATGCTTGTAGCCAAGAAGTCAGATCACAGAAGGACCTGATAATTAGATTAATGTAAAGGAATAGATAAATGGATTTTGGAGTTATGCAGTCCTATCTTCCGCTTTTTGTGGATGCGCTCTGGCTCACCATGAGAATTGGCTGGGAAGGCATAGTGCTTGCGATACTGATAGGACTTCTATGTGTTATAATCATACATCTTCGAATACCTGTATTAAGACATATTGTAACTATATATATTGAAGTATTTCGTAATACTCCACTTTTAATACAGTTATTCTTCATATATTTTGCCCTGCCCAAAATAGGCATCAGATTAAGTCCGGAATTCTGCGGCGTATTAGGCCTTGCTCTCTTAGGCGGAGCCTATATGACTGAGAGTTTCAGAAGCGGTCTTGATAATATAGCAGCAATTCAGACAGACAGCGCATTAAGTCTTGGCATGACAAGATGGCAGACTATTATTCATGTCATACTCCCTCAGGCGGTACGCTCAAGTATCCCGGGACTTATGGCGAATCTGATTTTCTTACTTAAGGAAACATCGGTATTCTCCACCATCAGCCTTATGGACTTAATGTTTACGGCAAAAGACCTTATAGGCATGTATGCCAAAACCATCGAGTGCCTCACGCTGCTGGTTATTTTCTATCTTATTATGCTCCTTCCTGTTTCTTTAATTGGAAGAGTTGTGGAAAGGAGGATGAGATATGCAGAGTTTGGGGATTGATGTTTTATTAAAAGGAACCAATATGGTAAGACTCCTTGGCGGCCTGTGGGTAGCAGTAAGAATCAGTCTTATCTCCGTTGCCATCAGTATAGTGTTTGGCGTTGTGATGGGTGTTATCATGGCAAGTAAAAACCGGGTAGCCGAGGCCATCTGTCATGTATATCTTGAAATCGTCAGAATAATGCCGCAGATGGTATTGCTTTTCATCGTATATTTTGGAACAACAAGAGTTTTTGGAATAAATATATCTGCAGAACTTTCAGCGATAATAGTATTCAGCTTCTGGGGAATTGCAGAAATGGGAGACCTGGTAAGAGGAGCGCTTCAGAGCGTGCCGGTAGTTCAGTATGAAAGCGCAAGGGCGCTTGGCATGAATGATTATGTGCTTTATACTCAGGTTATTCTGCCACAGACAATTAGAAGAATGATACCTCTTTCCATCAATCTTATAACCAGAATGATTAAAACCACATCACTGGTTATGATGATAGGTATTGTTGAGGTTTTGAAAGTTGCACAGCAGATAATTGAGGCAAACCGCAAGACTTCGCCTAATGCAGCCTTCGGTGTGTTCCTAATAGTTATGCTTATGTATTTTATCATCTGCTTTCCAATAAGCAGACTGTCCATGGATCTTGAGAAAAGGTGGTCACAAAATTGAGCGAAACATTACTTACAATAAATAATTTGCATAAGACCTTCGGCGAGAAGGTAGTGCTTGATGATATAAGTCTTGAGGTACATAAGGGTGAGGTTATTGTTGTCATCGGTCCATCCGGCTGTGGCAAAAGCACCTTCCTAAGATGTATCAATGCCCTTGAAGATATTCAGGGCGGAGAGGTACTGCTTGATGGAGAGAAGGTTAGGAAGGATGCGAAGAATATATCCCAGATGCGCCAGCGTATCGGAATGGTATTTCAAAGCTATGATTTATTTCCTCATAAAACCGTGCTTCAGAATATTACTTTAGCTCCAATAAAGGTGCAGAAAAGAGATAAGAAAGATGCTGAGAAAGAGGCACTTGAACTTCTTAAGAAAGTAGGCCTTGAAGACAGGGGAAATGATTATCCAAGACAGTTGTCAGGCGGTCAGAAACAAAGGGTTGCCATAGTAAGAGCGCTTTGTATGCACCCGGAGATTTTGCTTCTTGATGAGATTACGGCAGCCCTTGATCCTGAAATGGTAAGAGAGGTTTTGGATGTTGTACTTAATCTTGCCAAACAGGGAAGTACAATGCTTATCGTAACTCACGAGATGGCTTTCGCAAGAGCCATAGCCGACAGGGTGATTTTCCTTGAAAATGGCGTGATTGTGGAAGAGAGTGCCAACCCTGAAGAATTCTTTGAAAAACCTGAAACTGAAAGGGCTGCAAAGTTCCTTAAAACCTTTGAATTTGAGAGGGAATAATTAAAATTTAAAACTTTGTTAAAAAAATATCAATCTTCTATTGCAAATGACTTGTGCAGGTGTTACAATGAAATCAACCTAAGAGTAGCCCTATCACAGGTCATTTTGATTTGGCTTATATTTTTGGGCTTTTTGGCAAAGAATTAGGAGGAATTATTATGGCAGACGAAAGAATTATCGTTGACAGTGTAGAAAAACTGGAGGAAGCAATTGCCCAGGTAAGACAGGCATGCAAGGAATTCGCCGGTTTTTCTCAGGAGCAGGTGGACAAAATCTTTTTGGCCGCAGCAACAAAGGCTAACCAGATGCGTATTCCATTAGCCAAGATGGCAGTGGAAGAAACAGGCATGGGTATCATGGAAGATAAGGTTATTAAGAATCATTTCGCTTCCGAATATATCTACAATGCTTACAGAAATGTCAAGACCTGTGGAGTTATAGAAGAAGATGAATCATCAGGTATGGTTAAGATTGCTGAGCCTATCGGTGTTATTGGTGCAGTTATTCCTACTACCAATCCTACATCGACGGCGATTTTTAAAACTCTTATTGCTCTTAAGACAAGAAACGGTATTATAATCAGCCCACATCCACGTGCCAAGAATTCAACAATTGAAGCTGCCAGAATCGTATATGAGGCTGCTGTTGAAGCCGGTGCACCAAAGAATATCATTGCATGGATTGATGTTCCATCACTTGATATGACAAATCTTCTTATGAAGGAATCAGATATTATTCTTGCTACAGGCGGACCTGGTATGGTTAAGGCTGCTTATTCAAGCGGTAAGCCTGCACTTGGCGTTGGCGCCGGTAATACTCCTGCAATTATAGATGAGTCTGCAGACATTAAGCTTGCAGTTAACTCAATTATTCATTCCAAGACTTTCGATAACGGTATGATTTGTGCTTCCGAGCAGTCAGTTATCGTTCCAAAATCAATCTATGCTGAAGTTAAGAAAGAATTCGCTTACAGAGGAGCATACTTCCTTAAGGGCGAAGAACTTGATAAGGTAAGACATACAATTATTATTAATGGTTCACTTAATGCCAAGATTGTTGGTCAGAAGGCACATACAATCGCAGCACTTGCAGGCGTTGAGGTCCCTGAAGATGCCAAGATTCTTATTGGTGAAGTTGAGTCAGTTGAACTTTCTGAAGAGTTTGCTCATGAGAAACTTTCACCGGTTCTTGCAATGTACAAGGCTAAAGATATTGATGATGCAATTAACAAGGCAGACAAGCTTGTTAATGATGGTGGTCTTGGCCACACATCTTCAATTTATCTTGATGAGCATACAAAGAAAGATCTTATCGATAAGTTTGCTGCAAGAATGAGAACCTGCAGAATCTTAGTGAATACACCATCTTCGCATGGTGGTATCGGTGATCTTTACAACTTCAGACTTCTCCCATCACTTACCCTTGGCTGTGGTTCATGGGGTGGCAACTCAGTATCTGAGAACGTTGGAGTTAAGCATCTGCTTAATATTAAAACCGTTGCTAAAAGGAGAGAGAATATGTTGTGGTTAAGAGTACCTGAGAAAGTATATATTAAGAGAGGCTGCCTGCGTCCGGCTCTTACAGAACTTAAAGAGTACATGGGCAAGAAGAGAGCCTTCATTGTAACTGATAATTTCTTATATCATAATGGCAACAGTAAGCCAATTGAAGATATTTTAGACGGTCTTGGAATCGTTCATACAACATTCTTTGATGTTGAACCGGATCCAAGTCTTGCAAGTGCCAAGGCCGGTGCAGAACTTATGAGATCATTTAATCCTGATGTTATCATCGCACTTGGTGGCGGCAGCGCAATGGACGCAGCAAAGATTATGTGGGTATTATATGAGCATCCGGAGGCAGACTTCAAGGATATGGCAATGAGATTCTCAGATATCCGTAAGAGAATTTATCCATTCCCTAAGATGGGCGAGAAGGCTTACTTCGTAGCAATTCCAACATCTGCAGGTACAGGTTCAGAGGCAACACCATTCGCAGTTATTACAGATAATGAAACAGGTGCCAAGTATCCACTTGCCGATTATGAATTACTTCCTAATATGGCAATCGTTGATGTTGACTTCCATATGAGCGCTCCTAAGGGACTTACAGCAGCCTCCGGTATCGATGCTGTATCACACTGCTTAGAGGCTTATGCTTCAATGATGGCTACAGATTATACAGATGGTCTTGCAATTAAGTCACTTCAGCTTACATTTGAATACTTACCAAGATGCTACAATGATGGTCCTAATGATATGGAAGCAAGAGAGAAGATGGCTAACGCTGCAACACTTGCAGGTATGGCCTTCGGTAATGCATTCCTTGGTGTAATGCACTCAATGGCTCATAAGCTTGGTGCATATCATCACTTACCACATGGTATCTGCAATGCATTGTTAATGGAAGAAGTTATCAGATTTAACATGGTTGAGAAACCGGTTAAGATGGGTACCTTCCCACAGTATGATCATCCTCATACATTAAGAAGATATGCTGAAATTGCTGAAGCACTTGGCTGCGATGGCAAGGATGACAAGAAGAAAGTAGAAAATCTCATTAAGAAGATTCGTGAATTACAGGAAGCAATTGAAATCAAACCTTCCATTAAAGATTATGGTATTAAGGAAGAAGACTTCTTAGCTTCACTTGATCAGATGGCACTCGATGCTTTCGATGATCAGTGTACAGGTGCTAACCCACGTTATCCACTTGTTGAGGAACTTAAGAAGATGTACTTAAATGCTTATTATGGCAAA
Organism: uncultured Lachnospiraceae bacterium; assembly: GCA_902789665.1. Taxonomy (GTDB): domain Bacteria; phylum Bacillota; class Clostridia; order Lachnospirales; family Lachnospiraceae; genus UBA3766. The sequence continues at coordinate 97,532 of CADAOY010000003.1, read as the reverse complement.
CATGAAGAAGTATAGGAGGGGCGTGTATGAAATTAGATAAGGTAATTGCGAAGAGAACTAATAAAACTGTTTACAGAGACGGCAACCTTGCAATCAAGGTTTTCAGCAATGATTATTCCAAGGCTGATATCCTTAATGAAGCCTGCAACCAGGCAAGAGTTGAGGACTGCGGACTTAATATTCCAAGAATCAGGGAAGTATGCAAGATTGATGGCAAGTGGGCCATCGCTACAGAGTTCGTGGAAGGCGAAACACTTGCAGCACTTATGGAGAAGAATCCTAAGAAAATGGATGAGTATCTTGATACTTTCGTTCGTCTTCAGATGGAGATTCATTCCAAGAGAGTTCATAATCTTAACAAGTTAAAAGATAAGATGAACCGCAAAATCTCCGAAACCGATCTTGATGCCACAACACGTTACGAACTTCATACCAGACTTGACGGACTTCCGGTTCATAACAAGGTTTGCCACGGTGATTACAATCCATCCAATATTATTGTTACACCTGACAAGGAATTATATATTCTTGACTGGGCTCACGTAACTCAGGGTAATGCATCAGCCGATGTTGCAAGAACATATCTTTTATTCTCACTTGCAGGACAGACTGAAATAGCTGACAGATATCTTGATTTATTCTGCCACTTAAGCGATACAGCAAAACAGTATGTTCAGAAATGGATGCCAATTGTTGCTGCTTCTCAGTCAGTTAAGGGTAATGCAAAGGAAAGAGAATTCCTGCTTAAGTGGGTTGACGTAGTAGATTACGAATAAGATTTATTTTGTAAATGTGATGACATAGGGACAAAATATATGTTAAAATGTTTTGTCCCTATCTTTGTGTATATAGGGCCAGAAAGGATTACATATGAAGTATTATGACATTATAGCATCGGTTAATAATTCCATTAACGGATTCGTGTGGGGAACAGTTGGTGTATGGCTCCTTCTTATTGTAGGTATTATCATGACCTGTATGACAAAGGTTTTCCAGGTTACGCATTTTGCACACTGGATGAAGATGACACTCGGGCGTCTTTTTGATAAGAAGGTTACTGCGCATTCCAAGGAACAAGCTTCTATCTCCCAGTTTCAGGCACTGTGTACAGCCCTTGCAGCCACAGTAGGTGTTGGTAATATTGCAGGTGTATCAGCAGCCATTATGTCAGGTGGACCTGGTGCAATATTCTGGATGTGGGTTGCTGCTTTCTTTGGTATGATGACTAACTATTCCGAGAATGTTTTAGGTATATATTTCAGACGTAAGAATACAGAAGGAGAATGGTCCGGAGGTCCTATGTATTACCTTCAGGATGGCCTTGGAAAAGGAGAAGGATTCAGAAAAGGCTTTGGTAAATTCCTTGCGGTTGTATTCTCCATTTGTGCACTCCTTGCCTCCTTTGGTATAGGAAATATGGGCCAGGTTAACAAGATTGTAATAAACATTACAAACGCATTTGATATTAAATTTTTATCAGGAATTGTTCTTTATGGAGATGGTGATGCCAAGGTTACTTTATATATGCTGCTTGTAGGCGTAGCACTTTTGATAGTTGTAGCCAGTGTTATTCTTGGTGGTATCAAAAGAATCGCAGAAGTTGCTGAGACGATTATTCCTTTCATGGTTGTAGCTTTCATGCTGGGTTCAATTACAGTAATAGTGGTAAATGCAGGTCAGATAATTCCGGTATTTGGTGCAATCCTTGGTGACGCTTTCACGGGAAGAGCAGTATGGGGAGCTGCAGTAGGTGTATCCTTAAAAGAGGTTATCACCATCGGCTGCAAGAGAGGTGTGTTCTCCAATGAGGCAGGTCTTGGATCTTCAGTTATGGTTCATTCAAACTCCAATGTTATTGAGCCTGTAAGACAGGGTATGTGGGGTATCTTCGAAGTTTTCATGGATACCATGGTTGTATGTACTCTTACAGCATTTACAATTCTTACCAGCGGTGTTATTAATCTTGAAACCGGTGTAGCAGTAACAAATAATGATTCAACACTGGTAGCAGAAGCTTTTAATACAGTCTTTAGTATTGGCAATTTCCATTTTGGTAAATATTTCATTGCCATTGCAATTTTACTGTTTGCTTTCACAACTGTACTTGGATGGTCCCATTATGGAACAAAGGCTGTGGAATATCTTGCTACGAGTGAGGAAGCCAAAACTGTAACTATTATTTACAAAATCGTATTCATAGTCATGATTCTCTCGGGCGCGCTTATGACCACATCACTTGCCTGGGATATCTCAGATACATTTAATGGTCTTATGATGATTCCAAACCTTATTGGTGTTGTCTTCCTTTCACCACTTGTTATGAAGATTACCAGGAATTATGTGGACAGACATCTTAAGCACAAGACCGATGTTAAACCTATGTTTTCCTTTGATCCTGAGATTCAGAAGGCTCAGGAAGAATTGGCCAAGACTGCTGATGAAGAGGATGATGTAGTTTGATGCTTTAAATAACACAGACAAAATTAGAGCAGGACTGATGAAATGTCCTGCTCTTTTTAGTTTAATTAACTGTTATTCTATTTAATCTTCTCAACTTTATCCAGATATACTTTATCTTTTCTGTCCTTGTACTTGGTTGTGCAGATTATCATTCTGATAAAGAAGATAACCATAATAACTCCGATTACAATGGCTTCACCGAAGCCAACTATGGTATTCTCGATGAAGAAAGCTGTAATTGTAACAAGTATGAACATAAGACAAAGTGAAAGGAAATCTGCAATGCTTCCACCGATTCTTATATAGTCCGTAAAATCCGCCGTCGGAATATCCCTGTTAACTCTTAAATAATTATATGAGCCTTCAAGGTAAGTACACTGAAGGTGACCTACAAAGAAGATAACAGCGATATAGGCTGCCAGGATATTAAGAAGGTCAGTCTTAAAATAAAAACTTGCAGCGCTTAAGGCAAATGGAGTTAATACAAGGTACCACTTAAGTGAGTACTCGGGTCTTTTGAAACCGCTCTGGATTAAACTTAAGTTGGATACAAGTCCTACAATGGTAATACCAAGACAGGTAAATGAAATCGCGCCCTTGGCATGAGGAACAAATATATAACATACAACTATCGCGGCCATCATAAGCGCATAACAGATGGTTGCCTGAGTCTTGTCCCTTAATTTTGCCTTAATAAAAAGTGTAATAAAATATACAGGCAAAATGGCGATGGCCTTAAAGAATGAAATAAAGGTCCAGCCCGGTATGGATTCAAGAATAATATAGAGGCAAATCCATGCCATAATAATCATGGTGTTTAAGAAAATCTGCAATCTTGTATTTAGTTTTTCAGCGAATGCTTCGGCATTATTACGTGTCATGCGTCCACCTCCCAAAGAAGTATTCTTTCATCTTCCGAGGCTTCTTTGTCTTTAAGTATGTTCTTGGTTTCATACTTGGTATAGATAACTGCAGTATAAAGGTCAATATTCTTTTCTGCCATATCAGCTTTGAATTTCTCTATTGTTTCAAGTCTGTTGGCGGAGATAAGTAGTGTTGCAGTTTCCTTATCTTCCGGATTGACTGACTTCTCCACAGTCTCAGTAATTGCTCTTGTATCTGATGATGTGTTGATTGATGCAAGACACTTGTTTAATTTCTCGAGTTCTCCCAGTCCTTTAAGTCCGTGAAGGGAGAGATACATATCATTATTAAGTTTATAATTGCTGTATACGGATAAGCCGTAGCCTTCAGTCAATATCATGTTTCCAATTGAGGATACGATGCTGATTAAATGCTCCTGAAGTTCGGCCCTGCTTCTGTTAATGATGGTATTGCCGTCTAAAATGATATTGATGTTTTTGTAACCCGCGTTGGCGCGAATAACATCATACAGGGGCATAAATGATGCGCAGTCCGTTGGCTTTGGAAGCACACACAGTTCACACTCGTTGGAAGCTCTTCTGATGTATTTCTTCTTGGCAAGATAGTCTCTTGCAACCACATCAAAACCTGTTAAATGATAATAACCTCTTTTGGTGGCATTAAACATATAGGAACGGCTGATACGTTTCCTTCCCAGCAATGCAAAATTATCCTTACGATATGCATTGTCGCCTGTGGACACCGAAAGGTTGTCAATGAATTGAAAACTTGCGGGAACATTATACTTGATCTCGATAGACGGAATGACCATAGCCTTATCATTAGTAATGGTTTCCGTAAGAATCAGTGAATCACCCTCGCTGACAATGGATTTGTCAACATCAAGAGAAATACTTAACTTCTTGTCCCAGACTGAAGAAAAGTACAGATTAATTAGCCAAAAGAAAACAATGGCTGTAACTCCTAAAATAACAACAATCATAAGTAACCCTCAACATCTCAATTATTGTCGTCATCCCCCTAATTTGCATTATAAATGATTTTTTAATTGCACACAATCAAACTTATGACATTTTTTATAAAATTTATACTTTTTTAAGCAGTTAAATTATTAAAAAAAAATAAACTTAAATATTTATAAATAGAGCCAAATTATAGAATAATATACATTTATATGATATAATTTTAAGGTATTGAGGCACTAAGGGGAGTGTATTTATGGGTGGTAAAAAAACAATTGCTCTGCTTGTAGGACAGGCAGATGAAGAATATCAGAGCAATTTCATAAATGGTTTCTTAACTGAGGCACATAGCATAGGCTACAACGTTGCCGTTTTTTCCATGTTATATAAATATCAGAATACCAAAGAAGAGGATCAGGGTGATTTTAATATATTCAGCCTTGTTCCTTATGCTTACATGGATGCCATTGTGGTATTGTGCGATACCATTCAGTCTCCGGGAAGTATTGAAACTCTTATTGGTGAGATTAAGAAGAATTTCAAGGGGCCGGTACTGGATGTGGACGGGAATTTTGACTTTCCTACCCAGAATTCAAAGAGCAGTAAATCTATCTTAGCTCTTCTTAAACATCTGACAATTTCTCACGGATACAAGGATATAGCATTTTTAAATGGACGAATCGAGCATCCTTTCTCCAAGAACAGACTTGATGATTACAAGGCAGGTCTTGAGGCGCTTGGCATCGAATATGATGACAGCAAGGTTTATTATGGCGACTTCTGGTACAACAGTGGCGAGACCATGGTAGAGAAATTATTAAGGAAGGGTGGCAAGCTTCCTGAAGCGATTCTGTGTGCCAATGACTGTATGGCAATTGGTGTATGCAAGGCTTTTGAGAAGAGAGGAATTGATGTTCCAAAGGATGTGGCAGTTGTAAGTTATGACTGTTCGGATGAAGGAAGAAGAAGTCCTGTGCCGATTACATCAGCTTATATTCAGGCAGGTTATTCGGGCACACTGGCAGCCAAGAATATTTTTGCATTATTAAATGGCGGAGAACTTCATCAGGAAGAACCTGAAGCAGAAATGTTTATGGGTGAAAGCTGCGGATGTTCTAATAAGCAGTGTCATTTTGTGGATATCAGAAGAAAGAACTGGGATACAGAGAAGTCCCGTATAGGTTTTGAATCTCCATATAATTACATGATGGATGATTTATTTGAGCAGGAGAAATTAGAGGATTATATTAATTCGGTTTATTCCTATCTCTATCAGATAGGTGATTATAAGAATTTCTATTTATGTCTTAATGACGACTGGCTCACACCTGAGAAACTTAAAGATAATACTATCAGACACAAAGGTTTTACGGACAGAATGATAGCGGTTATAGATGCCAACAGCGATTTGAGTCGTCCTGACAAGGTTGGATTCGGAGTAATGTTTGATAAGAATCACCTCCTTCCGGCGGATGCCTGGTATGATGATGAGCCGGTAACATATTTCTTTACACCAATGTATCATCATAATAAAATATTCGGATATGCAGCATTGGGATATACAGATCCGACGGTGAGTTATGATGGAATCTACCGCATGTGGATTAAGCTGGTTTCAAGAGGACTTGAACTCATAAGAAGAGTTGAGTGCGGAAATATTATTATTGAGGAAGTTAAGGAAGCGGCAGCCGAGGCAATAGCAGGTGCTGTAAATCCTGTTTCCTATGAGGAAAGTGAATTAATAGAACAGGTTAAGAGTATCCTTGATAATAATGCATTCGATTATAAGTTCCAGCCTATAGTAAGTGCCAGGGACGGACAGATATATGCTTATGAAGCACTGATGAGAAGCAGGGGCAAGAAGATAGAGCCTCTTACTATTGTCAAATATGCCGAGATGTTAGGCCGTCTTTCCGATATCGAGAAAGCAACATTTGTTAATGTCCTTGAAATCTTCAAAAAGAAAGAAGAAGCTTTTGAGGGCAAGATGATTTTCATAAACAGTATTCCTGGTGTTAAAGTTGATGATGCAACTCATCTTAAGATTAGCCAGGAACTCAGGAAGATATCCGGCAGGGTCGTAGTGGAACTTACCGAGAAGGCAGAACTTGATGATGAAGAACTGGCTTCAATTAAGGCAGAATATAAGGCTGATGGCGTGGAAATGGCAGTTGATGATTATGGAACAGGTTATTCCAATGTCAGCAATCTTTTAAGATACATGCCAAAATATGTGAAGATTGACAGAGCGCTCCTTAGCGATATCCAGGATGATATGCAGAAGCAGCATTTCGTAAGGGAAATCGTGGAATTCTCCCATGAGAATAATATCATGGCTTTGGCAGAAGGCGTTGAGACCAAGGAAGAACTGGCAACAGTTATAAAGATGGGTGTGGATCTCATTCAGGGATTCTATACAGCAAGACCTTCCTACGAGCCTGTCAACGAGATAGACAGAAGCGTTGTTAAAGAGATACTTCGTTACAGAAGAGAAAAAGAAGACGGAGTAGATCAGCAGATTTATACAGCCGGCAGAACCAACAGAGTATCCTTAATGAATCTTATTAAAGACGGAGCCAACACAATCAAGGTTGGCGCAGCAGGTTCAACCCACAGGGATATAACAATAGTTGGTACACCTGGTCTTAATACAGATATTCATGTGGAAATTGAGGATAATTACAAAGGTCAGATTTCCCTTGATAATGTAGGATTCTCAAATATTAAGAACAGACCAAGTATCGAAATTGGTGAAAACTGCGATGTAAACCTCGTACTTAAAGGTGATAATTTCATAAGAGGTGGTGGTATCCAGGTTCCTGAATCTTCCAAACTTACATTTGAAGGAGAAGGAAATATTGACATTGCCGTTAATGAGATTAATTATTACGGAATCGGTCATGACATTAATCATCGACATGGAGAACTTGTATTTGAACAGGACGGCTCAGTTTCAATCGAAGCTAACGGAAGAATCGGTGCCGCTATCGGTTCCGGCCTTGGAGGTAAGATTGATATCAGAAGAGGTAAATATGAGCTTACTCACAGTGGTGATGAAGGCGTTGTAATTGGAAGCGTTGAAGGTAAAACAGATGTATCAATAGACTGCTGTGATATGACGATATCCTGCAGCTTATCCAACTGCGCATGTGTGGGTTCACTTAGAGGAAGCAATAAAGTCTTCATTCACAAGTCATGTTTCCGCTGCGATACTGGTGGCATAAATACAGTTGTAATCGGATGTGTTGAAAAAGGATATACAGATTTCAAGTGCGAAGAAGCAGATATGCATATTAATGTTAACGGTCCTAAGACTACTACAGTTATCGGTTCCTTAGAGGGTGATACAGATGTGGTTATTAACCACGCCGGATTATATGTAACTGAAGAAGGCACTGAGGCTCTGGTATTTGGTGGCAAAACAGGTAATACCAGTGTAGTACTTGACCACGTAAACTTTAAGGCAACTGTTGAAACTTCATATGATGACATTACCTTTGCTCCAAAGGAAAATATTACCGTATTAAACGGAGCATGGAAACTTGATATGATTAAGAAATAAGAAAAGGCAGTGTAACAACTGCCTTTTTCTTATCTGATGAGTATTTTTATGAATTAAAATCTGATTTTAAAATATCTACTATTTCTCCAAGATTTTTAACGACATAATTGGCAGGTGAAATATCCTGTCCTTCGGAGGTTGGATTATCGTAGCCAATGCATTTGACTCCTGCATTAACTGCGGCACCAACTCCGTTGGTGGAATCTTCAATAATCAGGCATTCTTCCGGTTTAAAACCGCCGGTTTCCATTGCCAGATTATAAATATCAGGAGCAGGTTTGCCCTTCTCAACCTTGAAACCATCCACTATATAATCAAAGTATTCAGCAACATCAAGATAATTCAAAACTGTTTTGATGAAGTCTCTTCTTGAAGATGAAACAATGGCGCATGCTATATTGTTTTCCTTTGCATACTTAAGCACATCCTTAAGTCCTGAACTTGCGGGAATGCCACTATCCGGTAGCATTTTAATTAAATATTCCCACTGCATGTTTACAAGTTCTTCCAGTGGAGCATCCATATCATATTCTTCTTTGAAGGTTGCCCACATCTTTATGGATGTGGTTCCCATGAAACGAATTCTGTCCTCGTCGGTACATTCTTTGCCATAATGGGCCAGTACTTTGCTCAGCACTACATCATGAAGTGGTTCTGAATCCAGTAAAACTCCATCCATGTCCCAAAGTAATGCTTTTAATTTCATATATATAAGCCTTCCTTTATAAATAATAAATACAGGTCATATTGTATTAAAGAATTGAATTAAATGCAAGTTTATGGACTGTCTGCTATGTTGAATTATAAGTGAAATTATCATATAATTACTGTATTGTGTTTGATTAGATAAAATCTAACGGATGATATGGAAAGAGTGAAAAATGGAAAACAATAATCAAAATAATAATGGTAATAATAATACACCGAAAAAAGGGTCGGGGATTTTTTCCCTGCTGTTATTTACAGTAATGGCCTTTATGTTTGTTTCCTTTATTGTGAGACTGATTAATTCCAATAAAGACAACGAGATTCAGTATGATGAGTTCCTTCAGATGCTTGAGGAACAGCAGGTTGAGAAGGTTGTTATCTCCCCTGACAGGCTTACAATTTATCCAATCGAGGATGAAGAGGGAAATCAGGTAAGTTCATTTTTTATGGGCTCATCAGGAGATGAATTATATACAGGCAAGGTTGAGTCAGATGATACGCTGACAGCCAGACTTCTTGAAAAAGGTGTTGAGGTGGACGGCGAGATTCCTGATAATTCTTCGGAAATCTGGTACTTCGTATTTGCCTACGTGCTGCCTGTGGTAATTATTGTAATATTCGGATATATGATATACAGACGAATCGCAAGAAGCGACGGAGTCGGCGGTTTCATGAACGTGGGCAAAAGCAACGCCAAGGTTTATGTACAAAAAGAAACCGGTATCACATTTAAGGATGTGGCAGGTGAGGATGAAGCGATTGAGTCGCTGCAGGAAGTGGTTGATTTCCTGCATAATCCGAAGAAGTATGCAGATATCGGTGCAAGACTTCCTAAGGGCGCACTTTTGGTAGGCCCTCCGGGTACAGGTAAGACACTGCTTGCCAAGGCGGTTGCCGGTGAAGCCAATGTACCATTTTTCTCACTGACAGGTTCTGATTTCGTGGAATTATATGTTGGTGTTGGTGCGTCCAGAGTAAGGGATTTATTTAAGGAAGCATCCAAGAATGCTCCTTGTATCATATTTATTGATGAGATTGATGCCATCGGTAGAAGCCGTGATTCCAAGTACGGTGGTGGTAACGAAGAAAGAGAGCAGACATTGAATCAGCTGCTTTCAGAGATGGATGGTTTTGATGGTAAGAAGGGTATCATTATTCTTGCGGCTACCAACAGACCAGAGATTCTTGATAAAGCACTTTTAAGACCGGGTCGTTTTGACAGAAGAATTATTGTAGAGAAGCCTGATCTTAAGGGCAGAGTAAATATTCTTAAGGTACATGCCAAGGATGTTAAATTGGATGAAAGCGTTGATTTTAACGAAATCGCTTTGGCTACATCGGGCGCTGTAGGTTCAGATTTAGCCAACATGATTAACGAGGCAGCCATCAATGCGGTTAAGAACGGAAGACAGCTTGTTAACCAGCAGGATTTGTTTGGCGCTGTTGAAATCGTGCTTGTAGGTAAGGAAAAGAAGGACAGGGTATTAAGCGAGAAGGAGCGTCAGATTGTATCCTATCATGAGGTGGGACATGCTTTAATAAGTGCCCTTCAGAAGAATTCAGAGCCTGTTCAGAAAATCACAATCGTGCCAAGAACCATGGGTGCTCTGGGCTATGTTATGCAGGTTCCTGAAGAGGAAAAATATCTTAATACTGAAGAAGAATTACATGATATGATTGTTGGTCTCTTAGGTGGCAGAGCTGCTGAGAGAATTGTATTTGGTTCAGTAACAACCGGTGCTTCAAATGATATTGAGAAGGCAACATCAATTGCCCGCTCCATGGTTACTCAGTATGGTATGAGTAAGAAGTTCGGCATGGTTGGACTTGAAAGTGTTGAGAGCAGATATCTTGATGGCAGAGTGGTTATGAACTGTGCAGACAGAACTGCAGCTGATGTGGATGCTGAAGTTATTGCCATTATTAAAGAGTGCTATAAAGAGTCACTTAAACTTCTTAAGAAGAACCGTGACATTATGGATAAACTTGCGGGATATCTTATTGAAAAAGAAACCATTACAGGCCGTGAATTCATGGAGATTTACTGTAAGGAAAAAGGTATTCCTGTTCCGGAACCTAAGAGTAAGGAAGATTTCTTCAAGGATAGTAAGACCACAGGCAGAAGCGTGGATATTACTGTAGATGATAATACAGTTCCTGCATCTGAACTTTCAGAAGAAGAACTTGATAAGTCAGTAGAAGAAGATCTGGCCAAGGATTTTCCTAATTCATACGGAAATGCTTCCAATGCTGAGGATTACAGAGAAATAGATGATGTTAATCCAAATGCAGTTTTCGATTTCAGGGAAGTGGAAGATGATGTGCTTTCTGAAAATGATGAAGCAGAGACTGTATCTGATGAAGAACTTGCTGCTGAACTTGCTGAGGAAGAAAATGAAAGATGGTCTTCGGGAGAATATATTGAAGAGAGCAATAATGATGCCACAAGTGAAAGTGCTTCTGAAGAAAGTGTAGAAAATAATTCAGAGAATAAATCATCTGATGATCTGGATGATTTATTAAATAACAGAATATATACTGATGATAATAAATAATTAATAAGGGTGTTTGCATGGAAGGTTTTGATATAAAGGAAGAACTGAAGAAACTCCCGGATAATCCGGGAGTATATATAATGCATGATGCCCATGATAATATTATCTATGTTGGTAAGGCCGTTTCCCTGCGTAAGAGGGTGCGGTCTTATTTTCGTGAGAGTACCCCGCATACGGCGAAGATAAATAAGATGATATCTCTCATCGATTACTTCGAATATATCGTAACTGATTCGGAACTGGAAGCTCTTGTCTTAGAGAATAATCTTATCAAAGAGCATTCGCCAAAATACAACACCATGCTCAAGGATGACAAAACTTATCCTTATATTAAGGTTACGCTGGGTGAGGAATATCCGAGAGTGATGTCCACAAGAATTGTCAAAAGAGACAAGGCCAAATACTTTGGACCTTTTACCTCGAATGGTGCAGTTAAGACTACTGTGGAATATCTCCAGAAGAAATATCACATAAGAAACTGTAATTATAACTTAAGCAAAGGTGAGATGGACAGAGCCTGCATAAGCTATGATATCAAGTTGTGTGGTGCTCCATGCAGAGGACTTGTAAGTAAAGAAGAATATGATGCAAATGTGTCAAAGGTTCTGGAATTTCTTGGGGGTAAGACAGGGGAAGATATTAAAGAACTGGAAAGCCGAATGATGGAGTATTCCGATAATCTGGAATTCGAGAAAGCGGCAGAAATTAAAGAACAGATAGAAGATATTAAGGCTGTTACTCAGAAACAGAAGATTACTCTTACCAATGATGAGGATAAGGATTATATTGCTCTTGCAAGAAATGACATGGATGTTATTGTGTCGGTATTCTTTGTAAGAGAAGGTAAGCTTCTTGGAAGAGAGCATCATTATATGAAGCATGCCCTTTTGGATACTGATGAGGAAATAATTGATGAATTCATAAAGCAGTTCTATCAGGGAACACCTTATATTCCAAGGGAGATTTATATACCGGTAACTCTGGAAGACAAGGAATTACTGGAGCGCTTTCTGGCATCCAAAAGAGAAGGCGCCGTATCACTTATTACGCCGCTTAAAGGTCAGAAAGAGAAGATGCTTTCCCTTGCAAGAGAAAATGCGCAGTTAATATTAGACAGAGACAGCGAGAAGATTAAACTTCAGGAAGCAAGATCGGTTGGAGCGGCCCGTGAGATTGGAGACTTACTCGGTCTTCCTATAGTATCAAGAATGGAAGCTTATGATATTTCCAATATCAGTGGTTTTGCCAACGTAGGTTCCATGGTAGTTTTTGTGGATGGAAAACCTAAGAAGAGTGATTACAGAAAGTTCAGAATCAAGTCCGTGGCAGGACCTAATGATTATGCCTGCATGGAAGAAGTGCTGACGAGAAGATTTGAAAACCATGCGGAGATTTTGCCTGATTTAATTTTGATGGATGGTGGAAGAGGACAGGTTAATATCTGCCTGAAGGTGCTGGAAAAATTAGGAATTGATGTGCCGGTATGCGGTATGGTTAAGGATGATAAGCACAGGACGAGGGGCGTATTTTACAATAATGTGGAGCTTCCGATTGATACCTCGTCAAACGGATTTAAGCTGGTAACCAGGATTCAGGATGAGGCGCACCGCTTCGCAATAGAGTATCACAGATTGTTAAGAACCAAGGCCCAGGTGCATTCGGTGCTTGATGACATACCGGGCGTTGGACCGTCAAGAAGAAGACTTCTTATGAAGGAATTCAGTTCGATTGATGAATTAAAAGAGGCGTCAGTTGAGAGGCTGTGCCAGATTGATGGCATTCCTAAGAATGCCGCCGAGGCCATATATGAATTCTTCAGACAAAGTGAAAATAATGAAGATATTTAATGAAATGGCACGGTGAATATGATACACTTAAAAGTGGTATTAAAATATAGGAGGGTTATATATGTCCAGTATCAGTTTAGCTAGAATTGTTGAAAAAATGAAACTCGAGCCAATTACTCCGGAGATTGATATTAAGCATATCAAAATTCGCCAGCCGGATATCAACAGACCGGCGCTTCAGATGGCAGGCTTCTTTGAACATTATGAAGCAACACGTCTTCAGATTATTGGTTTCGTTGAATATAAATATATGCTGAGTTTGTCGGATGAACGTAAGGAAGAGATTTATTCAAAACTTCTCAGTTATCCGATTCCATGTATCGTTTTCTGCAGGGAACTTGAGCCGGATCCGCTTTTTAGAAAGAAGGCTGTTGAGGCAGGAATTCCTCTTTACAAGACCAAGAAGAATACATCAGCATTCATGGCTGAATTAATCAGATGGCTGAATGTTAAACTTGCTCCATGTATTTCAATTCACGGCGTGCTTGTAGATGTTTACGGTGAAGGTGTACTGATAGTTGGTGAAAGCGGTATCGGTAAGAGTGAGGCTGCTCTTGAGCTTATCAAGAGAGGTCATCGTCTGGTTACTGATGACTGTGTTGAAATTAGAAAGGTTAGTGATGAGACCCTGATTGGTACATCACCTGAAATAACCAAGCATTTCATTGAACTTAGAGGTATAGGTATTATCAATGTTAAGACTCTGTTCGGTGTATCATCCGTTAAGGAGTCACAGAGTATCGACCTTGTAATTAAACTTTCTGAGTGGAACAAGGATACCGAATATGACCGTTTCGGCCTGGAGGAAGAATATACAGAATATCTTGGCAACAAGGTTGTATGTCATAATATTCCAATCAGACCTGGTCGAAACCTGGCGATTATTGTTGAGTCGGCAGCAGTTAACCACAGACAGAAGAAAATGGGCTACAATGCAGCTCAGGAATTATATCAAAAGATTCAGGAATCACTGGCTCGTAAGAGAGAAAATGGAGAAGATGAGGAGGACGAAGATTAATTATGGCTTATATTTTTGCAGTTGATTTAGGTGGAACAACAGTTAAGATGGGATTGTTTGAAACAGCAGGCAATCTTCTTGAGAAATGGGAAATTGATACAAATAAAGAAGATCAGGGATCACATATCCTTCCGGATATCGCGGCAAGTATCAGAGGCAAAATGACCGAGAAGTCAATCAAGGATTCTGATGTGGCAGGTGTTGGAATCGGTGTTCCGGGTGCTGTAAGAGATAATGGAGATATACTTGGAGCAGCTAATCTTGGATGGGGTACATTCAATGTAAAAGAAACTCTTGAAGGTCTTACAGGTCTTAAGGTTAAAGTAGGTAATGATGCCAATGTTGCAGCTCTTGGCGAGATGTATGCAGGTGGCGGTAAAGGATATAACAGCATCGTTGCAGTTACACTTGGTACAGGTGTTGGTGGCGGCGTTGTAATCGACGGTAAGATTGTTTGCGGTGCCAACGGTGCAGGCGGAGAAATCGGACATATTCATGTTGATGATGATGAAACCGAAGTTTGTGGTTGTGGCAACAAAGGCTGCCTTGAGCAGTATACATCAGCTACAGGTGTTGTAAGACTTGCAAAGAGAAGACTTGCTGCAGATGATAAGGCAAGCTCAATCAGAAATATTAAGAATCTTACATGTAAGGATGTTTTTGATGCAGTTAAGGAAGGGGATGAACTTTCCATCGAAGTTGCTGAAAAGTTCGGATATATTTTAGGCAAGGCTCTTGCTCAGGTTGCATGTGTAGTTAATCCTGAAGCCTTTGTTATCGGCGGCGGAGTAAGTAAGGCAGGAGAAATTCTTCTTACATTTATTCAGAAGAATTTTGTTACATATACTTTTAACGGATGCAGAAATACAGATTTCAAACTTGCATCTTTAGGTAATGATGCAGGTATCTATGGAGCTGCCAAATTAATTATGGAATAAGGATAAATATGTTTGATATTTATGATGATTTAATTAAAATAATTCCAGCTGAGAATGTGGCCAAAGATGTTTATATGACAGGTTTCACCTCTTTTAAAATCGGCGGCCCGGCAGACTATATGGTATCTGTATCGAATAGCAGTGAATTATCTTCATTAATTAAATATCTTAAAGAAAATAAAGTTGCCTTTATGATACTTGGTAACGGAAGCAATATCCTGGTTTCTGACAAGGGATACCGCGGGGTTATGATAAGGCTCGGCGGGGATTTTAGAAGTGTTGTTATTGAGGGTAACAAGGTTATTGCCGGAGCGGGTGTTACACTTATGGCTTTAACAAAGGAAGTGCTTAATGCCAGTCTTTCGGGACTCGAATTTGCCTATGGTATTCCGGGCTCTGTGGGAGGCGCTGTATATATGAATGCCGGCGCCTATGGCGGAGAGATGAAGGATGTAATCACATCTGTAGAGGTTCTGGATGAAGAAGGAAATGTGGTAACCATTGAGGCTAAGGACATGGATTTTGGCTACAGAACGAGTATCTGCAAGAGGCGGGACATCGTGGTGCTTAAGGCGAATATGGAATTAGTGCCGGGCTCTCATGATGAAATAGAAGCAAAGATGGAAGAGCATATGAAGGCAAGGAAAGATAAGCAGCCTTACAATATGCCGAGTGCGGGTAGTACTTTCAAAAGACCGGAGGGGTATTTTGCCGGAAAGCTTATTACAGATTCCGGGTTGTCGGGCTATCAGGTGGGACAGGCTCAGGTGTCTGTCAAACACAACGGCTTTGTGGTTAATTTAAGTGGAGCAACAGCTTCCGATGTGGCGAAGCTGATAAAAGATGTTAAGGAAAAAGTTTATTCGTCCCAGGGCGTTATGCTTGAGGAAGAAGTTATATATGTAGGTGAGTTCGAATGAGATTTGTAATTGTTACGGGTATGAGTGGCGGTGGTAAGCTCACTGCTCAGAAAATGCTTGAAGATATGGGCTTTTACTGCGTTGACAATCTGCCGGTTCCACTGATCGGCGTATTCGTTGACTTAATGAGAGAGCCGAACCGTGAGATGGAGAAGGTTGTGCTTGGCCTTGATGTGAGAGCAGATCAGCCTTTTGAGGAAGCCGTTGCGGAACTTGAAAAACTTAAGGAAAAAGGCATTCCATATGAAGTTTTATTTATGGATGCCAGCGATGAAACTCTTCTTAAGAGATATAAGGAATCCAGACGTAATCATCCTCTTGCCATGGGTAAGAGAGTTGCGGACGGCATTAAGAAGGAGAGGGAGATTCTTGAGAATTTCAAGAAGGAAGCAGACTATGTTATCGATACTTCCAATCTTTTAACCCGTGAACTTAAGGAAGAACTGGATAAGATTTTCATTAATAATGAGAATTATAATTCCCTGATGGTGAATATCGTTTCCTTTGGTTTTAAGCATGGAATGCCTGCAGATGTGGATCTGGTTTTCGATGTAAGATTCCTTCCAAATCCATTTTATATAGAAGAATTAAAACCTTTAACAGGTAATGATGCTCCGGTTCATGATTATGTTATGAGTTTTCCGGAGGCTAAGGAATTTCTGGATAAACTGACAGATATGATTAATTTCCTGATACCGAACTATGTGAAGGAAGGTAAGTATCAGCTGGTTATCGGCATAGGCTGTACCGGTGGCAGGCACCGTTCGGTGACTCTTGCCAACGAATTATATGCAGCGCTTAAGGATAAGGGAAGTTATGGTCTTACCATAACTCACAGGGACGCCGGTAAGTAAAAAGCAGATTGACGGACAAAGGGAGATTATATGTCATTTGCCAAGGAAGTTAAAAAAGAGGTTCTAAAAAATACTCTTAAATCCAGACATTGTAACATGGCATTTATGTCTGTACTGATTAAAAACTACGGACGAATCGTTGAAAATTCAGGTCAAAAAAGCCTTGTAATATCTTCGGATAATGAAGACATTATAAGAAAATGCTTTACAATGCTGAAAAAAATATATAATATAGATATTGGTGTTTTGTCAAAGGGGAATAGTTTTTATATAGAAATTTCAGATGAAATCACCATTCAGACTATTCTTCAGGGAATGAAGATGTGGCATGATAATAAGCCGGATATTCCAAAAGACGGAGTTATATCATCACTGCTTATCCCGAAGATGTGCTGTAAAAGAGCGTATTTAAGTGCTTTATTTTTATGCCAGGGACAGATTACGGATCCTGCCAAGAGCTATCATTTAGAGATAGTTACTTCTTCTGAAAAAGAAAGTGAGCAGGTTAAGGAAGTGCTGGAAGCCTTTGAAATAAGTGCAGGTTCCACTCTTCGCAAGAATCAGCATCTGGTTTATATTAAGGACGGCACAGTAATAGTTGAATTCTTAAATGTCATATCAGCTTATGTTTCACTTATGAATCTTGAGAACGAGAGAATCATTAAGGAAATAGCCAATGATACCAACAGGAGGGTTAATTTTGAAACAGCCAACCTGGTTAAGAGCATCAATACGGCGACTAAGCAGATTATGGATATTGAATTAATAGAAGAGAGATTAGGTCTTGATTCTTTGCCGGATGACCTTCGTCAGATGGCTATAGTCAGATTGGAGCATGGGGATGCACCTCTGGCCGAACTTGGGGGCTACTTAACGCCTGCTATTGGGAAAAGCGGAGTTAATCACAGACTGCGCAAGATTACAAAGATAGCAGATGAGTTACGGGGAACACAGAATTCGTAGGTAGCTAAATAAGGAGGAAAAACCAATGATTTCGAAGGAAATGGTAGTCGAACTTTCGGGAGGAATGGAACCACGTCCGGTTGCTATGCTTGTACAGGTTGCAAGTCAGTATGACAGCTCAATCTATATTCAGGTAGGCAACAAAAAAGTAAATGCCAAGAGCATTATGGGGATGATGAGTCTTGGTCTTGATGCAGGAGATAAGGTTATGGTTTCCTGTGATGGTGCTGACGAATCGGAAGCATCAGCTGATATTGAGAGATATCTTAAAGAAGGCAAATAATGTGATGAATAATACCTTTTAAGTATGTGTTTTAAGATGCATATACTTAAAAGGTATTTTTGTTGAGATTAACACTTTTCTTTTACGAGAAAATAAGATATAATTAACCCTAGCAGTTTTGTTTTTCAAGGGTGCGACAATGCATAAGCATTTGCTAACTCTTGTTTCATAACTTATATATTATAATTTAACGGAGGTATTAATAATGTTAGTTTCTGCAACAGAGATGATTAACAAAGCGCATGAAGGCCATTATGCCATTCCTGCATTCAACACAAACAACCTTGAGTGGACACAGTGTATTCTTAAGGCAGTTCAGGAGACACAGACTCCTGTAATGATTCAGACATCTGAAAGTGCTGCTAAGTACATGGGTGGCTACAAGATGGTAGTAGATATGGTTAACGACCTTATCGATTCTATGGGAATTACAGTTCCTGTTGCTCTTCACTTAGATCATGGTACATATGACGGAGCTAAGGCTTGTATCGAAGCTGGTTACTCATCAGTTATGTTCGATGGTTCACATTACTCAATCGAAGAGAATATCGAGAAGTCAAAAGAAATCATCGCACTTGCTCATTCAAAGGGCGTTTCAGTAGAGTGTGAAGTTGGTGGTATCGGTGGTACAGAAGATGGTGTTACATCAGCTGGTGAACTTGCTGATCCTGCAGAGTGTAAGGCTATCGCTGATCTTGGTGTAGACTTCCTTGCAGCTGGTATCGGTAACATCCATGGTAAATATCCAGCAGACTGGGCTGGTCTTAACTTTGAGCGTCTTGGTGAGATCCAGGCAGCTATCAATGGTAAGCCAATGGTTCTTCATGGTGGTAGTGGTATTCCTTTCGAGCAGACATCAAAGGCTGTTTCACTTGGTGTATCAAAGATCAACATCAATACAGAGCTTCAGTTAGTATTTGCTGATGCTACACGTAAGTACATCGAAGCTGGTAAGGACCTTGAAGGTAAGGGTTATGACCCACGTAAGCTTCTTAAGCCAGGTTGCGAAGCAATCGTTGCTAAGGCTGAAGAACTTTGCAAGGCTTTCGGTGCAGCTGGTAAGGCTAACTAATTTAAATAAAAATAAAAGTCATTAATTATATAAAGGGCGACGCCAATTGGTGTTGCCCTTTTCATATGTAAAAACTCCGTCGCCCGGCTCGGCCGTCCGCCCGCGTTCCCGGCGCGCCCGACGCCACAACCACCGCTCCGCCGCCCGGCCCAGGCGCAACAAATATTAACATTATTTAACCTCAAATGTGAACTTTGGTTGGTAGACTTTATATTGTAGGAAAACTAAAATGATGTTAACATTAATTGCAAAGGTGGTAAATATATGAGAAAGTATTACTTGGACAACGTCAGATGGTTAACAGTAGTTGTAGTTCTTTTATATCATGTAATTTATATGTATAATGCCGAAGATATATTGGGCGGCCTTGGAAGGATTACAACCTTAAGCGTCCAGCCTTATGATATTTTTGCATATCTGGTATTTCCGTGGATTATGCCGGTATTATTTATAGTTGCTGGCATTAGCTCAAGACTGTCCTTAGAGAAATACGGAGTTAAGCAGTTTGTTAAGTCAAGAACCAGAAAACTCCTGGTGCCATCAACGCTGGGACTCTTTGTATTTTATTTTCTACAAGGCTATGTAAGTATGCATTTATCAGAAGGTGGTGCTGAACTTGCAGCAATGGGAGTTCCTAAAATCATAATATATTTTATTATGGTGCTCTCCGGTAGCGGCGTTCTGTGGTTTGTGCATCTTCTTTGGCTCTACTCCATGATTTTACTTTTATTCAGAGTAATTGAAAAAGGAAAACTCTTAAAGGCAGGAGCCAAAACACCAATGTGGCTCATCATCCTCTTTATATTACCGGTATGGTTATTTGCGCAGATTCTTAATACACCAATCATATCAGTATACAGAATCGGATTTTATTTCCTTTTCTTCATGCTTGGCTATTACGTATTCTCAAATGATGAGATAATGGAAAAACTTAAAAAATACGCCATTCCTTTTGCCGTCACGGGAGCAGTATTTTGCATCATATTTGCAATATATTATTTTGTAGTTAAAGGCGGAGCCAATTATGCAGATAAGCCGGTAAACAGATTATTCTTATATTCAGCCTGCTCATATTTCGGATCATTGGGACTCCTCGCAGTGGCAGCTAAATACTGGGATAAGCAGAATAAATTTACCAAATGGATGAGTGCTCACAGCTTTGGATTATATGTATTCCACTATCTTGGCATTTCTTCAGTAGCATTATTTGTAGCAAAGCCGGGACTTGTTCCGCCTGCTGTAAGTTACCTGCTTAGTTTAATTGCAGGCTTTGCTTTCGGATATATTTTATATGAAATTATTTCACGCATTCCGATATACAGATGGTTTGTACTTGGTATAAAGAAGGAGAAGAAAAATGTTTAATGAAAATTTGGTTCAGCTTCGAAAACTTAACCAGATGACACAGGAAGATGTAGCAGAAAAAGTTGGAGTCTCAAGGCAGGCTGTTGCCAAGTGGGAGTCTGGAGAGACTTCGCCTGACATTAATGCATGTGTTGTTCTGGCGGAGATTTTTGGAGTGTCTTTGGACGATCTGGTTAACTGGGAAAATGACGAGAACTTAGGTCTCGATGCTCCACCAAGAGGAAAACATCTTTTTGGAATTGTGACTGTTGGAGATAAAGGCCAGATAGTGATTCCTGCAAAGGCGCGTAAGATTTTCAACATAAACCCGGGCGAAAAAGTGGTTGTGCTTGGAGATGAAGGCCAGGGCATAGCCATAGTAAAGGCTCAGGACTTCTTAAATCTTGCCAACATGATCAGAAAGTGCCACTAGGGACGGGGGAAAGTGCATCTTTTGTGCCACTAGGGACGGGGGAAAGTGCATCTTTTAGTGCGTTTGGCGGGGCTTATTTTGGCTCATTTAATTTTTTGTATTACCCCGCGACTAATCCCTGTCAATCGCTCAATTTGCCTGCCCGACAAGCCATTTTCTTTAAGAAGCAATATAGTTTTATCTCTTTTAGGCTTGGGATAATTTTTAATTTCCAGTCCGTTTGGTATTCCTAAAATATCATGCAAAATCCCGGCCGCCCACGTGTCGTTTTTCAGCTCTGGATTGTATTCCAGGAAATTGTCGTTGTTGGCCGAATCGATAAACGCAACATAATTATGCCAATCTCCGATGAGAGATGAAATATAGGAAGTATCTACAAAACTATTGCTTTGGCAGTAAAGGTGATAACTGTTCCATTTGTACTCGCTTGATGGGGCGATACATGCTTTAGCCGGGTTGTTTAAAATGTATCTGAAAACTCCCAGCAGATTTTGCTCGGATTCAATATTCTCATTCAAAAATCGGTCCTGAAACAGGTAACCGAATCTTTCGTATTTCTTGTTAAAATATCGGGAATACACCGAATTGATAATGAGCATCATTTTTGAAATGTTCTTTTTTCTGTCGTGGACTAAAATATGAACGTGGTTGCTCATCAGGCAATAAGCAATTATTGAAATATCGTATTCAAGGCTGTATTTTTTTAAGAGCATAAGATAAAAATTGTAATCGCTGTCGCCCTCAAAAATTATTTGGCGTCCGTTGCCTCTTGAAATTATATGCATATAACCGGAAGAGCTAAAAATTCTTCTGTTTCTGGGCATAAAAATCCTCCTGGTAAATAATAAAATAACAAAAATGGATTATTAAAGAATTGCTGAAAATTTTGAATTTCTAAAAAGATTAAGATTAACTATGAACAATATAAACCATATTTATGGGCATTTCAAGATTTAGTTTAATAATTGAATGGGAATTTAGATGCACATTACCCCGTCCCAGGTGGCATCGCAGCTGGCTCAGCAGTTGCCAAGGTAAACGTGATGAAGGTTTGCCTCGGCGACTTTTTTTAATTTGTGAAGAAGCTTTATATCGGTTGGTTCACGGTCGGTGAGATGAAAACGCGGAAAGAAGCGAGAGAGATGATATGGAATCTCAGGACCGATGACAGCGTCGTTCGCACCCTTAAGGGATGCAATCCAGGCTGAAAGGGAGGCAATTTCTTCCTCGTTATCGTTGAGACCCGGAACCACCAGAGTGGTGATTTCAATGTGGCAATGCCTGGCTGCCTCATTGATGAAATCCTTCGTCATGTCAAAATCCCCGCCGAGAGATTTATATCCTTCTTCGGTAAAGCACTTTAGGTCAATATTCATTGCATCAATATAAGGAATGATTTTTTCAAGAACTGATAATTCCGCGGTGCCATTACTTACAAGCACGTTTTTAAGGCCTGCTTTGTGGGCAAGGGATGCAACGTCTTTAATATATTCATATTCGATAAGGGGTTCGTTATATGTGAAAGCAATACCGATGTTACCCTGTGGTCTGTATTTTAATGCAATTTGAACTAGTTCTTCTGGTGATATGTATTCGAAATATTGGAAATGTTGGGAGTGATGCGTTGATTCTGTAGCCAATTCTGACATGGCATTAACTTCTTCGCCCCAGGATATTGAATCATTCTGGCAGAAAGGGCATCTTAAATTACAGCCGTAACTTCCAACAGAAAGGATGTATGAGCCGGGATAAAAATGATAGAGTGGTTTTTTCTCAATCGGATCTAAGGCAATAGATGTAACACGTCCGTAGTTGGATGGTATAACCTGGCCGTTTTTGCAGGTTCTTCCCATGCAAAAACCGAGGTTGCCATCTTTAATTTCGCAATGTCTGAAACATACTTCACATTTTGCCATAGAATACTCCCCAAAAAGATGCACATTCCCCCGTCCCTAGTGACACTCCGTCCCAGGTGGCACAAAAGATGCACATTCCCCCGTCCCTACTGGCACAAATGGCCTATAAACGGGAGGAAGCCCGATGCTTAGTGCTAAACATCGGGCTTGAACTTAAAAGTCATTATTATTATTGTTGTTATCCAAAGTATAGGATCGTTCTCATCCTATGTACTTATGATAACAAATAAATTTTGCAAATCAATGTTGATAAAGGCAACAATCTGTAAAACAATTGTGAACAAATTATGAATTACATGTGCTTTGGTTCCGGATAGGTTTCACCGAATGTATCAACTGTCATTGATTTGATAACAACTGGAACTACAGGGGCATCTGTAAACATATTGGTCTGAACTTCTGCAATTCTGTCGACTGCTTCGATTCCCTCTGTTACCATACCGAATGCTGCATATTCACCATCTAAGTGTGGAGCGTCAGCATGCATGATAAAAAACTGGCTTCCTGCGCTGTCAGGCATCATTGAACGAGCCATTGATAAAACACCTCTTGTGTGCTTCAGATTATTCTCAAATCCGTTAGAAGCAAATTCGCCCTTGATATTATAACCAGGTCCGCCTGTTCCTCTTCCGTCAGGATCGCCGCCCTGAATCATAAATCCAGGAATGATTCTGTGGAATGTAAGTCCGTCGTAGAAATTCCTGTTGATAAGTGAAACAAAGTTATTAACTGATTCTGGAGCGATTTCAGGATATAACTCTGCTTTGATAACGTCACCGTTATCCATAGTGATGGTTACTATTGGATTAGCCATTGTTTTCCTCCGTTCTAATGTTGAATTTATAAGTATTTTCATATATAAATATATATAGGAATGATAACATATTTTATTACGGCTAACAAGGTGGGGGGAATACTTGGATGTACGTTAAAATAGTTAAAAATTTTTTATCCAAAACAGACTCAGTGCTTGGTCTTCTTGATGAAGATGTTTTATGCGTAACTGATAACTTAAGTGTGGCAGAGAACCTGGAAAAAATGAGGCTGCCGGTGCTTCTGTGGAAATGCGAGGAGCTCACGGATAAGAATATCTGGAAGTACCGCTATGTCTATGAAGCAGACAAGCCATTAAGCGAGGAATCATTAAAGGAAGTCGATAAGGACTACCTGGAAACTGCATATTACAGACTTGCAGGTAAGCCGATGACCATAGGCTCTGATGATGAAATTTATTTAAGAGAGTTGTGCCTTGATGATGTGGATATTCTCTATTCGCACATCCCGGCTGAAGGAGAAGACAAAGCTCTTATCGGTTTTCCGGAAGATGAAGAAGGCTTCAGGCTCTGGATTAAACATGAGATAGACAAGTATGCCATCTACGATGTGGGAGTATATGCTGTCTGCAATAAAGCGGGAGAACTTGTGGGATTAAATGGCATAGAAGACGTTAAGAAAGAAGACAAGAAAGTCATGTATCTTGGATTCTGGATTATGAAAAATCACCGCCACCACGGTTATGCATACAAGAGTTCTCTCTTAGTACTAGAACATGTTAAGAAACTTCTTGGCGACAAGGTGGAAGTCAGAGCAAGAATCTATGGAGATAATAAAGCTTCAATAAGACTTGCATCAAAGCTTAATATTAATGTTGACCATCTCTAGAATCCTTTCTTGTATTTGGAAAAATCAATAATTATAATTACTTTGTGCGGGGATATGCAAAGGAGATAATGCATGGAATTTGTTAATGAAATCAAAAATGAACTTGTTAATCACATGATTCCTTTCTGGAATTCAATGAGAGATGACGAGTGTGGTGGTTACTACGGATTTCTTTCTGAAAACATTGAATTAAATAAGGATTATCCAAAGGGGTGCATATTAAACAGCAGAATATTATGGTTTTATTCCAATGCTTATGCTCTTTTAAAAGATGAGAAACTTAAAGATAATGCACGTCATGCTTATGAATTTTTAAGAGATCATTTTCTTGATGAAAAGGAAGGCGGAGTATACTGGTCTGTTGACAGAGAAGGTAATCCGGTGGATGATAGCAAGCATACATACTGCCAGGCCTTTGCAATATATGGCCTTGCATCTTATTATGCAATCACTGATGAGGATGAAGATGTTTTATATCTTGCATATGAACTCTTTGATGTAATAGAAAAAAGAATGAGGGACGAAGGCGGATACTTAGAAGCTTTCAATAAAGATTTTACTCCTGCATCCAATGAGAAATTATCAGAAAACGGAGTAATGGCAACCAGAACCATGAATACTCTTCTTCATGTGCTCGAAGCTTATACAGAACTTTACAGAGTAGATCAGGCCTTAAATGTTAAGGATAAAATTGAAGAGATGCTGGGGATTTTTACAAAGCATATGGTTAATTATGATTTGGGAAGACAGGAAGTATTCTTTGATCATGATTACAATACTCTCATTGATTTATATTCCTACGGACATGATATTGAAACATCCTGGCTTTTGGACAGAACCCTGGATGTACTTAATGAAAAGGAATATACAGATAAGGTAAGACCGATTCTTCATACCATCGGTGAGAATATTCTTGACAGGGCATTTGATGGTAATGCTTTATATAATGAAGCTGAGAATGGCAAAATAGATCACAGAAGAATCTGGTGGGTACAGTGTGAGTCCATAATCGGATTTACAAATATGTATCAGGCAACAAAGGATGAGAAATATCTTGATGCTGCAAAGAGTATCTGGAAATTTACAAATGAATATATAATCGATAAAAGAAAAGGTGCTGAATGGCATTCTGAACTTACGGGAGAAAATGTGGTTATAACCACAAAACCAATTGTGGATGAATGGAAGTGTCCATATCATAATGGACGTATGTGCATAGAGATGATTAAAAGACTCGGTTAGGAGGGTTTATGTTTAGAGACGATTTTGTGTGGGGAGTTGGTACAAGCTCTTATCAGTTTGAAGGTGACAGAGATGATGTTCCAAGAGGATTATGCATCTGGGATACCTATATTGAGGAGAATAAAGCAAGAACATCAGGTCATGATGCGAAGGTAGCATGTGACCATATTCATAAATATAAAGAAGACTATGCCCTGATGAAGGAATTGGGAATTAAGAATTACAGATTCTCAATTAACTGGTGCAGAATTCTTCCTAATGGAACCGGTGAGGTTGATATGAAGGGCGTTGAACTTTATCGCGATATGATAAAGTCAATGAAGGAAAATGGTATTGAACCATATGTTACTTTATATCACTGGGAACTGCCACAGGCTCTTGAAGACAAGGGTGGCTGGCTTAATCCTGAAATCGTTAACTGGTTTTCTGAATATGCAGCAGTTGTGTCTCAGTATTTTTCAGATATTGCCAAATACTTCTTTACCATTAATGAGCCGCAGTGTGTTGTAGGTCTTGGATATGTTAATGGCGGAAAAGCCCCGGGTAAGAAATTACCAATGAAGGATACTTTCCAGATTGCACATAATCTTTTGAAGGCACATGGAGCAGCAGTTATTGCATTAAGAGGTCATGCAAAGCAGGATATCAAAGTTGGATATGCGCCAACATGTACTGTTGCAGTTCCTGTAACTGATGATCCTAAGGATGTGGAAGCCGCAAGAAAGAAATATTTTGCAATGGAATATAATCCTGGTAACTGGGCTTGGAATGTATCATGGTTTTCTGATCCGGTTATTTTGGGCCATTATCCTGAGCAGGGTATGGAAGTTTATAAAGATTATCTTCCTGAAATCACAGATGAAGACATGAAATTAATCTGCCAGCCACTGGACTTTTTAGGACAGAATATTTACCACGGGTATTTTATCAAAGCTGATGAGAATGGTAATCCTGTTGATGTTCCATATTATCCTGGATTTCCGGAAACGGGTGTTAACTGGCCGGTACTTCCAAGAGCACTTTATTATGGAATGAAATTTGCTTATGAAAGATACAAACTTCCAATCATCGTAACTGAAAATGGAATGGCAAATACTGATGTAATTTCTCTTGATGGAAAGGTACATGATCCGCAGAGAATTAATTACCTGGACAGATATTTATCAGAACTTCAAAAAGCATATGATGAAGGCATAGATATTAAGGGATATTTCCTTTGGTCATTCACAGATAACTTTGAATGGGAACAGGGATATCACGGAAGATTCGGCATCGTTTATATCGACTTTAATGACCTTAGAAGAATACCAAAAGATTCTGCTTACTGGTACAAAGAAATTATGGAAAGTAACGGAGCAAAACTTGCAATTAATAATGGTATGAAATTATAATTGGTCATGTAAAAAATAAACACATAAAGGAAAAGAGGAAAGCATAATGATTAATCAGGAATTTATGGAAATGATTAAGACTCCCAGCGTAATTCGTGAGCTGGCAGTATATGCAGGAAAAAGAGGACAGGAGATTGGATATGAGAATGTATTTGATTATTCTTTAGGAAATCCATCAGTACCTGTTCCGGAAAAATTAACTGAAACAATGATCGAATTATTACAGACTAAGGACTCAAGTTTCTTACACGGTTACAGTCCTAATCCGGGTAATCCTGTTTCAAGAGAAGTAACTGCTGATTTCTTAAATCGTAAGTATGGTATGGACTATACAATGGAACATATTTTTATGACATCGGGTGCAGCAGGCGCAGTTGCTCATGCATTAAGATGTGTAACAAAACCGGGAGATGAAGTGCTTACATTTGCACCATTCTTCCCTGAGTATAATCCATATGTTAATAAGACAGGTGCAGTATTAAAAGTTGTTCCTGCAGATGTAAAGAGTTTCCAGATTAACTTTGATGCTTTTGAGGAAATGCTTAATCCAAAGGTTAATGCAGTTTTAATCAATACACCAAACAATCCATCAGGTATTGTTTACTCAACTGAAACAATTAAGAAACTGGCACAGATTTTGACAGATAAACAAAAAGAATATGGACATGATATTTTCATCATCTCTGATGAACCTTATCGTGATATTGTTTTTGAAGGTGTTGATTCACCATATGTTTCAAAGTTTTATGACAATACACTTTCATGTTATTCATATTCCAAATCAATGTCCATTCCGGGTGAGCGTCTCGGTTATGTAGCAGTTAATCCACGTGCAACTGAGGCGAAAAAAATTGTCCCAATGTGCTGTCAGATTTCAAGAGGAACAGGTCATAACTGTCCTGCATCTTTAATTCAGATTGCAGTTGCAAAATGTATTGATTTAACATCTGACATGTCAGTTTATGAAACAAACATGAACATCATTTATAACGAACTTGCCAGTCTTGGATTTGAAGTTGTTAAGCCGGGCGGAACATTTTATATCTTCCCGAAAGCACTTGAAGATGATGCAATTGCATTCAGCGAGAAAGCTAAAAAATATGATTTAATTTTAGTACCTTCAAACAGTTTTGGTGTGAATGGATTCTTCAGAATGGCTTACTGTATTAATACAGAAAAAGTTGAAAGGTCATTAGATGCACTTAGAAAATTTGTTAAAAATGAGTACTAAAATGACTTGTGCATTTTTTACACTTTTATAAAAAACATAAACTGAAAATTATACAAAAAAGAAAAATGTATAACAAAACTTTGACAATTCATTATATTTGTTATATTCTTTAGGAAGAAACGTGATAAATAGACATTTGTCGGTGTATTTTGAAATCAGATTTTCAATTTGTTGTGAAAGGAGTAAAGATCATGGCAACAGAGAAAAAGACAACAGCTACAGTTAAGCCAGTTGCAAAGGCAGCAGTAGCTAAAGCAGAAGCAGCTAAAGAAGCAGTTAAGGCAGTTGAGGCTCCAAAGGCAGTTGAGGCTAAGAAGGAAGAAGTTAAGAAAGCTCCAGCTAAGAAGGCAGCAGCTCCTAAGAAAGCAGCAGCTAAGAAGGCTCCAGCTAAGAAGGCAGCAGCTCCAGCAAAGAAGGAAGCAGCTAAGAAGGCTCCAGCTAAGAAAGCAGCAGCTCCTAAGAAAGCAGCAGCTAAGAAAGCTCCAGCTAAGAAGGCAGCTACTAAGGCAGCAGCTCCTAAGAAAGTTGCAGCAGCTAAAGAGAATATCTTCGTTCAGTTTGGTGAGAAGAGCTACAGCACAGAAGATTTAGTTAAGATCGCTAAGGACGTTTGGGTATACGATTTAGGCAAGAAGTTAGCAGATTTCAAGACAGTTGAAATCTATGTTAAGCCTTTCGAGAACGTTGCTTACTATGTAATCAACGAGACAGAGAGCGGAAGCTTCGGAATCTAATTGATCTTTCAAATAATAATTAAGGCACTCATTATTGAGTGCCTTTTTATTTGTCATAAAATTTCTTTAATATTTCAACTGACTTAATATCATCAAATTCAATTGCAGTATTAACGACTCTTATTAATCTGGCTGTAGGTTCGATGATGGATACCTTACCGATTACTTCGATATATTCATCTCTCTTATAATATACAAGCTTAACCATATCGCCGGCATCAATAAGATGCATCTGCTTATCCAGTTCTTCCAGTGCTTCTTCTGATAAAGAAATCTTTGGAACAACTACATGTTCTTTTTTACGAAGTTCATCTTCGAATCCAATTAGTGCAGCGAAGGGAGCAAACTGTTTGGCTCTGTCTTCGACTGACATTTTCTGTTTAGGTCTTTCCATAACGGGCCTCTTTTTTTATTTGTGGTTAAAACCACATTTTGATTTTTGCTATTTTGACGTAACTTTCAACATGTTATCTGTCAGGAACATCTGAATCTGAATTTACTTCCACATCACCCATGGCCATGCCGCCGGCGCTGTGACCACCTATCTGATTATTTCTTAACATGGTGGTGGCATTCTTCTCAAGATTCATTCCTTTTAGTATTGCGTTCTTTCCATATTTTTTCTTGATGGAAATTACCGCTTCCTGAATCTTTCGATTCTTCTGCAGTGCTTCATCATCTATAAATAAATTATATTGTCTGAATTCTTCCCTTTGAAGATTGTTGCAGTATATAAAAATCCGCCTTACCGGATACACATCCTCAACAATCCTTGCAAAGAGTTCGCTTATTGCAGGTATTAAAAGTATGTCTGCGTTGGTTGGCGTCTCAATGGTAGTGCTGCCATGAGCCGGTGGAATATCAAGAGTGTTGGAATAGCAAACGTGCAAAGTTAGCGACTGAGTTACTACTCCTTTTTCCACCATATCAAGGCAAAGCAGGTCCATCATTTCCTTACAGATTAAAAGTGCATCTTCATAATCATAATCTCTCATAAGTACCTGACCTGATGTAAGGGATCTGGTGGAAGGTTTATATTTTTTGATATCTGCTATTGTGACAGGTTCTCTTCCGTAAGCGTGATCAATTAGAAGTTCTGCATTAATACCAAACATATGATATAAAGTATCTTCATTGGTATGTGCAATATCTCCCATGGTATGTATGCCATAGGCTGCAAGTCTCTTCGCAGTTCCCGGACCTATCATCCAAAAGTCAGTTAACGGAGTATGGTCCCAGAGTTCTGCTATATATTTTTCTTCATTTAATTCTCCGATAAAATCCTTAGCGTGTTTTGCTGTGATATCCAGAGCGATTTTGGTTAAGTATAAATTCGTTCCTATTCCGCAGGTTGCCCTAATCCCTAAAGTGGTATAGATGTCATCGATTATTGCCTGACCTAATTCCCTTGCAGTCATCTTATATAAACTTAAGTAATCTGTTACATCCATGAAGGCTTCATCAACCGAATAAACATGAATGTCATCCTTGGAAATATATTTTAAATAGATGGCATAAATATTGGCAGAATATTCCAGGTATAACTGCATACGTGGAGGAGCTGCTATGAATTTGACTGTTTTTGGAATCTCAAAGACACGACATCTGTTCTTTATTCCCAAGGCTTTCATTGCCGGAGTTATTGCAAGACAGATTGTCTTCTCGGAACGAGACATGTCGCAGACTGCCAGATTGGTGGTCATGGGATCAAGACCTCTTTCCACACATTCAACGGAGGCATAAAATGATTTAAGATCTATGCAGATATATGTTTTATCCATTTTAACCTCCTAACCTACGAACATATGTTCATTATACAATTTTTAACAAGGGTTTGCAAGGCACAAAAAAAGATGACGCTGGCCTAAGCTTTAGTCATCTTTATTTTTTCTTATTTGAATTAAATAACTGATTTGTGAATAAATCCAGCGTTACCTCATTACTGTCTTTTAGTTTCCTGTAATATTCCAGAAGTCTTATTTCATCTTCATTTAAATCAAGTCTGTTTGTGGATATGTCTCCGGCAACGTTCCTTATATTGGTTCTTCCTGCGATATAATCCAGACTTACTTTATAATAATCTGCAAGTTCTATGGCTCTGTAAAATGGAATCTCCCGATCGCCACTTTCATATTTGCCATAATACTGAGGCGTAGTCTTGAGGTAGTTCGCTAGTTCAGTTTGTGTTAAATCAGAATCTTCACGAAGGTCCCGAATTCGTTTATAATGAGCCATTTCCATTCTCCTTATTAACGCTCAAATTTTATCACATGTGGCTCTAAGTGGTGTGAGTTATAATCTAATTAGGTTATTAAAAATGTGCTATAATAGGTTCATGGAAAAGTGTAATTTATGCCCAAGACAATGTAATATTACAAGGCCGGGATTTTGCGGTGAAGGTGAAATGCTCAGTATTGCAAGAGCGGCTCTGCATTACTGGGAGGAGCCGTGCATAAGTGGAGATAAGGGGAGCGGAGCTGTTTTCTTTACCGGGTGTAATTTGAAATGCATATACTGCCAGAATGCTGCCATATCTGACGGCGGTGTGGGCAGGAAAATTACAACCGAAGAACTGTGTGATATATTTTTTGATTTGCAAAATCAGGGCGCCAATAACATTAATCTGGTAACGCCAACTCATTTCATAAAGCAAATTAAAGAGGCCATTATTATGGCTAAAGAAAAAGGCTTTGATCTGCCTTTTGTCTACAATACATCGGGATATGAAAAGGTGGAAAGCCTTAAAATGTTAGATGGGCTTATCGATATTTATCTGCCTGATTTTAAATATATGGATGCAAAAAAAGCAAAGGATTATTCCAATGCTCCGGACTATCCTGACACCGCCAAGAAGGCCTTGGAAGAAATGGTAAGGCAGGTTGGAAAGTGCGTTATAGGTGATGATGGCATAATGAGAAAAGGCATTATAGTAAGGCATTTGGTGCTGCCTCTTGGAGTACATAATGCGAAGGATGTCATTGATTATTTATATGAGACTTACGGGGATTCAATCTACGTTTCTGTTATGAATCAGTATACGCCTCTTTATGATTCTGATGTTTTAAGTGATGCTGGGAGAAAGAGACTTGAAGCTTTCCCGGAACTTCACAGAAGGACGACCAAAAGAGAATATGAAAAGGTGGTGGACTACTGTATCGATAAGGGCATGACCAATGTTTTCATTCAGGAAGGTGAAACGGCAAAGGAAAGTTTTATTCCTCCCTTTAAAAAGTAGTTATTATTTTAATATGTGCTATAATAGAGAGCGAGTATTATAATACGAGGGGAAGTTGTGGCATAAATGAATAAGTCTAGCGAATTCTTTTACAGGTTATTGCAGCCTGTTTTTACCCTGATTTTCAAGGTATATTTTCATCCCCAGATTGTTAATAAAGAATATATTCCAACAAGCGGAAGCTGCGTAATTGCAGGTAATCATAAGCATGCGCTGGATCCGATACTGGTGGACGTATGTACAAAAAGAGTTGTGCATACCCTTGCCAAAAAAGACCTGCACGACGGTCCTTTTGGCTGGTTCTTTAAAAGCATTGGAACCATTCCTGTTGACCTTCATGCCGAGCATAATAAAGATGCACTTGTAAGCGCTGTGGAATATTTAAATGAAGGCCGGCTGATTAATATATCTCCGGAGGCGAAGAGAAATTACACGGCGGAGATTTTGCTGCCGTTTAAATTTGGTGCAGTTGTTATGGCGAAAAGGACGGGAAGCAAAATTGTGCCTTATTCCATAACGGGAGATTATAAGTTCAGAAGTAAGAATTTAAAGATATGTTTTGGTGAGCCTCTGGACATTTCGGACATGGAAGTGGAAGAAGCGAATCGGTTATTGTTTGATACGATTAAAGAATTACTAATAAAAAACAGAGAGCAGGAAAATGGAAACAAAGGTTAAAACACCCTGGTATAAATATTATGACGGCGTAAAGGAACATCTGGATTATCCGGATATTTCTGTATATGAACTTCTGGCGCAGTCGGCGGCAAAACACCCGGATTATATCAGCTATAATTATTTTGGATATAAAGTTACATATAAGGAATTTATTTCGCAGATAGAGAAATGTGCGAGGGCGCTTACCGCGCTTGGCTTAAGAAAAAGCGATGTAATAAGCATCTGTATGCCTAATACTCCGGAGGCTCTGATTGGTTTTTATGCCATTAACAGAATCGGCGCAGTGGCAAACATGATTCATCCGCTCTCCGCAGAGTCTGAGATTAAATATTATCTTAATATATCCCACAGTAAATATGTAATTACCATAGACCTTGCATTTAATAAGATTTCGCACATCGCATCCGAGACAGAAATTAAGGATGTGATTGTGGTTTCCGTGAAGGATTCCATGCCTCTTCATATGAAGGTTTTATTTCAGATAACCAAGGGCAGAAAGATTAAACTGGAGAAAAGCCGCCTTGGCATACCTTGGAAAAAATTTATGGAAGGCGGTAAAAATATTAAGGAAGAAATTCCTTCTCATTATGAAGGAAGTGAAACTGCAGCGATTCTTTACAGCGGCGGAACCTCGGGCTATCCTAAGGGGATTGAACTTACAAACCTTAATTTCAATGCTCTTGCGATGCAGAGTTTCGAAGCCTGCGCCTGCCTTAAAGAGAAGGACAAGGTTCTTTCAATTATGCCTATTTTTCATGGATTTGGCCTTGGAATCTGCATTCATACGGTTCAGTATTTTGGCGGCACAAGCATTATTTTGCCGCAGTTTTCGGCCAAAACCTTTGATAAACTTCTTAAGAAATACCAGCCTAATATCATTGCAGGTGTGCCGACTCTCTACGAGGCTTTACTTAAGAATAACAAGCTGGAGGGCTATGATTTATCCTTCCTTAAGTGCGTAATCTCGGGAGGCGATTCTCTTTCAGTAAGCCTGAAGCGCAAAATCGACGCCTTCTTAAAAGAGCACGGCGCAAACATTCAGGTCAGGGAGGGTTATGGTCTTACAGAGTGCGTAACGGGAAGCTGTCTTACACCTGAGAAATATTACAGAGAGGGCAGCATAGGCGTTCCATATCCTGATACATATTATAAAATTGTAAAGCCTGAAACCATCGACGAACTTCCATACGGCGAAGAAGGCGAAATCGTAATCAATGGTCCTTCCGTTATGAAGGGTTACTTAAATGATGAAGAAGAGACAGCAAAGATAATAAAGAAGCATGCTGACGGTCTTATGTGGATGCATACCGGAGACCTTGGATATATGGATGAAGATGGCTTCATATATTTTAAGCAGAGATTAAAGAGAGTCATCATGAGCTCCGGCTACAGCATATATCCGCAGTATATTGAGAATGTAATTGATTCGCATCCTGACGTTCTTCTTTCCTGCGTCATTGGAATTGACCATCCGTACAAGGTGCAGGTGGCCAAGGCTTTTATTGTGCTTAAAAATGGCAGGGTGGCAGACGATGCGACAAGAGCGTCCATTAAGGAACACTGCGAGAAGAATCTGGCCAAATATTCCTGGCCGTATGAATATGAATACAGGGATGAACTCCCTAAAACATTAGTCGGCAAAGTTGCCTTTAATGAACTTCAGAAAGAGGAGAAAGCAAAAAATGAGAAATGATGCTTTGACAATTTTGCTTATCCATCCTGAGATATCGAGAACCAAATATAATTTCGTTGGAATTATAGAAAATGAGTGTCTGGAACTTGAATATATTTCTGCTATTATGAAAAATGAAGGCCACAAGGTTTATCTTTATGACGGTCAGGTGGAAAGAGGCGGCGTTCCTTCAGCTTTAAAGAAATATAATCCTGATGTGGTTTATGTCTGCGGCAGAACAAGGCAGGAGAATTTTATGCTGGAATACTGCCGAAATGCAAAGGAATATAATAAGGACATTCTAACCATCATCGGCGGACTTCATGCACAGCTCTGTTATGAAAGAATGTATAAGGAATATGTGGATTATATTCTGACCACATTTGATGTCTTTAAATTAGTAGATATTATTAATTACCGTTTCTTTGACGGTAAGCTTGATCACTCTTCTTTTGATGGAATCTGTTACCAGGAAGGCGGTGAGTGGAAGTCTAATGCGGCAGTTGCCTTTGACATCAACAGGCTGCCACTTCCGGACAGAAGCTACTTTTATGAGCATCCGGACAATTACAGATATCTTGAAATGGAGCATTCTGCCTGGGTAAGGACTGCCTATTCCTGCCCGTACCGCTGCAGGTTCTGCGAAAGAAACCGAATGAATCAGGGCAAGTACAGCGTAAGGGATATTGAAAAAGTTGTAGAAGAAATCGAAGGAATCAGGTCTGATAATATTTATATCGTGGACGATGATTTTCTGTTTGATGAAGAAAGATTACAGAAATTTATTTCATTAATTCGTGAGAAAAATATCCGCAAGAAATATATCTGCTATGGCAGGGCCGGTTTCATCGTAGGTCATGAAGAATTAATGAAGGAACTTAAGGACATCGGGCTTTATTATGTTCTGGTTGGACTTGAAGCCATTGATGATAACCGACTTCAGGGCTATAATAAGAAATCCAGCGTGCATAATAATGTAAAGAGTGTGGAAATCTGCAATAATTTGGGAATCAATATCATGGGTATGTTCATCCTTGATCTTGATTATGAAAAGAAGGATTTCAAAGCGCTTTACAGATGGATAAAAGACCACAATCTTAAGCATGTGGCGGTTTCCATTTTTACACCTGAACTAGGGCTTGAAACTTATGATGAGTATAAAGACAGAATAATAACAGACAATCCTTCGCACTTTGACTACCTGCATCTGGTGGCAGCGCCGAGCAAATTAAGTGTGAAGAAATATTATTTCTATTATTATACATTACTGATAAAACTCTTCCTTAAAGCAAGGAAAGAGGGAGTCTATGATTTTATAGATTATAATGATTACATTAAATCATTTGTAGTAAATATGTTCAGAAAGAGAAGTAATGACGATGAGTGATGAAAAGAAAGATGAAGTTAAAAAAATTGTGCCAAGCGCTCTGGAGCGTGCCTTCTATCCCATAGTTTACAACACTTTCGGGAAACTGGTTCCAAAGTGGATGACGCCAAATCAGATGACGCTGCTTGGGGCGCTGGGAGGACTTTTTGGAATTATATGTGCCTTCCTTTCAAAGTTTAATCTGTATTTCCTGATTGGGACCATAGTTGGACTTTGTATGCATATCATCTGCGATGACCTGGATGGCTATATTGCAAGAAAGAAGAATATGTCATCTGACGCCGGGGCTTTTTTCGATCTTTTAACGGATATTCTTCATATTACATATCTTCTGATTGCCCTTTGTTTTGCAGGCATCGCAAGTTTTGAAATTGTAATTTTCCTTGTGCCGGTTTACGGGCTTCTCATGTTTACGGCCATGAATTACATCAGATATTTAAATGAGTTTCTCTTCCCAAGACTTGGACCTATCGAGACTCATCTTCTCTTTATTGCCATCTGCGTTCTGGGGATGATTTTTGGAACGAAGCCTGTTTTTGAAATCTGGAATTTCCCACTGAAGGCAGCAGACATTGTATTTTTCCTTGGTGGAATTCCTATGTATTATGAAATGATAAGGCTGGATATTCAGCTGTTTGTGAGGGTTAAAAAGAAAGAAAATGAAAAATAACGAATATATTTACATTGTATTTGTGAAGGCGCTTACAGGACTCGGGCGTTTTGCAAGGATATTCAGTAAATATGAATATACACATATTGCGGTAATGATGGATCCAAAAAAGGATGATTATGCCACATTCTCAAGAAAGAAGCATTTCACGCCTTTTGATTCCGGTTTTATGCATGAGACCCTGGACTGCTATGCTTTTGGGAATAATAAAAAAGTGAAACTTAAAATATATAAGGTGCCTGTTAGTCCGGCTGCAAAGCAGAGGATTCAGGGTTTCATTGAAGAGGTGGAGGCAGATAAGGATTATATCTTCAATATATATTCCATGGCTACCATGTCATTTCTTCATGGATTTACAATATATAAAGCCCACAACTGTATGTCCTTTGTGGCATATATCCTTAAACTGTCCGGCGCTGTAAATATGACCAGGCCGTATTATAAATATAATATAGAAGAAATGGATGAACTCTTGTCAGAATATAAATGTAAGCTAGGGTATTATTCCAAAAAAGAAGCAAATACGCCGGGGTACATGGACAGGGTGAGTTTGTGGAGTAATCTGCAAATGTTTATAAAATTAAATAAAGAGTTAATTCGCAGAATGATGAGCCGCCAGTGATGGTGGCTCTTTTTTGTGCCAGTGGGGACGGGGGAATGTGCACCTAGGGGACATCCCTGGTGGCTTTTTTTTCCGCCGAGCGTCGTCCAAAACTACTCTTCCCAAAGCTCATTGAAGCAAGCTTCAGGGGTTCGCTTTGTGAAGAGCATTTTGTCCTAGCTCGCCGCTTTTCAACTTTGGTGTGCCAAGGGGGACGGGGGAATGTGCATCTGGGTGCACATTCCCCCGTCCCCCTTGGCACCCCCGTCCCCCCTTGGCAGATAGGTGCACATTCCCCCGTCCCCAATGGCACTCGCGCTGGGGAAAAATAAAAAATATGTTGACATTTATTTTGTGTAGTGGTAAATTAGGTTTTAGAGATATTAGCACTCTAATAAGTTGAGTGCTAACAAATCAAAAAAGCCGCACCAAAACCATGTTAGTTTATGATTGGAAGGAGCAATGCATGGAACTTGATGAAAGGAAAATGAAAATACTTCAGGCAGTTATAAGGAATTATATGGAGACAGGAGAACCTGTCGGAAGCCGCACCATATCCAAGTATACTGATTTGAATTTAAGCTCCGCGACAATTCGTAACGAGATGGCAGATCTTGAAGAATTAGGCTATATCTTGCAGCCTCATACATCTGCAGGTCGTATTCCTTCAGATAAAGGATACAGATTATATGTAGACAGTATGATGCAGGAGAATGAAAGACAGGTTGAAGAACTTAAGGAGATGATTGTTAAGAAAGATGAGAAGATGGACCATCTCCTGAAACAGGTTGCGAAAGCGCTGGCAGTTAATACCAACTACGCAACCATGATAACTGCACCAAGAGCAGTTAAGAACAAGATTAAGTTCCTTCAGTTATC
Source organism: uncultured Lachnospiraceae bacterium (assembly GCA_902789665.1). Lineage (GTDB taxonomy): Bacteria > Bacillota > Clostridia > Lachnospirales > Lachnospiraceae > UBA3766. The sequence goes on along the minus strand of CADAOY010000003.1, from coordinate 59,430 downwards.
AAGAGTAAGCGATTCACAGCTTCTGGCAGTTATAGTTACAGAAGGCAATAATATTAAGAATAGCATTATCAAAATAACCGAACCCCTTGATGACGAAGTAATGCTTAAGCTTAACATGTTACTTAATACTTCATTAAATGGAATGGCAGTTGAAGAAATCAATCTTGCAATGATTGCAAGCCTGAAAGCCAAGAGTGGTGAGTATGGCGAAATCATCGGAGATGTAATCGATGCAGTTGCCGAGACCATTAAGGAAGAAGAGGACTTAGAGATTTATACCAGCGGTGCCAATAACATATTTAAGTATCCGGAACTTGCTGATAACTCCAAGGCCAGCGACCTCATCAATACTTTTGAAGAGAAACAGCTTCTTTATCAGTTGGTAGATGAGAGCGTGGAAGAAGAAAGCGAAACTGGCATTAAGGTTTATATAGGTGATGAAGCTCCTATATCCAATATGAAGGATTGCAGTATCGTAACTGCCAATTACAGTTTCGGTGATGGAATGAAGGGAACCATAGGTATTATTGGTCCTAAGAGAATGGATTACGAAAAAGTAGTTGGAACCCTTAAGACAATTAAGGTACAACTTGATGCATTATATAACGATGATAAGGAGGAATAGTAATGTCATCTAAGAAAGGCAAATCCAAAGGCAATAAGCCTTCAGGAGAAAAGCTGAACAAAAAAGACATAGAAATAGAAGAGGTTACAGAAGAAACCAAGGCCCCTGAAGAAACTGAAGAGAAAGAAGAAACCAAGGCAGAAGCAGAAGAAACCAAGGCTGAAGATGCCAAGGCTGAAGAAACAAAGGAAGAGGCCAAGAAGGAAGAACCTAAGAAAGATAAAAAGGATGAAAAAATAGAAGAACTTGAAGACAAGGTCAAGAGACAGCTTGCCGAGTTCGACAACTTCCGTAAGCGTACTGAGAAAGAGAAAACAGAAAGCTTCGATGCAGGAGCAAGATCAGTACTTGAGAAGATTCTTCCGGTGGTTGATAACTTCGAAAGAGGGCTTGCAACAATAGCCCAGGATGATAACGCATCATCTCATGCAGAAGGCATGAACATGATATATAAACAGCTTGTGACAGAACTGGAAAAAATGGACGTTAAGCCAATTGAGGCTCTGGGTAAGGAATTTGATCCGAACTTCCACAATGCAATTATGCAGGAGGCATCGGAAGAATACGAAAGCGGCGTCGTATGTAAGGAATTACTCAAGGGCTACACATATAAAGAAACAGTTATCCGTCATAGCATGGTAGCTGTAGCAGAATAATAAGGAGGACAAAATAATGGGCAAAATAATAGGTATTGACTTAGGTACAACAAACAGCTGCGTAGCAGTTATGGAAGGTGGACAGCCAACAGTTATAGCAAATACAGAAGGAGCAAGAACAACACCATCAGTTGTTGCTTTTACAAAGACAGGTGAGAGACTTGTTGGTGATGCTGCAAAGCGTCAGGCTGTAACAAACGCAGACAAGACAATCTCTTCAATCAAAAGAGATATGGGTACAGACAGAGGCAGAACAATCGATGGTAAGAAATATTCACCACAGCAGATTTCAGCAATGATCTTACAGAAACTTAAAGCAGATGCTGAAGGATATTTAGGCGAGAAGGTTACAGAGGCTGTTATCACAGTTCCTGCATACTTCAACGATGCACAGAGACAGGCAACCAAAGACGCTGGCAAAATCGCCGGCCTCGACGTAAAGAGAATCATCAACGAGCCTACAGCAGCAGCTCTTGCTTATGGTCTTGATAATGAGAAAGAGCAGACCATCATGGTATACGACTTAGGTGGTGGTACATTCGATGTTTCAATTATTGAAATCGGTGAAGGCGTTATCGAAGTTCTGGCAACAGCCGGTGATAACAGACTTGGTGGCGATGATTTTGACCAGAAGATTACTGACTGGGTAATCGCAGAGTTCAAAGCTAAGGAAGGCATCGACCTTTCAGCAGATAAGATGGCACTTCAGAGAATTAAGGAAGCAGCTGAGAAGGCTAAGAAGGAATTATCTTCAGCTACATCAACAGATATCAACCTTCCTTACATTACAGTAGGTGCTGATGGCCCTAAGCATTGTGAAATGACTCTTACAAGAGCTAAATTCAATGAGTTAACATCTGAACTTGTTGAGAGAACAGCAGGTCCTGTACAAAGAGCATTAGCAGATGCAGGTCTTAAGGCTTCAGAACTTGGTAAGGTACTTCTTGTAGGTGGTTCAACAAGAATCCCTGCAGTTCAGGATAAGGTTAAACAGCTTACAGGTCAGGAACCAAGCAAGAACCTTAACCCTGATGAATGTGTTGCACTTGGTGCTTCAATTCAGGGTGGTAAGCTTGCCGGTGATGCAGGCGCAGGTGAAATCTTACTTCTTGATGTTACACCACTTTCACTTGCAATTGAGACAATGGGCGGCGTTGCTACAAAGCTTATTGAAAGAAATACAACAATTCCTGTTAAGAAGAGCCAGGTATTCTCAACAGCAGCAGATAATCAGACAGCAGTTGATATCAACGTAGTACAGGGTGAAAGACAGTTCGCTAAGGACAACAAGTCACTTGGCCAGTTCCGTCTTGATGGTATCCCTCCTGCAAGAAGAGGTGTTCCACAGATCGAAGTTACATTTGATATTGATGCAAACGGTATCGTTAACGTATCTGCCAAGGATCTTGGTACAGGTAAGGAACAGCATATCACAATTACTGCAGGTTCTAACATGTCTGATGAAGATATCGATAAGGCAGTCAGAGAAGCTCAGGAATATGAAGCACAGGATAAGAAGCGTAAGGAAAGCATTGATGCTCGTAACGACGCTGACTCAATGGTTGTTCAGACTGAGAAAGCTCTTTCAGAAGTTGGCGACAAGATTTCAGATACAGAGAAGTCAGAGCTTCAGACAGAAATCGATAATGTTAAGGCTATCTTAGAGAGAACTAAAGATAAAGAACTTTCAGAAGATGAAGTTTCAGAACTTAAGGCTGCTCAGGAGAAGATGATGGAGAAGGCTAACGGAGTATTCTCCAAGATGTATGAGTCAATGCAGGGTGCTGCAGGCGCAGGTGCAGGAGCACAGGGTGCAGGTCCTGACATGAGCCAGTTCACTAATGCCGGAACATCAGGTGATAATGGTGACGGCGACAACTTCGCTGGTGACTTCAGAGAAGTATAATTAAGTTACAATCAATTAATATTAGTTTCGCCTAAGGGCTGCGTTATACGTAGCCCTTATGGGCGTAAAAGGGAGCACATATGGCGGCAAAGAGAGATTATTACGAAGTCCTTGGCGTTGACAAAAACGCCGACGAGGCTACAATTAAAAAAGCATACAGAGCTTTGGCTAAGAAATATCATCCGGACATGAATCCGGACGATCCGGAAGCAGAAGCTAAATTCAAGGAAGCATCAGAGGCCTATGCTGTCTTAAGTGATCCACAGAAGAAAGCACAGTATGATCAGTACGGCCATGCTGCATTTGACGGGGCCGCTGGTGGCGCCGGCTTTGATTTTGACAGTATGGATTTCAGTGATATATTCTCAGATCTTTTCGGATTTGGAGATATATTCGGTGGCAGAAGAAGAGCAGGAAGGTCAGGCCCGCAGAGAGGTGCTGATGTACTTGCTGCAGTTAAACTTACCTTTGATGAAGCGGTTAAGGGTGTTGAGAAAGAACTTGAAATTGATGTTAAGGTTGAATGTCCTACCTGTAAAGGTTCAGGCGCAGCTCCTGGAACATCTCCTGAAACATGTCCAAACTGTAAGGGCAGAGGACAGGTTCAGGTTGTACAGGATACACTTTTTGGCCGTATGAGTACAGTTCAGTCATGTAGGGAATGTGGCGGAACAGGTAAGGTTATTAAGAATAAATGTATGGACTGCCGTGGTACAGGATATACCAAGAAGCATAAGAAATTTGCAATTAAGTGTCCTGCAGGTATTGATACAGACGGACTTATCTGCCGTATCCCTGGACAGGGTGAGCCGGGAACCAATGGCGGCCCTAGAGGTGATATCATAGTTAAGGCTATAGTTGCAAAGCATCCTGTATTCCAGAGACAGGAATATGATGTTTATTCCAATGTTGCTCTTCCATTCTCAGTAGCAGCTTTGGGTGGAGACATATTTATTGATACAGTTGATGGAAAAGTAGTATATAATGTTAAGCCTGGTACACAGACTGATACCACTGACGTACTTAAAGGTCATGGTATTCCAACCATCAGAAATAAGGATGTAAGAGGTAACCACTATATAAGATTTGTGGTTCAGGTTCCTAAGAAACTTTCATCAGAAGCCAAGGAAGCACTTAAGGCTTTTGATAAGGCGACGGGAGATGCATTAAATGCAGTTAAGAATGATCCTGATGGCGCAGCAGGCGGAGCTAAGGGAACTAAAAAGAAAGGTCTTTTTAAATAAATTCTATGGCAACTTGGACATCCAGAGGACTTAGGGGTTCAACATTTGAAGAGATGATTAACAGGACCAATCAGAAATACAGGGAGTCAGGACTTGCACTTGTGCAGAAGATTCCTACTCCCATTACACCTGTTAAAATGGACCCGGATAACAAACGAATTACATTAGCGTATTTTGAACAGAAAAGTACAATTGATTATATAGGCGTTGTTCAGGAAGTGCCTATTTGTTTTGATGCAAAAGAGTCATCATCGCAGACGTTTAATCTTCAGAATATTCATGAGCATCAGGTTGAGTTCATGAGGGATTTTGAGAAACAGGGCGGGGTGGCTTTTTTCTTGATTTATTATACCCAGACGGAAGAGATGTATTATCTGCCTTTTGAATTCCTGGATTTGTTCTGGCAGAGGGCCAAAAACGGAGGCAGAAAGAGTTTTAGAAGAGAGGAATTAAATCCTCAGTATATTCTTCCTAAAAAAGATGGCATTTTGGTGCCATATCTTGATATACTAAAGAAGGATTTAGAAGACAGAGAGTAGAGGTGTATAAATGCGCTGGAATAAAATAATGATACAGACAGTAACTGAAGCAGAGGATATTATTATCTGTATGCTTGAAGATATAGGTTTGGAAGGTGCCATGATAGAGGACAAGGTGCCTCTTACACCACTTGAGAAAGAGCAGATGTTTGTAGACATTCCTCCGGTAGAGGTGGAGGATGACGGAATAGCATATCTGTCTTTTTTTGTTGAAGATGAAGAAGGCAAAGATGTTAATGCCATTGTGGAAGAGGCTAAGGCAGTTCTGGATGGATTAAGAGAGACAATGGACATTGGAACCGGAACCATTACTTTGTCACAGACTGAAGACATTGACTGGATTAATAACTGGAAGAAATATTTCCATCAGTTTACAATAGATGATTTACTGGTAGTTCCATCCTGGGAAGAAGTTAAGGAAGAAGATAAGGGTAAGAAGCTTCTTCGAATTGATCCGGGCACGGCTTTTGGCACAGGGATGCATGAGACAACCCAGCTTTGCATAAGAGCGATTAAGAAATATCTTACTAAAGGAGCTTCAATCTTGGATGTTGGAACAGGCAGCGGTATTCTTGGCATAGTAGCTTTGATGTACGGGGCAGATCACATTAAGGCAACTGACCTTGATCCCATGGCGGTGGAAGCAGTGGAAGATAACTTAAATAAGAATAATACACCAAAGGATAAATTTGAATTAAAGATAGGCAATATCATTGATGATGATGAAACCAAGGCCTGGGCCGGTGAAGAGAAATATGACATCATCGTTGCCAACATTCTTCATTTTATTTTGAAGGAAGTAACTCCGAATATTAAGCCTTATCTTAAGGAGGGTGGTATCTATATTACCTCCGGTATCATTGAGGATAAGGAAGATTATATGCTTGAAGTCTTAAAGGACAACGGCATGGAAGTTCTGGAAGTTAATCATCAGGGAGAATGGGTTGGCATTGTTGCAAGAACCTAGGAGAAAAGATGTATCATTTTTTTGTTGATAAAAGTCAGATAGGTAAAGACAGAATCACAATTACAGGCAGTGATTATAATCATATTAAGAATGTGCTCAGGATGCCAAGAGGAGAAGAGGTATCAGTTTCTGATGGCGAAAGTGATGATGAATACAGATGCAGGGTAGCTGACTATACTGATGATTCAGTAATACTTGATGTGGAATTCATAAAGAAGTCAGATGTGGAACTGCCTGCAAAGGTCTATCTTTTTCAGGGACTTCCCAAGGCTGATAAGATGGAACTTATTATTCAAAAGTGTGTCGAACTTGGAATATATGAGATAGTTCCGGTTGCAATGGCAAGGTCCGTTGTTAAACTTGATGGCAAGAAGGCAGCGAGCAAGGTTGCAAGGTGGAATGAAATCTCAAGGGCAGCAGCCAAGCAAAGTAAGAGGGCTGTAGTGCCACAGGTTTCAGATGTGATTTCCTACAAGGAAGCTTTAAAAAAGGCAGAGGAACTTGATATAGTTTTAGTGCCTTATGAAATGTGTGAAGAGACCACATCAAAGGAGGCTTTTATTGAAGCCTCAAAAGCAAAAAGTGTTGGAATATTTATCGGACCTGAAGGGGGATTCGATAAAACAGAAATAGATAAAGCCATGGAAATGGGCGGCAGAAATGTTACCCTTGGAAGAAGAATATTAAGAACGGAGACTGCAGGAATGGTGGCACTTTCATATCTTAATTTCTTGATGGAGATAATGGCTTAGGAGTGCTTATGGAATGTTATCTGGATAATTCCGCAACTACCAGACCTTACAAAGAAGTTGTGGATATAGTTTCTAAAACAATGTTTGAAGATTATGGCAATCCGTCCAGCATGCACACTCTTGGTGTGGAAACAGAAAAAATGGTCAGACTTGCCACAGAGAATATAGCAAAGACGCTGAAGGCTGAGCCGAAGGAGATTATTTTTACATCGGGCGGTACCGAAAGCGACAACATGGCAATAATGGGAACTGCCAAGGCTCTTAAGAGAAAGGGCATGCATATTATTGTCTCTCCATTTGAACATCCGGCAGTTGAAAGATGTATGGAGATTCTTAAAAAAGAAGGCTTTGAAATCTCTTACCTTTCAGTTGATTCAAAGGGACTTATTTCTATTGATGAATTAAGAAGTCTCATAAGGGAAGATACCATCTTGGTATCTGTCATGGCAGTTAATAACGAGATTGGTGTAAAGCAGGACCTGGAGGCTATAGGAAAAACTGTTAAGGAATGCAATCCGGGCGCGTATTTTATGGTAGATGCGGTTCAGGCTTTTGGAAAGATTCCAATTAATGTTAAGAAAATGAAGATAGATCTTCTTTCCGTATCCGGGCACAAAATCAACGGGCCGAAGGGCATTGGCATCCTGTATGTTAATTCACAGATAAGGATTGTGCCATTAATAAATGGCGGCGGGCAGCAGGGTGACATGCGCTCAGGTACAGACAATGTTCCGGGAATTCTTGGTCTTGAAAAGGCTGTATCAATTACCATGGACCATCTTGATGAAGAGGCTGCCAGGTTATATGAACTTAGAAGTTATCTCATTGAAAAATTAGGTAAATTAGAGGACGTATATGTTAACGGCGGTGATAATGATACATCGGCTCCGCATATCGTCAGCATCTCAGTTAAAGGAATAAGAAGCGAGGTACTGCTTCATTCTTTGGAAGAGAAGAATATATATGTATCAGCAGGTTCTGCCTGCTCATCCCATAAAAGAACTCCATCCAAAACTCTTACAGCAATTGGCGTAGACAAGGATTTAATTGCTTCAACAGTAAGAGTCAGCATGGGTGTGTATACAACCAAGGAGGAACTTGATTATTTTACAGAGAATCTCTCGGTCCTTCTTGATTCCCTTCGTTTGTATGTTAGGAGATAATAATTGATACCTTTTACCACGAATATAATTATCTGCATAATACAGTTCTTCTGCGTTGTACTTATTAATGTGGTCTATGCTTTTACCCAGTTCGGTATGGAAGAAGCATTGCTTACATCCATAGGTTTTCTTCCTATTCTCATTACCATATTCATGCAGCGTATCAGCGAGAAAAAAAGGCTGATAGTAAGAACTTTCTACCTGCTTACAATTATTACATCCTACGTAATTGCTGTTCAGCTTAATACGGTAGGTATGCTGGTAATGGTATTCCTTGCATCCGGCGTTACTCTTGCGCTTTTCTCGGATTTCGGAATCATGCTGGAGTACAGCATAATTTCGGTTGTCACTTTGGTGGTGTCGGCGATTTTTCAAATGGAAAAAATCGAAGCCATCTGCGCTCCGGAAATCTACCTTTCATATCTGGCTCTCTACCTGTTTGCCCAGGTTGCCCTCTTATTCATGATTAAGGGTGTCAACACCTACAAGGAGCAGATGGAGATTAAGAATGAGGAAGCGAGAAACGCTCTTGAAGCCAAGTCAAATTTCCTTGCAAATATGTCCCATGAAATCAGAACACCTATGAATGCCATCTATGGTATGGCTGAGATTCTTTCCCAGCGCAAAATGGACAGAGAGGCTGGCAAATATGTGCAGACTATTCAGAAGTCTTCCGAAAGTCTGCTTTCCATCATAAACGAGATTCTTGACTTTTCCAAAATCGACTCCGGCAAAATGGAAATAAATGAAGATGAGTACAGCATCAACACTCTTTTGGATGATGTTCTTAGTATCATCACCTTCAGACTTATGAAAAAGAGTGTTAAGCTCAACGTTGATATAGACCCTGGCATTCCAAGGTCATTAATCGGTGATGAACTTCGTATCAAACAGATACTTATCAACCTTTTAAACAATGCGGTAAACTTTACCTACAGAGGTCACATTGATTTCATCGTTTACTGGGATTACATTGATGAATATAACGGCAACCTCATCGTGGAAGTAAGGGATACCGGTATTGGTATTTCCCAGGAAAACATTAATAAGCTTTTCACGGCTTTTGGCCAGATAGATACCAGAAAGAACCGTAACGTTGAAGGTACCGGTCTTGGTCTGGTTATTTCCAAGCAGCTCCTTAATTTGATGGGCGGCGACATTAAATGCGAAAGCGTGGTTAAGGAAGGTAGTACATTCTCATTCCATCTTCCTCAGAAAGTCAGGGACCCAAGACCTTGCAATTACAAGGCAAACTACAGCGAAATCAGAAAAGAAAATGATGAATTCAAAGTTACCTTTATGGCTCCAACAGCGAGAGTCATGATTGTTGATGATAACAAGGTAAACCTGCAGGTTGCTTTTGAACTTATGAAGAGATTCGGCTTCGAGGCCACGCTGGTTGATAATGGTATGGAAGCCATTAACAAAATCGACGAGCACTTAATCGACTATGACGTAATCTTCATGGACCATATGATGCCTTTCTTAGATGGTGTGGAAGCTGCTAAGAAAATCCGCGCCCTGGACACTCCATACGCAAGGGACATTCCGATTATCGCCTTGACTGCCAACGCCATTAAGGGTGTGGAGAAACAGTTCAAGGAAGCAGGCATGAATGATTATGTCTTTAAGCCTATTCACATAGACAGACTTAATGAGGTATTATCCAAGTGGATACCTTTTGACAAACAGATTAGAAAATTATCCACAGGAAGTAAAAATGATATATATTCAGAGGCTCAAAATGGAAGGCTTCAGGGTGCAACAGGTCCTATATCCTTTGATATTACGGATAACCTTCCGGGGGTTGATGTTGAGGATGGCCTTAGAAACTGCGCAGGTAACAAGGGCGTTTATATCAGAGTCCTTCAGACATTTGCATCCTCAAACCTTCTTGCAAGTCTGGAGAAATTCTATCAGGCAGGAGACTGGGCGAATTATGCAGTTATCGCCCATTCCATCAAGGGTGCCTGCAATAATATAGGTGCCAAGAAGGTAGGAGAGATTGCCTACGAAATGGAAAAAGCCGGCAAGGCCGGAGATAAAGAATTTATAGACCGTCACCATATTTTGTTCTCAAGACAGTACGGTGACATGGTCAAAATTGTCACCAATGCAGTTATTATGCAGACAAAGAAAGACTTTGGGTAAAAGAAGAATCATAAGGGAATGTGAGGTTTTAATTTATGAATTTAAACTGGCAAGAGTATGAAGAACTTGCAACAAGGGTAGCAGCTGAAGGCTGTGTTCTTCTTAAGAACAAGGGCAATATGCTGCCGCTTAAGAAGGGAACCATTGTGGCTGTTTTTGGCAGAATGCAGGAACATTATTACAAGAGCGGCCTGGGTTCAGGTGGTCTTGTTAATGTTGATTATGTATATGACATTCCAAGCGCAATTGAGGAACTTGGAGAACTTACTTTATATGAACCGCTTCGCGACATCTACAGAGAGTGGGAGGTTGAGCATCCTCTTAATAAAGGCGAAGGCTGGGGCAAGGATCCTTTTTCGCAGGAAGAGTGGGACGTACCTCATGGCATAATCAAGGATGCGGCCAGAAATGCAGATGAGGCAATTGTAATTATTGCAAGAACTGCAGGCGAGGACAGAGACAGCGATCCGCTTCCGGGCTCTTACTATCTTTCAGATGCTGAGAAGAATCTTATTAAGAATGTAAAAGCAATCTTCGGCAAGGTTGTAGTTGTATATAATACAGGAAATATCATGGATGTAAGCTTCGATGATGAAGTTGATGCTGATGCCATTGTACTTTCCTGGCAGGCAGGTATGGTAGGTGGTCTTGGCCTTGCATCCATACTGTGTGGCGATATATCTCCATCCGGACACCTTCCGGATACCATGGCATATAAGCTTGAAGACTATCCTTCATACAGTAATTTTGGCAAATCTCTTACAGATATGTATGCTGAAGATGTTTACGTGGGATACAGGTATTTTGAAACATTTGCCAAGAAGGAAGTCAGATATCCCTTCGGCTTTGGTCTTACATATACCCAGTTCAAACTTGATTTTGTAAGCTGCAAATTAGAAGATAACAAATACATCGTAACAGTCAAGGTTAAGAATATCGGCGAATATGCAGCCAAGGAAGTGGTTCAGATTTATGTTTCCAAGCCGCGTGACATAGTTGATAATCCGGCGCTCTGCCTCGCAGGCTTTGGCAAAACCGCCGAGCTCAAACCTAATGAAGAAGCCAGGCTTGTTATCGAATTTCCGATAGACAGACTTGCGGCATACAGCGATATAAATGGCGACAAATACAGATTTACCGAAGCAATCAGACAGGGTAAATATGTATTTTATATGGGAGAGAATGTAAGAGACGTTAAGGAAATCTACTCTTATGAGCAGGAGGAAACACAGGTTATTTATACTCTTAATAACTGTCTTTTCCCTAATGTGACATATAGAAGAATGACTCTGACAAAGTTTGGAAATCTTGACTATTTCACGGTTCCAATCAGACCTATATATGACATGATTAAGAGACGTATTCCTGAAGAAATTCCGATGACGGGAGATAAGGGATACAAACTTAAGGATGTATATGATGGCAATGTTACCATGGAAGAGTTTGTAGGTCAGCTTTCAGTGGATGAATTATGCTGCCTTGCAAGAGGCGAGGGTATGGGAAGTCCTAAGGTTACTCCGGGTACAGCTTCAGCATTTGGCGGCGTGGCACCTGGCCTTGTGGACAAGGGCATTCCTGCAGTATGCTGCTCTGACGGACCGTCAGGTCTTAGAATCGACAGCGGCATCAAGGCATTCAGCCTTCCTAACGGAACTTTGCTGGCGGCGACTTTTGACACAGAGCTTAATGAAAAACTCTTTACATTCCTTGGATATGAAATGAAGAAAAACAAGGTGGACATTCTCCTTGGACCTGGAATGAATATACACAGATTCCCGCTTAATGGCCGTAACTTCGAGTACTTCTCTGAAGATCCGGTACTTACCGGACTTATGGGACTTGCTCAGGCAAGAGGTCTTAATGCTGCAGGTTCCATTGCCTGCCTTAAGCATTTTGCAGCCAACAACAGAGAGAAAAACAGAAGACTTATGGACAGCGTGGTTTCATCAAGAGCCCTCAGAGAGATTTACTTAAAAGGCTTTGAAATCGTCATAAGAGAAGATGACGTGGATGTGGCTGTAATGACCACCTACGGTTCATTAAATGGATATTATACAGCGGGCAACTATGAGCTTAATACACTGGTGCTTCGTGAAGACTGGGGCTTTGACGGCCTTGTCATGACTGACTGGTGGGCAGATATTAACAGGCCTGGTGAGAAGCCATGCGGCAATGATCTTGCTCAGATGATCAAAGCGCAGAATGATATTTATATGTGCGTATCCGATGCTTCAAGGAATTCTTCAGATGATAACTTAGAGGCAGAGATTGAGTCCGGAGATCTTAAGATTTCAGAACTTCAGAGAACAGCAGTAAATGTCCTTGAGACCGTTTTAAAAACCACCGCCTTCAGACGCTTAATCGGACAGGAAGATGAAGTGGTAATCGAGAATGGTCCAAAGCAGGATGTGGAAGATATTTCAGGCGTAGCCTATATTAAACTTGAAGACGGCCTTGAACTTGATATGCAAAAACTCAAAGCCGGCAGTGAAAGAGCCTATGTATTTGCACTTGATGCAGAGCCTGGAACAAATTATGATGTGACGATTACGGGTGTCAGCGATCTTGATAAGTTGGCGCAGCTTCCGGTTAATCTGTTCTACATGGGATTCCCGATTATTTCATGTGTATTTACCGGAAGCAATGGTCAGGAAACTTCAATTACCAGAGAAATAAGCTTCGAAACCAGATTTAATGTATACAGACTTTTATCATCCAATGTGGGACTTAAGATACTCAAACTTAAGTTTACTTACAAGGGAACCCACGAAGTTGATACTTCCTTCGGATATAAGGAAGAATTGTAAAAGTTGAAAAAATCTAATTAGATAGTATATAATGTATTATTATGGGTGACTGAAAAAGGGGTATGTATGTTTAAAGTTGCGATTTGTGATGATGAGGCCACTTCATTACAGATTAATGAAGCTCTCACGGAAGAAATTTTAGACGAAGAGAATATAGATTACGAAATTGAATGCTTCAGTGACATGCAGGATATGATTGCTGCTCTGAAGGATGATACCAGTTATAATGTGCTGCTTTGCGATATTCTGGCAGTGGGTATGAATGGAATTGAGGCGACCACCAGATTAAGGGAACTTGGTGGAAGACTTCCAATTATTTTCATATCTTCAACGGCAGATTATGCATTAGATGGCTATAAGGTTAATGCCCTGAGATATCTTAAGAAACCGGTAGATGTAAATCAGCTTAAGGAAGGCCTGATTGAAGCCTACAACATGAGCATTAAGACGCCGGAAGATTTAAGATTCCAGGTAGGCGATAAGATGTATCGCATTCCATTTGATGATATTGAATACCTTGAAAGCCAGGGCAGAGATACGTATATCTATGCAGTTAAGGGCGAAGTATGCGCTCATATGAAGTTCTCTGACGTTGAAGCAATGCTTCCTAAGAGCAGATTTCTAAGATGTCATCGTTCCTATATCGTGAACCTTTCCAAGGTGGCAGATGTGGCCAGATACAGATTTATGACAGTAACCGGCGTGGAAGTTCCGATAAGTCAGGTTCAGTATACTGATATGAAGAGAGTTTTTGCTTCCTATCAGCCGGAGAATTAAAGAGGATTTATGTTTAACACATTTTTATTAAAATACGGTGAGATTTTCCTTAAGGGAAAGAACCGTTACGTATTTGAAGACGCCCTCATAGCACAGGTAGAAAGAGCCTTAAGTGCCATAGAGGGCGATTTTAGGGTATCCAAAAGTCAGTCAAGATTATATGTTGAATGCAGCGGGGATTACGACTACGAGACTACAGTTGATGCCTTAAAGAAAGTTTTCGGTATTGTTTATATCTGCCCGGTTCGTGCCTACGAGAAGGGCGACTATGATAAGTTAAAGAAAGATATCGTAAGCTATATTGAAGAAGTTCATGAGAAGAAGGATTTTACCTTTAAGGTATTTGCCAAAAGAGCCTTCAAAACATACCCTGTTAACTCTCAGGAGATTAACTGCGGCGTGGGCGAGGTGCTTCTCGATGCTTTCCCTGGCTTGAAGGTTGATGTTCATAATCCTGAAGTTAAGCTTCATATTGAGGTTAGAGAGAAAATATATGTTTATTCCATCAGTATAAGAGGTCTTGGCGGTATGCCTGTTGGTACTGCCGGAAAGGGAATGCTTCTTTTATCAGGTGGTCTCGACAGTCCTGTTGCTGGTTACCTTATCGCCAAAAGAGGCGTAACTTTGGAAGCAACATATTTCCATGCACCGCCTTATACTTCTGAAAGAGCAAAACAGAAGGTTATAGACCTGGGTAAGCAGGTTGCAAAGTACAGCGGACCGATTAAATTATATGTAGTTAATTTCACGGATATTCAGAAAGCCATATATCAGCTGTGCCCACAGGATGAGCTTACAATCATTATGCGAAGATACATGATGCAAATCGCCGAGCATTTTGCCAAAGCTGATGACTGCTTAGGACTTATCACCGGCGAATGCATAGGACAGGTTGCATCCCAGACCATGCAGAGTCTTAACTGCACCAATGCAGTCTGCGACCTTCCGGTATACAGACCGGTAATTGCTTTTGACAAACAGGAAATCATGGATATAGCAGAAAGAATCGGAACGTATGAAACATCAATTCTTCCTTACGAAGACTGCTGTACCATCTTCGTGGCAGAGCATCCGGTTACAAAGCCTCGTCTTGATGTCATTGAAAAGAGCGAAGAGAATCTAAAAGATGTTATAGATGATTTAATGAAACAGGCACTCGAAAGCGTAGAAGTTGTTATGTGCGAATAAAATGCCAAATAAAAACGCCACTTATTACAAGTGGCGTTTAGTAAATATTATTAATCCAACATTATTTAACCAGATATGGCTCTAAAGCTTTGAGAATCTCATCGATATTCTCTTCTGTATGGATATTGAGTTCAATTGGCTTTGATAAGTCTAAAGAGAAAATACCCATAATAGACTTTGCATCGATAACATATCTGCCTGAAACAAGATCAAAATCATAATCAAATTTAGTTACATCATTAACGAATTGTTTGATCTTATCGATATCAGTTAAAGAAATAGAAACGGTTGTCATTTGGCTAACCTCCTTTATTTGTGTTCACATTAAATAGTATGATATTTATATTTAAAAGTCAAGAGAAGCCGATTGGCTTAATGACTATATTTTGAGAGAAAAATTATGAGTAAAGTAGCATTCCATACATTAGGATGTAAAGTAAATACATATGAAACAGAAGTGATGAAAAAAGCCCTTGAGGCAGCAGGCTATACCTGTGTTGAATTTAATGATGTTGCGGACGTATATGTTATCAATACATGTTCCGTTACAGATGTTGCCGATTCCAAAAGCCGCCAGATGATACACAGAGCAAAAAAACTTAATCCTGACGCCATGGTTGTGGCAGCAGGCTGCTATGTTCAGGCTTCTTATGAGAAACTTGCTGAAGATGAAACTATTGATATCCTTGTAGGTAACAACTGCAAGAGAGATATTGTGGATATACTTGAAAGATATGAGCGTTTGAAAAAGGACGGTTCTTTTGAAAAAGCGACTTTGCTTGACAGGAAGACTTTGTTCGGAAGTACTTTGGTTGATGTGAAGAACGCAGTTTATGAAGAGTGCTCTTTGGAAGAATACGAATCCCAGACAAGAGCCTATATCAAAATCCAGGACGGCTGCGATGCCTACTGCACATACTGCATTATTCCTTATACAAGAGGTCGTAACAGAAGCCGTGAAAGAGAAAGCATCTTTAATGAAGTTAAAACTCTTGTATCAAAAGGCTGCTGTGAATTCGTACTTACCGGCATCCATGTTTCCTTCTATGAATATGGACTTGCTGAGCTGATCAGGGACATCTGCAATATGGAAGGTGCCCGGAGACTTCGTTTAAGCTCTCTTGAGCCGAGAGTTATTACCAAAGAATTTATGGACATTGTAAGCGCCTGCCCGGAATTCTGTCCTCATTTCCACTTATCTCTTCAGAGCGGCTCTGATACAGTACTTAAAAGAATGAATCGTAAATATACATCAGAAGAATATATGGAAAGAGTTAATCTGATTCGTTCCTATTATCCTGATGCCGCAATTACTACAGATATAATTACCGGTTTTCCTGGTGAAACTGAGGAAGAACATTTGGGAAGCGTGGATTTTGCAAAAAAGGTTTCATTTAGTCAGATTCATGTCTTTGCTTTTTCATCAAGAAAAGGAACCTTTGCATCAAAGATGGATGATAAGATTTCGAAAGCGGTTAAGAGCGAGCGCAGCGCCGACCTCATCGAAGTCAGCCATCAGACAGGTCATGAATTCAGAGAAAGATTTATAGGAAGAAAAGTTTCTGTTCTTTTTGAAGAGTCAAAGATGATAGACGGCAAGGAATACTGGACCGGCTACACCCCTGAATACATCAAGGTCTATGCCGCATCCTCACTTGGCCTCCATGGCGTTATCAGGGAAGTAACCATAGAAAACTTCCTCACCCCGGCTTCAGCCAAAACCGACGAAGCCGAAGGTATGCTGGGAAAAATATAAATTTGTACTTGACAAATATATTTGGTAAATGTTATCTTGTTATAGGTTTCGACCAATGCCGAAGACAGTAGGTGTCGTAAGACGTAAAGCTAAGCTGCCTACCGAGGATGAGTGAGTGTATGTATATTGTGCCTCTTTGTCCTTGTGGCAAAGAGGCTTTCTTAATTATAAGAAACTCTTTCGGCAATAAAATTAAAGAAGGAGGAGAAAAATGGCTAAAGTAGAACTTAAACAACCAATCGTTAACGAGATTTCAGAGCGTATTAAAGATGCTAAGTCAGTAGTTATCGTTGATCATCGTGGTTTAACAGTTGCTGAAGATACTGAACTTCGTAAGTCTCTTCGTGAAGCTGGTGTTACTTACAAGGTATACAAGAACACAATGATGAACTTCGCATTTAAGGGTACTGATTGTGAAGGCCTTACAGAATATCTTGAAGGACCAAGCGCAATTGCAATCTCAACAGAAGATTCAACTGCACCTGCAAGAATCTTAGTTAAGTTCGCTAAAGGAGCTCCTGCTCTTGAGATCAAGGGTGGTGTTGTAGACGGAACCGTTTATGACAATAAGGGTATCGCACAGATCGCAGCTGTACCATCAAAGGAAGAACTTCTTGGCAAACTTCTTGGAAGTATCCAGTCACCTATTGCCAACATGGCAAGAGTGCTTAATCAGATCGCTGAGTCTAAAGGCGGCGAAGCTGTTACTGAGTAATCAGTATTGTAACAAAAATAGTTTAAAAGTTTATTATGGAGGATAAAATAATGGCAAAGTTAACAACTCAGGAATTTATCGACGCTATTAAAGAGCTTAGCGTATTAGAGTTAAATGAATTAGTAAAAGCATGTGAAGAAGAGTTCGGCGTATCTGCAGCAGCAGGCGTTGTAGTAGCAGCTGGTGCAGCTGGCGGAGATGCAGCTGGCGCAGCAGATGAGAAGAGCGAATATGATGTAGAGCTTACAGATTGCGGTCCTAACAAGGTTAAGGTTATCAAGGTTGTACGTGATGCTACAGGTCTTGGACTTAAGGAAGCTAAGGACGCAGTTGATGGCGCTCCAAAGGTAATCAAGGAAGGCGTTTCTAAGGAAGAAGCTGATGACCTCAAGGCTAAGCTTGAAGCTGAAGGCGCTAAGGTTACTCTTAAATAATTAAGAATACTTTAAGTTAAATAAAAAAAATATTATAGCGACTAAAAGTTTTTGTTGACTTTTAGTCGCTATTTTGTTATATTGGAAGATGTACTATTGTGGTTAACTAGCCCCTATGAAGGCGATTTTTGCGCAAAAATACGGGTTTTTTAGCTGTTTTATACATATATTACGCAAGTAAAATATATAGAATGGAGAGGTTCGTCAATGCAGAAAAACAGAATTCGTTCAGTTGCTAGCGGTAATAGCATCCGTATGACCTATTCACAGCAAGAAGAAGTTCTTGATATGCCTGACTTAATCGCTGTCCAGAAGGATTCCTATGAGTGGTTCCTTAAGGAAGGATTAGCTGAGGCTATTAATGATATTTCTCCTATTTTTAACCATAACGGCGATTTAAGACTTGAATTCGCCGGATATGAATTGGTTGAAAGTGAAAAGAAGTACTCGATCGAAGAGTGCAAAGAAAGAAACTTGAACTATGAAGCTCCTATTAAAGTGACAGTACGTCTCTTTAGTCAGAACGGTAAGGATTTTAAGGAAGATACCATTTTTATGGGTAATTTCCCTTTAATGACAGATACCGGTACTTTCATTATTAATGGTGCGGAACGTGTTATTGTAAGCCAGTTAGTTCGTTCTCCTGGTATTTATTTCTCAGAAGAAAGAGATAAAGATGGTAACAAGTCATATCCTTCACAGATTATTCCTAACAGAGGTGCATGGCTTGAGACTGAGATGGACTCCAATGGCGTACTTCTCATGAGAGTAGACAGAAACAAGAAAGTTCCTGTTACTGTATTTATCAGAGCTATGGGCGTTGGAACTACTGAGGAAATCATCGATATGTTCGGTGAGGAGCCAAGAATCATGGCTTCACTTGCCAAGGATAATTCCAAGAGCTATGTTGAAGGTCTTCATGAATTATATTCAAGACTTCGTTCAGGCGAGCCTTTCAGCGTAGAGAATGCTCAGAGTTATATTGACGCACTTTTCTTTGATCCTAAGAAGTATGACCTTGCCAAGGTTGGTCGTTATAAGTTCAATAAGAAACTTAAACTTCGTAACCGTATTGCAGGTCATGTACTTGCAGAGGATGTAGTTAACGAATATACAGGCGAGATTATTGCCAAGGCTGGTGATAAGGTAACTGTAGAACTTGCAGATGCAATCCAGAATGCAGCTGTTAAGTCAGTTACAATCCAGGCTGAAGATGCCAACGTTAAGGTTCTTTCCAATATGATGGTAGACATTAACGAATGGGTAGACTGTGATGCCAAGGCTCTTGGTATTACAGAGGATGTATATTTCCCTGTACTTAATGATATTATTAACGAATTCATTGATAAGCCGGAAGAATTGGCAGAAGCTATCAAGAATAGCGTACAGATGCTGATTCCTAAGTACATCACTAAGGAAGACATGTTTGCTTCTATTAACTATAACATTCACTTAGAGCATGGCATTGGCAATCATGATGATATCGACCATTTGGGTAACAGACGTATTCGTGCGGTTGGCGAACTTTTACAGAACCAGTACAGAATCGGTTTATCCAGAATGGAAAGAGTTGTTCGTGAAAGAATGACAACAAGCAATGCTGAGGATGTAACTCCTAAGGGACTTATCAACATCAAGCCTGTACAGGCTGCTGTTAAAGAGTTCTTTGGTTCATCACAGTTGTCACAGTTCATGGATCAGAACAACCCACTTGGTGAGTTAACACATAAGAGACGTTTATCAGCTTTGGGACCTGGTGGTCTTTCAAGAGAAAGAGCCGGATTCGAAGTTCGAGACGTTCACTATACACATTACGGAAGAATGTGTCCTATTGAAACACCTGAAGGACCTAACATCGGTCTTATCAACTCACTTGCTTCTTATGCAAGAATCAATGAGTATGGTTTCATTGAGGCACCTTACAGAAGAATTGACAAGTCTGACCCTGCTAATCCAAGAGTAACAGACATTGTTGATTACATGACAGCAGATACAGAAGACTTCTATCATGTAGCTCAGGCTAATGAGAAACTTGATAAAGAAGGACATTTCGTACGTAAAATGGTTGCCGGTCGTTACAGAGACGAGACCCAGGAATATCCAAAGGAAATGTTCGATTACATGGACGTATCTCCTAAGATGGTATTCTCTGTAGCTACAGCATTAATTCCATTCCTTGAGAACGACGATGCTAACAGAGCCCTCATGGGATCTAACATGCAGCGTCAGGCAGTTCCTCTTCTCTTTACTGAGGCTCCTGTTGTTGGTACAGGTATGGAAGAAAAGGCAGCTGTAGACTCAGGCGTATGTGTTGTTGCCAAAGAAGATGGTACAGTAACCTTCGTTTCAGCTGATAAGATCATTATCAAGGACGACAAGGGAACAAGCCACGAATATAAACTTTCCAAGTTCGTAAGAAGTAACCAGAGTAACTGCTACAACCAGAAGCCAATCGTCTTCAAGGGTAACAGAGTAAACAGAGGACAGGTTATTGCAGATGGTCCTTCAACAGCTAATGGCGAACTTGCACTTGGTAAGAACCCTCTTATCGGTTTCATGACCTGGGAAGGTTACAACTACGAGGATGCTGTTCTTCTTAGTGAGAGACTTGTAAGAGAAGATGTTTACACATCTGTACATATTGAAGAATATGAAGTAGAAGCCAGAGATACCAAGCTTGGTGCAGAAGAAATTACTGCAGACGTTCCGGGCGTTGGTGACGAGGCTCTTAAAGAACTGGACGAAAGAGGTATCATCAGAATCGGTGCCGAAGTTCGTGCCGGTGATATCTTAGTTGGTAAGGTTACACCTAAGGGAGAAACAAATCTTACTCCAGAAGAGAAACTTCTTAAGGCTATCTTCGGTGACAAGGTAAGAGAAGTCAGAGATACTTCACTCAAGGTACCTCATGGTGCTTACGGTATCGTAGTTGATGCCAAGGTATTCTCCAAAGAAGCTGGTGATACAGAACTTTCAGCAGGTGTTAACCAGAAAGTCAGAATTTATATAGCACAGAAGAGAAAAATCTCCGTCGGTGATAAGATGGCTGGTCGTCACGGTAACAAGGGTGTTGTTTCCAGAGTATTACCAGTAGAGGATATGCCATATCTTCCTAACGGACGTCCTCTTGATATTGTGCTTAACCCTCTCGGCGTTCCTTCACGTATGAACATCGGACAGGTACTTGAGTTACACTTATCACTTGCAGCAAAGGCTCTTGGCTTCAACGTTGCAACACCTGTATTCGATGGCGCAGATGAGGAAGATATCATGGATACTCTTAACATGGCCAATGACTATGTTAACGGTACATGGGAAGATTTTGAGAAGAAGTATAAAGATGTTCTTCCGCAGGATATTCTCGAATATCTCTATGAGAACAGAGATCACAGAGAATTATGGAAGGGCGTTCCAATTTCCGATGACGGTAAAGTAAGACTCCGTGACGGACGTACAGGCGAGTATTTTGATGGACCTGTAGCTATTGGTCATATGCACTACCTTAAGTTACACCACTTAGTAGATGATAAGATCCATGCTCGTTCAACTGGCCCGTACTCATTAGTAACACAGCAGCCACTTGGTGGTAAGGCTCAGTTCGGTGGACAGAGATTCGGTGAAATGGAAGTTTGGGCTCTCGAAGCTTATGGTGCTTCTTATACATTGCAGGAAATCTTAACTGTTAAGTCTGACGATGTTGTTGGTAGAGTTAAGACATACGAAGCGATTATTAAGGGCGAGAACATTCCTAAGCCGGGTATTCCTGAGTCATTCAAGGTTCTTCTTAAAGAACTTCAGGCTCTCTGCCTCGATGTAGAAGTACTTGACGAAGATGGCAATGTTGTAGAAATCAAAGAAAATACTGATGCACCTCTTAGCAACTATCAGGTTGAGATGGAAGGTTCGGACAAGCCGGCAGATAACAGTGAACTTGTTAAGGCAGGTGGATATGTTGTCTTAGATGAACAGGGACAGTTTATCGATGGTGATTCCGATTCTGAATCTGCTGAAGAATATGTATATGAAGATAGTGATTCATATGAAGATGCAGATGACAATTTCGGCGATGGTGATGAAGAATAAGTCGTTTAGTATAAGTTGGAAGGAGTGTAAGTAATGTCTGGAATGAAGAAAGAAACGAACGAGTCCATTATGTTTGACTCTATTAGAATTGGTTTAGCTTCTCCTGAGAAAATACTTGAGTGGTCACATGGCGAGGTAACAAAGCCGGAGACTATTAACTATAGAACTCTTAAACCAGAGCATGATGGTCTGTTTTGTCAGAAGATATTCGGACCTACCAAAGACTGGGAATGCTTCTGTGGTAAGTATAAGAAGATTAAGAACAAAGGTACTATCTGCGACAAGTGTGGCGTAGAGGTAACAAAAGCCAATGTTCGTCGTGAGAGAATGGGACATATTAAGTTAGCTGCACCTGTTTCACACATCTGGTATTTCAAGGGTGTACCTAGCAGAATCAGTTTTATACTTAATATTCCTGTTAAGTCACTTGAAAAAGTTTTATATTTCAGTGCTTATGTAGTACTTGATAAAGGTGAGACTGATCTTGAATATATGCAGGTTCTTACCGAGAATGATTATCAGGATGCTAAAGAGAAGTACGGCTATGGCGCTTTCCGTGTAGGTTCAGGTGCTGAAGCTATTAAGGAACTTCTTCAGAATGTTGATCTTGATAAAGATTATGAAGAACTTAAGGAAGCTATCTCTGATCCACAGACAAAGGGTCAGAAGAGAAGCAAACTTCTTAAGAGACTTGGCGTTGTAGATGCTTTCCGTTCTTCACAGAATAAGCCTGAGTGGATGATTCTGGATGTAATTCCTGTAATCCCACCAGATTTAAGACCTATGGTTCAGCTTGATGGTGGCAGATTCGCAACATCTGACCTTAATGATTTATATCGTAGAATCATTAACCGTAACAACCGTCTTGCAAAGCTTCTTGAATTAGGAGCTCCTGATATTATCGTACGTAACGAGAAGAGAATGCTTCAGGAAGCTGTAGACTCACTCTTCGATAACGGTAGACATGGCCGCAGCGTTACAGGTGCAGGCAGCAGAGTTCTTAAGAGCTTTTCTGATATGCTTAAAGGTAAGACAGGTCGTTTCCGTCAGAACCTCTTAGGTAAGAGAGTTGACTATTCAGGACGTTCAGTTATCGTCGTTGGTCCTGAACTTAAGATATATCAGTGTGGTCTTCCTAAGGAAATGGCACTTGAGTTATTCAAGCCTTTCGTTATGAAGGAAATCGTTAAGAGAAAGATCACTGATAACATCAAGGGCGCTAAGAAACTTGTTGATAAGTTTGATGACAAGGTTTGGGACGTTCTTGAAGAAGTAATCAGCGAGCATCCTGTTATGCTTAACAGAGCTCCTACACTTCACAGACTTGGTATTCAGGCATTTGAGCCAATCCTGGTTGAAGGTAAGGCTATTAAGCTTCATCCACTTGTATGTACAGCTTTCAACGCCGACTTCGACGGTGACCAGATGGCTGTTCACCTTCCACTTTCTGTAGAGGCTCAGGCAGAGTGTAGATTCTTACTTCTGTCACCTAACAACTTACTTAAGCCTTCAGATGGTGCTCCTGTTGCAGTTCCTTCACAGGATATGGTTCTTGGTATCTACTACCTTACACAGGAAAGAGATAACGAGACAGATGCAGTTAAGGAAACTGTCATTGATGAAAAGGGCAATGAAATATCACAGTATAAGAGTTTCAAGGATCTTAACGAAGCTATTATGGCATACGAGAACGGCGTTCTTGGTTTACATGCCAGAATCAGAGTAAGAGTTAAGAAGACACTTCCGGATGGAAGAGAAATTGAAGGCTTTGTAGAGTCAACACTTGGCAGATTCTTATTCAATGAGATTTTACCACAGGATCTTGGCGAGATTGAGAGAGAGACTGATGAAGATAAGCTTAAGCTTGAAGTTAACTACCTTGTAGGTAAGAAGCAGCTTAAGAAAATCCTCGAGAAGGTTATCAATACTCATGGTGCTACAAAGACAGCTGAGGTACTTGACCTTGTTAAGGCGATAGGTTACAAGTTCTCAACCAAGGCTGCCATGACAGTTTCAATCAAGGATATGGTTGTTCCTTCATGTAAGCAGGCATTACTTGATGAAGCACAGGCTAAGGTTGATACAATTACACGTAACTACAACCGTGGTATGTGTACTGATGAAGAAAGATATAAGAACGTTATCCAGGTATGGAACGACACTGATGAGAGATTAACAAAAGAACTCATGGCTTCCATGGATGACTTCAACAATATTAAGATGATGGCTGATTCCGGTGCCCGTGGTAGCGAACAGCAGATGAAACAGCTTGCTGCAATGCGTGGACTTATGTCAGATACAACAGGTCACACAATCGAGCTTCCTATTAAGTCTAACTTCCGTGAAGGTCTTGACGTACTTGAATATTTCATGTCAGCTCACGGTGCTCGTAAGGGTCTTTCTGATACAGCTCTTCGTACAGCTGACTCAGGTTACCTTACAAGACGTATGGTTGACGTTTGTCAGGAACTCATCATCAGAGAGACAGACTGTGCTATCGACAGAGCAGAGATACCTGGTATCACAGCAATGGCTTTAGTTGATGGTAAAGATACAATTGAAAATCTTGAAACAAGAATTAAAGGCAGATTCGCTGCTGAGACAATCATGGATGACAAGGGAGAGGTTATCGTTAAGGCTAACCACATGATTACTCCTTCAAGAGCATCAAGAATTTGTGCTCACGGTGTTGATGCAGAAGGTAATCCGGTTAAGGCTGTTAAGATCAGAAGCATCCTTACATGTAAGTCAAGAAATGGTATTTGTGCTAAGTGCTACGGCGCTAACATGTCAACAGGTGAACCTGTACAGGTTGGTGAAGCAGTAGGTATCATTGCAGCACAGTCCATCGGTGAACCTGGTACACAGCTTACAATGAGAACATTCCATACAGGTGGTATCGCCGGAAACAACATCACTCAGGGTCTTCCTAGAGTTGAGGAACTTTTCGAAGCACGTAAGCCTAAGGGACTTGCAATCATCTCTGAAATCGCTGGTAAGGTTACAATTAACGAGACCAAGCAGAAGAGAGAAGTTGTCGTAGATGACGGAACAAATACAAAGACATATTCTATTCCATACGGTTCAAGAATCAGAGTAGAAGAAGGTCAGAGTATTGAAGCCGGTGATGAACTTACAGAAGGTAGTATTTATCCAGCAGATCTCCTTGAGATTAAGAAGATTGAAGCCGTTGAGAATTATCTCATCAGAGAAGTTCAGAAGGTTTACAACTTACAGGGTGTTGATCTTGCAGATAAGCATATCGAAGTTATCGTTCGTCAGATGCTTAAGAAACAGCTTGTTGAGGAAGCCGGAGATACAGAGTTACTTCCAGGCAGCCTTGTAGACAGACTTGAACTTGAAGCAATTAATGAAGAACTTCTTAAGAATAATCCGAATGCTACACCAGCTGAACCTAAGGACATCATCTTAGGTATCACCAAGGCAGCACTTGCAACCAACTCATTCTTATCAGCAGCATCATTCCAGGAAACAACAAGAGTTCTTACAGATGCAGCTACAAAGGGTAAGGTTGATACTCTTATCGGACTTAAGGAAAACGTACTTATTGGTAGACTTATTCCAGCAGGTACAGGTATGAAGGACCACAGAGATGTGAAGATTGATACCATTCTTCCGGAGTATGATGAAGAAGAAGTATTAGATGAAGAAGTAACAGGCGAAGAAGAAACTGTTGCTGCTGAAGATGGTCAGGAATAAAATACTCTTGACAAAGAATTAATATTATACTTATAATGTTTAGGCGTGCGAATTTTATGTTCGCACGCTTAGACTGTTATAAAATATTGAAGAAAAGGAGGACAAATCGAAATGCCAACAATTAACCAGTTAGTGCGCAAGGGAAGACAGACAATCGTTAAGAAGTCTACAGCACCAGCTCTTCAGAAGAGCTACAACTCATTACACAAGACTTCAATTGATGCTCCATCTCCACAGAAGAGAGGCGTATGTACAGCTGTTAAGACTGCTACACCTAAGAAACCTAACTCAGCTATGCGTAAGATTGCCAGAGTAAGACTTTCAAATGGTATTGAAGTAACAAGCTACATTCCTGGTGAAGGACACAACCTTCAGGAACATAGTGTTGTTCTTATTCGTGGTGGTAGAGTAAAGGACTTACCTGGTACAAGATATCACATCGTTCGTGGTACTTTGGATACAGCAGGTGTTGCTAACAGACGTCAGGCTCGTTCTAAATACGGCGCTAAGAAGCCTAAAGCAGCAAAATAATTTAGTAGTTTTTTGTACCACAAACAGAACTAATTTTAAAAGGTGTTGGGATTTTGTATTTGTACCTTTGTGCATATAGTGAAATACCGCACGGACACATTATTAGAGGACACATGTGAGTACCGTAGATTTAATTTTCAATTAATTAAGGAGGGAAGAATCGTGCCACGTAAAGGACATATTCAGAAAAGAGATGTATTAGCAGATCCTTTATACAATGACAAGGTTGTTACCAAACTTATCAATAACATTATGTTAGATGGTAAGAAGGGTGTAGCACAGAAGATTGTATATGGTGCATTTGCTCAAGTAGAAGAAAAATCCGGCAGACCAGCCTTAGAAGTATTCGAAGAAGCAATGAATAATATCATGCCAGTACTCGAAGTTAAGGCTAGACGTCTCGGTGGTGCTACCTATCAGGTTCCTATTGAAGTAAGACCTGCTAGACGTCAGGCACTTGGTCTTCGTTGGTTAACTACATATTCTCGTAAGAGAGGTGAAAAGACCATGGAAGACAGATTAGCTAATGAGATCCTTGATGCAGCAAACAATACAGGTGCATCAGTTAAGAAGAAGGAAGATGTGCATAAAATGGCTGAATCTAATAAGGCATTTGCACATTATAGATTCTAATAAGGAGGAACGACATTGGCTGGAAGAGAATATCCATTGGAAAGAACCCGTAATATTGGTATTATGGCTCATATCGATGCTGGTAAGACTACCACAACAGAGCGTATCCTCTATTACACAGGTGTAAACTATAAAATTGGTGAAACTCATGATGGTGAGTCAACAATGGACTGGATGGAGCAGGAAAAGGAAAGAGGTATCACAATTACTTCTGCTGCTACAACATGTCACTGGACACTTCAGGATCACGCTAAGCCAAAGGCTGGTGCTTTAGAGCATCGTATCAATATCATTGATACTCCGGGCCACGTTGACTTTACTGTAGAAGTTGAGCGTTCACTTAGAGTATTGGATGGCGCAGTTGGTGTATTCTGTGCAAAGGGTGGTGTTGAACCACAGTCAGAAAACGTATGGCGTCAGGCTGATACATATAACGTACCAAGAATGGCATTCATCAACAAGATGGACATTTTAGGTGCTAACTTCTATGCAGCTGTAGATCAGATTAAGAATCGTCTTGGTAAGAATGCTATCGTTGTTCAGTTACCAATCGGTAAGGAAGACGAATTTAAGGGCATTATCGACTTATTCGAGATGCAGGCTTACATCTATAATGATGATAAGGGCGAAGACATCTCAATCGTTGATATTCCTGATGATATGAAGGAAGAAGCTGAGATTTATCATGCTGATCTTATTGAAAAGTGCGTAGAACTTGATGATGATCTTATGATGGAGTGGATGGAGAATCCGGATTCTATCACAAATGATCAGTTAAAGAAAGCTTTAAGAAAGGGTACATGTGAGTGTACAGCTGTTCCTGTATGTTGTGGTACAGCTTACAGAAATAAGGGCGTTCAGAAGCTTCTTGACGCAATTATTGAATACATGCCATCACCTCTTGATATCCCATCAATCAAAGGTACAGACCTTGATGGTAACGAAATTGAGAGACATTCATCTGATGAAGAGCCATTCGCAGCTCTTGCATTCAAGATTATGGCAGACCCATTCGTTGGTAAGCTTGCATTCTTCAGAGTTTATTCAGGTACAATGAACTCAGGTTCTTATGTACTTAACTCTTCAAAAGATAAGAAGGAAAGAGTAGGACGTATCCTCCAGATGCACGCTAATACCCGTAAGGAATTAGATAAGGTATATTCTGGTGATATCGCTGCAGCAGTTGGTTTCAAGTTCACAGGAACTGGTGATACAATCTGTGATGAGCAGCATCCTGTAATTCTTGAGTCTATGGAATTCCCTGAGCCGGTTATCGAGCTGGCTATCGAGCCTAAGACTAAGGCAGGTCAGGGTAAGCTTGGTGAAGCTTTAGCTAAGCTTGCAGAAGAAGATCCTACATTCAGAGCACATACAGATAATGAAACAGGTCAGACAATTATCGCCGGTATGGGTGAGCTTCACCTGGAAATCATCGTAGACAGACTTCTTCGTGAGTTCAAGGTAGAGGCTAACGTTGGTGCTCCTCAGGTTGCTTATAAGGAAACATTTACTAAGGAAGTTGATGTTGATTCCAAGTATGCTAAGCAGTCTGGTGGTCGTGGTCAGTATGGTCACTGTAAAGTTAAATTTACACCAATGGATCCAAATGGCGAGGAAACATTCAAGTTCGAATCAACCGTTGTCGGTGGTGCTATTCCTAAGGAATACATCCCAGCAGTTGGTGAAGGTATTGAAGAAGCTGCTAAGAGCGGTGTTCTTGCCGGATTCCCTGTACTTGGTGTAAGTGCTAACGTATATGATGGTTCATACCATGAAGTCGACTCCTCAGAAATGGCATTCCACATTGCCGGTTCTATGGCATTCAAGGATGCTATGAAGAAGGGTGATCCTGTACTTCTTGAGCCTATCATGAAGGTTGAGGTTACTATGCCTGAAGAATACATGGGCGACGTTATCGGTGATATCAACTCACGTCGTGGCCGTATCGAAGGTATGGATGATCTTGGCGGCGGTAAGATTGTAAGAGGTTTCGTTCCTCTTGCTGAAATGTTTGGTTATTCTACAGACCTTCGTTCCAAGACACAGGGTCGTGGTAACTACTCAATGTTCTTCGAGAAGTATGAGCCGGTTCCAAAGAATATCCAGGAGAAGATTATTGCCGGTCGTTCGACAAATAACTAATATATGTTCCCACCCCTTAAATTGGGGTGGGGAGATAATAAAAACCCCTTGAAAATATAGGTATTATCTTATATAATCAAAGTTAGTGGTTTAATCAGAAAATAATAATTTTGTTACTTTTGTAAGGAGGATAATTAGAAATGGCAAAAGCAAAATTTGAGAGAACTAAAGCGCATTGTAATATTGGTACCATCGGTCACGTTGACCATGGTAAAACAACTCTTACAGCAGCTATCACAAAGGTTTTAGCTGCAAGAGTTCCAGGTAACGAGAAGGTTGATTTCGAGAACATCGATAAGGCTCCAGAAGAGAGAGAAAGAGGTATCACAATCTCTACAGCTCACGTTGAGTATCAGACAGAGAAGAGACATTACGCTCACGTTGACTGCCCGGGCCATGCTGACTACGTTAAGAACATGATCACTGGTGCAGCTCAGATGGATGGTGCTATCTTAGTTGTTGCTGCTACTGATGGTGTTATGGCTCAGACAAAAGAGCACATCTTACTTTCTCGTCAGGTAGGTGTTCCTAAAATCGTTGTATTCTTAAATAAGTGTGATATGGTTGATGATGAAGAACTTATCGACTTAGTAGAGATGGAAGTTACAGAGCAGCTTGCTGAGTATGGTTTCGAAGATTCACCTATCGTTAAGGGTTCAGCTCTTAAGGCTCTTGAAGATCCTAACGGTGAGTGGGGCGACAAGATCATGGAACTCATGAATACTGTTGACGAATATATCCCAGATCCTCAGAGAGAGACAGATAAGCCATTCTTAATGCCAGTAGAAGACGTATTCACAATCACAGGTCGTGGTACAGTTGCTACAGGTAGAGTAGAAAGAGGTACATTAAAGCTCAACGAGCCTGTTGAATTAGTTGGTATCAAGGAAGAGAATCGTCAGACAGTTGTAACTGGTATCGAAATGTTCCGTAAGTTACTTGACGAGGCTCAGGCTGGTGATAACATCGGTGCTCTTCTTCGTGGTGTTCAGAGAAACGAAATCGAAAGAGGACAGGTTCTTGCTAAACCAGGTTCAGTTACATGCCACAAGAAATTTACAGCTCAGGTTTACGTATTAACAAAGGATGAAGGTGGACGTCATACTCCTTTCTTCAACAACTATAGACCACAGTTCTACTTCAGAACAACAGACGTTACAGGTGTTTGTAACCTTCCTGCAGGTACAGAAATGTGCATGCCTGGTGATAACATCGAAATGACTATCGAATTAATTCACCCAATCGCTATGGAGCAGGGTCTTACATTCGCTATTCGTGAAGGTGGTAGAACAGTTGGTTCAGGAAGAGTTGCTACAATTATTGAGTAATAAAAATTGTAGAACAGCCCAACCCGCTAATTAAAAAATTTAGGCTTCCGAGAATTTCTCGGAGGCCTTTTTTATTTAAAATGATTGTTAAAAAATTGTTTAACGCTTTAGCGTATTGTAGTTAAAAATACTATATGTTATATTATAAATAATTGTTGGAAAGGTGGGGACTATTTCCGGCGATAAGGTCACTAAAGGGTTACTAACATTTGAAAATTGAAAAGGGGGGTATGGTTTGAAAACACTAGTCTTTTCTCTATCGCTAAACGGCGAGCAATCCATTACTTTAGCATCTATGCGTTTTGTCAGTCACACACACACTGATGACACGTTTGTAGAACTGGTTATGCCAAAAAGTGGCATATTAAAAGATGAAGATCTGGCCAAGTTTAAAGAGGCAGATCTTATTATCGTTGCCACAAGTTTGTATCATTTCTGTCTTTCATCACAGTCGATGGAAGCATTGAACAATGTTGGTGAATATATGCGCCAGAATGGTCTGCATACACCGGTTACAACTTTTACAACATCCGGTATGATGATGGATAATCTTCCTCATGATTATATTAAGATATGGGCTGAAAGATTTGGCCTTAGATATATCAAGGGTGAAGGTATCTACTCAACAGATATTCTTGAAGAGAAATATCGTGCAGATGTATATGCATGGTATAACAATGTTAAAGCTTTAGTAAGTGGAAAGTCCCTTAAACTTACTAAATCTGCTTCTGTTCGTGTTGTTTATACTGATGATTCAGAAGAGACTACTACAATTGCTAAACAGTATGTTGATGCTTTTACAGCTGTAGGAGCCAGTGTAGCAGAGATTCATCTTAGCGATTATAATTATAAGCACTGTCTTGGATGTCAGTTCTGTTATACAGACAGAAAGTGCTGCATCGACGATGATTTTGAAAGACTTTGTCATGATGTTGAAGCCGGTACTGATGTACAGCTTTATGTTGGTCCAATTGAAAACGGTTTCTATCCAATACAATTCAAGCGTTTTATGGACAGACATGTAGCAATGGGAAGATGCCCTGCAGATGATGAAACTATTATGCTTTTTGCATGGCATGAGGGCACAGAATACAAGAGCGGTGATGAAGAACTCTTTAAAATCTGGGCTACTTCATATACATCCTTCGGTGGTGAAGTATTAATTGATGTACCAAAAGGATTCAACGAAGATGTAATTGATCAGACAGTTGCAGCTATTAATGAAAACGTTGGTATATATCGTAACTTCTATGGCAATTCACTTCGTATCAGATTTGCAGACCTTGCACAGGAGATTCAGAATGTTGAGCCACTTGATTATAAATTCTTCGCTCAGCGTGGTGATTTAAAGCCGACACCAAGAAATATGATGTGCCGTCCTATACATTCAGCACAGGATGCAAAGATGTCAGTTGAGATGAAATCAATGCCTGTTGTTAAGGCGGCTCAGCATATAGATGATTATCCGACAACCATTCCTGAACGTCGTGTTAAGATGGAAGGCAAGTCCATACTTGAGTGGGCTCAGAATCCTCCATATAAGGATTATGAAGTTAAGGATTCTGATTTAAGTCCTGCAGCAGCAGTTCAGGCTAAGATGGAACCTGGTGAATTACCACCACAGGCTATTATCGGACGTAAGATTGGTAAGCGTATGAGCTTACTTATGAATACATTTAATACTATTGTATTCTCAACAATCGGTACTCTGGCAAGCGGTCATTTTACATGGAAGGGCTGGTTACTTGGTGCCATAATCGGTTGGATTACAGGTCATCTTATTACATCATTTATCCCACCAAATGAGGTACAGGATAAGTTCCTTAAGAAACGTAAAATTGATCCTAATTCAGTTAAGGGAAGAATTCTTGCTTCCGTTATAACAAGTATTATCATATTCCCGATTATGTCTCTTGTTATGAGTATTTCAATGCCGACACTTGCAATGAATGGCATTAAGAGCAATATCGCCAAGATGGAATCTGAGGTTGTTGAACTTTATGAACAGCAGTCTGAACTCAAAGGTCAGCAGGGTGAACTCATTGCACAGCGTGATGAGCTTAAAGGTCAGCAGACAGAGCTTAAGGCTGAGCAGAAGGCACTTCAGAATTCAATGGATAAGGTTATTGAGAATGCTGTAGGCGAAGCAACTGCTGAAAGACAGGATTCTTTGGATAAGTTAAATGAGTCTATAGCAGAACTTGAGACTCGTCAGGCTGATCTTGAAGCACAGCTTGAAGAAGCAACTCCTGATAAGAAGGGACCTCTTACAGGCCAGCTTGAAGGCGTTAAGGGTGAACTTGAAGGCAAGAAGGCAGCTGCAAAAGAACTTGAAGCAAGCATCGAAGGAACAAAGGCTGAAATATCAGCATCCATTATGAATGGAACACCTGAAGAACCTGGTATGCAGAAAGGCATCGAAGAGATGCAGGCCGGTATCGACGATATGCAGAAGGGCATTGATGAAATGCAGGGCGGTATCGATGAAATGCAAAAGGGTATCGACGGTATGCAGGAAGGCATCAACGGAAAGTCCGGCGGTATTGAAGCACAGAAAGGTGCAATCCAGGGCATGAAGATGGGCTTAAAGAGATCGCTTCCATTCTCAATAATTGGTATGACTCTTATCGGTATCATTCTTGGATACTTTACACAGCCACTCTTCCTTAAACTTGTTATGCGTTCTGTACTTGGAAAAGAGGAAAAATAAAACCATTTATCAATAATTATGAAGGCTTCCCGAAGCGATTTGGGAAGCCTTTTTTAAATGTGAGAATTTTACTATAAAAAAAATTGTGATAAAAATCCAATAATTTTAATATGTATTTTACGCTTTTTAGGTTATTATAGAAATGGAAGCAGGGTGATTGTGTTTTGTTTCAAAGGAAACGGGGGTTAAAAAATGAGCGTAGATTTAAGTGAGATGCATAAGTTGAGGTTTTATAAAAGACAATGAAACACACGAATGATATGACAGTGGGAAGCCCGTTAAAGGCGCTGGTATTTTTCTCGCTCCCACTGATAATTGGAAATTTATTTAATCATTTTTATAACGTAATGGATGTTGCCATTGTAGGCAACGCATTAGGAATAGATTCACTGGCAGCAGTTGGTGCAACCAGTGCCATATATGGACTGTTTATAAGCATTACCTTTGGTTTCGGAAGTGGTATTTCCCTGGTTATTGCCAGGTACTTCGGTGCCAAGGATACGGATGGTCTTAAAAGAGCTGTAGCGCACACAATTAAGCTTAGTATACTTACAGCCATTATTCTCACACTTGGCGCAATATTTGGCTTAAAACCATTACTTATTCTTCTTAGAACGCCGGATGTGGAACTGTCGTACAGGTACATTTCAGTTATCTTATTCTTTGTATCATTTATGCTGTTTTATCATATTCTGGCAGGAATACTAAGAGCAGTAGGTAACTCTGTTGCACCACTTGTATTCTTAATAGTCGGCTCCCTGGTAAACATAGGAATGGATTATCTTTTTGTTGTGGTATTTGGGTGGAATGTATTTGGCGCAGGTCTGGCAACCACTTTGTCACAACTCTTTTCCGGTATAATAACAGCCATATATCTTTGTGTGAAATGTAAAGATTTAATACCGTCAAAAGAACATTTTAAATATGATGAAAACATAACAATGGATTTGATTTCCAATGGTCTGTCCATGGCTTTGATGTTCTCAATCGTATCTATAGGTTCGATATGCCTTCAGTTTGCAATTAATGATTTAGGTACGGATACTGTTGCGGCTCATGTATCAGCCCGCAAAATCGACGAGATGTTAATGATGTGTTTTGCTCCGTTATCCACCGCATGCGCGACTTTTGCCAGCCAGAATGTGGGAGCGAAAAAAACACAGAGAATCAAGAAAGGTATTGCTACAGCCTTTGCACTTGGCTGGGGTATCTCAGTCGTGGATATAATTATAGTTTACACAATTGGTGAGTTTTTGGTCAGACGAATCAGTGGCGATGCTGTCGAATCTGTGGTTAGTCTCGGTACTGCCTACCTTAAAGTGAACATTCCATTCTTTTTCTTCCTGGTGGCAGTGGTGCTTATAAGAAGCACGCTTCAGGGACTTGGACGTAAAATCGTTCCACTAATAGGAAGTGGTATGGAAATGGTGGGCAAGGTTCTCATTGCCTTTTTCCTGGTACCGGTCATGGGATATATGGGCGTAATGCTCTCAGAACCAATCATCTGGATTGCCTGTACAGTAGTACTGGTAGTGGATTTCATCTTTGCAATGGTAAAAATTAAGAGAGATGGGATTAAGTAAAATCATTGACGTAAGTTTATAAATGTTTTAGAAAAGAACCTTCGAATTAGAATTTGGATCAACAGGAACAGTTATGCTGAAGTCGTTATAGTATGAAGCAGCTCCTGAATGGAAAGGAATTGCGATATCTGTAGCGGCTTCTTCAGGACTTAACTGTCCGTCTGTGACTATTGATTCATTTAATTTTTCAGAATATTTTATTATATCATCTGTAAGAATCTTAACTTCTTCCTGGCTCCTTGAATTGGAAACAACCAAAACAGCTCTTACACCTATCGTGTGTATGTCTTCATTAATTCCCTTATATGTTCCGGCAGGAATGGTACAACTTACATAGTAAGGATAGATGCTGATAAGCTTTTCAATATCCGAATCATCCAAAGAAAGAATTCTAAGGTCACTGTTTTCAGCGCAGCCTGTGATGGCATTTGTTGGCGCGCCTGCCATGCAGATAAAGGCATCAATCTCCCCATTTGCCAGAGCCTTGGCAGAATCGGAATATGAAAGATAACGGCATTCCACATCATTAAATGACATGCCATATATGTCCAAAATATCCGCCGCGTTAAGTATTACACCAGACTGGTCTTCGCCGACTGAGATTCTTTTGCCTTTTAAATCTTCTATTGTCTCGATGGTTGAGTCACGGTGGGTTACAATCTGCAGACTCTCTGTATAAAGACCTGCTACTGCGCTGAAAGCAAGGTTATCTTTTGTATTTTCTTCCTCAAAGAAATCAATACCCTTTGATGCGTTATATAAAAGGTCATTCTGAACGATGGCTCCATCAATAAAACCTTTCTGCAAAAGTCTTATGGACGCTACAGTACCTGAGGTTTCAACCCTGCTTATATTTAGTTCTGAATCTGCAAGTTCTGAGAATTCCTTGATATATGAATAATAGGTTCCGCCGGGATTACCTGTTCCTATTCTGAATTTCTTCTGGTAAAACTGAGTAAAATAAAGCACGAAAATAAGGCATACGCAGAGTATGCCAATAATCCACACTATTATTTTGATTTTACCGGAAGCTTTTTTCATAACATAAATAATATAAACCCAATTTGGGGATTTTTCAATAAATTAGAGTTACGAAATCGTTGTTTCTTCGTTGTTTATGAAGTAATAATATGGTACAATTGCTTTGTGTAAATTTCTAATTAAGAAGGGATTTCCTGATGAAAAATAATATATTTGTTCAGTATACTAAAACGAATCTTATCTTTAGAATTCTTGGCGGCATTATTATAGGTCTTGTACTTGGACTTATAATTCCAAAGGCCGAATTTATCACTATTTTTGGAACAATTTTTATCGGCGCATTAAAGGCAATTGCGCCTATACTGGTTTTCATTCTTGTAATCAGCGCCATATCCAAGGCCAGTTCCGGCATAGGCCCTAAATTCAGAAATGTTGTATTTTTATATCTGATCACAACCATAATTGCATCGGTATTTGCAGTTATTGTAAGCAGAGTATTTCCGCTTACGGTGCCTCTTGCTGCAGCGACAGATATTGAGGCCACAACACCTCAGTCTTTCGGCGATATATTTAATGGCCTTATCAATAACATTGTTGAGAATCCAATCAGTGCGATGGCAAACGGTAATTATCTGGGAATCTTATTCTGGTCAATTTTAGTAGGTCTTGCACTTAAAATGGTTGAGGACAAAGTTACCAATGATGTAATGGAGAAACTTTCCAAGGCAATATCAATGATTGTAGGCTGGATTATTCAGCTTGCTCCTGTTGGTATCATGGGTATTGTATTTGAGTCAGTATCGAAAAATGGAATCAGCATATTTACTGACTATGGAAAACTGATTCTTGAACTTGCTTTATGTATTATTTTTGTAGGATTGGTAACCAATCCGCTTGTTATGTTTATATGTACGAAGAAGAATCCGTATCCTATAGTATTTAAGTGTCTTAAGGAAAGCGCTTTTTCAGCCTTCTTTACCAGAAGTTCAGCAGCCAATATTCCGATTAATATGAGACTGTGTGAGAAACTGGGACTCGATAAGGATTTTTATTCAGTGTCAATTCCGCTTGGCTCAACCATCAACATGGACGGCGCTGCAATAGTTATAACAATTATGTCCTTAACTCTGGCTAATACCATGAGAATATATGTGCCTCTTCCAATGGCTTTGGTTCTGGCAATTGTTTCAACACTGGCAGCCTGCGGGTCATCAGGTGTTGCAGGCGGCTCACTTCTTTTAATTCCTATGGCATGTTCCTTCCTTGGAATTCCTAATGATGTGGCAATGCAGATGGTAGGCGTTGGTTTTGTCATCAGCTTTATTCAGGATTCCATGGAAACCGCGCTTAATTCAAGCTCTGACGTTGAATTTACCGCGTGCGCTGAATATATGGCCAAGAAAAAAGCAAAGGGCAGAGTAGTCAGAATGAATAGTAATCAGACAGGAAGCAGGTAAAAATAATGGGAGCTTCAGGGGATAAATTAAAAGCAAAAGAAAAAATCGGCTACGCCATGGGAGACGTAGGCTCTCTATTGGTATTCGGCCTTGTACAGAGTGTATTACAGAAATATTATACTGACGTTCTGGATTTAAGAATTGTGCAGGTAATGATGCTTTTTACCATCGCAAGAATCTGGGATGCCATCAATGACCCAATGTGGGGCGCAATAGTAGACAGGATGCCTGAAAGAAAAGACGGAAGATACCGTCACTGGATTGTGGTTTTTGCAATTCCTGTTGTACTTAGCGCAATCTTAATGTTCGTGAAGATTCCGGGCCTTAGCAGAAATGGATATTTCATCTGGGCAACGGTAACATATATTTTATTTGGTATGATTTATACCTGTATCAATATTCCTTACGGCTCTCTGGCTCAGGTAATGAGTGTTAATGCCAAGGACCGTTCTTCCTTATCCGTATTTCGTTCAGTAGGCTCCGTATTCGGTGGTATGCCGGCTATGGCTCTTATCAGTATGTGCTATATCACAACTGCAGGCGGCATTAAAGTTATGAGTTATAAGAAAATCATAATCGGCGTAATTATTATTTCCGTCTTATCTTTGCTTGCCTACGGACTATGTTATATCTGGACAAGAGAGAGAGTCTCAAGACCTCCAATGGCCAAGAGAAAATTCTCAGACATCTGGCCAACCATCAAGGTTCTTATGACTTCAAGACCTTATATGGCAATCTGCTTTGTCGGTATGTTATATCTGGCTTCCCAGATGTTCGCCCAAAGTTATTATTCATATCTTTTTGATTATTATTTCGACAAGCCGTCATTAGCCATGCTTCCAATAGTATGTCAGTATCTGCCTGTAGCCCTTTTAATGTTCGGAATGGGACCACTTGCAGGACGCATTTCAAAACGTGGTTTGTGTTCAGTTGGTATCGGCATCTCCGGTGTCAGCTCACTAATTATATATTTTACCCATACTCATAATGCCTGGGTATTCATCGGTCTCTGCCTCCTGGTTGGCGTGGGCAACTCCTTTATATTCCTGCTTCTCTGGTCACTTATGGGCGATGCCATGGAGTATAACAAGGTATACAAGAATATTCACGATGACGCCACAGGTTATTCGTTCTTTACATTAATGCGCAAGATTGGTCAGACAATTGCAGCTATCTTGGTTAATGCATCTTTGATGAAGATTGGTTATAAGGATAATGTCCTTAATACCGATGCTATTACAGATGAGATACTTGATACCATGTATGACCACAGCGTTCTGATCCCTGCAGTATTATATCTGCTGATCTTCGTACTTCTGGTATTTGTCTATCCGCTTGGCCGTAAAGCCGTTGAAAAACTTGACAAGGACAAAATCTCCGCCTCCAAATAATTTAGTGCAAATTGCACATAAATCGGGCACAGATTTGTAAAGATTGTGCAATTTACGTATTGATAAATATTTAACTAAGTGATAGTATAGTGCTTGATGAAAGAATTTTTATCAGGCATTATTATTTATTATTGTTGTTTTGGATTAAGATGATTAATCGGGAGGAAACGAAATGAAGAAGAAATTATTAGCAGTTTTAATCGGTGTTATGTGCTTAGGCGCAGCAGTTGCTTGTAATCAGACAGAAGAAGTTGTTGAAGAAGTAGCTGAAGGCGAAGTTGGTGAAGTTGAAGAGCAGGTAGCTGAAGAAGTTGAAGAAGTTGTTGAAGAAGCAGTTGATGAAACTGAAGATGCTATGCCAACAGCAGAAGAAGAGTACGAAGCAGTTAAGGCTACACTTACATACATGGGTGGTCTTTACGCAGTAGATGAAAATTGTGATCTTCAGATTGCACTTTTCAGAAATACAGATGGTGACATCCTTACAGTTATTTCAAAGGGTGGCGTTGTAACAGATTACGGTTTTGCTGAGAACGAAGAAGCTGAGACAGAAGATGGTCAGGCTTACACAAAGATTTTAATCGACGAGAAAGAATTTGGTTACTCATTTGATGAAGATCTTACAACAGGTATCGTAGTTGATGAAGATGGTGCTTCATACAAGGCTAACGAGTTAGCTGAAGAAGAAGCTTTTGCAATGGTAAAGAGCACAATCGTTGTTGAATAATTAAATTAATTATATAGTTCTTTATTGCACAAAAGCCGTTGGTGGTTATAACCACTAACGGCTTTTTACTTTTATTTAAATTAAATAATTAAAATGATGGAGGGCTTAGAAGAAGAATTCCTATTGCGGTACATACCAGCATGATACCTGTTATTCTTCCAAGAACTTTATTGGATACTTTATTGGCAACAATGGCTGCAAGATAAGCACTTACAAATGTTGCAATAACGGTAATGATTAAAATCTTTATATCCGGCACGCCTCTCATAATAAAATGAGATGCAGCTCCGATCAGGGCTGTGAAAGTCATCATAAAAACTGAAGTTCCGACGGCAGTTTTGAACTCATATCCTGCAACGATTGTTAAGGTGAAGAGCATCATAAGGCCTCCGCCTGCTCCCTGGAAACCACAGACAAAACCAATATATATGCCGCAAAGAATGATGGCAGTATTTTTGATTTTGCTAAGGAATGAGTTCTCCTTTTGCTTTCTTTCAGGCTTAATGATGAAGGATATACCAAGGACAAGTTCCATGAATACCATCCACCAGTTCATAACCGTATTACCGACATGGGTTGCAGTTACAAAGTAACCTGCAATGGTTCCGATTATGGTAAAGGCAAGGATTGTAATTAAGAACCACCTTGCGCCTTTAAGATTTATATTTCCATGCTTTTTATATGTAATTGCAGAAATGGCTGAAGCCAGTGTGTCTGATGCAAGAGCCACGCCAATTGCTTCGAATACAGGTACATTAAGTACGCTGACTAAAAGTGGCGTAATGAATACGGCAGCGGATAGTCCCGCAAATCCCGTACTTACTCCGGCGCCGATACCGGCAAGCAGGCATATGATAATTAGTTTAACCATTTATTGTCTCCGGTTTATATTTCCTGATTATCCCCTTTATGGATATGATATATTTTGGCATATTTCCATGGATAGAATTTATCTCCGGTGAATCTGTAATGCTTTCCATTGTAATTAAAATTAAGAATATCTGCATACTGAACCCTTACAGATGAAAGTTCATCCAGGGGGAATTTAATATCATTAAATGTGAAATATTCTTTGTATGCTTTTAGTTCGCCTGTGGATTCTTTTTTATCCACAGTGAGTATTACATTATAAGATTCAATCAATTCTTCGTTTGTGGTTTTAACCACATTTTTCGAATACTCTTCATTAACAAAAGAATACCAGTCTCTTACATTATTATACTTTAGATCTTCACCTTCAAGAAAACCTGTATCGCTCCAGGTTGTTTTGTAAGAGCAGTTGGTGCAGTAGCAGTTGTCACCTTCACTTTTCATTGTATCAGGGCTTAAACATTTAGGGCAGATAAATAAAAGTTTCTCCATGCCTTCAGCTCTGTTTTTACCTTTATACTTATACTTAACTTTCTCCTGGGTTAAATAGGCGTCTTCATATATGCCTTTATTTATAATCTCAGTTATTTCCTTAGGTGTTTTATTCTTTAATTCTTCAGACGAATAAACCCCGGTAACGTGGCCTGATATGGGACCTGTTCTTTTAAATCTTGACCATCTTGGTTTTAAGAAATATCCGCCTTCTATTTTATATGTAACCAACGCGGCGCCGGAGATCCTGACCAGTTTTCCTATGGAATCATCCTGCTTCATCGTTATGCCGTTATATGAATGACGTCCTTCAGGATAGAGACATACATTGTATCCGGCTTTGATGCGCTTCATTATTTCTTTAATATCTGACGCTGTAACATTACTTAACTTAACAATGATGGGGTCAGCCAGATATTTCATTAAAGGACCTGCAACGGGAATTCGAAACGGGCTTTCTTCTGCGACGTAATAAAGATAGTCTTTAGAGGCGTGCCCTGCAAGAATAAAGTCAAAATCCGTTGTATGATTCGATATGAAAAGATATGGCTCTTCCATCCTGGGTACATGGTCTGTGGTAAAAGAATATTTCTTAAGAAAAATCTTTGTTGCCACATAAAGAATGTTAAATGTTATTTGGCTTTTAAAAGGTACTTTAGCCATTAATGTCTCTCCTTAACAGAAAAATGCATACATTTATAATATCATAAAAATAATACTATAACTATGAATAATTTGTGATATAA
This sequence comes from uncultured Lachnospiraceae bacterium, assembly GCA_902789665.1. Lineage (GTDB taxonomy): Bacteria > Bacillota > Clostridia > Lachnospirales > Lachnospiraceae > UBA3766. The sequence goes on along the minus strand of CADAOY010000003.1, from coordinate 18,356 downwards.
TCAATAAGGAATTCTTGAAAGGACAGGTATTATTATGTTTATTTCAACTAAAGGCAGATATGCACTGACATGTATGCTTGACCTGGCTGAGCATTGCAAGGATGGTAATGTATCACTTAAGGACATAGCAGAGAGACAGGGAATATCTTTAAAATATTTAGAGAGCATAATGAAAGATATGGTAGCCCATGGACTGGTTAAGGGCGTTCATGGCTGGGGAGGCGGATACAGCTTAACCAAGGAAACAAAAGATTATACAGCCCTTGAGATTGTTAAGGCTGCAGAGGATAATTTTGCCACAGTAAGCTGCCTTGCAGAGGGGTCAGAACCCTGCGACAGAATCACAGCCTGCAGAACCATAAAACTCTGGAAAGGTCTGGATGATGCAGTCAATGATTATCTTCAGTCAGTAACTCTTGCAGAATTATTAGAAGATGCTTGACAATTAATAACACTTGTTATACCTTATAGTAGGTAACTAAAAATAAACTCTTATTCAGAGTAGTGGAGGTACATAGGACCTGTGAAGCTACGGCAACCCCTGAAATCAGGAAGGTGCCAACCTGAGCGAGCAATCGATCAATAAGAGGATTATTACATATATAAACGTACATAATCCACTTGTTGCAAGTGGATTTTTTAGTTCATAGGAGGAAAAAATGGACAAAAGACTTTTTACATCAGAATCAGTAACAGAAGGACATCCTGACAAAGTCTGCGATGCAATTTCAGATGCCATCTTGGATGCCTGCATGGAGCAGGATCCAATGAGCCGTGTTGCCTGTGAGACAGCAGCATGTACAGGTTTCGTTCTCATCACAGGTGAGATTACAACCAATGCATATGTTGATATGCAAAAAATCGTCAGAGACACAGTTAAGGAAATCGGTTATGACAAATCCGAATATGGTTTTGACGGCAATACATGCGCCGTACTTGTAGCAATTGATGAGCAGTCATCAGATATTGCAATGGGTGTAGACAAGGCCCTTGAAGCAAGAGACGGAAAGTATGATGACGACCTTGATACAGGTGCCGGCGACCAGGGTATGATGTTCGGATATGCAACCAACGAGACCGAAGAATTAATGCCATATCCAATCGCTCTTGCACATAAGCTTGCACTTCAGCTTACAAAGGTTCGTAAGGATGGCACATTAAAATACTTAAGACCGGATGGCAAGACACAGGTATCAGTTGAATATGATGAGAATGGCAAGCCAATCAGATTAGAGGCAGTTGTTCTTTCAACACAGCATGATGAAGATGTTACTCAGGAGCAGATTCATGCAGATATCAAGAAGTATGTATTCGATGAAATCTTACCTAAGGATATGTGCGATGAGAATACAAAGTATTTCATCAATCCAACAGGCAGATTCGTTATCGGCGGACCTCATGGTGATGCTGGTTTAACCGGCCGCAAAATCATCGTCGACACATACGGTGGATATGCACGTCACGGCGGCGGGGCTTTTTCAGGTAAGGATTGTACAAAGGTTGACCGTTCTGCAGCATATGCAGCAAGATATGTAGCAAAGAATATCGTTGCAGCAGGACTTGCAGACAAGTGTGAAATTCAGCTTTCATATGCAATCGGTGTTGCAAAGCCAACCTCAATCATGGTTGATACTTTTGGAACAGGTAAGCTTTCAGATGAGAAGATTACAGAAATCGTTAAGGAGAACTTCGATTTAAGACCGGCTGGCATTATCAAGATGCTTGACTTAAGAAGACCTATTTACAAGCAGACAGCTGCTTATGGTCACTTCGGTCGTAACGACCTTGATCTTCCTTGGGAGAAGACAGATAAGGCAGAAGCCCTTAAGAAATATTTATAAGGTGTGCCACTAGGGACGGGGTAATGTGCACCTTTTTGAGATAAGTATGCAAAAGAGTCAGCAAGTAACGCTTGTTGACTCTTTTTTAGTTTTTGTGATGCACATTACCCCGTCCCTAGTGGCACACCACCCGTGAGTGATTGCGCCGAAATCCATTTTGGTGTATTATTATATTTGTAGTATTTTGGTTTATTTTTCGAGGTTGATATGGCTTTTACACACTTACATGTACATACAGAATACAGCCTTCTTGATGGCTCTAACAAAGTCGCAGACTATGTTAAGAGAGTCAAGGAACTTGGCATGAACAGCGCCGCCATTACAGATCATGGTGTTATGTATGGCGCTATTCAGTTTTACGTGGCATGCCGTAAAGAGGGCATCAACCCGATTATTGGCTGCGAGGTTTATGTGGCGCCTCAGACAAGATTTGATAAGGATCCGCATAACAAGTACTACCACCTGATTTTGCTTGCTGAGAATAATAAAGGCTATGAGAACCTGGTTAAACTGGTCTCTCAGGGCTTTGTGGATGGTATGTATTATAACAGGCCAAGAATAGATTTTGATCTCATTCAGAAATATCACGAAGGTCTTATCTGCTTGTCAGGCTGTATCCAGGGAGAAGTTGCGGTTAAAATTCTTGCCGGCAACTATCAGGGAGCGAAAGAAACAGCACTTAAATACCAGGAGACTTTCGGTAAGGACAATTATTTCTTAGAACTTCAGGACCACCAGATTCCTGCTCAGAAGGCCGTTAATCAGGGGCTTATGAGATTAAGCGAAGAGACAGGAATTGAACTTGTTGCAACCAATGATGTTCACTATACCAACATCGATGATTCAGAGGCTCAGCAGGTCCTTGTATGTATTCAGACAGGCAAGAAATTATCGGATGAAGATAAACTGACATATGAGCCAAGACAGTTCTATGTGCGCTCAGAACAGGAGATGAGAGATTTATTCCCTTATGCTCTTCAAGCTATAGACAATACTCAGAAGATTGCCGACCGTTGTCATATTACCATTCCTTATGATGAGGACAGAATTCTTCGTATCCCTAGATATGATGCGCCTGATGGAATGGACAGCGAGGTTTATTTAAGACAGCTTTGTGATGAAGGCTTTAAGGAAAGATATCCTGAAGATAAGTTCGCGGATAAAATCCCCGAATACAGGGAACGACTTCTTTATGAACTTGGCGTAATCTCCCAGATGGGATATGTGAATTATTTCCTTATCGTATGGGATTTCATTAATTATGCAAAGAGTCAGGATATACCGGTTGGTCCGGGACGTGGTTCGGCAGCAGGTTCCATGGTTTCATACTGTATACATATTACGGAAGTGGACCCAATGGAATATGAACTTTACTTCGAGCGTTTCCTTAATCCAAGCCGTGTATCCATGCCCGATATTGATATTGATTTTTGTACTGACAGACGCATTGAAGTAATAGATTATGTACGTCGTAAATATGGTGATGAAAGAGTAGTTCAGATTATTACTCAAAACAGAATGAAGGCAAAGAGTGCCTTTAAGGATGTAGCAAGAGTACTGGATATTCCTTTCTCTCTTTCCAATCAGATTACCAAAACCATTCCAGCAAGGAACCTGGAGGGTAAGGAAATAACTCTTCCTCAGGCTCTTGAAATCAGCCCTGAACTTAAGGAATTATATGACCTTGATTCAGGTGTCAAGGAAGCAATGGATATGGCGATGAAATTAGAAGGTCTTCCAAGACAGCCGGGTATCCATGCAGCAGGCGTTGTTATCTGCCCTGAAAGAGCAGATAATTACCTTCCTCTTCAGAGGTCAGCAGAAGGTGTAATCACAACAGAATATGACAAGGACGAAGTAGAGAAACTTGGTCTTCTTAAGATGGACTTCCTTGCACTTCGTAACCTTACAGTTATTAAAAATACAGTTGATAATATAAAGAAATCAAAGGGTATCGACCTTGATATAAACAAGATAGACATTAATGACAAAGCCCTTCTTGATTTCATTGGAACAGGCAAGACTGACGGTGTATTCCAGATTGAAAGTCCGGGTATGAAGGAATTCATGAAGGAATTAAAACCTAACAGCATTGCCGATGTTATTGCGGGTATTTCTTTATACAGACCGGGTCCTATGGACTTTATTCCTGATTATATCAGGGGTAAGGAACATCCGGAAACAATTAAATATCTGTGCCCGCAGCTTGAACCAATCCTGGCTAATACATATGGAGTTATTGTATACCAGGAACAGGTTATGCAGATAGTAAGAGACCTGGCCGGTTTCTCCATGGGACAGTCTGATGAACTTCGTAAAGCCATGTCCAAGAAAAAAGAAAAAATCATGGAGATGAACAGGCAGAGCTTCGTTTATGGCAATAAGGAAAGTGGAATAGTTGGTTGCCAAAACAACGGAATTGATCCTGCTGTTGCTAATCAGGTTTATGACAGAATGATTGATTTTGCACAGTATGCTTTCAATAAATCACATGCTGCAGCCTATGCCATGGTTACATTCCAGACAGCCTTCCTTAAGTATTATTACAAGGAAGAATATATGGCAGCCCTTATTACATCAGTAATTGATAATCCGACAAAGGTATCTGAATATATTAAGGTTGCAAAAGAGATAGGCATTAAGATAGTGCCTCCTGATATCAATACAGGTGATGTTAATTTCGTGGCATACGGCAACGAAATCAATTATTCACTTCTTGCAATCAAGAATATCGGCGAGCCTGTCATCAGGGCACTTGTAGAAGAAAGAGAGAAAAGCGGACCATACACAGACCTTGAGGATTTCATAGACCGTATGGATGGCAATATTAACAAAAGAGCCGTTCAGAACTTCATTAAAGCCGGTGTCTTCGACTCCTTTGGATATAACAGAAGAGAGTTAATGGAAGCCTCAGATATTATTATGGATTCCCTTAAGAAAGAGAAAGATGGCAATAAGAAAAACATGGCCGGTCAGATGAGTCTCTTTGATTTTGGTGATGACGAACTTAAGAACTCAAAGAAGATTGCAATTAAGAGAACTGATGATTACAGTAAGGAACAGAAACTCTTCTTCGAAAAAGAAGTGCTTGGCATCTATTTAAGCGGTCATCCATTAGAGGACTACAAAGAGATAATTAAGAAGAACATAACCAACAGCTGCGGGGATTTTGCCATCGGTGGTGATGACGAGGAGTCAGAAGATGACAATCCTGATATGGTAAATGTAGATGATACAATCGAACTTAAAGTTAAGCACAACGACAATGCAGTAGTTGGTGGTATAATTACAAAAGTTGATAAGAGAATGACCAAGCGTGGCGAGCAGATGGCCACAATCGTGGTTGAGGATTTAGAGGGCAGCGTGGATGTTCTGGTATTCCCTAAAACCTACCAGAAATGCCACAAGGCGCTTGTGGAAGACAATAAAGTATTTGTCTACGGAAGAGTGTCAGTTGAAGACAATAATACGGCCAAAATCAATGCCGACAATATTGTGTCTTTCGATGACATGCCTAAGAAACTGTGGTTATCATTTGATACGGATGAACAGTATAAGGATTTATATATTAACCGTATCGCGCCACTTATAAAAAGAAGCATTGGAAATAATTCCCTGAACATATTTATAAGAGAGAATAAGCAGGTTATGAAGAATCCAAGTATTAAGGTGGGTTCAGAGGACTGGCTTATGGACAAACTTAAAGAAATATTAGGGGATGACAACGTGGTTTTAAGAGAGTAAAATATAGGTGCATAATAATTAAGTTAGAGAGGAAGATTAATATTATGGCAGAGATTAAGACAATAGGTGTATTAACCAGTGGTGGAGATGCTCCTGGAATGAATGCTGCAATAAGAGCGGTGACCAGAACAGCACTTAGTCACGGAGTAAAGGTTAAAGGCATTAAAAGAGGATATGCCGGACTTCTTGCTGAAGAGATAGTTGATCTTGAAAGACAGAATGTATCAGATACAATTCAAAGAGGTGGTACAATTCTTGGTACAGCAAGATGTATGGAATTCACTACCGAAGAAGGTCAGGCTCAGGGTGCTGAAATCTGTAAGAAGCACGGAATCGATGGCATTGTTGTTATCGGTGGTGACGGCTCATACAGAGGGGCACAGGCTCTTGCAAGACATGGTATTAATACAATAGGTATTCCTGGTACCATCGACCTTGATATTGCATGTACTGATTATACAATCGGTTTTGATACAGCTGTTAATACAGCCATGCAGGCTATAGATAAGGTAAGAGATACATCTTCATCTCATGAAAGATGTTCAATCATTGAGGTTATGGGACGTAATGCCGGTTATATTGCTCTTTGGTGTGGTATAGCCAACGGTGCTGAAGATATTCTTCTTCCTGAAACATATGATTATAATGAACAGAATATTATTAATAATATTATTCAGAATCGTAAAAAAGGTAAGAAGCATCATATCATTATTAATGCCGAAGGTATTGGTCACTCAACATCAATGGCAAGAAGAATTGAAGCTGCTACCGGTATTGAGACAAGAGCTACAATATTAGGTTACATGCAAAGAGGTGGTTCACCAACATGTAAGGACAGATATTATGCTTCAATTATGGGTGCCTATGCTGCTGATATCCTTATTGAAGGAAAGACCAACAGAGTAGTAGCATTCAAGGGCGGCGAGTTCGTTGATTTTGATATTGAGGAAGCACTTAACATGACTAAAGAGATTCCTGAATATCAGTACAAGATTAGTAAGGTTTTATAATGATTACAGCCTATAACAATCCTCAGATTAAACTGATTAAAGAATTACTGGAGAAGTCCAAAGCCAGGGAAAAGAACGACCTGTTTGTTTTGGAAGGTGCAAGACTATGCATGGAAGCGCCTTTAAGTAAGGTTAAGTCTTTATATGTTTCTGAGGATTTTTATAATAAGTCTTTTGAAGATATGCTGACAAAGTTTGGCAAGGATAAAAAAGACTATGAAGATAAGGTGCAGGTTGTTGATAATAATATTTTTAAGTCTGTTTCCAATACAGTTACTCCCCAGGGAATTATGGCCGTATGCAAAAGAATGTATGGAGACTTAAATGAAGTTATATCAAAGGGCAAGCCGGTGCTGGTTTTGGAGAACCTTCAGGATCCGGGAAACATGGGAACCATTCTTAGAACTGCTGAGGCAGCAGGAATGGCAGGAATACTTGCATCAAAGGGAACGGTTGATATATATAACCCAAAGGTTGTAAGAGCAACCATGGGAACTATCTTCAGAGTGCCTGTAGTTTATGAAGATATTGATACCATTATTGATAAATTAAAGAAAAATGATTTCGTGGTTATGGCAACGATTCTTGATGAGGATTCAAAGAGCCTGTATGACTATAAATTTGGATTAAAGAGCGCTGTTGTAATCGGTAATGAAGGTAATGGAATTACCAAAGAAACAAGTGAGAAATGTACATCATCATGTTATATACCAATGAGCGGAGAGGTGGAATCACTTAATGCATCAGTGGCAGCAGCAGTTATGATGTATGAAATAAAAAGACAAGTGGGAATATAGAAGAGGAAGAAAAAATGAAAATTGGTTTTATCGGACTTGGCAACATGGCAAGCGCAATTATGCAGGGAATTATTTCAAACGGCGTTGTATCAGCATCAGATGTATATGGATATGATGTTTCGGATGCAGCTAAGGAAAAGGCAAAAGAAAATCAGATTAATATCTTAGGATCAAATCTTGATGTGGCATCAAACTCAGATGTACTTATTCTTGCAGTAAAGCCGCAGTTCTTAGCTGACGCAGTTAAGGAACTTAATGGTAAGATTTCTTCTAATACAATTGTTATCTCAATTGTTGCAGGAAGAACCATCGAAGCTTTGGAAGAATTATTAGGCGAAGTAAAGATAGTAAGAACAATGCCTAATACACCTGCTTTAATCAGAGAGGCTGCCATCGGTTATTCATTTAACGGTTTAATCGCTGAAGATGATAAGGAAGTCGTAAAGAAGATTTTATCCAGTTTTGGTAAGGCAATAGAAGTACCTGAAAGATTAATGGACGCTGTTGTAGGCGTTAGTGGAAGCGCTCCTGCCTATGTATTTATGTTCATTGAAGCAATGGCAGACGGAGCAGTTGCGGAAGGAATGCCAAGAGCACTTGCATATGAATTTGCAGCTCAGGCTGTTATGGGTTCTGCCAAGTTAATGCTTGAAACAGGTAAGCATCCGGGTGAACTTAAGGATATGGTTTGCTCGCCTGCAGGTACCACAATCGCTGCAGTAAGATCCTTGGAAGAAAGTGGTTTCAGAGGCAGCGTTATGGATGCTGTTATTGAAGCATCCGAGGTTTCCAAGGAGTTATAATAATCCCCTCCTTGTTAAGTTTTTGACAAAATTGACAAACTTTTTTTAATTTGCTATTATAACAAAACGTAACAAAATCGTAACAAGTGGTTTATAGCTTATCTTTGGAGGATAGCATGAAACGAAGTGAAAGAAGAAGGAAGTTTTTAATTCCTTCTATGCTTCTGGGAATCACAGCGATGGTCCTTACATCAGGTTTCGTAGGTTTGGCAGCCGGAACAGAGGCTGTTCAGGAACCGGAAACAGTAACAGAAGAATCAACTGATGTGCAGACAAATACAACTGCCACACAGTCTTCTGAGAGCGGAGCACAGAGCGCAGCAACAGGAACTGAAACAACAGATTCCGATGCAGACTCCGACCCCGACCCCGCGGCGATAGCGGAACAAGGACTCATACTTGAAACAGGTGTTGCGAGTGTTATCGATGTAAAAGTTGAAGTAACACATGACACTGTTGATGAGATTGTCAGAAACATGACTTCAGTTAGCGAAGAGGACGAAGAAGAAGAGGAAGAAGTCGACTTTGTTATGGCTAAGGTTGAGAACTCTGTTAATGTACGTTCAGAGCCTGATGCCGACTCGGAATGCGTAGGCAAACTCTATCAGGGTTGCGGAGGCATACTTACATATAGAGGGGATGAGTGGTCCAGAATCAAATCAGGAAATCTGGAAGGCTATGTAAGTAACGAGTATCTTTGTTTTGATGAAGATGCAATTGAATATGCGAAGAAGTTGGGTTGCAATACAGCAATAGTTAATACTATGACTCTAAGAGTTCGTAAAGAACCTTCAGAAGATGCTCAGGTTGCAGGCTTACTTGAGATTGGCTCGGAATACCCTGTTGTAGAAGAATTAGACGGCTGGGTAGGCATTAAGTATGAGAAGAAAGAATGCTATGTTGCCAGTCAGTATGTAGATGTAGAACTCATTTATGAAGAGGGTGAAACCATGGAAGAGATTAAGGAGAGAGAACGTCTCGCATCTCTTGCCAAGGCACAGCTTGTTACATCTTATTCTTCGGTTAAATGTACAGCAGATGAAGTTGAACTTCTTGCATGTATCATACAGTGTGAAGCAGGTAATCAGGGTTATGAAGGAAGACTTGCAGTTGGTGCTGTTATCTGTAACAGAGTGCGTTCATCCAAGTTCCCTAATAACATTACCGATGTTGTCTATTCACCTGGTCAGTTTGGTCCTGTATCCAATGGACAGCTTGCTGACAGACTGGCGATTGGTGCAAGTTCCGGATGCCGTCAGGCAGCGGAAGATGCTCTTAATGGTGCAACCAATGTTGGTGATGCCAAGTACTTCAAGAGAGCGGGCAGCAAGACCGGTGTAGTTATCGGTGCTCACGTATTCTACTAAACATTGATTTTAATTAAAATATCATATAAAATAGAAAAGCATAGCATAGTAAGTGCTATGCTTTTCTATTCACACCAAAAATGTAATTACAAGGATAAAAAATGGTAACATATATTGCCGTAGGAATAATGGTTTTAATGGCTGTTATGGAAGTAATATTTATGAATGGAATATTCATATGCTTTTCAGTTACAGCCCTGGTGGTGGCGCTTCTTAGTGTATTTAAAGTGCCATATATATTTATTGCCTTAGTGGCAGTTTGCGAGCTTGTTCTTACTCTGGTATTTCTAAGACCTTTTATTAGAAATTATATGAGTAATAAGATAAATGAAATGAATAAAAAATATCAGGAAATGAATGAAGCAAAGGGACCTGAAGATGAGACCAAGGAATGATAAGGAGGATAAAATGGGAATCAGTTTAAAGGGCAGGGATTTTTTAACTCTGAAGGATTTTACTAAAGAAGAAATAGTATATATGATTGACCTTGCGGCTAAGTTAAAGGATATGAAGAAGAAGGGTATTCTTACCAAGGATGCTCTTGCAGGCAAGAATGTGGTACTTATATTTGAGAAGACTTCTACACGTACCAGATGTTCTTTTGAAGTTGCAGCTCATGACCTTGGTATGGAAGTTACATATCTTGATCCTGCAGGCAGCCAGATTGGCAAGAAGGAAAGCATTGCAGATACAGCAAGGGTTCTTGGAAGAATGTATGATGGTATCGAATACAGAGGCTTTGAACAGACAATCGTTGAGGATCTTGCCAAGTATGCAGACGTACCTGTATGGAACGGATTAACCAATGAGTATCATCCTACACAGATGCTGGCTGACCTTCTTACAATAAGAGAGCAGTTAGGTCATCTTGAAGGAATTAATCTTACATATATGGGTGATGCAAGATATAATATGGGTAATTCACTTATGATTGCATGTGCAAAGATGGGTATGAATTTCACAGCGCTTGCACCGAAGAGATATTTCCCTGATGAAGCACTTATTAAGCAGTGTGAAGAGTATGCAAAGGAAAGCGGAGCTACCTTAAGATTTACTGAAGATGTTAATGAAGGCAGCAAAGATGCTGATGTAATTTATACAGATGTATGGGTATCCATGGGCGAGCCTGAATCAGTATGGGCTGAAAGAATCAAGGATTTAACACCTTACAGAGTTACAATGGATGTAATGAAGAATGCCAAGGACAGCGCCATCTTCTTACACTGCCTTCCATCATATCATGACCACAAGACTATTATCGGTAAGCAGGTTGGTGAGAAGTTTGGTATGAGCGAATTAGAGGTTACTGATGAAGTATTCGAATCAGACTACTCAAGAGTATTTGATGAAGCAGAAAACAGAATGCATACCATCAAGGCCATGATGGCAGCTACTATGGGAGCTTTTGAAAATGAGTGATAAGAAAATGCAGGAAATTGTACTTTGCGGTGCCAATGCTTACGAACAGAAATATTATTTTAATAAGGAACAGTTTGGTAAGCTTCCTGATGAAGTACAAAAAGAATTACATATAATCTGTGTGTTATTTACAGAAGAAGTCGGCGGTATTCTTACCATAGGTTTTGATGAAGAGGGAGAACTCTTCTTAAGAACCATGGCTGATGAATATGATTTCTATTATGATGATATTTCTGCAGGGATTTATGTTGCGGAAATCAGAAGAAAAAGAAAAGAATTATTCGCTGAACTTGAACTGTTTTACAGAACATTTATCTTGGGTGAAAAATTAGAGTAAATGTGGTTATAACCACATTTGGAAAAGAGGATAAAAATGATCTTAGTTGTTGACGTTGGTAATACCAATACTAATTTCGGTGTTTTTGAAGGGGAGAAATTATTATTTAAATTTAAGATTATGACCAAGATGGAGAGAACATCTGATGAAATTGGTATGTCCATCAGAGAACTTCTTCAGGTTAATGATGTTTATCCAAATCAGGTAGACGGAGCCATTATATCTTCAGTTGTACCTAACATAATGCATGCGCTTATTAATGGTATTAAGAGATATATTGAAGTTGATCCTGTTATAGTAGGACCTGGAATTAAGACAGGAATCAAGATCCTTACTGATAATCCAAGAGAGATGGGTGCAGACAGAATCGTTGACGCCGTAGCAGCATATGAATTATATGGCGGACCTGTTATTGTTGTGGATTTCGGAACAGCAACAACTTATGATCTGATTACCGGAGACGGTGGTTTTGTCGCAGCGGTTACTGCGCCGGGCATTAAGATTTCAGCCAAGGCTTTGTGGGAAGATACAGCTAAACTTCCTGAAATTGAAATTATGAAACCTAAGTCAATTCTTGCCAAGGAAACCATATCCAGTATGCAGGCAGGCCTTGTATTCGGACAGATTGGACAGACAGAATATATCATTAATAAGATTAAGGAAGAGTCCAAACTTGATAATATCAAGGTTATAGCAACCGGTGGTCTTGGAGCAATAGTAAGTGATGAGACCAAATCAATTGACATCTATAATAAGAATCTTACGCTTGAAGGTTTAAGACTGGTTTATAACAAGAATAAAAAATAAGATGATTTATGGGGATATGTAAGGAGAGGGGATATGCCAAGAACATCAACGAAGAAGGATAAGTCCATTTATCAGGTGACAAGAGAGGAACTTGGATTAAGCCGTGAGAAGGCCAGTGAACTTCTTGAAACCATTCAGCCGGAAAGACTTGAGAGAATAGAGAACGCCAAGTATGATGTAAGACCGGATGAGGTTTTATTAATGGCTGAGAAATATCAGGCTCCGCATCTTTGCAATTATTACTGTGCCAACGAATGTGCAATCGGAAGACAGTATGTTCCTGAGGTTGAAGTTAAGGATCTTGCCCAGATAGTTCTTGAGATGTTATCCTCACTTAACAGTATCCAGAAGAAGCAGGAAAGACTGATTGAGATTACTGCTGACGGCCAGATTGGCAAGAGTGAAATCGAAGATTTTGTTGATATACAAAAGCAGCTTGAGAAGATTTCAATTACTGTTGAAGCAATGCAGTTATGGTCTGAAAAAATGCTTGCCTCAGGCTTAATTGATAAAGATGAATATGAAGCAGCAATGAAGAAACAAAGCAATTCATAAGTTTCCTAATTAAATAATAAGTGAACCAAATGGCACTGCAGTTACAAAACTGCAGTGCTATTTTTCATTTTGTGCAAAAATAAGCCTCTTTTTTCTGCACATATTGTTATGGTGGAGGCAAGTGGGTGAAGGTATATTAGTATTATAAGAAACAGGAAGACGAAAGGAGGTCATGATGGATACACGAACAAGGATTTTAACAATAAGACTTTCGGAGCGACTATCACGAGCTCCTGAGCTTAGAAAAAAATTAGGGATTACAGTTAAGAATAATTTGAAGAAAACGGGAGGAAATGAATATGGCAAAAGCAATGAATAAGAAAAGTTATTTACCAGTTGGAATCGCAATCGCAGCATTGGCAGCAGTTTATTTATTAGGACCAATCGATATCATTCCTGATTTCCTTGCAGGAGTTGGACAGATAGATGATGTGATTGTTTTAATTCTTTCAGCAATAGCAGAAATGAAACTTCTGGCAGATTCAAACAAAGCAACAGCAACTGCAGATGAAGCAGAGCCACAAAGCGAAGCTGAGTTTACCAATAGCGGCTTCGGTGCATATAAAGAGATTTAATGTGTGTTATACCAGATAAGGGGAAGATTATGAGTATTATTGAAACTTTGAAAAAGGGGCTTAAGATAAAATCAGAGCGGGAAGAAAGTCATACTAATGACGTAGATGAGAATTCCGTGGTGCAGGCAGTCAATTGCCCGGCCTATGTTATTAAACACAGGCGGGCATATGTTCCTGATAGAGTGACATTCAAAAAAAGGTAGGTTGACCTGCCTTTTTTTTGTGCTTAATAATATTCAATATGGTATGAAAATGAAGTATAATATTAGTTGTATTTAACCTTAAGTTTAGGCGTAATTATTTGTTATGTGGGGAGTTCTATGGCAAGAATCGCAGCCTTAATTGTAATAATATTTGAAATAATACCTCTTTCGGTTACAATCAGGAAGAAAGATAAAGAGTGCTTTAAGTTTTATACGCATATATCAAACTGGCTCTGCCTTTTGTCTTCCGCTCTTTTAGCGATATTCGGACAGGCATCATGGGTTATGCCAATAAGATACCTAAGCGTATGCATGCTGGTGATAACGCTGGTTATAACGGTGGTTGTCCTGCTTCCAATGTACAAAACAATTAAACTGTTTCTTGGAAGAAATCTATATTATCATCTTATCTGCCCGATTTTGACAACTCTGTCATATATATTTTTAGAGTATCATGTGTCTACGATATGGATGATACTGCCGGTTTGTGTAACGCTTATGTATGGCTTTACAATGATTTATCTAAATTATAAAGATAAGGTAGATGGTCCATATCCATTTTTCAAAATCAACAAAATCGGCAAGCGAATGACTGCCATCTGGGTTGTGGTAATCTTAAGCGTTACCGCAGTTCTTTCAGGAATAGTAGGTTATAAGCCGGCAAACAAATGCGAGACTAAATTTATCTTTGTTCATGGTCTTGCAGGCTGGGGAAGTTATGATCCTTTATATGAATATTATTCATACTGGGGCATGGCAGGCGGCGACTCAATAATGTATTTAAATAATCATGGATACGAGTCCTATGCAGCCTCTGTAGACCCTACAGGAAGTGCCTGGGACAGAGCATGCGAACTCTATGCGCAGCTCTATGGAACAAGGGTTGATTACGGCCTGGAGCACAGCGAGAGATGTAATCATGAAAGATATGGCGAAGATTATACGGGAATAGGCTTAATTAAGGATTTTGATGGATGCACATATATTCTTATCGGTCATTCATTTGGTGGCGCAACAATAAGGCTGTTTTCTGAAATCCTTAGAAACGGATGCCCGGAAGAAATAGAATATACCACTGATGGAAGTTTGTCGGATTTCTTTAAGGGCGGAAAAGGTGACGGCCTTGTGGCTATTGTAACACTGGCTGCTCCTACCAATGGAACTACGGCTTATGACCTTTATGAAGATCCTGATTTTGATGTGGATTCCATCTATATAGATGAAGAATATTTAAAACACAGCGACGTTGTATCCAATGCATCGAAGCCACCAGAGGATGGCAGAATCGACGAGGACCACGCAGCATTTGATATGCATATAGATAATGCTCTTGCGCTTAATGATAAAATAACAACATTTGATGATGTTTATTATTTTGCAATACCATTTGACTCAACCTATGTGGGAGATGATAACAGGCATCATCCGGACCCTGACATGACTGAGAATATATTTATGCGTAATGCGATACTTATGTCTGAATATACGGGCAGCACGGCGGGAGGATATGAAATAGATGAATCCTGGCAGGCCAATGACGGACTGGTTAATACCGTATCTGCCGGAGCACCGATTGGTGCGCCATCGGCTGAATATGTGGATGGCGAATCTTTGGAAAAAGGCATATGGTATGTAATGCCTGTAATTCATGCAGATCATATGTCTGCTCAGGGTGGTCTGACACGCTTTGTAAGTGTAAAACCAAAGTATCTTGAACTTGTGAAGATGCTTTCAAAACTAAAATAGAAAAGGATAATAATCATTGCTTAAAATCGGTAATGTACAACTTGATAATGCCAGTATACTGGCTCCAATGGCAGGTGTAACAGACCTGCCTTTTCGAGTTATCTGCGCAGAAATGGGAGCGGGTTTGGTATGCACTGAGATGATAAGCGCCAAGGCAATTACCTATAAGAATAAAGCAACAAATGCCATGATGGAGATAAGTCCCAAAGAAGGAATGGTAAGTCTCCAGCTTTTTGGCTCAGAGCCTGATGTAATGGCTGAGGCAGTTAAGATGATAGATAATCTTCCATATCAGATACTCGATATCAATATGGGCTGCCCGGTTACAAAGGTAGTATCAAATAATGAAGGCAGCGCTCTTATGAGGAATCCTGACCTTGCTTATGATATAGCAAAGGCTGTGGTTAAGACATCATCCAAACCTGTCACGTGCAAAATACGCGCCGGTTACACTCACGAAGAAATGAACGCTCCTGAGTTCGCAAAAAGACTCGAAGATGCAGGAGTGAGTGCCATATGTGTACATGGAAGAACAAAAGAAGATATGTACAGAGGTAATGTAAATTATGACATTATTAAAAAAGTAGTGGATGCCGTTTCAATTCCGGTAATTGGAAATGGTGATATTACAAATGTGGTTACGGCAACGAAAATGTATGAAGAGACCGGATGTGCAGGTATTGCAGTTGCAAGAGGTGCAAGAGGAAATCCGTGGATTTTTAAGAGCCTTATTATGGGAGAAGATTATAAACCTTCCAAAGAAGAAGTTATAAATATGATGACAAAACACTTAAATTCACTTCTTGAAATAAAAGGTGAATATACGGCAATAAGGGAAATGAGAGCCCATGCTTCATGGTATACGGCAGGCATGTATGGAAGTACTGAGTTTAGAAGAAACATCAATATGTGCAATACCAAAGAGGAATTGATTGAACTTATTGAAAAAATGTAATATCGCCTTGATGGGAATTAGTTGCATATTTCGCATATTTTTTGTATAATAGGAGTTTGTAGGAATAGGGCTTTTGCCCGTATTTGATTTAAAAAGGAGTATTAATATGAACGAAGTAAAAAAGAATCTGCTTACCCGTGAAGACGTGGAGAGATATGAGAAAGAACTCCATCAGTTAAAAGATATCAAGCGTAAGGAAGTATCTGAGAAACTTAAAGAAGCAAGAGCTCAGGGTGACTTATCAGAAAACGCTGAATACGACGCAGCTAAAGATGAGCAGCGTGATATGGAGGCGAGGATTTTTGAACTTGAAAATCTTCTTAAGAACGTTGAGATCGTTGATGAAGAAGGTGATGGTAAGAAAGTTGCTTTCGGTTCAACAGTAAGAGTTCAGGATAAAGAAACTAAAGAAGAGTTTACTTATACAATCAAGGGTGCGCTTGTTGCCAATACATTAGAGGGTATCATCTCTAACGAATCACCACTTGGCAGCGCTCTTATCGGAGCAAAGAAGGGTGATACAATCACAGTTGAGGCTCCTGTTGGAACAGTTAAGTATAAATTATTAGAGATCGTTAAAGATAAATAAATAGAAAGAACAGAGATTTATGGGAAATCAGAATAATCAGAACAATCAGGAAGTTGATATTAATCAGCTTCTCAAGGTAAGAAGAGAGAAACTTGCCAATCTTCAGGCAGAGGGTAAGGATCCTTTCGTAATTACCAAATATAATCAGACACATCACTCAGAAGATGCAAAGAATGAATATATTGCTCTTGAAGAGAAACTTCTTGCAGGCCGTCCTGAGGTTAATACAGATGGAATGGAAGAGGCTGATGCAAGAGCTGCCAAGAAGGAAGAGTATGAAGCAAGACGTGCCATCATGGACGCCAACGCAATTCATGTTTCCATCGCAGGCCGTCTTATGAGTAAGCGTGTTATGGGTAAGGCTTCATTTGGTAACGTTCAGGACAGAGATGGTAATATCCAGCTTTACGTATCCAAGGATGGTATCGGTGAAGAAGCATATGCAGATTTTAAGAAATATGATGTAGGTGATATCGTTGGTATTGAAGGTTATGTATTCAGAACAATGATGGGTGAGATTTCAGTTCATGTTGAGAAGATTACACTTCTTACAAAGTCTCTCCAGATTCTTCCGGAGAAGTACCACGGACTTACAAATACAGATATGAGATACCGTCAGAGATACGTGGATCTCATTATGAATAACGAAGCTAAAGAGACATTTATCAAGCGTTCAAAGATTATCAGTGCAATCAGAAGATATCTTGGCGAGCAGGACTTCATGGAAGTCGAGACTCCAATGCTTGTAGCTAATCCTGGTGGTGCAGCAGCAAGACCTTTTGAGACACACTTTAATGCACTTGATGAGGATCTTAAACTTCGTATATCACTTGAGTTATATCTTAAGAGACTTATCGTTGGTGGTCTTGAGAGAGTATATGAAATCGGCCGAGTATTCCGTAACGAGGGACTTGATACAAGACATAATCCTGAGTTTACACTTATGGAATTATATCAGGCATATACAGATTATCACGGCATGATGGATTTAACTGAGAACATGTTCAGATATGTTGCCAATGAAGTACTTGGTACAACAACATTCAAGTATGGCGATATTGAACTTGATTTCGGTAAGCCATTCGCACGTCTTACAATGACAGAGGCTGTTAAGCAGTATGCGGGCGTGGATTTTGACCAGGTTACAAGTGATGAGGAAGCTAAGAAGTTAGCTAAAGAGCGTCACATTGAATACGAGGATTTCCATACAAAGGGACATATTTTAAATCTCTTCTTCGAGGAATTCTGTGAGGAACACATGGTTCAGCCAACATTCATTATGGACCATCCAATTGAGATTTCTCCACTTACCAAGAAGAAACCGGATGACCCGACCAAGGTTGAGCGTTTCGAACTCTTCATCAATGGATGGGAGATGTGTAATGCATATTCAGAGCTTAACGACCCAATCGATCAGAGAGAGCGTTTTGCACTTCAGGATGCCAATGCGGCAGCAGGTGATGAAGAAGCAGAGCATACTGATGAGGACTTCTTAAATGCGCTTGAAATCGGTATGGCACCTACAGGTGGTATTGGATACGGTATCGACCGTCTGGTAATGCTTTTAACTGATTCACCAGCTATAAGAGATGTATTATTATTCCCGAC
>CADAOY010000002.1 GCA_902789665.1 uncultured Lachnospiraceae bacterium | reverse complement strand
CGCGGACAAAGCCGCCATGATCAGCCACATATCTTCCCCTTATTCATTGTCATATATTCTGGTAATTCTCGTCCATCAATTATCTCTAAGATAAATCCCACTTTGCTTAACCGTTTATACTGGAAGTTAATCTGTTTAGAAAAACCGCGATTTGTCATCCCATTTTTCCATTTTGAAAATCCATTCTGATAAATGCCTTTCCATTAGGAAGTGGAATCCTTGCCTGGAGTATGTCCTTATATCCTATCTCCTGCATTTTCGTTAAAAGTAAATCCTCGTCCATCTGATGATGTACCTCATCCAGTCCGTCAAACGCATGCAAATATGGAGAATCTGATACCCACTGCTTATCATCCACATTGATCTGAATCAAACAAGAAACATATTCAGGATTCACTTTACAAACCACTCTCTGAAATGCATCATACCCAATATACTCTATAAGAAGGTTTGCTATCAGCAACTGCGCTCCGGGAAGTTGATCAGCATCGTTGATCAGATCTATCTTCAAGCATTTCAGTACATCAGACAAATGTGCATATCGTTCCGAAACTATTCGAAGATAATCTTCATTGATATCCACTCCATAAACAGTCCGGTACTTATCCCGGCTTACATGCTCCAAGCCATTTCCACCGGCGACTCCAAGAACCATAGCCGTTGAAACCGGATAATCTTCAAACTGCTCCTTCATTATTGAATTCATGATTTGGAGTTGTTTAACAGAATCAAGGCTCATATGATTCTCATAATCATTCAAACTGATTTCTTCCCACGGATTACTCATAATTCTCCTCGATTAATTTTCACTATTTTTTCACTATTTCCGAGTTAACTATCCATCCCAGCATTTCGCCAAACGTGGTTTTGGATATCAAGAATCATTTTGTTACTTGTCCCTTACGGTATCTGCCAAAAAGAATACCGTCATCCACATACTTATCTGCCTGAGATACCCACATTGGAAACTTCCCTGTTGTCAAGGCTGTTTGACCGTTAAGCATTCCTGTATGGAATGATATATGACGAAACTGTCTGAGCACCAATTCCATTCTTGTATGCTCACAGTTTTCGGGGCATTCATAAAGCATTTCATCTGTGAGAGAATCAAGATATGAGTAAGTTTTCTGCTCAATCCTGTCAAGATAATCAAGAAGCTGTTCGTCAGACAATACAACCGAAGCAGGTTTATCAGGATTATCCAGTCCCTCTTCGTGAAATGGCGGTTCATCATATACACAAGGATTGATAAACCATTTATCAGCAGAATGAAGCGCGTGATATGCCCATCTCCAACAAGGAGCACCACAACAGATTGCATCTCTATCATAGGTCTGAATAGATGTCCGAATATTTAGGAAATTCGGTTTTACCATGTCTTTAATTATCATACATAATTCGTTCACTATAAAACTCCCTTCAGATTCTTTGTCCTATAAAACTGTAAGTTAATCTATTTAGAAATATTGCGATATTTCTAAATACCTTTAGCTTATTCTATCACATTTTACTCATTAAGCGCAGGTAATACTTTCTGCTCAATAAAATCAACCCTGTCAAAAATCCTCGGCTTAAATGTCCCAGTCATACCCACTGATACATTCTCCGCCTTATTTATGTATATGATATTTCCGCTGTCACCAATGGCCGCATATACCTCTTTATCATCGTAAGGCTTGTACCAAAGGTAGCCATAGTTCATAAATCCAAATCGCTCACCAAGTTTAATATGAGGTGTCAGCATATCCTTTAAGTATTCTTCTGAGATAATTCTTTTTCCATTATACAAGCCACCATCCAGGACCATCGTCCCAATCACAGCCATATCTCTTGCCGACATGCATAATCCCCAGCCTGCAGTAACACTGCCCTGAGGGTCAGAGTACCACTCGTATTTTCTTGGATTTTTGTTCATAAAGAAATCAAACTGATCTTCTTTGGAACTGTCACCGTGTGGTATTCGCTTTGGAAGTCCAAGGGGCTCAAATAGATTCTCGTTTGCAAAATCTATGCATTTCTCACCGGTTGCATTCTCTATTATTCCGGCCAGAATCTGAATGCCAAGAGTGGCATAACGGAACTCACCTGTAATGCCATTTCGACCTCCAAGATAATCGAGAATCGCGTAAGTAAAACTCTGGGAAGTACAAACCTTCTTCCATGGTTCTGACTTGCCTTTATATGGCGCTGTCATGGTAAGCAGATGTCTGACTGTGACATCATATATGGTTTTTTCACCACGTTTTACAGAATAATCCGGAAAAAAATCCATTACCTTCTGATCAGGATTTTTGATGTATCCCTTGTCCAACGCAATTCCGGCAAGCAGCCCCATGACACCTTTGGTAACTGAATTAACATTCATTGCATCCATTGTCCTGAATCCGTGCCAGCAATCATCAAGTGCCACCTCATTGTCTTTGATGGCATAAATCTGACATACATTTTTCTCATTTCCGGTATTCTCTAAAATGTACCTGTGAAGTTGTTCTTTATTCATAAAATAGCCTCCTCTTAGGAAAGATTTGGACGTCCTAAGAAAAGGCTAAATGAATTAAAAATCTTTTTCAAGAAAAATCTTAAAATTTTTTATCATATTCTGTAACAGGTTAATGACCAGCCAAATCCAAGCTCATACCACAGACCATATTTTTCGAAGATTGCGAAGAAGTCATCTTTCACATAAGGCACTATTCCCCAGATGTTAATTATTTCATCCTTCTTTTCTCTTGCCTTTCGAATAAAAGATTCTTTGGCATCCCTAACCATTTTATCCCAGAGAGGGACCAAATCCGCTACCGTCAGATTATCCATATCCTCCAGATCTTCAATATACTCGGCATATGTCCCATATCTTTCATAATTTGACGGCTTACACACTTCATCAAAATCCTCGTAGCTTTCTCCATTTACAAACACCTGATAATCTTCCCAGGTATCAAATACCAGCGGATCCCACTTTGTATAATCATCATTTTCAATTTTATCTTCTACCGTTTGAAAATAAAACTCTTCAACACTCGAGCAGCCGTATTGGTCAAACAGATACTCATCAAGCATATCAGTATTCTCAAAAATATACTCCCATACTTCATCCGATATATCCCTAGGATTAACTTCATATTCTCCATGCCTTAAAAGCATATATAACGGTCCAACATATACCATATCAAGAATATGCTCAGGGTTCGAGAAACTCTTCCAGACAGCTTTGCCATTTTCAACATCACACCCTGTAAGTCCTTTTGTATACTCCTCCGGGTCCACGTTATATATCACTTCAACATTCGACAAACCGTTATACATTTTTCTTGAGTCTTCTGAATACACATACCTGTTACCGTTAGCCATAATGGCCGTATCTCTCCACATTCCCCACTTCTTTAAAAATACAATAATCTCATTTACGCAGTCATCTATTCTATTATCCATTTTTATCTCCTTATTAGTCCCAGTGAAGATTTCTTCTTTTGCAATACAAACTAAGTTCCCCTATTGGTACGCCGCTGTCATCAAGTCTAAAAGCATCAAGACTTCTCATTGAATGAATATATATTCCTTCAATCCCATATAATCTTCCCGCATCTGCATCCTCGCCGGCTGCCTCATAACAGTCTCTTTTATTCTTCAGCATTTTCTCAAGACCATCCAACGACGAAACATATGATTTACAAATACAAAGATGTCTTAATTTGGTCAGATTCTCAAGGAAATCAAGTTTGCTTAAGAATCTGGCATCATAAATATACAGTTGCTCAAGTTCGGTCATTTGCGCTATATAATCATAATTCTTTAAACATGCCCTGATTACCAGTGACCTTATATCCTTTGCTCCTCCTAGTTTACATAACTCAAATTCTTTATCAGCTTTATATGCTGTTTTTGGTTTTATGAAGTTGTAACATGTAGCATCCAGTGACCATGGCATTTTGTAAGCCATATCACCGGGATTGCCGGTTAAATTAATTTCAATATCTCTCATAATATCTCCACAAAAAATAGCCGGGCAGTTTCCCACCCGGCTTAAACTTATTATGACAAAGCTACAGTAAGTATCTGTAATAAGCAGTTTCTCGATACTCCCCTGCTGCCTGACTTATAGCCAAGCGCAGCATTAACAGCATTAACAATTAATTCATATTCTTCACATGTCCACTCTTCACTCATTTCTTCTTTCAACATAGACATCTGTTCCTTGTCATATGAGCGTCTGTTCTTTGAGCATTCCACCCAGTCAGGAGTTATTGACTTATTAAGAATTAAATCGATTAATCTGCTGTTATCTTCTACCACAATGCCTCTTTCCTTAAGAGCACCTAAGAACGCCTTACGCCTTGTCTTGTCCCATGGCACAATACACAAATCAAGGCCTGTGTATTTGCTAGGATACTTCTTATAAGGTCCGTACTGAAGATAAGGTTTCTTGGTAAGAATAGTATCTGTTTCCATCTGCTTACGTGCTTCTTTGGCCTCTGCCTCACCTACTATCTCTAAATGAAATTTCATCTTTCCATTAAGCAAATCCCTCTTTGCCACACCGGTGTGATACTGTGTATAGGCACCAAGCCAGTGATACAGGTGCTCTTTGAGCCTGTCCTGAATGGTTCTTATGTTGTCACCATCTTCACCACCATCTTCACCTGCCTCACCGGCGTACATAGGAATCAGGATATTCTTTTCAGTCAGCAAAACAGATACCAGATAAGCCCCCTTCTTGTGACCATATTCAGTTATAAGAATCCCATTAGGATCCGAAATTGTTCTTGCTACCAATGTGGCGTTGTTTGTATGCCATGTTTCAATGTAATCGAATGTACTCATAATAAATTACCTCCATTAATTAATCGTTAAACCAACTGTCTAATTCGTCTTCAAGTTCTGACTCGTCAGCATTTGGGAAGAAGTCAAACATAACTTCGTCCCAGATTTCACCTTCTGATAATTCTTCATCATCTTCAGACTCAAAGCCGTAACACTTTTCTAATTCTTCAAGTTCATAGATTGGACAATATTCTTCCATGTTTCCTGCCTCCTTTCTTTTGTTTTCCATTATCAATGCCTCCTTTCTGCACAATCGAGTAGAGTTCCCTACTCGCACAAAAAAGCCGGGGAATCATTACGATTCACCCGACTTTCAACATTAAAGTCCGTTTTATGCCGGACTATATATTTAATTGTTTATAGTCAGTTTTGCCGGACTATATATTTAACACTTAACTATCTGATTTTAATCTTCAAATTCCCATCATAAATATATACAGGAATCTCGTCATCAAAAGAATATAAATGTGCTACCACAAGTTCTCCTTCTGTATAAACCACCACCTTTTCTTCCTGCGGGTCCACAATCCAATACTCTCTCACCCCGGATAAAAGATATTTGTGCATTTTCCTGCCATAATCCATTTTCTTTGTGCTTGGAGATGTAACCTCTATCACCCAGTCAGGCACTCCCCAAACACCATCATTCCGGATAATCTCAGGATTACAGATAACCATTATATCCGGAATCAAAACAGTATAATCATCTTCATCGAGCCTGACATCAACATCCACGTTAATCATCCGGCACTTTCCGTGATTATCATCAATGAACCTGTCAATCTTCTTACCAATACTCATAACCAGATTCTGATGTTCCAGTGTTGGCGAATTATTAAAGATTAGCCTGCCATCTAAGAGTTCAATTCTCTGTTTTTCATCAAACATGGACAAAATCTCCGCCGTCACCCTTTTGCCCTTCGTCTTTTCCATCTCCATGGCATAATCATAATCTTTATCTGTAACAGATACCGCATATGGAATCGGATCATCACTAAGATGATGTTTCTTCCTGTACTCTTTTTCAAATTCCCACTGATCCACATCTTCTTTTGAATGTTCCTTAATGTGCTGCTGCCACTCATCAGCATATGTTTTAAGCCTGACTTTCATCTCCTCACTCGAAAGTGCTTTATCTATTTTATCAATAATTACATATGACGGATTCTTCGTCTCGCCGGTCATGATTTTGCTAACTGTACTGTAAGGAGCACCTGCAAGTTCCGCAAGCTGATGGGTTGTGAGTTTTAACTTATTCTTTCTATTTTTTAATTCACTAATATCCATAGAAAAACCCTCCTTTTATTACATCATAAAAAGAGGGTTAATCATTGTCAATAAATTTTACCCAAGTTCGGGTAAAATTCTTATCAGCTTACAATACTTCAAATGGTTCATCTCCATATCCCGGATCCTTTAGTATCAGATAGTCCTTAATATATTTATTTTTATCATTGGCATCAATAATTGCAAATCCGAACTTTTTAAGGTAATCTTCCCTTATTCCAAACTTCGTATAATCCGCGCCACTAAGTGCATACATTATTTTCTCATCATTATATTTAAAAGCCTCTAAATACCACTTATAAATTTTACCATCAGTATCGTCAGTTCCATACCATCCGAACAGTCTGAGTTTTGGTAGAAGAACTTCTTTTTTATTCTCACCCTCCTCACTCCTAAGCATAAGAAAAGTTATAATATTACGAAGCATTCTGATTTTTGTTTTCTTCTGAGGATTTCCATCATATTCAGTAAACAGGTAATCATACAAAGCATCCGGTTTTTTTATAATTTTTTTAAGTAATGCATCTTCATCCGGTTTCTTGATAATGCATAATCTTTCTTTTAATGGGCCTGCGTTCAAAGCTGAGGCAATAATATTATCAAACGTAACAGACTCAGCCTGGTAACTGTTCCTGGAATTATATTTATCACTCCACTTTTTCTCGCATTCTTCCCATGTCAGATTTTTATCACTTGTCTTTTTATGATGATATTCCCAAAAGTTTTTAAGATAGTCATTGGCTTTCGGGTATTTATTAAACCATTCATCAACTTTTTTAGTATCACCTACCATTTCTACCTTAAATCCACACCATCTGTTTAATGCATCTTTAACTGTAGAAATTTCTTCATCGGTGATTACTCTTTTTCCTGTCTTTAATTCATCCTCTAACTCAGCAAAAATAAATCCTCTGGCAATAACAGTAAGAATCTGATCCAAACCATTCAATTTATATTCTTTGTTTTTCTTTCCAAAATTATCTGTAAGAAGATTAGGCTGAAGTCTTGGTTTATCCATTCTGGGATCGCCCATATATGCCTCTAATTCGATTATTTCATTAAGCATAATCACTCTCCCCCTTCCATCTTACATTTTTGGATTTCATCAAAGTTAAATATATCCCAGAAAAATCTTGCAAGCGTCACATCACTTCCGATTGCTTCATACATAATGGCAATCTTGGCTTCGGTTTTAATATTTGCCATTTTCACTATATTCTTTAATTTATCCTTACATAAAGAATATATTTCATGCTCTGCATCAATAATTTGGAAGTAATAAAGTGAAGTCGCAACTTCTTCCAATTTCTCAATCAGTTCAGTAAGCATCGGATTATTTATCTCTTCAATTTTCTTATCATCTCTAATATCACTATATGATTTTATTCTTCTTTTATCGCAAATATCCAGGATATACCAAAGAGATTTATAACCATGCTGATCAAACGAAAACAGAAATGTCTTTTCATCATCACTGAGTATATTTACATCGAAATCTTTACCAATAATTTTCTCAAGGGCATCTGCTCTTTTCTCTTTTGGCTGGAATTGCCACTTCAAATCATTGACGCTATTTTTTACTCTTTCAATATCATCCGGAAGTGCCTGTTCTATTTTATCAACAAGGCCTTTAATTACATCTTCGTTTATTCTTACGGTCTTTTCTTCATCATATTTTTTTGAAACAAGTTTGCTTAAGTGTATTTCTCCAAATGACGATTTATTCTTCTCATAATCAATAGAACGAATCAAAGACCTGTATTTAAAATACAATGCGCAAACATCATTTATGTTCTTAATATACTTTTCTTTTTCTTCCTTTGTAATTTTGCAATCATAAACAAATCTGATATTTTCGTTTTCACTTTCATCAGATTCATTTTTGTAATTATTAAACTCCTTCTCAAAGTAATATGGAAGTTCATTGATTCTTGTTCCGTAAGTTTGCTCACAAATAGCACAATCAGTGGTGTAATCTCCGACCTTAAATTCAAATCGTTTATCATCAGTAATACTTACTTGCAACTTATCAAAATCATAATTGTAACGAGTTCTAATTCTGTCAAACTTATCAAGAAACCTCAGGTACTCTGCCTTTTCATAAGAATAGATGCTATCGCCAATAGATTGTAAATCCGGGTGAATACCATTCTTGGCAGCATCAATTTCAAGACCTGTCAAAACAGTACACTTCCAGCAACTACCAGATTCTACTTTATGATTTATATGTCGTCCATATTCTTTCTGACCAGTCTTAATCGCCAGATTAGACAATAAACCTATTGAATTAGAGAAAGTATATTCCAGGTGTTCAAATGGAACATATTCAGGTACTGGTTCTGCAACCTGATCTTTTTTGGTATCGGGGATTCGCACTACAGGAATTTTTCTTTTAGGAGGCACATCAAAACCTGATTCATAGCAGGCATTTCTAACTGCAGAAACTATATCCTCATCAAAAACAACAGACACCAGATCACCGTCAAAATCAGCCCCGCCCAGACATAGCGGAATAATAGACCCTCTTGGCACCATCACAACCCCTGTAAGATGACCGAAATATTTATCATACCTTGCCAGATAATCACCATATTTTACATGAGCATCACGTGAATCTAATTCTTCATCTTTAGCCAGTTTTACAAAAGGTTTGAGCATGCACTCTTCATTTCTTGATAAATGCGGACTTCTGAAAAATGCATAATAATTGTTGTACTTAAGATTAGCAGCAGGCATATAAAATCTGTGATACAACACACGTTTATAAAACTTTTGAGCTTCTTTTTCATCTTTAATCAGGCAGGCAAGAACAGGCAACAAATCCCTGCATAAAAAACGTGTTTGTCCAGGGACGGTGATTTTGCCTTTTGCAATTTTGGTTATCAGGCCTTTTTTTGTATAAATCATTTGCTGCTTAATAAATTTATCTTTTTCAAATACCGGATCTGTCTTAAGAGCTTCCTTCCACGAAGGATTATTATATGATATTTTTTTAGAATCATAATCTGCACTTTCCGAAGGATTCCATTTACAGATATATGTTTTCGGATCTTGAATGAAATTAATGTGTCTGTTTATTATCCTGCTAAATTGAACATCACTTAAGTTAAGTGTATTTAAAAACTGATAATTCAGATGCGTATATTCTGAATGTCCGTAAGGAAGGTTTGTACCTGAAATATATAACGCATGTTCGTACTCATTAAATTTCCTGCAGTAATATTCCATCGGATCATCAACATCGTTACTATGACAATAATCTGTCAGCCACTTCATCCCCTTAAACATACTTTCAGTCAGAAGAATCTGGGCTTTCTTTAAATCTCTGTTTATTCCAAATGCATCCTCATATTCATATGAATCCTGCTGCATGTTTTCGGTATCGTGCTCACTTAAGAATCCTTTAAAATCAACACAGTGGAGCATACCTTTTACAAAAGGCATTCTCACCTGGTAAGACGAAGCGCCATCAATATTCAATGACTCGTTTATATATTTAGAGTACTCAGGAGAAATTAATCCAACACCATCGAAAGGTGTTTCGGTGTGCTCAAGTTCTTTTTTTTCGACAGGTGTAAAATTCCACATCTGTGTATTTGATTCTTCAATAAACGCGCCCTTTTCTGCGCTTACAATAGGAACATCCCTTTCATATGAAGGTCCTAAAACTATACTTTCATTATTTTTTGAGAGTTTCTTCTTTCTTACATCTTTTATGATAACCAGAGTCTCTGGTGTTATTTTGATTTTTTTATGATTAACCCTGGAAGATGAAGAAAGATATAATCCTCTGTAAGCATAGAACTTACTCAGAATTACGCTGATTTTACCAAAGTCTATATCCAGATTAAGTCTTTTATTAAGTTCTTCATAATAATCCTCATTAATAAAAGTAATACGGCTTTGTCTGCTCATGTTACCACTTTTATCAAATGGAACAAAATGAACTTTAGTGTCTTTTGAAAACTGAATGTCTATACCATTTTCAACTATATCTTTCGCTCTTGCTAAATTATAACAACGCTTCGCATTAACGGAGTCATTGGCGCTTAAATTACGCACAAAAACTCCGTCAAAATCCATAATAAATAATTTATCATGAAGCCAGTCTCTGGTGTTTTCTGTGTCAGTTTTACTTTCTTTAAATGTATCTGAATTCACAAGCTGATAAAGAAGCGGACATTCATCCATGGTATCAGTCTGTTTAATAACCTGACCAAACTTATATTTATTTCTTGCATCCAAATAAAGGGGCTTTTTCTCTGCCCCTTTTTCTTTGTAATAATAAGTGAATAATTTAGTTGCTTTGATTGTAATTATTGTTGGTTGAGTCATTTAATTTGTCCTATATAAATTTACTTATATTATCGTTAGTTTCCCAGTCAATAACTGAAAGATTGTATTTCAATCGATTCCACTGTTCGATGTTATATTTTGAACGTTTTTTTTCTTTTATTATATTTCCTATTTGTTTTACCTTAAAAGTTTTATCCTTAACATCATCAAAGATTTTTTCTAAAACAATTTTTCCTACTTTTTTATTTTCGTCATAGATTCCCATTTCTATCATTCTATTTTTAGTCAAGCCAATATATTGCTTACAATTATCACTATTGTAAATATCACCTTTTTCATAATCAAGTTCCAAATAATACCACAATAATCCATTTGTAAATATAGTTTTACCAAACCAAAGAAGTTCGCATATTATCTGTCTACACTCATCACCTTCGTCAATCAATTCTCCAAAATTATATTGGTCTTTATTAAAATCAAACATTTTTACAAAATATTTTTTTATTTCAACACATCCAAGCATGTTCTCATTTTGATCTAATTCATTATCATTGCTTGGATTATAATTACAATCCAGAATTGCCAAATCCGTGAATGCACCAAATCCAAATAATAAAGATCTTTTTTTTAAAGTAATTTCATCCGTCTCTGCTCTAACAATATTATGCACATCCCTCAACGACAAACCATCCAGATTACAATTTGCCCTAAGTATCATATTAATTAATGGATACAGTTCTTCCTCCTGCCCATATTGTTTATCCATTAAATCCAATTCTTTTATATAATCTTCCAATGATATTTCAATTCTCACTTTAATCTTCCCCCACCAAATGCACCGTCACATAATCATGTCCCGTTGCCGGTAAAAATTTTTCTATTACATCCTTCGTCTTAATCTTCAAACTCGATGTACATACACAAGGGTGACAGCCTATCTCTTCGCCTTTAAGTACATCCTCATCTATCAGTAACTGAACCTTATGCTCAGTATCATTCATAAGCCCCATTATGCTCACAGCGCCGGGCTCGATGTCAAGATACTTAAGCATATCTTCAGGATCAGCGAAAGACAGTCTTGCAGAATTAATCTGAGATGATAATTCCTTGGTTTTAAACTTCTTATCTCCCGGCATCATCAGTAAGTAGAAGTTTGTTTTTTGTCTGTTACAAAGAAACAAATTCTTGCAAATCAATACACCCAAAACCGCATCAATTTCATTACATGCTTCCATGTTGTCTGCCCTGCCATGATCTGTTCTAAGATAATCAATTCCCAGTTTATCAAGATAATCATATGTATGAATTTCTCTTGGAAGTCTCCCTTCTGTATTCTCAGGTCTTCCTACATATAACTGCATTTCTTCCACAACCTTTATCCTCCGGTAAATTATTATTCTTCCACATATCCTGTTCCATGACAGGTCTCACATTCATAATGCTTATCAATTGTCGGGCAGGTCATCATTCCTGTGCCGCCGCATCTTGGACAGGTATATACTCCCTGACCATTGCAATATTCACAAGCTTCATAGCCTGAGCCGCCGCAGTGATTACATGTGGCACCATCTACTGAATTAACTCCACTGCCGCCACATCCAAAACATGTTGTTTTACCTGTAGCACCGCAATGGTCGCAGTGAATGGTTCCATTTTCGCAGAGGGGGATTTTGCTAAGGCACTCCACTTCTCCATCTCCACCACAGCCCATATATCCGCCCGGAGTAATCTTATCACCCGAATCCGGTGCGCCCGGACATATGACTCCAACTCCGCCACAATCCGGGCAGGTAACCTTAACTTTTGGAGCCTCAATTTCTGCAGGAATACTCTCAGCAACTTCTACATTAACAGCACATTTTAATTCCTGCTCATCTATAACACCGGTTGCCGCATCTTTCATAAGTGTCAGAACAGCTGCATCTTTGATAGTCTCATCCTTAATTTCCGAAAGAGAAATATCAACGTTACCATCATCCTTAAGGTATTCCTTTTCAGCAGCTATTGTAACCAGAGTTCCTGTCACATCTTCTGCAGACTTACCTATAAACTCAGAACTATTATCTGCATAAGCATCAATGGCATCATCATTGCCAAACTTATATCCAATAACCTTATATTCTTTATCAAGATATAAAGAAATTTCAGGGTTGATTGAAACGGTAACAACCATGGCATATTCTTCAGGAATAACATCATATCCTTTTTCTTCAGATGCATCAGTTGTTTCCACTTCCTCACTGTCAGTTACGTCTGAACTCGTCTCTGTCGGTACATTTACAACAGTGTCATCCATTATGTTATATCCTTCAGGCACCTCATCAGCGATACAGCCTGCAAACACAAAAGCAGTCAACAGTGCTGCCATTATCATAGTTATTTTTCTTTTCATATACACCCTCCCGTCGGTGATTATACACACAACATAATTATATCACACCAAAGTGTCTTAATAAATTTGATTTTTTTCTTAAATACGCGCACACTTATACATGAAATTCCGTTTTATATGTTGAAGGAGATAAAAATGGATTTAAATTCACATTATACAAAGCTCCTCAGATTTTGCTATATGAAAACCGGAAACATGGAAACCGCGGAAGACATTACCCAGGAAACCTTTCTTAAATTCTGGGAATCCAATACATACAAAGATGTAGGTAAGGAACTGCCTTACCTGTATGCAATTGCCAGAAATCTCTGCGCAGATTATTACAGAAGGCCCCATCCGGAAATGTCTTATGTTCCATTGGAAGATATAGCTGATGAAGAGCAGGATGAAATTAATATAGATTCCCTGGCTTTGAAGGAAGTCATGAAGATGCTGCCGGATGATTTGAAAGAGGCAGTTATTCTAAGATATGCCAACGACTACCTTCCATCGGAGATTGGGAAAATTATGAATATATCCAGATTTGCAGTTAACAGGAAACTTAAAAAAGCGCTGCAGCTGCTTAAAAGTGGTCTGGAGGAAGGAGGAAGAAATGACGGATAAAGACATAATCAGATTAGTCAAAGATACATATGATGTTAATCCCGGAGTTAAAGGTAGATCGTTCATAAGAGAACATACCAAAAGAAAAATTCATTTATCATCAATTATTATGATGCAGCTTAAAGAACTAAATCCTCTGACAATCATTATAACCATATGCATATCTGTCATGGGAGTACTGCTTACATTTATCAAAAACTACTCTTCTTCCATCTGGGTTTGTTCTTCCATTATGCCTCTTGCGGCATTAATCATTACAGCTGACCTGGGACGTTCCAAAAGGCACCAAATGACCGAACTTGAAATGGTAACAAGATTTTCACTTCGAATGCAAAAAAGTGTCCGTATTTTCATTGGAGGCATGCTGGGACTAATAATACATGCCCTGATTATTCCATTTTTAAGTATTAAATCCGGCATTGCGCCATGCATCTCAGTGCTCGCCTTAGGCTGCCCATACCTCTTCACTTCCTGGGGATGTATGCTCATCACAAGAAAATATCATAACACCGAAAGCATCTACGGTTGCACTGCCATCGCAATGTCATCCGCAATCATTCCTATTATGGTTAAAACCCTGCTTTCACAGTTTAATAAGGGATTACTTGCTACCATTGGCGCGGTTATTTTGGCCAGTTTATTCGTTGCCATAACCACGGAAATACGTAAATATCTTCAGGAGGACAGAAATACAACATGGAACTTGAATTAAAGAATATTACGAAAAAATACAAAGATAAAGAAGCAGTTAAAAACGCGAATGTTACAATTCATACCGGAGTAACCGGCCTCCTTGGTGCTAACGGAGCTGGCAAAACCACCGTTATGCGAATGATATGTGGCGTCTTAAAACCTACAGAAGGCACCATATCTTTTGATGGCTTAAATGTTGAAGATGAGATGTACCGCGATGTACTGGGATACCTTCCTCAGGATTTTGGATATTACCCTAATTTCAAAGCCAGAGACTTCCTTCTGTACATAGCAGCCTTAAAAGGACTTGATAAAGAAAGTGCAAAAATAAAATGCGAAGAACTTTTAAAGAAGGTTAATCTTTCAGATGTTGCCAATAAAAAAATCAGCACATTTTCCGGCGGAATGAAACAAAGGCTTGGCATTGCACAGGCATTAATAAATGACCCTAAAATCATAATCCTTGATGAGCCAACTGCAGGACTTGATCCAAAGGAACGCGTGCATTTTAGAAATATGATTGGAGAGCTTGGAAAAAATAATATTGTTATACTCTCAACCCACATTGTCTCAGATGTAGAACATATTGCTGACAGAATCCTTATGATGAAAGACGGCGAATTCATTTATGATGGCGAGATCAAAGACATCAATATGGATTTGGAAGAATTCTATTTAAAAGAATTTGAGGAGGCTTAAGGCAATGAATTTCGGAACACTATTAAAATTCGAATTTAAGAAAACATTCTCACAAAAAGCTTACTGGCTGGCTCTTATAATAATGCTGGCAATTCTCCTTGCCAATGAATTATTCCCAATTTTTCTTGGTAACTACAGGCCACGAATTGAACGTGAACGCGCCTTATCCGGAACCGTGGTTAACGAAGAAACCATCCAGAAAATTGTGACCGCAGAGAACCCTCATGACTATGATCCTATCTACGAATTCCTTAAATATACCACCGGCCGCACAGACATATCAGACTTAAATGAAGAAAGTCTTTATTCAATCAGAATGCAGGTTAATGAAGGCTTAATGGATGATGACAAAGCCACGGATAAAGAAAAGGAGTACTGGCGAAAGCTCGATACCGGTAACCAGACTCCATTTACATATACTTACGATGGGGCATATACAGCCTTTTTTGAAATTGTTTATATGATGAATTTTATGATTTTGATTCTCTGTGGAATTGCTTTATCCGGACTCTTCGCAGACGAAAGAGCAAAGGGATGTGATCAGATAATTTTTGCCACAAGACTTGGCAAGACAACCCTCCTTTGGTCTAAAATCACCATGGGAGCCATATGTGGCCTCATCACATCATTAATACTTCTTATATTCCAGTGGACTTTAGCTTTCATTTTATATGGATTTGACGGATGGAATGCCATGTTCCAGCTTCACGTGCCATCCTGTATGATGGTTTTAACTTCCGGACAGGCTGCATTATACGCATCCATTATGCTGATTATATGCGGTATTTTTCTTGGCGTTATAGCCATGTTCCTGTCACAGATAACCATGAATCATCCTGCTGCCATGGCTACCATGGTATTCATGTTATTCTTATCAATGTTTAACCCGGGGGCAAATATAAGAATCATTCGTATCCTCTTTGATTTAATGCCTGGCGCATATGTCGGTTCGTGGTTATTCTATAACTACAGAACCATCACAATCTTTGGCCTTCACTTAAATGTTATGCAATATACCGTAATATTCTGGGCACTAATCTCAGCTTTACTTGTATTCATAATCAAAAACAGATATAAGAATTATCAGGTTAAATAAAGATAAAAAAACAGCGTCTTTATAACAAGACGCTGTTTTAAATAATGGGAAGGATTTTGGGTTTATTGTTTATTCGATACCATCCATCTTATAGATGAATAATACGCTTCCGTCATAATCATCGCTCTTTCCGGCAAATGATGTATATCCCTTACCAAGATCGACGATTTCCTTGAACTCTGCAACCAGTGTATCTGAGTTCTCATCAAGTACACCGGATATCTTAGAAACACCTTCTGCATTAAATTCAAGCATACCGTTGTTAAGTTTTACAGCGCCGGCATTAAGTTCGCCAACACCTTCACCTAATGTATCTGTTGCAGCCTTAAGTTTTGCTGTACCATCAGCAAGCTTAACTGTTCCGTCTGCCAGGGTAGCCACACCACCGTTAAGGTCATTGTTACTTCCTCTAAGTGTATTAAGACCATTTGATAAATCTGTGGTTCCTTTATCCAGTGTATCAACACCACTATTAATCTGATAAAGTGCTGTACAAACTGTATTATTGCCACTGCTTATTACTGCATTCATCTCATCCTGATTGAAAGTACCCACGCCGGCCTTCAGGGCATTGGCACCATCTGCCAGTGCAACTGCACCGTCTGTAAGTTTCTTCACATCTTCATTACCTGTAAGTGATGTCTTAACTCCTTCAAGAGCACTCTGTGCACCGTTAACGCCAGCTTTTGCTTCCTTAAGTGATTCAATAGCTGTATCAAGTGAAGGAAGACTCTTGGCCTGCTCACTTACTGCGCTTCTGTATGCCATAATTGCGGCACTCCTTGCCTGTGCATTTTCTTCCATGCTCTGAATCTGCTGTCCAACCCGTGTTTCGAATTCTTCGTTGTAAACATCAGAACCTTCTTCCAAACCTGCCTGTAATAATGCTGCCTTAACACCTGCTGCAACTGCATGCTGAAGCGCTTCGTCATCACTTAGAATCAGTTCTGCCTGAAGCATATTTCTCTTTGCTTCCAGTGCTGCAATTGTTTCATCAATATTGTCCATTGTTACTGTATAACCAAGAGCCGATGTCAGTTCTTCAGATGCTGCAAGTTGCGCATTGGCTGTATTAACCGCACCAGCCTCACCTGCATTAAGTCCTTCAACAGTTGCTGTCATAAACTGGTTAACGCCTTCATTTAATGCATTTGCTCCATCTGCAAGCTGTGTTACACCAGGAACGATCTGCTGTTCAACTGACTCTGAAAGTTTATCAATTGCTGTATTAACCTGTGTTGTACCACCACTAATCTGTGCTGCACCATCTGCTGCCTTGGCAACACCATCTGTATATGCTGCAACGCCATCCTTTATTTTAAAAGCGCCGTCTCTTAAACTGTTCGCACCATTCTGAAGATCTCCGGCACCTGTAACAAGTGCAGGAAGATTATCTGCAAGTTTTCCTGTACCATCGGCGAGTTTGTCAGTACCTTCTGAAAGTTTGTCTGTTGCATCCTGTAATTCACCAAGCTTGTCTTCAAGAGCTGTTGTATCAATTTCTCCCATATCGATATCTGCTGAAACATTGGCTGTAACTGCTGTAATCACAGTATCAAGTGCAAAATCATTCACGTCAGCACTTACCTCAAAATAATCAGGAATATCCATTGTTATTTCAAGTTCATCAAGTTTGTCAGCAAGGCTGTCCTCCATACCAGGAAGAACGATACCTGCTGCCAGATAGTTGTCACCAACCTCTGTTACTTTTCCGTTTGTAACTTCGATATTGCTGAATCTGTCGCCTGAAAGAAGCATGCCTGTTACTGCTGTAAAAGGTACATACATGGTCTTTGTTTCGCCGTTAATCTCAACTTCTCTCTGCTCATTATTTGTATAATCAAATCTGATTCTTACGTTACCACTCTTGCCTGCAAGATCTGCCGGAGAGATTTCTTTGCCATCAAGATAATAAGTAACCTTAATATCTACAGGTGGCTTCTTACTGGTATCACCCTGGTAAGTAATGTCATTACCAAGTGCATTCCACTCAATGTTATTGCCATTCTCACTGTAATCTTCCTCACCTGAAAGGTTAACAAGATTTGTAAGCGTTGTTTCATCTTCTATAACATCTGAGCACTGTGGATTATTAAGTTTCTCATAAACCGTAACGCTCTTCTGTGATCCATATGCATCAGTGAAAACATATACTGTTTCTTCCTTGAAGTTTTCCTTATCTGAAGGAGTTTTCTGTGTTTGAACTGCCTGAGTAACGGCATCTGTAACAGCCTCTTCTGCCTCATCCTTAGCATCTTCAGCAGCGCCCACACTGGCACATCCTGCTACACCGGCCATAACCATTGCAGATACTAATATTAAAGATAAGCCTTTATAATATTTCTTTTTCATGTCCGTCCTCCTTAACCTGTAATTATTTTATTGCTGTTTTTCTTTTCTTTATTCTTAAAACCAATGCTTGTATTTATGATTATTCCATCGAATACCATAAAGAAGGATGGAAGAACCAGTATAACCACAAACATACTGATAATTGCACCTCTTGCCATTAACATGCAAAGGGATGAAATCATATCGATACTTGCCAGCATTCCAACACCAAATGTTGCTGCAAAGAATCCCAGTGCAGAAACGATGATTGAAGGAATTGATGTTGCAAGTGCTGTTGTAACGCTTGTCTTTTTATCATTTCCAAGATATCTTTCTCTTTTGTATCTGGTTGTCATGAGAATCGCATAATCAACTGTTGCACCCAGCTGAATGGTTCCGATTACAACCGAAGCGATAAACGGTATCTCGGTATGTGTATAAAATGGAATACCCATGTTAATGAAGATTGCAAACTCAATTGCTGCTACCAGTATTACCGGAAGTGATACTGATTTGAGTACAACAAATATTATGGCAAAAATCGCCGCTATCGAAACCAGACTTACAACCTTAAAATCATGGTCGGTAATTGTTATCAAATCCTTTGTACAAGGAGCTTCACCAACTACCATTGCCATTGCATCATGGCCTTTTACAATTGCATTAACATTATTTATCTGATTATTGATTTCATCAGATGCAATAATGTAATCCGAACCGATAAGCATTATCTGGTAATCTTCACCTTTAAGGTTATTAACCAGTTTCTCAGGAAGCATTTCCTCAGGTACTGAAGTTCCCATTAATGAATCAATACTAAGTGCGAAGGTAACACCATCAAGTGCCTTGATTTCTTCTGCCATTTCGTTGATTTCCTTGGCACTCATTTGAGAATCAGCAAGTACCATATAAAGGGAATTCATATCGAAATTATCCTTAAGCATTTTGTTTGCTACTGAGCAGTTCAGATTATCAGGAAGTGTATCTGATAAATCATAATAAACATCTGCATTTCTGTATCCGTAAACTGCAGGACCTAAAAGAAGTACAAAGATTATAAGGAAAATCCAGAACTTTCCAACTACAAACTTTGCAATCTTGTCGAACTTCGGCATAATTTCCTTATGCATTGTTTTCTCAATTGCTTTTTCAAATGTCATTATGAATGCAGGAAGAATTGTTACGCATCCAAATACACCCATGATTACGCCCTTTGCCATAACGATTCCAAGGTCTCTGCCTAAAGTAAAACTCATAAAGCAAAGAGCTATGAAACCTGCGATTGTTGTAATTGAAGAACCAAGCACTGATGTAAATGTATTGGCAATTGCATGTGCCATGGCTTCCTTGTGATCATCCGGATAATCATTTTTCATCTCCTTATAGCTGTGCCACAAGAAGATTGAATAATCCAGTGTTACACCAAGCTGAAGTACTGCTGTCAGAGCCTTGGATACATAAGAGATTTCTCCAAGAAATACATTTGATCCCAGGTTATATATGATTGTCATTCCGATACTTAAAATAAAGAATAACGGAATAAGATATGAATCCATGAATACTGCAAGAACGACACACACAAGTACAACTGCCAGGGCTACGTAGAGCGGCGTTTCCTTTTCAGACATAATTTTTGTATCAGTAACAACTGCACTCATGCCGGCTATGAAGCACTGATTGTCTGTAATTTTTCTGATATTAACTATGGCATCCATTGTATCCGTACTTGATGTTGTATCATCAAAGAAGATTGCCATCAGTGTTGTGTCCGTTTCTTCGTTATAGAACTTGGATAAATACTTGTCCGGAAGTATCTCCACCGGGACTGTATCTCCCATAATATTATTAAATGAAATAAGTTCAGCTACATGATCAACGCTCTTAATCTTCTCGGATAATTTCTCAATCTCAGCAGGAGACATGTTCTGCACCATTACTACTGCATAAGCTCCTTTTCCAAAATCATCCAGCAGGATATCCTGACCTTTAATGGTCTCTATGTCGCTCGGTAAGTAATACAGAACGTCATAATTAACCCTGGTTTTCATATACCCGATAACCGAAGGAATTAAAAGCAAAAATGCAATAATTAAAATCGGAATTCTTAATTTTACTATTGCTCTTCCAAGCTTTTCCATCTTTTTTTCTCCTTTCCTTCTGATATAAACATTTTATTTTCTGACCGTTAGTCATTTTTCAAATATGATTATAGCAGTAATTTTTAGCCTGTCAATACTTTTTCTGACTTTTGGTCATTTTTTTAGTTTTTTATTGTTTTTTAATTTCAGCTCTGTTATTATAAGAAACGAAAGTGATGGAAAACGCGTTATGGGAAAAGCGGAAGCAAAGAAAATTCACAAACTGAATACCATACTCGACTCAGCTTTTGAACTATTTACAAAACAGGGTGTTGAGAAAACATCCATATCCGAGATTTCCGAAAAAGCCGGTGTGGCCAAGGGAACCTTTTATCTGTATTTCAGGGATAAGCATGAATTAAGAGACAGGCTGATTTACCATCAGTCTTCCAAGTTATTTAAGGAAGCTGCTGCTGCCCTTGATAACGTGGTTGCCTGTTCAGGTGTGCAGATGAAGTTTGATGATAAGATGATTTTCATAATAGATTATCTTATTAACCAGCTTTCACAGAACCCTCTTCTTCTTTCTTTCATATCCAAGAATCTCAGCTGGGGTGTATTTAAGAAAGCCTTAACTTCCAAAACCACAGATGATGAAATCGACTTTAAGCAAATCTATTACAAGATGCTGACTGAAGAAGACACAAAGTTCAATGAACCTGAGATAATGCTTTTTATGATAATAGAACTGGTTGGATCAACCTGTTACAGCGCCGTTCTTTATAATGAGCCTGCAGGTATTGAAGAATTAAAGCCTTATCTTTTTAATACAATAAGAGCAATAATCAGGGAACATGAAATAACTGAATAATAAATAAAAACATAAGGCCCCGGCATTACGCCAGGGCCTTATTGTTAAAGCCTGCATACCATTATATATTCTTCTTCATTCTCATCCACAGTTTCAAATCCAACCTTTTTATACATCCTGACTGCATAATTAGCTTTCTGTACTGCCAAAGATGCTTTTTCATAGCCTTGTTGCTTAAGAAGATCAAGCATTGAAATCATCATTTTTGTTCCGAAACCCCGGCCTCTGTATTCCTTATAAAGCGATATGGCAAAAGACGGTGTATCATCATCCACATGGCCATAATCATTCATGATTCTTGTCCATACAGCGCCAACCACTTTTCCATCTGCTTCAGCCACCAGACAGTTATCAGCCCTGCCTTCTCCCCATTTTTCGTAATAAATCTTAAGTTCCGGCTGATAAATAATCTCCCTTGGCGGCGCCTCCACTCCCTCCGGAATAAAGATTGCCTCATAGAGAAAATCCTCCAGTAGCTTATATTCATCTTTCCTTAATTCTCTTATTATCAATTTATCTGCTCTTCAATCGGCTTTGAAGCTTTCTCAACAAAGTTCTGTACCTCTTCTGAAGGTGTATCATCCATTAATGAAACGATAATAGCGAAGAATAAGCTTACAAGGAAACCTGGGATGATTTCGTAGATGCCTGTATTGTAAAGTGTAAGGCTTTCTACAGCGCCTGAGAAGAACATATACCACATAGCGTCTACTAAGAAGCCTGCAACAACGCCGGCGATAGCGCCTTTATATGTGAACTTCTTCCAGAAAAGTGCAAGGATGATTGCAGGTCCGAAAGCTGAACCGAAAGCCGCCCAGGCACATTCAACCAGGGCCATGATTCCTGCGCATCCAGGGCTCATTGCAATGATAAGTGCGATAACAGCAATAACTGCAACGATACCTCTGCCCACCCAGAGCATTTCCTTATCGGATGCATTCTTACGAATAACCGGCTTATAAAGGTCTGATGCAAAAGCAGATGATGAAGCAAGAAGCTGTGAATCTGCTGTTGACATTGATGCTGCCAGGATAGCTGATAAAAGAATACCTGCGAAGAGACCAGGGAAGAGAAGACGAACCATTGTGATGAACACAAGGCTTCTGTCATCTGCGCCAAGGCTGCTTCCAAGATACTGATGTGCAACAAGGGCAACAACGCTTGCCATTGCAAGAATCATGAAGGTCCAGAATGTACCGATGATTCTTGATTTCTTCATTTCCTTCTCGGACTTAATTGACATGTAACGTACAAGGATGTGCGGCATACCGAAATATCCAAGACCCCATCCAAGTCCGCTTAAGATATCCTTAACAGAGGACCAGTCCCACTTACCACTGGATAAAACATTGTAATAATGATCCGGTGTAATAACCTCTGCAACCGGCTTGAAATATGGGTTACTCATCATAAAGAGAGTAACAATAGGTGTGGTCATAAGAGCCATCAGCATAAGAAGTCCCTGGAAAAAGTCAGTCCAGCAAACCGCATTAAAACCACCCATAAATGTATAAACAAGAATAATAATTGTGGCACCAATCATTGCATACTGGCTTGGCATACCGAATACCTTATTGAACAGGCTGCCGCATGCCACAATACTTGATGCAGAATAAATACAATAAGCCACGCAAAAAATCACCGCGCACACAACCTGAAGTGTCGGGTTGGTACTTTTGAAACGGTTGGTCAGAAACTGTGGAATAGTAATGGAATCGTTGGCCATAATTGACATTCTTCTCAATCTTGGCGCAACAAAAACCCAGGCAAGAACTGTACCAATGAACAGTCCAACAGAAATCCAGATTTGTCCCATACCCCAAAGGTAAATGGAACCAGGAAGACCCATCAAAACCCAGGCACTCATGTCAGATGCACCTGCTGAAAGGGCAGCAACCCATCCGTTCATCTCTCTTCCGCCAAGGAAATAAGCCTTATCACCTGTCTGCTTACGTCCTTTGATAAAGAAATAAATACCAATACCAAGTACCAGCACCAGGTAAATGATAAAGGCAATCATCTCCAAAAACTCTGTCTTCATAAAACCTCCTTAAACTACCTCTTATTAAAACAATTTATTCTTAATCTCCAACTAAATTATTCTCTT
This sequence comes from uncultured Lachnospiraceae bacterium, assembly GCA_902789665.1. Lineage (GTDB taxonomy): Bacteria > Bacillota > Clostridia > Lachnospirales > Lachnospiraceae > UBA3766. Next base: position 372,545 of record CADAOY010000002.1, on the reverse strand, counting down.
CCCAAAGTCCTGTTTCTATTGTACCATCTCCATGAATCATGGTACCTCTTCCTGTGTATAATCCGTCTACGAATTCACCGCCATAAATAGTTCTGTCAGAAAAATATCTTGCTCCTCTTCCGGTCATTTTGCCTTCAGTATATTCTCCTGCATAAATGCATTGGTAATTACCATCAGACACAGCGCCTTCCATTCCATATCCGTCTTCAAGTACATTATCACCATAGAAGAACTGATATGAACCTGCCCTGAATCCTCTGTCAGCCCAGACATAAGCGCCTACACCATCTGCTAAACCTTTGGTATAAAATCCGGAACGAATATCACCATTTGTAAAATATTCCGTACCAAATCCGGTAAAATCACCGTCTACCCACTCTCCGGCTCTGGTTATTTTATCTGCCGCATCAAGTAAAACTCCATGTCCATTAGGAAGACCATTAACTACTTCACCGTAATAAATATCTCCATTATCCCACTCAATTTTTTTAAGAAGTTCCGATGGCTTTGTGAACACATCTTCATTCCACTCGCCGCTTTTAACAGAACCATCTGCCATAACATATACTCCAAGACCGGTACATCTGCCATTAGTCCACTCACCGTAATAAATATCACCGTTAACATTCATAAATGATCCCCAGCCTTCATGAACATCATGAACAACCTCTCCGGCATAAAAACTGCTGTCAGAGGTGCCAAAACTGATAAGGTGTCCATTTAAAAATGAACCATTTCCTTCTATAGTTCTTTCTCCGAATTCCACAATGCCGTTTGTATATACTATAGCTCCCCATCCATCCGGATAATTATTATTATATTTGCCAAAATATATACTTTCGTCAATCAGATATGCGCCGTATCCGTCGCTTGCTCCATAGTTCCACTCTCCGGCATAAACATTGCCATTGCCAAAACGTTCAACTCCAAATCCGTTATTGAAGCCATTTGTCATTTCACCAATATAGGTACTGCCATCATCATGTTCAACTCTCTGCCATCCATTTAAACCGGCAAACGATTCATCGGATAAATCCTGAGTATTCTGTGATGCAACAACATTATCCATTTTTTCAAGGTCCCAGTCACTGGAAGTATTTATTCCTTCTTCCTGACCCTGATTATTCTCGGCAACTTCCTGTATATCAGAATTACCATTATTGGCATTTTGATGCGCACCTGCGAATACACCGATTCCAAGGGCAAGCATTATAAGAATAACAACAACGCCAATTAATAAAACACCGCCAACTGCTGTTCCGATAATAATAGGAATAGTTTTGGATTTTTTCTTTTCAGGTTCTGCCGGCTGCGAGAGATTTGTGGTTGTAACCACATTTACCGGCGGCACTGCCTGCTGCAAAGCAGGCGCTGCGCTCACAGGTGCTGCAGTTACAGGTGCTGCAGTTACAGGTGCAGCCGAAATTACAGATGCCACTCCAGCCTTAAGTGCTTCCTCTGCTTCTTTTATTTTCTTTCTCTCTTCTATATCTTTCTTGTCATAAACCTCATCACTTATTGAGGATATCGTATCCTTAACTGCAATCAGATCATTAACTGTCTTCTTATTTGCCTGGGCATCCCTGAAGAAATTGATGAATGCATCCGATATGTCATACTTAGACAAAGCATCCTGCTCAAGCAAAGTAGAAATACTGGTATATGCCGACTTCATGGCACGCATTAAATCATTGGATGTATTATTGGTAATTGTAGATATATTTGCACCCTGATTAAGGATTTCCTTCTTAACACCAGGCTCTACCTCAGGCTGATCTGTAGTATCTCCAAGATGAAGATCCTCTTCAAGTGAAACAAATACGATAGGTTTCTTGGCATTTACTGCTGTAAGGAGTTCTAAGAAACATGCATAACTTTCAATATACTTCTGGCTTATAAACAGAACTACAGCATCAGAACCGCGGACATTTCTAAGCATAGGAACAATCCACTTCTCGTTAACTTTGTCAAAAGCCTTGTCTGCATACACATGTAAGCCATAGTTCTCCTGCAGTGGAACCACAACTTTTTTAAAAACAGTTTCCCAGTTATCGCTTGCATATGATATAAATACATAATTTTTCTTCTGAGAGCATTCTGTGATTACAAGATTCTTTTCAAGATATTCAGATCTTTCGATTTTCTGAATTTCGTTTAACGCCATCTTCCCCTCCGGTAAATTATCGTCTAATTCTAAAAGATGACAACAAGCATCATACTCGTTGCCATCTTAATTATTATATTATTTATTTAATACTTCTTCAATAGCATGAAGGAAATCATCGAATTCCTCAAAAGCCTGAAGGTCAGGATTGTCAGCCTTAATGCTGTCTGTACTTCTGAACAGGAAACCTGCCTTACTTGCCCTTATCATGGCAAGGTCGTTGAAGCTGTCGCCTGCCGCGATTGTTTCAAATCCCATGGACTGAAGTGCCTTGACTGTTGTAAGTTTGGATTTCTCACATCTCATCTTGTATCCTGTGATTTCGCCATTTTCTGCAACCTCTAATGTATTACAAAAAAGTGTCGGATAACCAAGTTTCTTCATAAGTGGCATTGCAAACTGTGTGAAGGTATCACTTATGATGATAACCTGTGCTTCAGCCCTTAATGCATCAAGGAATTCCTTGGCACCAGGAAGCGGATCAATCTTGGCGATTGTATCCTGGATTTCCTTAAGTCCCAGGCCGTGCTCCTTAAGAATCTGCAATCTCCACTTCATAAGTTTATCGTAATCAGGCTCATCTCTTGTTGTTTTCTTAAGTTCCGGAATACCACTTTCTTCTGAAAATGCAATCCAGATTTCAGGAACAAGAACACCTTCCATATCAAGACATACAATATCCATATCCTACCTCCAAACTACTTGTTAGTTTTTCCTTTAATAACTGGTCTTAACGGTTTATAAAGCAATATAACCAGAATGCTTACGACGGCGCTTTTGAGCAAATTTATTGGAACAGTTGCGAACAGGATGAAAGTCGGAAGACTTGAAATCCATGGATTAACTGCTGAACCCATTCCTACGATTCCCTCTAATTCCGTATGGAACATCTTGGCAAAAACAGGAAGCAGGAAATATGCATTAAGTAAAGCGCCTGTTACCATCATACATATTGCACCGACAATAACTGACATAATGGCATTCTTCTTTGTTTTCTTTATCCAGTATACTATAACTGCAGGAAGTACATAAGCAGAACCTACTGCAAAATTCGCGATTTCTCCAACGAAGGCTGTGCTTGTTGACTTGAACAAAATCTTAATAAGTATCTTAAGAAGTTCAACCAGTACACCTGCCACCGGGCCGTAAGCAAAGCCACAAATCACCGCCGGCAAATCACCGATTTCAAATTTATAAATATCCGGAATACCTAAGAATGGTACAGGAATTTCGAATATCATTAAAACAGCTGACAGGGCTGCGAACATTCCGATGACGGCGATTTTACGAGTAGGAAGGATTTTTTCCTTATCTTTAGTCGCCTTTTTAATAAGAAGTTCTGCCACTAATGCAACAACGAATACACCTACGATAACAACTAATAACATTAAGGCATAGAAAGAGTTTTCTTTAATCTGTTTAAGTAAATCTGTAATATTCATTTTGCGTCCTTTCTATACATCTTATCCCTTTGTTAAATTATTAACCTGACACACGATTTACATTATACATATTAGCGCGTTAATATGCAACAGTTACATTATTGCTTGATATAATTATTAAATTATTATAAAATTATGGTGATTTAATGTTAAGAAGGAGGATTATTATGAATTTCGTAAACTTATTTACAGGCTTGTTAAGCTACTCCAGCAGTTACGGCTCATCATCATCTGATGCTGCTGCAGCACTTGCCGCTACATCCATGATGGCAGCTTTCGGTATTTTCTATATTATATTTATAGGATTATTCGTGCTTTTAACAATTGCTTTAGTAGCAGTTATAATGGTTAGTAACTGGAAACTTTTCGAAAAAGCCGGAGAACCGGGCTGGTATGCAATCATCCCATTTTTCAATACATTTATGATGTGTAAGGTTGTATTTGGTAATGCATGGTGGGGATGTGCTTTCCTTGCACCACTGGTTTGCTTACCATTATTCTTCATACCATTCCTTAACATACTTGTAAGCTTTGCAGTTAACATGTTTGTTATGTTTGTTTCAATTATGATGCATGTAAGAATGGCTCTTGTATTTGGTCGTAGTGGCGGAGTAATCGCACTCCTTATTCTTATTCCAATCGTTGGATATCCTGTTCTTGCATTTGGCAAGGAAACACATTACGTTCCATCAGAAGCTAAATTCTTCTAATTACTAACGTTTGTATTTTGAGGTTCATCCTCAGTGATACATAAATTATTCTTTAATCATTTAAGGAGGATTTTAAAATGGATAGTTACAGTTATGGTTCAGACATGGCCGTTGCAGCATTAGGTGCCGGTTTCTACTTAGTAGCTTTAATTGTTGCACTTATTTGCGCTATTATCGGTATTATTGCTATGTGGAAGATTTTCTCAAAGGCTGGAGAAGCTGGTTGGAAATCACTTATTCCTATCTACAATGGATTTGTATTATCTAAGATCATCTTCGGTTCATACTGGTGGGGTCTTGGTCTCTTCGTAGGATTAATTCCGGTTGTTGGTGCTTTCCTTGAACTCTTCTACGCAATTATGATTGCAGTTCGTCTTTCCAAGGTATTCGGTTATGGAATTGGAATGATTTTATTAAACATCTTCATTCCTGCTGTTGGTGTTCTTTGGATTGCATTTGCAAACAACAGTTATGACGAATCAGAAGCTAAGTTCTTCTAAGATAATAAATCGTCTTTGTTTAAAGCCTGTAACCTTGCGGTTGCAGGCTTTTTATTTTATAATAAAAGAGGTTTTAAATATTATTTTAGGGGTGTATTATGAGCGAGAAGAAACCTGAAAGAAGTAAGACAAACAGCAAATTAATCAATTTAACACTAATAATGGCTATGGTAACACTTTTATCACTTGTTATCGCTGTTCTTGCCATTATTACTCCACTTATTCTAAACAAAATCAATAACGGCTCTAAAGAAGCTGAGGAGATTGTTCCTGAGGAAACAGAAGTTATTGAAGAAGGCAGACTCTATACTCAGGAAGAAGTTAATGAGATTATAGAGAACTCTTCCATCGCTGCCGCTGCTGCTGCAAGAGAAGAAGTCAAGCAGGAAATCAGGGAATCATATCAGTCAGGCCAGAGCCTAATCAATTCCTTAAGAAGCATATATCCTGAATATGTGATTTATGCAGATCAGGGTCGTTATAACTTCTATGAGATAACCGATGAACTTCCTCCTCTTGGAATTAACCAGGACTCTTTGGTGTCTGCCGAAAAAGGTGAGATGCAGTATGTTCTTAACGGCGAAACCGTATCACATAAAGGTATTGATGTATCCAAGTTCCAGGGCAAAATCGACTGGCAGAAAGTTCATGAAGACGGCGTTGAATATGCCATGATAAGACTTGGCATAAGAGGCTATGGCACAGGCGCAATTGTTATTGATGATACTTTCCAAAATAATATTAAAGGCGCTCTGGATAATGAAGTTGAAGTAGGTGTATACTTCTATACCCAGGCTATTACCAAAGATGAAGCCATTGAAGAAGCCAATACGGTTATCCAGGCAATCAAAGATTACAATGTAACCTATCCTGTTGTTCTTGATATTGAGGATCCTAATGACTCAGAAGCAAGAACCGCCAATTTAACTCCACAGGAAAGAACTGATATCGCCATTGCCTTCTTAGAGAAAATCAAAGAAGCAGGCTATAAACCAATGATATATGGTAATCTTAAATCCTATTTCGGTATGCTTGAGATAAACAGACTTAAAGATTATGACTTATGGTTTGCATACTATGATTCAAGCATTTATTTCCCATATAAAATCAAGATGTGGCAGTATACCGAATCAGGCACTGTTAACGGAATAAATGGAAATGTGGATTTAAATATTACTTTTGAATAAAAAAATAAAAAAATTTTCAATTTTTCCCATAAATTTTTTATTCAGCTTACGTATATGTGGTAGATGATCAAGAAACAAGCCATATGGCTTTTTACAAGGGAGGAACAAAAATGAAGGGTAAAGAGAAGTGCAAGGCACTTAAGGAAATCAGAAAACAGATAGCTGAGAATAACAATATTGAATATGTTGTTTCAGAATGCAAACATAAAGGTGAATGTAAAGGTACCTGTCCTAAATGTGAAGCTGAAGTCAGATATCTTGAGAAAGAACTTGAGAAGAGAAGAAGCCTGGGTCAGAAAGTTGCCATTGCCGGTGTTTCCATGGGTATCGCAGCTTCTATGAGTGCCTGCTCTGCTGCTTCGGTTGTAGGGGCCTCTGCTGCAGGTGCTCCTGCTACAGTAGTCTATACAATTTCACATCCGGTAATTGTAGAGCCTGAGCCACTTGGCGGAGAAGCAATGCCTGCTTATCCAATTAATGATCCGGGATATGATGTAATGGGTGATGTTGAATATCTTCCTGATCCTGAGCCGGAACCGGAAGTTTTGATGGGCGAATATGATGAAATACAGGTACAGGACCCAGTTGATAATGAAGAATTAGGTGGAGCTGCAGAACTTGATCCTGGAGCTTGTCCTGAAGATGAATCAGATGATGGTTTAGACGATGACTGGGATGAAGAATATGATGAACTTAGTGGCGGAGCACAGGTTGATGATTAACGATGGCCATTCACAGTATCCATATTACCTTTATGACAACGAAGACCAGACAGAGAATGAATAATATATGAAAGAATTAAATGTATTAACAATAAACAGAATCAGAACAAAAACAGACGGCGAGGGTGTTACAACCCTCGTTGTTAGTATGGGTTGTCCATTAAGATGTGCCTACTGTATTAATCCAATGACATGGGACGGTTCATACAAGGCGACCAGAAAATATACCATAGATGAACTTTATGAGGAACTTAAAATAGATAATCTCTATTTCCTCGCAACCGGCGGAGGCGTTATGTTTGGCGGAGGGGAACCTTTACTGAACATTGATTTTATCTCTGAGTTCATTAATAAATACAAGGACACAGGCTGGAAGTTCAATATGGAAACTTCCCTCTCCGTTCCTTTGGAAACCCTTCAGAAATCCTATGGTCTTATTGACCACTACTTCGTGGACACCAAAGATATGAACAAAGAAAGATATGAATTATATACCAAAGGAGACTACGACCTGTTTTATTCCAACTTACAGAATCTTTTGGAAAACGTAGGTCCATCCCATATCCGCTGCAGAGTCCCAATGATTCCTAACCTTCATAAAAATGAGGAGTATAAAGAAAACATTGAAACTCTCCAAAACATGGGCATCACCGACATCGAAGTCTTCAACTATGTAATACCATCAGACAGAAAAACCATCTCTGATACGGCTAAGAAAAATATGGATGATTTCTTAAACAAAATCTCATAAACCCGGAAATACAAAATGACAGCCTGATTAATATCGGCTGTCATTTTTTAAGTACAACTTCTCTTATATATTTGTAAGTCTCATCTTCACCCTTTTCATAAAGCATTGTCAGAAGTTCAACCAGTAACGCCCTGGTCTCCGGATGAAGCATATAGCGGTCTTTCCCCTTTTGGTAATAATCATATGCTGATTTAAGGGTATATTTATCTTTCTGATAAGTCTCGCAGGCAGCTACTCTGTCGCAGAACATCTCAACGACATATCTGTTCGGCATCTTCATGCCTTCCATACCGTGCTCATTATCAATTGCATAATCAATCCAGTACTCCATATGGTGCTTATTACGGCCCTTGTGATGAAGCCAGGCTAAAGTATATCCCTTCTCTTCTCTCTCGGCCGTATTAGGGCTTCTGTTGCCCTGAAAGTACTTCACACCGGTCCAGAACTCCACAAAAGAATATTTTGACAAATCATGTGTCAGCCCCTGCCAGTAAAGCCCGCATTTAAAACAATGCTTCCTTACTCTTCTTCTGTGAGAATTAATTGTATGAAGATGTCCGTAAAACCTCTTAAAAAAATTCATAATCACCTTATCTGGACTTAACCATATCTGAATAGAATAATGCCTTACAGGTTTCTATGTAAGGACTAATCCATAAAAATGCTATGCCAAATGAAAGTACTCCAAGGAGCCTTACAGGAATAAGTGAAATCTGAAGTCCTATGTATCTCCAGAAATTCCTTCCAATGAGCCTTGCTGAAAGTCTTAAGGCCTGCAGCGGTCCTGCTTTTGGAATATCACATAAAATATAATATGCCTGAGTAAAGAATACGCTGATTATAAGAAAAAGAAAAGCGCATGCCACATATATTACTCCCACTTTAAGGAGCGCCATTTTGCTTAATTTATCAACAAAAAGATTTACATATAAAACATAAGGCATAAAGCAGATATGGGAAATAAGCGCCATTATAAATCCCACTAAAAGCGTCTTATCTGCCTGACCTTTAAAGCCATGCCAAAGGTCTGCAAAACTGTAATCCTTGGACAAACTGTATTTAAGATAGAAATTCGCCTTTCCAAGATCAAGAATACTAAAAAGAGTATCCATTACAATATTTAATCCAACGTAAAAAATCAGCGCCCATATTCCATTTCCAATCAGACTAATGGATACACAGAATGATACTATATTGGATAATACATAATATGTTAATGTTACTAAAACAGGCAAGAGCAGATTCCCTAGCATTATCTCTCTGGAATCCGCTCTTATTTCCTTGATTGATTTCTTCATTTTCACGCTTTAATATCCAAAGAATCACCCTTGGACGCTTCTCCTACAATCTCTTTAAGATTCTTTCCATATGCTGAATCATCAGCAGGTGTTTTAATACAGGTATTGGTTACGCCGCCACTTACATATGCTCTTCCACATTCAGGACAGATAGCCATCTTAATTGTAACTGAGGCTCTTATAACCTTACCGCCTTCCTGACTTGCTTTGTTATAGGCATTGGAAACATGTTCCATCTCATGAGCCCTTACAGCTGTCGGAGCCTGTGTCGGTGATATATGAGCTGCAGACTTAAAGGAAACCATCTCATCCGAACCGTCTTTATACTTACGATTCTTGCAGGTCTGACATTCCTTACCACCGGTAAGGCGCTCTGCATCCCCAGCCTTGGCATCAGTCTCAATTCCGGCTGCCTTCTTTAAGTTCTCAACCCTTAGATTCTCTGAACTTACTCCAGGCATTCCGGCGCCCTGAGGCATTCCGCTTCTATATGCATTATCAAGACTTGCACCTGTACTTAAATATATGCTGTTGTTTAAGTTATTCATTAAATCAGCCATAGGCGTTACCTCTAAAAATAAACACAAGGTACTTGGCAATATACTTAACTATATTTTACTCCGAAAATTGAAGATTGTACATAGTTTCATACTCTTTTAATACTTCGTCAAAAGACTGGCCGTACATCTTCTCATATGTGGTATTAAATTCTTCCCTTAATTTCTCATCAGTAAATACAGTATATACGCTGACTCCCATTAAAACTGTATTGGAAATCATTATTACTACGCTGCAGATTACAGCTATGTGTGCATATACGCTCTTACTGCCGGTTTTACCCTTGGAAAGATATGCAAAAAATATGGACATTGCTCCAAACACATAAGGCAGAATAACTGTCATCAGAACTGAACTTACAATGGCAAGTATCGCCATAAGTCCCGCTCTTTTTTCCATTGCTATATGTCTGGAATCCTTTGGTACAAATTCGTAATTATTCATCGTCATCTCCGCCTACCTCGGCGCCACCTAAACTCTTCCACTTAAGGTAAGCAATTATCATACTGTCAAGATCGCCGTCAAGCACTCCGTCCACATCACTGTTTTTCTCACCGGATCTCTTATCCGTAACAAGTGTATATGGTTGAAGCACATAAGACCTTATCTGATTACCCCATCCAATCTGTGTTACATCACCACGGATGTCAGATAACTTCTCGGCATTGGCTTCTTTTTTAAGCATCATGAGTTTGGATTTGAGCATCTGCATTGCCTTATCCTTATTCTGGAACTGGCTTCTTTCATTCTGACACTGAACTACAACGCCTGTGGGAATATGTGTAATTCTGATGGCAGAACTTGTTTTATTGATATGCTGACCACCTGCGCCCGATGAACGGTAGGTATCAATACGAAGGTCTTTCTCATCAATATCAAGTTCAACATCAAGTGATAATTCCGGCATAACATCTAAAGATACGAATGATGTCTGTCTCTTCCCCTGGGCATTAAATGGTGAAATTCTAACCAGTCTGTGAACTCCTCTTTCGCCCTTTAGATATCCATATGCATTAAGTCCGTTTACCTGGAAGGCTACTGACTTGATTCCCGCTTCATCGCCGTCAAGAAGATCAAGGAGCTCAACTGAGAATCCATGCTTGTCAGCCCATCTTGTATACATTCTGTATAACATGGAGCACCAGTCACAGCTCTCTGTTCCGCCTGCTCCCGCATTAAGTCTTAATATGGCATTATTGGCATCATATTCATCTGAAAGTAATGTTTCAAGTCTTAGTTTATCAAGCGTTTTTGTAAAATCCGCCATCTCAGCCTGTATATCAGGAATCAAAGACTCATCATTCTCTTCTTCTGCCATTTCCATCAAAGCATATATATCATCTTTCTGAGTTTCCAGTTTCTGATATGTTTCTATGGAATCCTTAATGGCTTTAAGTTCCCTTACCTTGGCATTGGCTTTATCTGCATCTGTCCAGAAATCATTCTCTTCCATCTGTCTTTCAAGTTCCACAACTTTTCTTGATTTGTTCTCCAGATCAAGGGATTCCTTTACTTCAGACAGGGGTTCAATAAGCTTGCCCAGTTCTGTTTTAATTGCATCTAATTCTATCAAGTGTAAGTCACAACCCTTCGTTATTAATTACCGCCCAGAAACGATAACGCTTATGGGCGGTTATTTTGCAATTTTGTTTCGTGGTTATAACCACATTTTACATCCCACCTGTCAGACCGTGGCAGTTTTTGTATTTCTTACCGCTTCCGCAAGGACATGGATCATTAGGATATATCTTGGCTGCTTTACGGGTAACGGGAGCTTTGGTTGTACTGTCATCCTTATTGGTTCCTGTAACCTTGGCAACCTGTTCTCTTTCAATCTTCTGCTCAACCTTGATATGCATAATCATTCTGACTGTATCTTCCTTGATTGCATCAGTCATTGCATCAAACATCTCGAAACCACTCATCTTGTATTCAACAAGCGGATCTCTCTGTCCGTAAGCCATCATGCCGATACCCTGACGAAGCTGATCCATATCATCGATGTGATTCATCCACTTACGGTCGATACATCTGAGTAATACTACACGTTCAACCTCTCTCATGGCCTCAGCCTGAGGGAACTGTGATTCTTTATCTTCATAAAGTTTAATTGCTTCTTCTTTAAGCTGCTGCTTTAAGGCTGCCTTCTTCGGCTTCTCGATTCTTTCTAATGTAACAGGCTCTAAAGGAACGATTGGAAGAAGGTTCACATTAAGGTCGTTAAGATCCCATTCCTCCGCAGATGAGTCATCTCCTATGCAGGAGTCCACATAATTCTCCACCACATCCATAACCATCTTCATAATGGAGTCTCTCATGCTTTCTCCATTAAGAACCTTAAGACGCTCTGCATAGATAATCTCTCTCTGGTCATTCATAACCTGGTCATATTCAAGCAGGTTCTTTCTGATACCAAAGTTGTTATTTTCTATTCTCTTCTGGGCATTCTCAATTGCAGATGATAACATCTTGTGTGCAATCTCCTGGTCTTCTGAAATACCCATTGAATTAAATACGCTCATCATTCTCTCGGAACCGAAGAGACGGAGCAAATCATCCTCAAGTGAGATATAGAACTTGGACTCACCGATATCACCCTGACGACCTGAACGACCTCTTAACTGGTTGTCGATACGACGGCTTTCATGTCTCTCTGTACCGATAATGAAGAGACCACCTGCAGCTCTTGCATCATCATCAAGTTTAATATCAGTACCACGACCTGCCATGTTGGTAGCGATGGTAACTGCACCATGCTGACCTGCATCCTTAACGATTTCAGCTTCCATTTCGTGGAACTTCGCATTAAGGACTTTATGATGAATGCCCTTTCTTGTAAGCATTCTGCTTATCTCTTCTGATGACTCAATTGTAATTGTACCAACCAGTACAGGCTGTCCCTTGGCATGAGCCTCGGCAACTGCATTACAGATGGCATTTAACTTGCCCTTCTTTGTTTTATAAACTGCATCCGGATGGTCAACTCTGATAACAGGCTTGTTGGTAGGAATCTCGATAACGTCCATTCCGTAAATATCTCTGAATTCCTTCTCCTCTGTAAGAGCAGTACCTGTCATACCTGCCTTCTTCTCAAACTTATTGAAGAAGTTCTGGAATGTAACGGTTGCAAGAGTCTTACTCTCTCTTTTAACCTTAACATGTTCCTTTGCTTCAATAGCCTGATGAAGACCATCTGAATATCTTCTACCCGGCATTAAACGTCCTGTAAAGCTGTCGACGATAATTACCTGGTCATCTTTTACAACGTAGTCCTGATCCTTAAACATAAGGTTATGAGCACGAAGCGCTAAAATAACATTATGCTGAATCTCTAAGTTCTGAGGATCAGCTAAGTTCTCAATTGAAAAGAAACGCTCAACTTTCGCAATACCCTGAGCCGTTAAGTTAACTGTCTTTTCTTTCTCACTAACGATAAAATCCCCGGTCTCCTCAACCTCTGTCTTCATAAGAATATCCATCTTGGATAATTCTTCGACGTCGTCACCTCTTTTAAGCTGTCTTGCCAGGATATCGCAGGCAGAATAAAGATCTGTTGACTTACCACCCTGACCTGAAATAATAAGTGGTGTTCTTGCCTCATCAATTAAAACTGAGTCAACCTCATCGATGATGGCATAATGTAAATCACGAAGAACCAGCTGTTCTTTATAAATAACCATGTTATCACGAAGATAATCAAAACCAAGTTCATTATTGGTTACATAGGTTATATCACACTGATATGCTTCTCTTCTTTCAGCATCTTCTGAAGAATGTAAAACAACACCAACCTTAAGTCCAAGGAATTCATGTACAGAACCCATCCACTCAGCATCACGCTTGGCAAGATAGTCGTTAACAGTAACGATATGTACACCCTTTCCTTCAAGTGCATTAAGGTATGCAGGAAGTGTTGATACAAGTGTTTTACCTTCACCGGTCTTCATCTCAGCGATACGGCCCTGATGAAGAATAAGTCCACCGATTAACTGCACTCTGTAGTGCTCCATACCAAGGACTCTCTTGGCTGCTTCTCTTACTGTTGCGAAAGCTTCAACCAGGATATCATCAAGTGTCTGTCCTTCTGCAAGTCTTTTCTTAAACTCATCTGTTTTAGCTCTAAGTTCCTCATCACTTAAAGCTTCCATAGTAGGCTTTAAGGCTTCTATTTGATCAATAATCGGCATTATTCTTTTAAGTTCTCTCTGAGAATGTGTACCGAAAACCTTATCTACAATTTTCATTAATTTTCATCTCCAAAATAAATATTAGCCCAAAAATCGGCATTATTGTCCATAATACCACTTTTGGGCTAATTATTCAAGTTTTCACGCATTTCACCATCAGTGAAAGATAATATTTATTATAAGGCCACAAACAAGGGAAAATACTATCACGAAAAGCCAGTAAAAAAGGAAGTGTTTAATTCCAAGCACTGCTTTTAAGGCGCCAAGGTTGGTGATTTTGGTAGCAGGTCCCGTAATCATGAAGGCTGCCGCTGAACCAAGGCTCATGCCGCTTGCAAGCCAGGCTTTAAGTATGGGGATGGTTCCTCCTCCGCAGACATATAACGGCACACCGATGGTCGCTGCCATAAGTACGCCCCAGGCTTCATTGCCGCCAAAGACGAAGGTTATGGCTTTTTCAGGAATATATCTTTGAAAAAGCGCCGACAGCACGATACCGATTAGGAAGTAAAGTCCCGTCGCTTTGACATTTCGGTAAAGATTCTTAAGAAATCTTAATAAGATATTTGGATCTGTATCTTTATTCTTTGGTTCATCAAATCCTTTGAATGTGAAGAATTCCTTTTTCTTAAAACACCAGTGAATCACTAAGCCTGCCACGATTCCGCAGATAAAACAGGTAATGATTCTAATTAACAGCACTTTGGTTCCAAGAGCTGCGCTATACATTATAAGCTGGGGATTAAGTAAAATTGAACTCATCATAAAAGACGCCAGCCATTCATCCTTGATTCCGCTTTTGGAAAAAGATGCCGCGATTGGGATGGTTCCATACATGCAAAGTGGGGAGAGAATCCCTAAGAAAGACGCAAATACAATACCTGCCAGAGAACTTCCGTCTCCCTTCATATTTCTCATGAGGGCGTGGATTTTATCTTTGAAAAATACAGATACCACAGAGCCGATTATCATACCCAGAACCCAGTACCAGAATATCTGGCTAAGCTGCAGGGTAAAATAATACCAAAAGTAAATTAATTCTCTTTGAATTATTTCTAACATTTTATTCCTCGGTATCTATATCGATAAGTTCATATGCTCTGTTGCCAAGGCCGATTTTCTCAGCATGAGTTAAGATATGAAGACCGTTGAGTGAAAGTACTCTCTCCTGCATTGAAGCACTGTCAGGCGCTGCAAATACAGCATCGATACATGCCTGGTCAACTGCTACAGGGTCTTTGGATGCGAAAATTCCGATATCATGCATATCTACCTCTGCAGGATTTGATACGCAGTCGCAGTCTACAGATACGTTATTAACTATATTGATATAAATAATATTTTCGCCTTCATAATCATCTACAGACTTGGCAGCCTCTGCCATGCTTTCTGTAAATACATCCTGGTTTGTAGTAAGTGCAGCCAGTGTAATTGTTGGCTTATGCAATGCTCCACCTGAGTGAATTCTTACCTTGCCTTCTCTTGATGCCATACCAATTGAAATGTTTTTAAGCGCTCCGCCAAAGCCGCCCATCGGGTGACCTTTAAAGTGAGACAAAACAACAACATAATCATAATTGGCAAGATTCTGACCTACCCAGTTCTCCTTTAAGTGCTCACCGCCTTCAACCGGAATAACCATATATCCGTCAGCATCCATAATGTCCACATCTGCAATCTCAGTAAATCCATGTTCCTTGGCTACTTCCATATGCATAAGTGTATCTGCTCTTTTAGAACCTGAATATGCAGTATTACACTCAATAATCGTTGCATCAAGTTCCTGTACCAGATCACCAATTAATTCAGGCTTAAGATAATTAGGATTGCCTGCTTCACCTGTAGAAAGCTTAACCGCTACATTACCCTCCGGCTGTACATCCAGCGCCTCATAAATAGCCTGCAGCCCTTCAGGAGAAATATCTGTAGTCATATATACAGTGGAATAATCATCATAACTTCTTCCCTCTTCCTCCATAACAGCAATGTTATAGCACTCATGAGGCTCAATATCATAATGCATATGAATCTTATATCCAATAACTGCTGCCACAATAACTGCAACAACTATTAATACTGCGATTAAAACTTTGTATCTTTTTTTCATTTAGTTTCTCCATAATAACTTTTAGTATCTTTTTTATATCAACTTCGCTGCCAGTTTCATATCCTCAACAATTTGTTTTCTAATTGCTTCAAATGAACTATCCTCTAATTTCCAATACTGATAAAGGAATGTGTATTTTTTTGTACTATATGTACCAAAAGGTTTTATCATGCCGGTTATTCGTCCTTTTATAACCTTATTTGCTTTATCGTAAGCTTCAAACCATCCCAAATTGACATACTTTTCAAACAATTTCTGTCTTTGTTCTTCATCAAGTTCTTTATCTATCTGTATACACCATCTATACTCATTATCTTCAACTTGAATTCCAATAACTGACAAAATATCTAAATTGTCTTTCTGAACATATCTAACATCCAAAATCGCATGTTTATGACTATATCCACTTTCTATTAACAAATCATAACCATTTTTATTGTTATCCAAAAGTCCATCAAGACCCACTTTATTCATGTATGACACATAATTACTTGCAACTAGTTTTTTTACTATGTCATCCATTCGAATTTTAGATATTTCTGAAAAATCAATACTGGTAACCCAATTATTTGATGAATTTTTCAATGTTTCAACAATTACTTCATTCAAATCCAAAAGCATCTCAGAATAACGACTTATTAATTCCTTTTCAAATGCTTCTGCTTCTACTTTATCAGCAACATCTTTAATTTTAACCGCAATATCCCTATAGGTTATAAATATCCAGTCGCTTTCATTTTTCATAAAATCTGGATACACAATGCCAGTAAGAACGCCTTTTGCGAATTTGTCGCCAACCTCAGACTGATAATCCTTAATCTGCTTAAGTCCAGGAATAGATTTGAACTTATTTTCTATAATATACGCCTTTTTTTCGCTCCATATGGTTATATCACGATGTCCCTGTTCTCTTTCAACACTATCGCATTTCTTCAAGTCAGGGAAAAAGATTTTTGCATATTCAACATTATGTTCAAATAACCATGCCCAGAAATTAGAATGAAATAATTCTTTAGAGTGTAAAGACATGTTAAAAACTGGATTGCTTTTAAGTTTATCAATTGTTGTTGACATATTTAACCCTCCGTTATAATAAAAATTCCAATATATTTAATATACCACAATTACAGGTTTTCATCTATAAATACAATAAATATAAGCTAATAAATTACGCTTTATTCAAAACAAAAAAAGTGCCTATTTATCAGCACTTTTTAACATTTTTCGGCGAGTTGGCCGATTTTTGTTCGGCGAGTTGGCACTTTTTTGTTCGGCGAGTTGGCCGTTTTTTGTTCGGCGAGTTGGCACATTTTTGTTCGGCGAGTTGGCGCATAAAAAAAGACTCTTATGAGTCACCAAATGTTTATAATCTGCTGAAACTACTATTTTTTTATATGTTTCAGCAGATTATAGCCAATTTTAGTGCTATATTCTGCTGAAACTATGTTTTTAAATGCAGTTTCAGCAAAATAGGCTAGATTGCCTATATGATGTAGATACAAAAGATTATCAGTGAATTAAAGGAATTGTTGATGTTTCAATTACACTATGATATAATAACCATTGGTTACTTTATGGAGGATGAATATATGGACAATCAATTAATCCCAAATCGATTAATTAAAGCACGTGAAAGCCTGGGTCTTACCAAAGCTGAGGCTTCAAGAAAGATTGGACTTTCCAAGATTGGATATTGTAGGTACGAATATGGTGAGCGAATTCCATCTCCTCAGATGATGGAAATAATCGCGCAAAGTTTAAATACTTCCAGCGAATACCTTACAGGACAAACTGACGACATGTCTCCAAGTTATATTGTAATAAAAAAAGAGGAATCTCCTGAGTTATTTAGGATTGTTAAAGAACTGTCTTATACTGATCAGAAAATGCTCAAGCGAATTCTTACATATTATGAGAAAATAAAGAAATAATAATGAACTCTGCCAGGGAGCTGAAGGGGCGATTATGCTAGCCGCCGAGTCTTACGACAAGGAGGTGATGCAATTGATTACTGTAAATGATTTATTTACTTTTGTGATCATGTTATGTGCGATAATAACACTAGTAATAGTAATTATTAAACATAAAGAAAAATAGCGCCCTTGTCCGGCAAGACAGGCGCTATTATTTTAGCTAACAATCAACCGGCGGTTAGGTTTTATCTAACTTTCGGCTCTCTAGTTGAGTTCATTATAAAATCAAAAAACATAATTGTCAACGACAAAATCTTATTTGAAAAACGCACTCTCAAGTAGTTTTCCATCATTTTAATCAAATATTGTGTAATCCCTCTCAAACAATATATCAATTATCTGTCTTTTGAGAAGTTCAGGTTCTACAGAGTTTAAAATATACTCTTGCACATATGCCCTGCTCTTGCCGGCGTACTTATGCAGGTTGTTGATTTGCTGTATCTGCCCCAGTTCGCGCCTCCATAAAAGCGATAGCTGATTTTTCAAAGTTGCCTTTGGCGATACTTCTGCTTCTCTGATTTGGTAAAAGTCCATTCTCTGCTTTATCAGTTCAACCGATATAATACCCCAGTGTTTCGGAACATGCTCTTCGGCATGAGTTGCATGGGTCGATCCGATAACAAGAAGATTATAATCGAAAAATTTATTATAATCCCGTACCTGGCGTTTAAGCCTTGCATATGTATCTGCATCGCTCTTGATTTCTATACCGTAAATAGCATCTCTAGTAACCATCACAATATCCGCTCGTGATTTTCCCATAGTTAATTCTTCGAAAAAACGAACTTCACCATATTGTTCCTCTAGATATAAACATAGATTGTCTCGAATATCTGCGTCACGAAGCATTTTCAAACTTCTCCACTTAACTCTTCAGCTGATCCCAAGGTTCATAGAAACGACAAGAACTGCCAATAACTCTATCTGCACGTAAATCCATTGTTTTCAAATTACCACCTTGTTTTGGATGAATACACTTTGACACACAGTTCGAGTTAGGCACCTCTGCGCGATCTCTAGATGCTGCTGGCTTTCTTTCTCCACCCCAATACTGACAATTACCACACCTATGCATTGATTCTGTCACCTTATTTAATATCATAATTTCTACCTCCTTTATATTTCTTTGCCATTATACTAATACTTTGTTTTATTTGTTCTCTTAACGACTCTGGTTTTATGACTTCCACATATGGTCCATACTGCAATGCCCAATATTTCATGGCATTAGGATTAACGGTAACATGGATTTTAATCTTATCTTTCGTCTCCTCTGTAATCCAAAAGTCCGTTCCGAACCAATCAACAAGTTCATCCATCAAACCCTTATCCGCAAGCATCGTCACCTCAACGCTTTCACCGCTGAACATATAGATATGCTCTGCCATATGTTTAGGGAGGTTCAGTCCCTTTGAAATCTCAGGAACCTCTTTCACTGGTTTTATTTTTTCCTCAAGCGTCCTGACACTCGTCATTCGGTCAATGCGATAATGTGAGATGTTGTCATATTTATCATAATTGCCTATCAGATAAAACCTGCCATTATTCGCTACAATCTGATATGGATTTACGATATAATCATGATCCTTCCTCGGATGCAACTTAAAATCAGTACCAATCGAATTATATACAAAACTGATTTTCTTCTTCTCTGCTATTGCATCGTTAATTGTATCAAGTGAATACATAGCCTGCTTGTTAATTGTCCTGTGCAATTCCGGGCAGTTACTTACATGCGATACTTTAGCATTAAAATACTTGCTCGACAACTTTCTTATCTTATCTATAAGACCTTTGGCCTGCCTTGTCGAAATAGATTTTGAAAACAAGACACTGTCTATTAGAATTCTTAATTCGGCATCATCAAATTCCCTTGAAAGAAGTCTATTCCCATGTTCCGTCGAAATATCATATCCCTTTTCCTTTAACGACATAATATTGCTCTTAACAGACCTGCGGTCGCATTCCATTCCATAATTCTGATCAAGCAGTTTAATAATCTCCTGTTGAGTCAAAGAATGATTCTCATCAGTATATTCCCTAAGAATTTCTAAAATGAGCATATTTAACATTTTCTTATTTCCGGTTGCGTACATATATAACACTTTCTCCTTATATTTCCGACAAGAAAGATTCTGTTATAATATTAACATCTTTAATTAACTTCTCTCCCTTTTCGTCCCAATTTTGTAAATAATCAGTAAGATTAATTGTAAAAAGAGAGACTTCAACATAATTTCCACGATAACCTTCTTTTACATCATCCCAACACAAATCTATCTTGTCTTTCAGTTTTTCAAAAACATTTTTACTATTCTTAACATATATATCATATATTTCTACATGTCTATTTTTGTTGCTTTCATTCTTTTTATCAAACCAATCATAAAGTCTCAAAGATAAATATGGGCCTTTATTATTTGTATCAATACGCCAGAAGAAGCGATAATAATCCTCCGATTCCTTATGATATATTTTTCCACATATATCTGTTTCGGTCCATGGTCTTCCACTACTTGTTCCTGTTCTTACCTTAAATATCTCTGTCGTTTTGTCCCAGTTATCCTCAGGGAAAATCGTACGCATCAAGTTATGTTGAGCAATAGTTTCCCCCGAAATATAATATCCTCCTTCTTTATATTTCTTTCTATAATCTCCATATTCTTCATAATATTCCATTATCCCTTTAAGATGTTCTACAAAAGCATCTAATATTTCTGATATGTTTTTGTATTTCTGATTTGAAATAATATTGTAAAACTGTGCCGCATTTATTGTAACATCTGCTATAACTAACTTATCAGCATCATAATAATAACCCGTTTTAAAATAAACCGTCTTTACTATATATGGTTCATCAGTATTGTTTTTAATATGCTCCTTTTGGTGAGATAATTCTCGAAAATACTTTGCATATTCTTCAATTTGATTACCATGTTCTGATGAATAAACTTTATCTTCAATAATCAAAATCTGTTTTTGTCCATGTAATGTTACAACAATATCAGCTTTATTTAACTGTCGATCTATTGTTATCTCCTGATTAGCATCTACATCTTCAACTCCCAAAAGATGAAACATTTCTTTAGAAAGATTATAAAGTTCTGAATTCGGATATTTAATCCAGTTTAACATCCAGCAAATAACTGCATCTTGTGATAATTCCTTTGTTGCAAATGAAAAAATATTATTATCCATACGTGTATCCCTCCAATTATTTTACAACGAGTCGCCATCTAATAAAAATTATACCAAACAAATATGTACAAAATATTGCACATTCATTATATTTTTATAAACTATTTCATCTCAACAAGGTAACCATCTCCTTACACCACAATCTCAGTATTCGGATACTTTTTCCTAATCTCCTGTATATCCGAGTACAAAAGTGCTTCTGATTCCATTAGTTTTTTCGCAACCTCTTCAACAAAATCCCAGTTGTCGATTAATGCCTTTTTAGTAAGTGCGTATAATCTTTTCTTTTCGGCTTCAATCTGTTGCTGGCATCGATTTGACAAATCCCTTAAATTATCACGACACATACCTGATGATGCAATATCAAATCCATACATTCCCAAGTCCACATTAGATTCAAGATTGGTATTAACATCAATAATATCCTCTGAGGATCCTTCGGTTATATATCCAAATTTATGCTCTTCGGCTGCCATACCAGCCAGGCTTTCGCATATACTCTTTCGTGAGCCCATATAGCAATCGTATTTAGGCGAACCATATACTATTCCTGAGATTCCATTTTCAGCTACTCTAACAGCTGCAAAACTAACCGTGTTCGGCTCAATCAATTCTCTCATAACAATATGTCCAGCTTCGTGATATGCAACATTTATCCTGCATTGTTCAGTATTGCATGCATCATAGCAAAGTCCATCCTTTTTTAGAAAAGCATCAATAAGCATTGATTTGAGGATTTTATCCGTCTTACGATAATGCATACTTATCTTGCAATTATTAAGAACTGTAATGATTGTTGCCGGTCTAGATGTCGAGAACATTCTGATTACATCTTCCATTTGAATTTCTGAATCCAACAATTCACCATCTCTTAGTTGTTTTCTGACGATTTGTTCGGAAACACCTTTAGGCACTATGGATAATTCATAGTTAAAATCAAATCTTCCCTGTCTCAGTAAAGACCTTGGCATATATCTTGTGTCATTAGCTGTTGCTACAACAAGAACATCCTCATTGACCACTTCATCAATACATGCCTGCACAGCATAGTACTCTTCACTGCTGTCTTCATCTGCCACAAATTTATCCATATCATCAAGAATTACAATACATGGCGCATTTGCCTTGGCTTCGTCAAAAGTTCTCTTAATCTCATTGATAAAATCATTCGCATTACGATTCTTACGAAGAATGATTTTATTGCAGTTACAGACATTAGCGAATTCATTAGCTAACAATGTCTTCCCCATCCCCGGTTTACCATGAATAATAATTCCTCTTGGAATGTAGGCTCCTATCTTCTTATATCCTTCCGGATTATTAAACATATCTGCAATCTTTAATAACTCTTCTTTAATGTCATCATAACCAATAACTTTCTCAAATACATTCATATTAAACACCTCCTCTAATTGATCTTCAAATTGATTTTGTAAACAAATAATAACAAAACAGTTGTACAAAAAAATGTACATATATCAGAGGCTTAGTTTTATTCTATTATTGTTTTTCACCTACAACAAAAAAATAGACTTGTTTTAATATTTAAAACAAGTCTATTTTTAATATTAATTATTAAACATAAACAAAAATAGCGCCCTTGTCCGGCCAGATAGGCGTTATTATTTTAGCAAACCAAACCGGCGAATAGTTTTTATCTATCTTTCAGTTTTCTAGCTAATTTCATTATAAAATCTATAGACTAAATAGTCAACTACAAAACCTTATTCAAAAAGCCCACTCTTTCGAGTGGGCCATATTTAATCATATTAGTTTACAAATCACTTAAAAAATCAGGATCCTTGGCTTTACGGTAGAAAATAAAGAATACAACACCAAGTGTAATACAGTTAATAACTATCTCTAAGAACTTAGGATTTCTAAGGAGTTTCTTGTATAACTGTTCTTTCTTCTTAACCGGAAGAGCAATGAACTTTCTGGTAAGTTTTCTTGATTTCTTTCTCTGACGCTTAATGTCAGAAACAAGCTGTTCAAAATAAGTTTTCTTTCTAAACTTCTTCTTTACAGCCTTTTGAATATCCGCAAAGAAACCTTTATTGCAATTACATTTGCACTTACCCTTACATTTTTTCTTCTTTGAATTAAATGCCATAACCCTACCTCATATTCTTAAAAGAATTAATCTACCTTAGGAACATTAGCTAATGCCTTAGCAATGTCTTCGTCTGTAGGAATGTAATCCTTCATTGTGCCATCAAGGTAACTCTGATATGCATACATATCGAAGTAGCCTGTACCTGTAAGACCGAATACGATATTCTTCTCTTCTCCTGTTTCCTTACACTTAAGAGCTTCCTGAATAGCAACTGTAATTGCATGTGAGCTTTCCGGTGCAGGAAGGATACCTTCTGTTCTTGCGAACTGAACTGCATTCTTGAATACTTCTGTCTGTTCAACAGATGTAGCTTCAATAAGACCGTCAGCATAAAGCTGAGATACGATTGAGCTCATGCCGTGATATCTGAGTCCGCCTGCATGGCTAGGTGATGGCATGAAGCCGCTGCCAAGTGTATACATCTTGGCAAGTGGGCAAACCTTACCTGTATCGCAGAAGTCATATACATATTTACCTCTTGTTAAGCTTGGGCATGATGCAGGCTCTACAGCAATAATTCTGTAATCATTCTCGCCTCTTAACATCTCACCTGCAAATGGAGAAATAAGACCACCAAGGTTTGAACCGCCACCGGCGCAGCCGATAATGATGTCTGCCTTTATGCCATACTTATCAAGTGCTGTCTTGGTCTCAAGACCGATAACGCTCTGATGAATAAGTACCTGAGATAAGACAGAGCCAAGTACATATCTGTAACCTTCCTGTGATACAGCTGCTTCAACAGCTTCAGAAATGGCACAGCCAAGACTTCCGTTTGTTCCAGGGAATTCGGCGTTGATTTTACGTCCGACTTCTGTTGTCATTGATGGAGATGGTGTAATATTAGCGCCATATGTTCTCATAACCTCTCTTCTGAAAGGCTTCTGCTCATATGATACCTTAACCATATATACCTGACAGTCAAGTCCGAAATATGAACAAGCCATGGAAAGAGCTGTTCCCCACTGACCTGCACCTGTTTCTGTGGTTACACCCTTTAAGCCCTGCTTCTTGGCATAATAAGCCTGAGCAATAGCTGAATTAAGCTTGTGGCTTCCGGATGTATTATTACCTTCGAATTTATAATAAATATGTGCCGGTGTATCGAGAGCCTTCTCCAAACAATATGCTCTAACAAGTGGTGATGGACGATACATTTTGTAGAAATTTCTGATTTCTTCAGGAATTTCAAAATAAGCCGTCGTATCATCAAGTTCCATCTTGGATAACTCTTCACAGAATACTGCAGAAATCTCTTCTACTGTAACTGGTTTAAGTGTTCCAGGATTAAGAAGTGGAGCCGGTTTATTCTTCATATCCGCTCTTACGTTATACCACTTATCCGGCATCTCATTCTCTTCAAGATAAATCTTATAAGGTATTTCATTAACTGCGCTCATTACATGTCCTCCTAACTCAAGATACCCGCCCTTACTCCCCTAATAAGGGCAGGATATCTAATTAATTACTTTTATTATTTATGAATTCATAAATACAAAATACAAAATAGCCAGTACAATCAGTACTACCAAAATAACAAGGATAACCTTGATTGCTGATACAGGTGTCTTGCCGTAAACCTTACCGGTCTGACCGTTAACAACAAACTGATATACCTTGCTGTTATACTTAAAGCTTGAGCACCAGATTGGAAGCATAAGATATTTGTAAGTAATATCCCTATAACTTGTCTTAACAGAAAGGTCTTTAACATGATCAGCCTGTGTCTGTGATCTTATCTTATTCTCAATGCTGTTGCGAAGATTTGAATCAATACGGTTCTTAGCAGTTTTCCATCCGTCATCAAGACCGATTGAATATCTCTCTGCAAGGAAGCCTGCAACATATTCAGGCTTATATGTCTTATTGTCTGCTGTATTGAAAGGCTCAATACCTCTGAGCATTCCTGTATTATGTCTGTTTGTTGCGATTACAAGTACATCATCGAAACTGTCATTGTAAAATCCTGATGTATTATACCAGTCTGTAACAGTAGTTTCCTGATCACCTTTTTTAACTCTTCTGTCTTTACCATATTTGGCAGTATAAGATGAATGAGTATTGGAATCAAATGTCCAGTATGGAAGATAGATTCCCTTGAAAGAATCAGGTCTTGCCGACTGCTTCGCAAGTTTAGGACAGAAGAACTTCTTTCCTATCCATCTCTTGAAATTATCTGAAGCCTGATCTTTGGTAACCTTAAATGGAACTACACCATTAGGAGCCAGCGTATCTTCATCCTGTGCTTCCATAACCTGATTAGAACCACAGTAAGGACACTCGTTGGCAACTTCCAAAGCATCATATATGGTTTCAGCGCCGCAGCTCTTACATATAATCTGTTTCTTCTTTGCACCCCAGTCGCAGTTGCCCTTCTTCTCTGCAGAGGCAAAATCAAGCTCCTGGGCACCCTTATCATTATCTTCTACTTTAATATCTTCTGTATATCCACAATATGGACAGGCGGTTCCACCTGTCTCCGGATCGTAATCCATAACACCTGCACACTTAGGACATTTTCTGTCAGTCTCTTTAAGTGTGGAGGATTTGGTTGCATCCATTCCGTCCATGTTTGTATCCTCCATAACGCAAAGAAAATCACATGCCACTTTTTAAGGTGACATGTGATTTCAGATAGTTCTTAATTATTTAACATCATTCTCATCGAAAACATCACCACATTCAGGGCAGAACTTAGGAGGATTCATTGGATCTTCCGGTTCCCATCCACACTTATCACATTTGTAAAGTGGTGCGCCTGCAGGTTTCTGCTTACCACATTCAGCACAGAACTTACCCTTATTTACAGCGCCACATGAACATGTCCAACCATCTGCTGGCTGTGGAGCGCCACATTCTGCACAGAACTTACCGGTGTTGCCACCCTTACCACATTTAGCACATGTCCAGCCAGGAGCCTGACTAGGAGCTGCCATCTGTGGAGCTGCCTGCTGCTGTTGCTGCTGCTGACCCATAGCGAAGAGGTTAGCTGCTGAATTAGCACCGCCACCTGCCATCTGAGCCATATTCATTCCTGCGAATGCCATCATAGGACCTGCGGACTCGTTAGCTGCTGCAGCTTCCATTGCGTTAGCCTGAGCATCAACCATACGAGCAGCTGCCATATTGACATTTGTGTAAACAGCCTGATCCTGGAATTTCTTAATTCTTGCTTCATCTTCGTCTGTAGCCTTAAGTGAGTTAAATGTAACATCTACTACTACGATACCACGAAGCTCAGCCCATTTCTTGGATAACTGCTCATTAAGTTTCTCAACAAGGATATCAGTCTTGGTTGTGATTGCACTGTATCTGATACCTACGCCGTAATCTGAAAGAGCGCCAAGTGCTGGCTGAAGTGCTGTCATGAAGTCTGATCTCATGATTGACTTAAGATCATCCTTTGTATATCTGTCATTAAAGTTTGTAGCAATATTTGTATAGAATCTGATAGGATCGCTAATCTTGAATGAATATTCACCGTTTGCCATCAGGTTGATGTCGCCCTGGAATCCTGATACCTGATCAGAAATAAAGAAAGGAATCGGATTACTTGTTCCCCAAAGGTTCTGACGAACTTCTTTAATGTTGATATAGTATACTCTCTGATCCTTTGGAAGCTCACCGCCAAATGCGAAACGCTTACCAAACTGAGCGAAAGATGCTTTGATGTTGTCTCCAAGGTTGCCATAGAAAAGTGATGGCTCTGTTGAAGCACTGTAAATATATTCACCAGGTTCAGCACAAAGTTCTGCGATCTGACCATTATCAACTACGATAGCACACTGACCGGCATTTACAACGATCATGGAACCGTTTGAAATGATATTGTCATTTCCTTTGTTGTGACCCTTCTTATCTCTCTTCTCACCCTTTACTGCAAGTACATTATCCTGGAATGCATCACAGATGAAGTACTCAAGGTATAAGTTATCATTGATAACGCCACCTGCTGTCTGAAGAGCATTGTTAATAATTCCCTTTGCCATGTTATCAGCTGCTTGACCAATCTGCTGCAGACTGCTTTTAATTAAACCCATTTTTCGATTTTCCTCCTTTTGACATCTGCCTATTATAATAATATGTCCTTAATCCCCTTAAGCTTCTGGCTC
The DNA here is from genome assembly GCA_902789665.1 of uncultured Lachnospiraceae bacterium. Lineage (GTDB taxonomy): Bacteria > Bacillota > Clostridia > Lachnospirales > Lachnospiraceae > UBA3766. Next base: position 345,520 of record CADAOY010000002.1, on the reverse strand, counting down.
TATAAGTCCATATGTATTACCTTTTCTCTTGTATACAACACAGATCTTATTATTCTCTGCATTGTTGAAAGCGAAGAAATCATGTCCTAATAATTCCATCTGAACGCATGCATCTTCAGGATACATTGGCTTAACATCAAATGTCTTGTTACGGATAATCTTGATTTCATCTTCATCAGCGAACTCTTTATCAATATAATCCTGCTTGAAAGAGTCAGCATTCTGCTTACGCTCAATAATCTTGTTTTTATACTTCTTAAGCTGACGCTCAATAATCTCTTCAACAAGATCGATAGATACGTACATATCGTTGCTTACCTGCTCAGAACGAATTATATTGCCCTTAACAGGAATTGTTACTTCGATTTTCTGTCTCTCCTTCTCTACGCTCAAAGTAACGTGAATCTTGGTATCATCGGAAAAATACTTGTCCAACTTGGAAAGCTTGTCTTCAACTGCTCCCCTAAGACCTGGTGTAACATCAATATTCTTGCCTACGATAATAAATTCCATAACTATCACCCCCTCAGGTTTTTACTACGAATCAATTATATCATATTTCGGCACCATTTAACAATAAAAACTCATATGATTTTAATACGTAAAAAACCCCGAAAATACGCCATTTCGGGGCTTTTGCATTATGTAAACCATCATTAATTTTACCTAAAATCCGCCAACATCACTACATATGCTAAATCCCATATGTGCCTCCTGGGCATTAACCAGTCTTGAGATAAACAAAGTATATGTGCCATCAAAACGTTCCCAGGTACAGTAATCAAATAGCATATACTCATCATTCGTATAACTTGAGTAGTCCGGATCACCCAGTTTCTTCACGAAGGACTTTCTGTATTTCACGAATGCATCTTCATTCTGGGCATAGGTTTCAAAGCCTACATTTCTCACGGTTCCATCGGAATTTAAATCAATGCTTAAATAATCAACCGGCATAATGCAGCCTTCAACTTCTACGGATGGCTGCCTTTCATCAAATTCTATTGTCCAGTATTCAGCGCTGTAATCCGGCGTCTCCTGAGTAATTGTATATGAGCCGTAATATTTAGCCAGCCATTCTCCTACATCTGATGAACTCTTGCCGATTATTTCACCAGCTATAGTATAATCGTATACCTCTCCGTTCTGAGCAGCCTCAACTACTGCTTCGGCCTCTTTTTCAGCCTTAATCTCTTCTATCTTTGCCTTAAACTTAGGCGCAGCCAGATATATATTAAGCCCCAGTGAGATAACCAGTACCAGATTAACAAGAACCAGATATATAATTAAAACCGGTATCCACCATTTCTTTTTGGTTTTATTTACTTTTTCCGTATTTGCTTCTGCTGCCATTAAACATTCTCCATAATCGCTTTCGCAAACTGGTCTGCACATGATGTGCCTTTAAATCCGCACTGATTGCCTTTAAGAATTTCTGCTATTTCAGAAGCATCTTTTCCTTCAACAAGTCTGCCAATAGCCTTTAAATTACCATTACATCCGCCCATAAAAGCAACGTTGTGAAGTTTGTTATCATCATCTACGTCAAATTCAATCTTCATAGAGCAAACGCCCTGTGGCTTAAAATCAATATGTTTCATTTATTCATCTCCTTGTCCATGGCTCAATACGCTTTAAGCGTACCGCGGCTGATTTTACCATCTGAAGCCCTTCGCCTTTCTTATCTTTTAACTCTACCAAATTATCAATTTAATGTCCACAAAAAAAGGGACACATAGCGTCCCTTTGTTGTCATAAATAATAACCATATTGGTCAAAAGTGGGTTATAATGTGCATAACTTGGTGGATAAGTATACATAATTTGTCATTATCCTATTTTTTTATGCCAGGTTATACACTTTTCCTATAGCAAAGCTTATTAATAATTCATATCCAAATCCTTATGGTACTTAATACTGGTTTCACCTTCAGGAGTCACATCAAGCACGCATTCGTTAACAACATTTTCTTTGTCTGTCGGCTGGCTCCATACTGTAAACTGAAAACCATCATTTTCCTCTTCCTGAACAGGATCGCCCATAACAGCTGTAATTGCGCTCTGCATCCGGCCTACATAATCATCACCTACTGCAAAACGTCCGCCCACAACAGTATCGCCTTCATCAAAAGTCTCATGGAAAAATTCAGTTACTACTGCATCCGGATTTTCAGGAAGATCAATTCCACCTTCTTCAAGCAATGCTGTACGCATCTGATCAAATTCGGATAATACAATAGCTGTTTGATTTTCATTAACGTTAGCCTCCGGATTGTCAGGATTTGCAATAATAGGCTCTGTTATACTTGAATACTCCTCGCTTTCTTCTTCCTCAGAAAGTTCACTAACCGTAGATACTTCTGCAATTTCCACTTTTTCCTGTCTGCCTTGTTTAATCATATGAGATGCAGTTATTCCTCCGGCAACTGCAGCTCCGGCTAACGCAAAACCTCCCAAAACAAGCAGACCCCTTTTTAATATTCTGTTTCGTGAAGATTCATCATTCATGTTTTTCCTCCTTTATTCAAACGAATAATTATTATTTCAACTATTACACAAAGCACTAAAATAATGGCAATATGCTGGGATGTGGACAGTCCGTCTGCCCATACACCACGTACCGTATCTCCTCTGAAGAATTCCAGAACAAATCTGCATATTCCATAACTTACCAGGTAGATTTCCAGACAGTATTTGTTTGAAGAACGTACCTTTGTATAAATAATTAACCCCAAGAATATTATCAGGTTACATATACTTTCCACCGGCTGAAATGGCCATAAAGTAGCCCCCGGAAACTTATGATTATGAATACCGAATGTTGATTCAATACCATAACAGCATCCTGACAATGCACATCCCATTCTTGCAAAAACATGAAATAATGGTATGCAGGGAGCAAAGAAATCCAGTTTTTCCCTTATATCAGCCTTTAGTATTTTAGCGCATAATATAATCCCAAATAACGCGCCGATTACACCGCCATAAAATACTATTCCACCGTTAATCAGGTTATCCCAAATTATTTTAAAAGATAGTCCATCTTCAGGGATAATACCCACTACATACAGTATTTTGGCAAAAATGAGTAGAAATACAAAGCCAAAGACATAATACAATATCAGTTCCTTAAAGCTTATTTTGTACTTCTCCATTCTGAAGCTGTTAAAGAATACAACAGCGGCAATTCCAGCAATGGCGCACAGCGAATAAGACGACACCTGATAATTAAAAATAGTTATCTGTGGCAGCATATTTATTCAGCCCATTTAACCTGAAGGGTTCCTGTAATTTCTGTTTCACTCCATTCGCCATTCTCATCCTGACCTGCAGCATTAACACCAAGTGTTACCGGATCTCCGGCATTTGGTGCACTTCCTGTGAAATATAAAGATGTTTTCCATGTTATTCTCTTTCCGCCATCAGGCAAATCTTCCTCTTTGCCCATGGATGGGTCATATGTCATAATTCCATCCCAATTATTCAGAGTTGGAGCACCTGATAATGTTGCAAAGACATCGCCAACGTTAAAACCTTTCTTAACAAGTTCCGGCGAAACAACCATTACTATTTCATACATAGCATCTGCACCTTCACCACCTACATATGTAGCACTTTCAATCTTAACGCTTTCACCTGAAGGAGATTCAGAAGCCTCAGCTGAATTCTCTTCCTTAGGAGTTTCAGCAGCGCCTGTTTCTTCCTTTGCTTCCTGACCTGCACTTTCAGTACCATCTAACATTGTACTTTCCCCAGGTTGTCCGCCTAAAGACATCAGTATTTTTTCATCTTCTTCTCGCCCCTTGCAGTTAAAAATATCGCAACCGGTCATTACCAGCATGGCTGAACCAAATAAAACTACAAGTGCCAGACTCATTGCAGATTTCTGGATAAATTTTTTCATATCATTTCCTCCGTTTTACATCGATTTGTAATAATACCCTGGTATTTTACAAAGAAGGAAACGCAGTATCAATAGCTTTTGTCTATGTGGTTATTTATGGTGTTTAATCGGTTAAAAATGCAGAATAAACAGACATGTGAAAAATCAAAAACCCCGGGATTATCTCCCGGGGCATATTTGTAAATATAGATTTTTAATCTGATTAGAAGATTCTTCTTACTGCAAGTACTGACTTGTAATCAGCCTGTGATACGATGATACCTGTCTTGCTTGTAGAAGCATGTACTATCTGGTTGTTACCAATGTAGAGTGCTACGTGACCTGAGTAACATACGATGTCACCAGGCTGTGCATTAGCAAGTCCATCGACTGCTGCACCCTGTGATCTGTCAGATGTTGATGAGTGAGGTAAGCTTACACCGAAGTTAGCATATACACTCATTACGAAACCTGAACAGTCTGTACCATTTGTTAAGCTTGATCCGCCATATACATACGGGTTACCAACGAACTGAAGTGCGTAGTTGGCAACTTCCTGACCCATTTCGCTTCCGCCTGATACTGCATATGTAGTTGAACCTGAACCTGAAGAACTTGGCTTCTTGGCTGCGGCTGCAGCGGCTGCTGCCTTACGAGCTGCCTGTCTTGCTGCCTCTTCAGCTGCAAGTCTTGCTTCCTCTTCTTCTTTTGATTCAGCATGTACGAAATCTGTTCTTAAATCAACATATTCATCAGAAACATATCCGTCACCTTCTTCAATGGAAACCTTAACCCATCCATCTAATTCTTCGGTAACAACAAGTTCTTCTGCGATTGGTACAAGACCAAGTACCGGAGAATCCGTTGAAGGATCCTGACGAACCTTAAGTGTTGTTGTATTAACTGTAGCAATTCTGGTTCCTACTTCATCAACCATTGCTGCAGCTTCTTCACCGGTAACACAGTAATCTGCGCTGACATAACCTGTAACATTACCGGATGTAATCTTATACCAGCCGTCCTTCTCTTCAAGAAGGTCGCCTACTGACTTATCATATAACTTACCAACAACTTCACTCTCTGTATTGTTCTCTGCTCTTACATTAACATAGTTGTTAACCTGAGCGATAACAAGGTTTGTGAAATAATTGGTGATGTCTTCTTCTTCCTCAGCTGTTGTCTGCGCAACTTCTTTTTGCTCAACAACCACATCTGTATCTGCTGCGCTGCCTACTGAAAGAACTAATGATGTTGGCTCTTCAACCTGGCTGGCTGCATCATTTAATACTGATACGCTGTCTGCTGTAATTCCTGATTCAACAACGCTTGCTACATCTGCTGTAGAGCTTTCAGTTCCAACCAATGGAGCTGTATAAATCCCCACCGGAACTGTTTCCTGTGCAGCCGGAACTGTTTCTGTAGCCTGAACAGGTGCCTCAGCCAAAACTGCGCTTCCTTCAGGAACAGCACTTACACTCTCTGTATTCTCTACAGGAGTGGATACTGCAGTTGCTACCTGGCTTGTTGCATCACCAACTATGGTAGCAGGTAAATTAGTTGAACTGATAACTGTTGAATCAACAATGATATTCTCAAGATTGGTAGTTACCTCTGCTCCCACGCTAAGCTTATATTCTTTAGCTTCTTCAGCAATCTCTGCCTCAACTACGTCATAAGAACCGCCTTCGCCAAGTACAACTGCTGCACCTGCTGCCGGCATCATCTTACCTAAGGAACCAGCCTTAACTTCCATTGAATTCAAATTTAAACTAACGATTAACGTTGCTACTGCTATTAAAGCACAACCTGTTAATAATTTAGTACGTCTCATAATAAAATTTTCCAAAATACCTTCAAACATAATTTTTACATTTTACGTCCGCTAAACCCTAAATGCCAAACCACCATACCCCGTTAACTCCTTTTAACTACAGCATTTAGCGCTATTTAGTTTCTCTGTAAAATGTTACGATTTTGTTACATTTCCTGTTTAGAATATCATTTTATGCACATTTTGTCAACACTTAGTTCACATAAAAAGCCCAAAAAGATTTACATAATCTGTTAAAAAATTAACATATCCACAAATCTCTTCGGGCTTTATTTTGCACTACTCTTACTTATTTATGTCTGCACTGAAACTTGTTATGGCATTGGCACCATCAGCTGCTGCCGTAATGATCTGTCTAAGCTGCTTTCCTCTTACATCGCCGCAGGCATAGATTCTTTCCTTACTTGTTCTGCAGTCCTCTCCTGCCACAATATAACCCTTCTCATCTGTCTCAACGAAGGCCTGGAACTTATCTGATGTAGGAATGATACCAACTGCGATGAAGACGCCGCTTACTTCAATTGTCTTATTCTCGCCAGTCTTCTTATTATTAACAACTACTGCGCTTACCTTGTTATCTCCCTGAATTTCCGTAACCACGCTGTCATATACGAATTCAACATTCTCATAGGACTTAAGTTCATTAACAAGTGAAGCCACTGCCCTGAACTCATCCCTTCTGTGAATGATATAAACCTTACGGCAGATTCTCGCTAAGAAAATCGCATCCTCAACTGCAACATCACCGCCACCTACTACTGCAACATCCTTGTCTCTGAAAAAAGCACCGTCACAGGTTGCACAGTAAGATACGCCCATTCCGGCGAATTCTTCCTCTCCCTTACATCCAAGATGAGCATGTGTTGCACCAAGCGCTAAGATTACGCCCTTTGTATCATAGGTTTCATTCTCACAGACTACCTTGTAATTACCGTCATTTTCTTCTATTGAAACAACTTCGTCCGTAACACTTACCCCGCCAAGCGCCTTAAAATGCTCTTCAAATTTCTCAGAAAGATCAGCGCCCGATATTCCGTTAAGTCCCGGATAATTGGCAACTTCATATGTATTTACGACCTGACCTCCTGCAATATAATCCTTCTCCAGGAGTATTGCATCAAGTCCTGCCCTCTGAGCGTAGATTCCCGCTGAAAGACCGGCAGGTCCTGCTCCAATAATAACTAAATCCTTCATAATATATAACTCCTTTCAAAAAGCTAAAATTCTTGCCATATTTTCGTATAATATTCTATAATAATACTTGGTGAATGAATTCATTCACGCACTATTACATCATAACAATTAAGACATTTAAGGTCAACAGAAGTGAGGTAGAATATGAGCTGGGTTTTATTAACTGGAGCAAGCGGAGACATAGGAAGAGCCATAGCCCTTAAACTGGCCAGGGAAGGCTATAATTTAATTCTTACGTGTTTCAGTAATTCGGCAGCCGCAACTGATCTTATCTTCAGAATTTCAGCTGAAGTTCCAACCTGCCAGTATACCGTCATTAAGTGTGACCTTTCTGATTATCAGGCAGTATCTGAAAGGCTGGCTAATTTTGACATAGATATTATTGTTCATGCAGCAGGCATATCCCACATAGGTCTTATTCAGGATATGACTCCTGATGAATGGAACAGGATAATATCTGTCAATTTAACTTCCTGTTTTAACTTAAGCAAAGCCTTTCTTCCTAAGATGATAGCCAAGGGTAATGGTCGAATGCTCTTTATTTCATCCGTATGGGGTAATACAGGGGCTTCCATGGAAGTTGCCTATTCTGCCTCCAAAGCAGGCTTAAACGGCTTTGTAAAAGCACTGGCTAAGGAAGTTGCCCCGTCAGGCATCAGCGTTAATGCCATAGCCCCTGGTTTAATCGATACAAAGATGAATAACCATCTTTCCAAAGATGAGTTAAATAATCTATATGAAGAAATCCCTATGGGAAGAGCCGGCACTACTATGGAAGTTGCAGAACTTACATACCATATCATTTCTTCACCTTCCTATCTTACAGGTCAGGTCATTACCATGGACGGAGGCTGGCAGTAAGCTAGTCCAAAGCATCAATTATATATTTGCCTTTAGTTTTGAGCCATTCTTCATTCTTTCTGTAATCAGGCTGGTATTTGGCCACCTCTGCCCAGAAAGCCCTGGAATGGTTCATATATTTTCTGTGGCACAGTTCATGCACTACCACATATTCAACACACTCAGGTGGCGTCAGCATAAGAAGGCAGTTAAAGTTAAGATTTCCCTTGGCTGAGCAGCTGCCCCAGCGGCTCTTTTGATGCCTTATGGTTATTCTTCCAAAGGTAACTCCCATTAAATCGGCATATTTAGAAACCAGGTCAGGGATTATCTTTTTAGCTTCCCCCGTCATCCATTTAATATCTTCATCAGTATAGGGTTCTTCCTTATTCTCTTCATATTCCTTCGCCTTAAGCCTCATCTTCTCATAGTGTTTTACTATCCATTCTTTTTGCTCATCCGCGAATTTGCAGGCAGATGCATAAGACCTGTAATAAGGAAATCTGACAGAAACCTTCAGATCTTCCGAGATTCTTAAGCCGTAGCTTTTACGCTTGCAAGGAATTATGTCAACCTCTATACCTTCAACATAATAAGTCTTCTTATCTTTCATACAAATCCCATAAGTTAAGAAGGCACCTTTATTTAAGGTGCCTCCCTGTCTTTTATAATTTCTTTCCTATTATTTAAAATAACCGATTACATCAACCAAGTTATTGGCATTACTCTTTGTTACATCAGAGCTGTCCTTAATCTGTTCAATGGAATCTGCAATGCCTGTAACTGATGCGCTTACTTCCTCATTGGATGCAGCATTCTCTTCAGAGATGGCGCTGAGTTCCTGAACTGCTCTTGTGATATTCTCTTTAATTTCTTCAAGAGCCTTTGTATTCTCGGAAACAAGATTAATCTTCTCTAATGAATCACTGATTTCATTATTAAGAATATTAAACTTATTTAATGTATCACTGATATATTTCTGCTCTTCTTCAATAAGACTTGATACTCTCTTTGAAAGAACAACCGACTGTTCAGACTTCTCAACAATCTCTTCAACAGTATTCTTAATCTCTGTTGCAGAACTGTTGGACTGTGCTGACAGGTTACCAATCTCAGCAGCAACAACTGCAAAACCCTTGCCTGCCTCTCCTGCTCTTGCCGCCTCAATTGAAGCATTAAGTGAAAGAAGATTGGTCTGGTTGGCAATTGATGTAATAATTTCCACAGCATCCTTAATCTTGGCAATGGATGCGTTGGTTTCTGTAATCTGTTTTGTAATATCATTAACTGCTTCAACACTCTGTTCTGAAGACTTGGAAACTCTGTTAATATATTCAGCCGCATCACCATTGGCTTTCTGGATATTATCTGATGATACAGCCAGTGTATTGGAGCTGTCAGACAATACGTCAATGGTATTATTCATATGAGTAACCTGCATATTGATATCTTCCACATTCTGAGTCATGTGGGTTGCAGCATTAGCCAGGTCTTCCATTGCAGATGAAATCTGATTTGAACTCTCTGCTGAAGATACTGAAAGAGAGTTAACATTATTGGAATCTTCATTTAACTGTACGCTGACTTCCCTGATATTTCCTATTATGTCATTAAGTTTTTTCTTAAGAACATTAAGACTCATAATGAGGTCGCCGGTTTCTCTAATGCCTGAATGAATTCTTGTGTCTGTTGCAAGGTTACCATTGGCAATCTTGGCAAGGGCATTGGAACTGAGTTTGATCGGCTTGGCGATTTTGCCAGCCATAATAATGCTGAAAGCGCTGACAAATACAATAAGTATTACGGATATACTTGATACGACAATCATCATATTATTAAGATTCTTATTTACCAACTGACATCTTTCACCGGCAAAAGCCATACCAACCGGTTTGCCATCAGGACCAAAAAGAGGAACATAATAAACATAATAATCAATGCCATTAATTACAATATCTTCCGAGAAGAATTCATCGCCGTCTTTAAGAACCGTTTCAATTACATCATCAGCTGCTTTGGTTCCCTCAATTCTATCACCGTTGTCATCCAGGATAGATGTGCAGAATCTTGTATCGCCCTTAAAAAGTGTCAGTTCAACATCTGCTTCCTTAAGGTGATCCAGAAAATCCGGCTCATACTTAACCCATCCGTCTTCTTCCAGGCCAGTTCCAGTAGCCAGGTCATATGCATAATACTCAGCCAGGTCAAGGGCTGCAATGCGAAGCGTCTGTTTTACTCTTTTTTCAAGACTGGACTTCATATAGAAGATTGAAAGTACTGCCAGGGTCATAACCGCCAGTATAAGCGGAAGGATTGCAAAAAGCATTAATGCATTTTTAAATGATAACTTTTTCATAGCTCCATCCTCTATTCCATACTTTTAATAAGAGGTTCAATCTGGGAAATCATATTATCGATATTCTCAAACAAAACGCTCTTTGTTGTGCCAAGACTATTGGCTTTTTCTATATATTTCTTAACATCGCCATATTTACGCTCAATGTCTTTGAACTCATCATTAACTACTGCCAGGTCATTCTTTGCAGCCACTGCAGTCTCTCTGATATTATTCTGTACAATATCTGTTTTCCTGGATGCTGCATTAATCTTCTCGAAGGACTCGGTTGCTTCCTGAACCTTAATTACATTATTCTCAATAACCCCATTGGTTACGGAAATATTATTATTAAGATTCTCTGTACCTGCATTAACTTCCTTGATACTGGTTTCAACAGATGCAACAAGGCCTTTAATCTGTCCGGCAAGATCCTTAACCTGCTCAGCAACTACCGCAAAACCTTTACCCTGTTCACCTGCTCTTGCAGCCTCAATTGAAGCATTCAGGGCAAGCATGTTGGTCTGGTTTGCAATGGATACAATCTGTACCATGCTTCTTGAAATGGAATCTACTGAATCCTGAAGAGACTTAAATACATTTTCAATATCATCTATACGTGTCTTAAGTTCTTCTGAACTTGCATTTAATTCATCAAGTTTTTCCTGCGCAATACTTACGCTTTCAGCAATATCAGTTTTTACAACATTAATCTGATCTGATGAAGAAATAAGTTCTTCAAGTGAATTACTAAACTTATCCATCTGAGTCTTAAGTTCATTGTCTCTTCCCAGTACATCGTCAAAAGACTCGCTTATATTCTTAAGTTCATTAATGGTTGCAACTTCCTTTGTAACCAGTTCGCCCTGATACTCCTTGATACTGTCTGCCACATGAAGAATAGGCGTATAGTCATTATTTTTTCCTCTAATACTTCCCCCGCTCTGACTTACGATTACTTTTTTCTTGCCAAAAGCCATATGTACCCTCCTATTCAAATACCACGCATGACATGGACTGATTTATAAACTGATCATTGAAATGTTCGCCATTACCAACGAAGCCACAGTGACTTCCCAAATCAGACATGATATCAAGATACTGATCCATGAAATTATTCTGTGTAAATAATATATGTCTGAATGCACAGTTAACAGATATTACGCCTGACACATGTGAGAAATCTGACTTAATCTCACTGACTGTCTGTTTAACAATTGCCTTATAATCCTTAATATCCAAAAAGCAAAGGATATCTGAATCATTAACCTGTCTGTAGAAGCTCATACCATTTCCTACGACTTCTCTAATGGATATGATTCGAATATCGTCGCCGGTGATTTTGCCCAGAGGGTTAGTGAAGGTCTGGGTAGCCATTGCATCATCACCAACTCCAAGGTGCTCTTTATATACATCAAGTGCCGGTCTGCCGTTAAGCTTACCTACATAATATTCCGCCTTGTTGGTTTCGCTGGCAACGAAGGTTTCATCATCAAGAGGTCTGTAAATATTCTCCTTATAAACCTTAACCCTGCCGCCTTTATTCTTAATCAAAATATAGGCATCGGCATCATCATTAATCTCGCCATTGGCTGAAACCTTTGCATCCATGGATGTTCCGCCGATAAGAGAAACTCCCGCTTTATTAAGAGCGCTGCTCATTGTGGTTAAAACCACGGCGTCATTGCCTGTACAGATATCGATGCATACTGTATTTGCAGCGTTAGCGCCAATCTTCGACATATTCTTAAGAAGTGTATCTATGTCGTGAACCGGCATATCCTTGGCGTGAGTCATAAGACCTGCCACTGCATCAACACCCTGCAAAACCATAAGTCCAACGCCGCCTTCTCTGATTGTCTTACCATAGAAATGACCTACGCCGGCAATACTTGGAACATTAGGAAAAGTCTTCTTAAGTATATCTACATGTTCATTAAATTGATCACTGTTGGATATCATTATAAGAGCGTCCGGATTAGACACATTCCTAAGGACCTCCTTAAGATTTCCGGAATCACTTTTGATATAAGACTGTTTCATTAAAGATTATACCCCCAAAAAGTATTTCATCGGTACCCCCATACCTGTAACACACCTTTAATTATGCCATTTTACGCGATTTGTGTCAACAAAAGATGCAACTAAAAAAGCCTGCGAATACACGCAGGCTAAGCTTTTTATAAATTTTTAATATCTTTATAAAGCGGAACGTAGAAAATCTTCTCATCTTCAAGTCTGATGCAGGCTAACTGACTGGATTTATTATGAAGCGCCATACCGCAGTCAATGTTGTAGATTCTGTATCCCTTGAAGTTCTTGTTATAATAAACTACTCCGCGTCCGTCACTGTCCATGCAGTCCAGTCTCTGAGTGAAAGTATGTCCCAAAATATAAGTAAACTTCTTATTTGGAAAAATCTCCGTCGGGCTCTCATTAGGAGACAGTTCAAAGATACTCTGCCATACTACATCCCATTTTTCCTTATAAGGTACGTCCTTGTATCTGAGTTCGTCCTCGAAATCATAAGGAAGAACATAAGCGTGGGATAAGTGATATTTCTTGCGGCCAATCTTTATCTTCTTAACCACAATGCTGTTCTCAAGATATGTAAGGATTTCCTTCTTCTGCTTTGGCTGAAGAGTCTTGTAGGCTTCAAAAGTGCTTTCTCCGCCATTATAAGGGTCAAGCCACAAGTCCATGTCATCAAAGTCCTTACGGTCGCCTCTTTTATTCTCTTCAATATTCTTAAGAGCGTCCAGCATAAGAAGTTCGTGGTTGCCTAAGAATAAATGCACATTTGGCATCTTCATGGCTTCCGTTAAAACTTTAATGCCTTCATCTCCTCTGTCTATTACATCTCCAAGAAGATATAAGGTATCGTCGTTACCGAAAGAGATAAGCTTAAGCATCTTTTTAAAAGACTTATATTGTCCATGTATATCGCTAATTACATAGGTGCTCATCTTTTTCTCCTAAACCTCATATATATCCCTGATATCAACCAGAATAATAGGTCTGATACCCATTGGAATACCTAATTTCCACTGGCACAGTCTGCCACCCTGGATGCACTGACCATCACAGTTCTCGCCATAGGTGAAGGACTTGGTCTCAGCATTAATGGTACCTCTGGTTCTAAGGGCATAGCCGTTAGGGAAGGTATCGTCCACCTTAAGTGCTGCTGCATATTGTGATATAAGTGAATGTGCACTTCTGTCTGCAACGCTCTGAAGATTGTTGGTACGAAGAGCATTGGTATCGAAACCATTGTTAATCTCTTCTACAGACGGAAGGAATACTCTGTCATATGTAACTATATCTGTAAATGATGAGATAGGAGTCTTAACTTCCTTAATGAGAATTCTCTCCTGCTCTTCCTTGGTGAATGCAGTCTGGAAGAAATCTCTGTTAAGCCACTCTCTGATTTTACTTGTTTCCCAGGTAATACCTGTTCTAATCTTGGATACTTCTCTTTCACTCATATCCATATAGTCTTTCTCATCAAAAAGCTGATAATCAAGAGTATATTCAGACTGAATTATCATCTGATTTCCGCTGTGTGAAAGGATAACCCAAGGAATCTCTGTAAATTCAAAGATTCTGTACATTTTTCTTTCATCTTTGAATCTCTGTCTGTTGGCATTACGATATTCTCTTGTCATAAGGGCATTGGCTGCCTGGAATCTCTTATATCTGCTGCCATTAACTGTTGCACAGTCATTGAGATCATAATTCGCATAAAGAATATCAGTTGTTAAAGCCGGTCCAACAACCTCGTTCATTGGATATTTACCAAACCAGATTCTCTTGTTTGCTCTGTCATAAAGCATTGATGAATCACCCTCTGGGAAAATCATCTCCGGCTCAGTTGTCTTCTGAACGCTGTCAGCTCTTACGCCGTAAAGATCTTTATGAAGCTGCTCCATATCCTGCTGTCTGTCCTGGCATTCCATACTCATACCCTTATGGATAGCCTTAATAACACGGTTTGGAATATCAATATCATAATCTGTCAAAGGAACAATATCCTCGCCCTGACTTCTCTGGAAAGCATCAGTTGGGATATCACCTGTAATCATACAGTAAAGTGTTGCACAGATACCGTAAACATCTGTCCAAGGTCCCTGACCTTCACCAAGCATCTGCTCAAGTGGAGCATAACCGAACTTGCCGAAATAAACCTGCGCGGTTCTGTTGCTGAGCTTCTTGGTAGCACCAAAGTCAATAACCTTAATACTTCCATCATTATCAAGCATGATATTCTCAGGACTGATATCTCTATGAATCAGACCACTCTTATGAATCTCCTGCATGGAAGAAATAACAGGTTCCATAAGAGATAATGCTTTATCTACAGGAAGTTTACCACCGTTATTATCAATAAACCTTCTAAGAGTACCACCCTCTAAGTACTCCATAACCATATATCCTGTATTATTCTGATAGAATAATTCCTTAATTGAAACAATACCAGGATACTTGGAGAACTGAGCCAGAGTTCTTGCTTCTCTCTGATATGCCCTGAGTTCTTCATTATATTCTTCCTCTGTGGTATCATCAGATACTCTTAATGAGCCATCCGGTTCTCTTTCTACCATTTCATCCGGGAAGAATTCCTTAACAGCTACTTTATACTCCAATAACATATCAAATCCGATATAGGTAATACCAAAGTTACCCATACCAAGAATATTACCAATTAATATCTTGTTATTAAGTATAGTACCCGGTTCCAAAGCCTTCTCATAGCTTCTTGTTACTCTTTTAGGCTTACCGCATACAGGACAGAATTCGTCCTCTTTACTCATATGCATGCAGTTAAGGCACATTTTACTTAATTCAGAGTATTCCATATCAAACATCTCCTTTTTGGGCATACACATTCTGCCCTCATCTTATCCCATTATACATAAAACAGGTCATTTATTCCATATAATCTATAAAATTTTTATAAAAAAAGGCTTTCTGTCATTCTTCAGTAAGCCTTGAATGGCAGTCAGCCTATCTCTTATCGTCTTTTTCAATTAAAACCCCTCTGCAGTAAGGGCACTTATCAGGTTCCATCCTGAATCCAAGGTGCAGTCTCTTCTTGCAGTGCGGGCATCTTGAATACTTAATTCTTATAAATATTGAAGTCAGAATCAGTAATACTGCAATTCCCAAAAGTACAAGGGCTACAACCCCTGTTGTGAAAAATACACCACCGCAGGATACGATGGATGCAATTAATATCCAGTTGGCTATTTCATTTGCCTGTTTATAATTCACTATTTTGCAGCCTCTTTTCTTTTTTTATCCTTGCCACTCTTTCCTTCTTTATTTCCATCCTTATCTTTATTAGAAAGGAAATTGAAGTAGATTAATAAAATTGCACCGATGGCAAATATAAATATTGAAATGAACTGGGATGTAGAAAGCTGTCCCACCGTTCCTCTTGAATCGGCTCTGAAGAATTCAACAATGAATCTTCCTATACCATATAAAACCAGATAGAGACTTCCAACAGTACCCTTTTTGGTTTTTCTTGTAGATACTGCGAATAGAATCGCCGCTATAATTAAGTCACCGCCAGATGAGAATAACTGTGTTGGCCAAAGACGTATTCCGGCCGGAGCCAGACTTCCTGCCGGGAATACAACGCCGATTCTTGAATCTGTAGGAGCTCCGTAGCAGCAGCCTGCAAAGAAACAGCCAAGTCTTCCGATAGCCTGAGCCACACTAACTGCCGGCATAACCAGATCAAAATATGTAAGAAAATCAGTCTTTTTGATCTTGCAATATATAACAGCGCATACAGCAGCAACGATGATTCCGCCATATACCACGAAACCGTCACCACCCAAAAGGGCAAGCGGCTTTTCGATAAAGCGTTTCCATTCAACAATGATATAAAGCAGCTTACCTCCGCCAAGTCCTCCAAATATTGCAATAAGAGCAATGTCCAGTATTACTTCCGGATCAAGATCTCTCTTTTTTGCCCTGAAATAACAGATAAGAATTGCCGTAACATAGCCAAGGGCAATCAATACGCCATATGAATGAATTGTAATTTTACCTATCGAAAATAAATCGTTATACATTAATGTACCGCCTTTTGCTTACTAACTTTTTCTCCCCAGGCATTAGCCCATTTCTCTGGATAAAAAGTATAATAAGAAACCTTCTTATTTTTTCTCATATTCTTAAAATATGGAACATTACACCATACGCTTGATGGAATGGATATTATAAAGAAATACAAAGGTCCTAACAAAATGGACTGCATGGCATGTCCAAATTCATGAACCATTACTTTATGCGGGTAGCTTTCCGGATCTTTAATATCACCCTTTACTACCTGTGTTATAAAAAGGAACATCCCCATGGACATGGAGTCTCTCATCTTCCATGATGTTACGACGCAGCCGTTATACATCATGTGTTTGTCTTTAATGCAGAATAAGAAGATTATAAAACCAACTATGTTCTGCAATAGTCCCCATGTCCACTGGAGTATCCAGAATATTATTATTCCCGGTAGATTCATATCCTACCTCCAGGCACCTTATAATAAGTGTGCTCTCATGTCTGCTTCAGAAATATCCATAAGATACTTAGGAGCGATGTCAAATACTGTCTTACATCCTGTCTGTCCTTCAGCTGATAACTTAACTGCTGCTCTTGCATAAGCAATAAGTACGCTTGAAGTAAATTCAGGATTGGAATCAAGTTTAAGGCTGTATTCAATTACATGCTTGTTCTCATTATTCCAGCCAGTAGCGCCTGTTCTGATAACCTGTCCACCATGTGGAATACCGCTGTGATTAGCCTTAAGTTCTTCTTCTGAAATAAAGTTTACTGTTGTATCATAATCTGCAAAATAGTTAGGCATTGTTACTATTGCCTGTCTTACCGCCTCAGCATCTGCACCATCTTCAAGTACAACATAGCATTCTCTTGTATGTTTTTCTCTTGTGGTTAGTTCAGGATTCTCACCATTTCTAACCTTCTCAAGCGCTGCAGGTACTGGAACTGTATACTGCTTTGCATCCTTAACACCAGGAATTCTTCTGATGGCATCTGAATGTCCCTGGCTTACGCCTCTGCCCCAGAATGTATAGTCCTTACCATTAGGAAGGATTGCATTGGCATATGCTCTTTGAAGTGAGAACATACCAGGATCCCAGCCTACTGAAATAATACCAATATGTCCGCCTTCCTTAGCTGCTGCATCTACATTTGCAAAATGCTCAGGAATTCTTGCATGTGTATCAAAGCTGTCGATTACATTAAACATCTTTGCATATACCGGAGTCTGCTTTGGTAAGTCTGTCGCACTGCCGCCACAGATAATAAGCACGTCAATTTTATCTTTATATTCTTCAATGTTTGCCACATTGTCTACTTTCACACCATCACTTACAATTTTCACACTTTCCGGATCTCTTCTTGTGAAAACTGCAACCAGTTCCATATCTGAAGTTTTGCTTACTGCGCACTCAACGCCTCTTCCTAAATTACCGTATCCTAAAATTCCTACTCTTGTTTTCATATTTTTCCTTTCCTGATTACCTTTCTTAAAACAAACATAAAATGACAGAGAAAATACCCCCTGTCATCTTATGTTGTATAATTTAATAATTAATTATTTCTCATCCTTTTTCTCAAGGAACTTATAAATAAGTGCTGCAAGTGCTGCACCAACCAATGGTCCAACGATGAATACCCATACAACCTTAATTGGTTCTGGATTATGTGCGCAAGCTGCGATTACTGCAGATGCAATACTTCTTGCAGGATTAACTGATGTACCTGTAAGTCCAATACCAAAGATATGAACAAGTACAAGTGTAAGACCGATTACAAGACCGCCAAATGAACCATGACCTGCTTTTGAACTTGTAACGCCAAGAATTGCAATTACAAATACAAATGTAAGAACAACCTCTACCAGAAGACCTGCAAGGATGCTTCCGTTAACACCGCCAAGGCCGTTAGCACCGAAACCGCCTGTCATATCTGTAAGAGCGCCAACCTTGAAGATGAAAGCAAGGATACCACCACCGCAGATACCACCAAGAATCTGTGAGATTACGTAGCAGCAGAACTCTTTGGCATTCATTCCACCTGAAATAAGTACACCAAGTGAAACAGCCGGATTGATATGGCATCCTGAAATGTTACCAATTGAATATGCCATGGCAACGATTACAAGACCGAAAGCAAATGCTGTAAGGATATATCCTCCACCATTAGCTGCATCGCATCCAACTAACATTGCTGTACCACAACCGAAAGTAACCAAAACACATGTACCGATAAACTCGGCAATACACTTTTTAACTAAATCCATAATCGACCTCCCGGAAAAAATTTTGGTTTAACAAAAATCACTTAAATTATATCAAATAATCTCTTTTTTTGACAAGAAATAAATAGCAGTTTTACAGATTATACTGGTCGATGATTTTGTCACTAGGTTTATATGTGCCAAGGGCCTCATCGAGTTTATCAATTATCTCGTCATATTCAAGAAGTTTCTTGGAATAAATAATATCTGAACCTATATCAACTATATAAAATTCCTTCTTGTCATAATTGTAATCATACGCGCTTTCAAGATAACTGGTAAGGTTGAAGTCACCGTCAGAAACATAAATACCTCCAAGATCTAAGATTCCGCCAACATAGAATAAATATCTGTCCTGTGATTCGCAGTAAACAAACCTTTTTATCTCCGGCTCAAAATCATAGAATGTCTTTTCCATTTCTCCGGTTTTGGAATTAACAATCATAACGCTGTTATTGGTAAGTCCTATAAGCACATGTCTGCCATCTGACGAAACACACAGTGACACAACTGCATCAGGAGAAACGTCAACAGTATGCTTATTCTGTCCTTTTAAATCGGCCATTACAATACAGCCTTCATTCTGATCAGTATAGGCAATAATATTATAAGTACCATTTACGTCAGCCTTAAACATTTCATTCTGTGAGGTTGTACGGTTTTCCATTTTTATCTCAAACAGTTTATTTCCGGATAATGTATCATATAATTCAAAAGATCTGAGATTCGTATCATTTTCAACACTACTGAAAATTGACACAAGACCATCCGATGTAAACTGTTTAAAATATTTATAATCGGGATTTTCCACACCACCTACTACACTTCCATCACTCATATCACAGACAGTTATTGAACCACCCTCTTCATATGCCAGCAGGTCTCTTTGATTATTCTCATCATATATAATTTTGAACTCCCAGCTTGCAATAGTGAAAATTTCCTTACCTGTCTCTGTTTCACAGACAGTAGATGTGAAGTCTTCATTATTATTAATCACATAATATTTGCCATCTCTGGAAATTCCATCAACCTCACCACTTGCAAGGAGAGTATATTCATTTTCAGGAAGTGCATAAGAGCAAAGATAATCTGTATTTTCAAAATATACATATATCTTGCCATGAGCCATAAATGCTTTCTTTATTCTCTTTTCAAGTTCAAAGCCCATTATTGTGGTAATAAGGTCATCATTCATATTTGTACCGGTAGTATGAAGTTCTCCATTCTCAGCCATAACTCTTAATGTGTTTCCATCATTTGAAAGGACGCCTGCAAATTTTACAGGAAGTGAAAACCTGTTAACATACTCTCCGGTATCAAGATTAAAATAATCAATATACGAATATACGCTATTATTCATAAAAGCAATAATGTTTGAACCGTCCTTTGAATGCATAACTTCCATATAGTCTAAGAAATTACCATCAAAATTCGGATAATCACGTATGCTTAAATCCTCCATACTGACACTTACAAAATGATGTTTAATATTTTCAAGATCAAAAGTATCACCGAAGTCATTGGTCACCAAATAAACATATTTACCATTAACTGCGGTTTTTGAGATGGAGCCAAGTTTCTCGTTTATGCTGTCTTCAACTTCTCCTGTCTGAATATTTATTTTCCATACTAAAGTATCTCTGTCATCATCTCCAAAAACGAATGCATAATTGTTATCCATGGAAATCTGCGCATCTGAATAATTCATGAAACTTCCACCACAATCATCACAGGTCGAAATCAGATTTAAGTCTTTATCGTAAAAACTGACAGTACCTCCAAATACACCTGATGAACCAATGCATAAGGTATTTCCCATACTTTTTAACAGACTACACGATTCACCAAGTACATCTTTTTTACCGGTTTCAATATCATAATAATTGGTTGTACCGGAAAAACTTACATAACATACATATCTGTTATAGAATATACATACTTCGTCTGAAGCAGCGCTCATATCATTAATATGTCCTCTGCTTTCACCGGTTTTCATGTCATAAACATAAAGATTACATGCCACATCGGAAAGAACGATTATATTGCCATCGTCGGATATAAACATATCCCTGATATTACCCTCGGCTTCAAAAATATCATCAGGAACATACCTGTTACTATCTGAATATAATGACATAACATCAGTAATTGCATATTCAACATCAGCAACATATGGCGTTTCTGCATCAGATTTATCATCCGGACTTACAGATCTTAATACATATAATGCATCTCTAAATCGTCCTTCTTTTATTAGTTTTCTTGCATTTTCAGCCTGATTCTGGGCAAACTTTGCTTTATTTTCCCTGTAGCTTTCCCTTAGTAAATCACTCTGACTTACAATGGTATCAAGCTGTGTTTCAATAGTTTCAGACTGCGCCTTTAATTTAAGTAACATGGAAAGAGTAAAGGCTAAGAATAATGTAAGCACAACAGTCAGTGTTCCGAAGAAAGCCATAGTCTGTCTGATTTTACGTTCTCTGTGACGCTGTCTTAAATCGTCATAGTTAAGACCTAAGATGGCGGCGATGATTTTGACAACGGCATCATCCATCTGTTTCTTCATCTGCCTTTTATTCTTACCCCTGACATCTGCTGCCAGTGGCTCTATTATTTTTTCACCATCAAAAGTCAGCTGTCTTGGGAAGCTTTGTTCAGGTTCTCCTTCCACCAAAACAAGCACAACATTATCTCTTCCATGAAGAGAAATAAATGTATCAATTTCCTTTTGGCACCATACTGATTCCTGGAGTCTTGGGCTGCAGATAACAATCAGTTTTCCCGCATTTTGCAAAGCCATATTAATGGAATCATTAAGGCTGCCCTCTAAAGGCAGTTCTTCCTCATCCCTGAATACCCTGCTTATTCTTCTGGATTTAAGATTGAGTTTTTTAACTACTGATCTCGGAATTTTGAATGTCTCTAACTTTTTGTGAAGAGTCTTGGCTACATAGCCATCCGGATCTGTGTGTCTGTAACTAATAAAAGCATCATACTTTACGTCTTTAAGTGACATGTTTGTCCTCCCCTTAAAAAAATCACATCATTAACGTTTCGTGGTTAAAACCACTTATGCCTTTTCGTATGTTTTGAAGAATATATCTCTTTCAATAATATAAATATCATGCGGATCATCTTCCCTGTGCGCTATATAATCACCAGGTTTTCCAAGCATGTATTTCTCTTCATCCCAGGTGGTGAAGATTTTGTATGTCTTGTCAATCTCCATACATCTTATGTATGCAATTCCGGTTGTGCAGCACTTCTTGGCATACTTGGTAATCTGCTCAACTGTACCCTTGTCGTGGCAGTGTACAATCGGAATATATTCAGTATCAAGATTGTATTCTCCATCTTTTGGAACATATCCCTTGGCGAATTTTTCCTTCTTAATCGGATACACCTCGCCCTTAAGTCCTATCATTACATAGAAGGAATCATCAACAATTATATCAATGTCACCTTCAAGTGTACTGATGGTAATGTGTGCGCCCGGATCAAGGAATGAAAGCGGATCCACATATCCAAGTTCGATAGGCTTTTTTACATACCTTGTAAGTTTGTCTTCATCAAGGAGATAATCCTTGGCATAGATAACTGTTGATGTATCAAAATATTCTCTTATTCTCTTTGCAAAGAATTCAGTAGGCGACATATTGCCTGCAATCGCCTTAAGAAGATCACCGTCAACAAAACCACCGGACTTATCAATATGTCCGCCTCCCTGTCCAATTCCCTGTGTCAGGAATGCCACGAATTCATCAGCGTGAACTTCCTTGTGACAGCTTCTTACGGAAAGTTTATATCCGTCTTTAAGAGCATTATATACAAGCCATACATCTATGCCTTCCACCTGAAGAGCCAGGTCAGAAATGAAACCTAAGATGTTAGGATCGCAAGGCTCGGCATTAATGATTCCGAATTTATATTCATCATCATAAATTGCCTTGGTAAGTGCCTCACCCGCAACATCGAGTTCCTGTAAAGATATATTTGAATTAATGAATTTACTAACCAATGTTTTATCAAATACCAGAGTATCCTGCATTGCCCTGTCCAGAGGATGGTTTACTTCCGCAAAGTTATTGGTATCTGTCATAAGCCCGTAATAAAGAGCTGTAGCAAGTTTCTTGTCAGAATTTACATCAAGTCCTGCAGATGCAACTAACTGCCATACAAGTGTGGCTGCGCTTCCAAGATATGACTTGATTTCCGTCTGAATTATTTCAGGATAATCAACAAGGTCTTTGGCCGGAACATGATGATCAATAATGGCAACCTTATCAGCCACAAGTTTTGATACATTGCCCTGTGAATACTGACAGTCAACCGTTACAAGAATGCCTGCCTTAAGGTCTGCGCCCTCTTTAATGTATTCCACCGGAATTGAAAGTTCCTTAACCATCATAACCAGATTTGATTTGGTAATAGGCCTTCTTCCGCTGTATACGATTCTTGCCTTTTTACCCTTGCTGGTGACAAAACGCCACAAACCATATGCAGAACTTAATGCATCTGCATCAGGGTTGTCATGCGCCTGGATTACAATGTTGTCATACTTTAAAATCTCATCAAGTATCATATTAACCCCCTAATACTTTTATTATTCAAGTTCAAAAGCACCTGTATAAAGTCTGTAATAAATACCTCTGTCATTAATTAAGGAATCATGGCTGCCACGCTCCACAATCTTGCCATGGTCAAGCACCATGATAACGTCGGAGTTTTTGACAGTGGATAATCTGTGAGCGATTACAAATACAGTCCTTCCCTCCATAAGTTTATCCATTCCTCTTTGAACAATTGCCTCAGTTCTTGTATCAATTGAAGATGTTGCTTCATCGAGAATCATAACAGGCGGATCAGCAACTGCTGCTCTTGCAATGGCAATAAGCTGTCTCTGTCCCTGTGAAAGATTGGAACCGTTATTTGTAAGCATGGTATCATAGCCTTGTGGAAGTCTTGTGATAAAATCATGCGCGCCCGCCAGAGTCGCTGCATTAATACACTCCTCATCTGTAGCCTCAAGCTTACCGTATCTGATATTATCCATAACAGTTCCGGTGAAAAGATTGGTTTCCTGAAGAACTATTCCAAGAGATCTTCTAAGGTCTTTTTTCTTAATCTTATTTACATTTATCCCATCATATCTTATCTTACCATCTGCTATATCGTAGAAGCGGTTAATAAGATTGGTGATGGTGGTTTTGCCCGCGCCTGTTGCACCAACGAAGGCAACTTTCTGTCCAGGTTTGGCGAATACTGAAACGTTACTTAAGACTCTCTTTCCTTCCTCATACTCGAAGTCCACATCATCAAGAAGTACATCACCTTCAAGTTTTGTATAGGTTAAAGTACCGTCACCATGAGGATGCTTCCATGCCCAGATTCCTGTTCTTTCTTCACTTTCATGAATGGTGCCATCCTCATCTATTGTTGCATTAACCAATGTTACATATCCGTCATCAACTTCCTTTGCCTGATCCATTAAATCAAGAATTCTGTTGGCACCGGCTGCACCCATTACGATGGCATTAATCTGCTGGCTGAACTGGTTTACATTACCTGTAAACTGCTTTGTCATATTAAGAAATGGAACGATAATATCTATTCCCATAGGAATACCTGAAAGACCGATATTCGGAACTGCAAGTACGAATAATACACCACCTGCAACTGCAGTTACAACATAAAGAATATTACCGATATTCTGCATTAAAGGACCAAGTATATTGGCAAAAGTATGAGCCTTGTTACTGTCTTCAAATAACTGGTCATTAACTTTGTCAAAATCCACGATTGCACTTGTCTCGTGATTAAATACCTTAACAACTTTCTGGCCATTCATCATTTCCTGAATAAAGCCTTCTGTCTCACTAAGAGCCTTCTGCTGTTTGATGAAATATTTAGCTGAACCGCCACCTACTATTCTGGTAACAAGGAACATTAAAACGATTCCACCAATAACAACCAGTGTCAGCCACAGGCTGAAATAAATCATAATGATAAATACAGATATAACAACAGAACCTGCCTGAATAACTGATGGCAGAGCCTGTGATACAAGCTGTCTTAAGGTATCAATATCATTGGTATAATAACTCATGATATCGCCATGCTTATGGGTATCGAAATACTTAATTGGAAGGTCCTGCATATTATTAAACATGGCCTTACGCATTTTATATAAGAACCCCTGTGTCATATATGCACCAATCTGTGTATATACGACTGTTCCAATAATTGAAACAACATACATAGTTACAAGAATTGCAAGAAGCGGAAGAAGTTCCTCTTTTGCTCCGCTCCAGTCACCTGCTTCATAATATTTCTCTATTAATGCAGTAATACGCTGTAAGAATAATGCAGGTATACTCTGTGCTATAGACTGAAATAAAATACATACAATTATCATTGGTGCAAGCACAGGATAAAACTTGAATAAATATTTAATTATTCTGCCAAGAGCCTTAAAACTACCGGCATCCGCTGGATGTCCGGCACCGCCTCTTCTGCCCGGACCCATTCCTCTACTCATCTTCCTGTCCTCCACTCATCTGCTGTTCGTATATTTCTCTGTATTCCTCACATCTTCCAAGGAGTTCCTCATGAGTACCCATATCTCCAATGTGACCATTTTCCATAACTATAATTTTGTCTGCATCCTGTACAGATGATATTCTCTGTGCAATAACAATCTTAGTCGTTTCAGGCATATATTCTGCAAGACCTTTACGGATAAGAGCATCTGTATGTGTATCAACAGCACTTGTGGAATCGTCAAAAATAATAATCTTCGGTTTCTTAAGAAGCGCTCTTGCAATACATAATCTCTGCTTCTGTCCACCTGATACATTGGTTCCGCCCTGCTCAATATGTGTCTGGTATTTTTCAGGGAAGTTGTTAACAAATTCACTTGCCTGAGCTATCTCGCAGGCTTTGTAAATCTCTTCCATGGTGGCATTTGGATTACCCCATTTAAGGTTCTCTTCTATGGTTCCTGCAAAAAGAAGATTCTTCTGAAGTACCATGGCAACCTCATCTCTAAGCATTTCAAGATCAAGGTCTCTGACATCCTTATCATCTACCAAAACCTGTCCCTCAGTAACATCATAAAGTCTTGGAATAAGCTGAACCAGAGTACTCTTACTTGAACCTGTACCACCGATAATACCAACTGTTTCTCCTGAATTAATTACCAGATCAATATCATCAAGAGCAAACTTCTTGGCATCTTTTGAATATTTAAACCTAACATCCTTAAACTCAATTTTACCGCTGTTAATCTCTGTAATAGCGTCTTCCCTGGATGTAAGTGACGACTTCTCATCAAGAACTTCTGCAATTCTCTTGGCTGATTCTGCTGACATTGTAAGCATTACATATATCATTGCAAACATCATAAGAGACATAAGAATCTGGAAGCCATATGTAAGCATCGCACTAAGCTGTCCTACATCAATGCTTTCGCCCCTTGTTGTTATAATGATATGTGCTCCGATATACATTACAAATACCATATTAAACTGCATACAAAGTTGCATTAAAGGAGCATTAAGAGCAACGATTCTTTCAGCCTTTGTGAAATCTATTCTGATATCATCAGCTGCTGTATCAAATTTCTCTTTTTCATACTCTTCTCTTGCAAAGCCTTTAACCACTCTCATGGCGCGGACATTTTCCTCAACAGATTCATTGAGCTTATCATATTTTTTGAATACTCTTCTGAATGCCGGCATTGCAAATTTAGCAATAAGAATAAGTCCAATTGCGAGAATCGGAATAAGAATTACAAATGAGAAAGCAAGTTTGCCTCCCATGTAAAAGGCCATAATAATGGAGAAAACCAGCATCAGCGGACTTCTTAATGCAATTCTTATTATCATCATAAATGCAATCTGAACATTATTGATGTCTGTGGTCAGTCTTGTAACCAGGGATGAAGATGAGAACTTATCAACATTCTCAAAAGAGAATCCCTGAATATTAATAAACATATCCCTACGAAGATTCCTTGCAAAACCGGTTGATGCCTTGGCACATGTAAAACCTGCAATACCGCCACTTGCAAGTGACATAATAGCCAGCACTATTAATATCATTCCAACAAAAAGTATTCTCTTTAAATCAATACCTGATTTGATTCCATTTACTAAGTTAGCGGTAATGAAAGGAATAATACTTTCTATTATCGCTTCAAGTATAATGAATACAATTGTCAGAATTGTTGGCGTTTTAAACTCTCTTATACTGCCTGCCAATTTCCTAATCATTTCAAATACTCCTTAAAACATATTTCAATCAACACATTCTTCATCTGATATATTACTGTTTTCATCTTCTGTTTCAGCTATGCTCATGAGCATAAGTCCGCATGGTGGAAGTGTTGGTCCCGCCAGCGTTCTGTCGCAGCCATCCAGAATTTTCTTTACATCTTCAGGTGTAAGTGCACCTCTTCCAACCTCAAGAAGAGTACCTGCAATTATTCTCACCATGTTATATAAGAATCCCTTACCTGATATTCTTAAAACTATCATTGAACCCTTAACATCAATATCTATTGAAACCACTTCCCTTACTGTTGTGGTCGCTGAAGTCTTTACATTACAAAAACTTTTAAAATCATGCTCTCCCACCAAGTACTTTGCCGCATCACGCATTTTCTCCACATCCACACTATAAAATGTATGATATGAATACCTTGATACTATTGGGAGTTCTACTTTAGCAGAATAAATACTGTATTCGTATGTCTTAATTGTGGTTCTTTTTCTTGGATGATAATCAGATGAAACCTCATATGAGTTCTGCACTCTGATATCCTCAGGAAGCCTTGCATTAAGTGCATACATAAATCTGTCTGCAGGAAGTGGTCCGTCATAATCAAAAACTGCAATATTATCAAGAGCATGAACACCTGCATCTGTACGGCTTGCTCCGATAACAACAATTTCCCGACCTGCTATATCAGTTAAAGCCTTATTAAGTTCACCCTCTATGGTTCTGCCATTATCCTGAACCTGCCAGCCATTATAATTTGTGCCATCATAGGCTACTCTTAATAATACTCTTCCCATACATTATCCTTCCATTTTACCCCAATTCACCATACCACAAAATGTGGTTATAACCACATTATGCCTTAAGCATAAATGTCTGAAAATTAATAAGTACTGTTATCGCAAGTGCTGTAATTCCATAAAGCAGCATGCTTGTATATGCTATCCAGTCCCCGGCTTTATACTTAAGCGGTTTCATCTTCGTTCTTCCATCGCCGCCCCTGTATGCTCTTGCCTCCATGGCAGTTGCCAAGTCATTGGCTCTTCTGAAAGCAGAGATAAAAAGCGGAACTAAAATTGGAACATAACTCTTAATTCTCTTAAAGAGATTCTTATTATCGAAGTCCGCTCCCCTTGCCTTCTGCGCTCTCATTATCTTATCTGTTTCTTCCGTAAGAACAGGTATAAACCTTAGAGCAATTGACATCATCATTGCAATTTCTGCGACGGGAATTCGGATCCATTTTAAGGGATGCATTAGTGATTCAAGGCCATCCGTAAGATTACTTGGAGTTGTGGTCAAAGTAAGTATGGATGTTCCAACTACCAGGAATGTGAGTCTGAAAAACATCAGTATTGCCTGCTTTAATCCCTGAATCGTAACATTAAAAATCCAGAACGAAAAAATCGTATCCCCCTGAGTCAGAAACAGATTATACAAAACCGTAATTGTGAGAAAGAGGAAAATCGCCTTCATGCCTCTAAGCATAAATCTCACAGGTACTTTTGATAAAACTATTACTGTACATAGCGCTGCAAAAGCAATGAGATATGTCCAAAAACTGTTAAATGCAAACAGGGAAACCATGTAAACCATTGTGCCCAGAATCTTGGTTCTTGGATCCAGATCATGAATCACTGATTTGGTATTATAATATTGTCCAAGTGTTATATCTCTTAACATTTATTATCCTAAAATCTTATTTTCTGTCTTATCTCTCTTACTGCGCTGTCAGCATCATAAATTGCTGTATTAACCATGTAGCCTTCCTTTCGTAAAAGCCTCATGATTGCAGTAGATTCCGGTATATCCAGAGATGCTTCTCTTAAAACCTCAGCCTGTTCAAAGACTTCATCCACGGTTCCATCGAGAAGTTTCTTTCCGTGATCCATAACGATAATATGGTCTGAATATCTTGCCACATCCTCCATGGAATGTGATACAAGAATAATTGTTACGCCGTCTTCATCTCTAAGGCGCTTGGCTATATTAAGAATTTCTTCTCTCCATTTTGGATCAAGGCCTGCTGTTGGCTCATCAAGTACCAGAACCTCAGGCTTCATTGCAAGAACCCCGGCTATGGTAACCTTCTTTTTCTGTCCTCCCGAAAGTTCAAAAGGTGATGTGAAGAATAAATCATCCTCCACTCCCACTTTTTTCAGGGCTTCATAAGCCCTTAATTCAACTTCCTTTTTATCAAGTCCAAGATTGGTCGGACCAAAACAGACATCCTTATAAACTGTTTCTTCAAACAGCTGATGATCAGGATACTGAAATACCAGACCAACCTTTGCCCTTAAAGCCTTACGGTCGTAGTCCTTTTCAAAAATATCCTTCCCGTCATAATAAATCGTTCCTTCGGTCGGAGTATTAAGGGCATTAAAATGCTCAATAAGTGTACTCTTACCTGAACCTGTATGACCGATAATTGATACAATCTCCCCTTTGTTTATGGAAAAACTCACATCATCAAGAACATTCTTTTTATTCAGTTTGTCATATTTATATGAGAGATGATCTGCTATAAGTAACATTTAAATACCTTGATTTATCTAAACTTTGACAGCCTTGCCCTGCCTATCTCACTCACCAGTTCCTCTTTGGTTAAAACCGGAAGACTGATTGGTAATCCGCTGTCATATAATTTCTTTCCAATAAGTGTTGCCTCAGGAACTGTTAATCCAAGTTCCGTTAATTTATCAACTTCGCTAAATACTTCTCTTGGAGTTCCCTCCATCACAAGTTTGCCCTTATCCATTACAAAAATCCTGTCCACGCCTATTATCTCTTCCATGTTGTGAGTAATAAGAATGATGGTTACATTTTCCTCTTTGTTAAGACGGGTAATGGCATCTATAACTTCTTTACGACCCTTTGGATCAAGCATGGCCGTTGGCTCATCCAAAATAATGCATTTAGGCTTCATGGCGATTATGCCTGCAATGGATACTCTTTGTTTCTGTCCACCTGAGAGTTTGTTAGGAGATGAACCCCTGTACTCATACATATCCACGCTTTTAAGCGCATCTACAACTCTCTCCCAGATTTCCTCGGTCTTTATTCCAAGATTCTCACATCCAAATCCAACATCTTCTTCAACCACCTGGCCAACTATCTGATTATCAGGATTCTGAAGTACCATACCTGCTTTTTGTCTTATATCCCAGACTCTGGACTCATCCGAGGTATCGATTCCATCCACCCAGACTGTTCCTTCAGTCGGAGTCAAAAGCGCATTAAGATGCTTGGCAAGAGTGGATTTTCCGGAGCCATTATGGCCAATAATAGCAACCATCTGACCGTCTTCGATGGAAATACTGACATCATCAACTGCCGTCACAATATTTTCCACATTTCCATCGTCATCCCGCCTGACATATTCATATGTAACATCCTGTGTTTTAACAAGTTTATTCATATTTTTCAAAAAACCTCAATTTCAAAAAAACATAACAACTTATTATAACATATTTTAAATTATTATTACATTATTTTAAGTGCACCTTAGTTAAAAAGTTAAAAATAAATCGGAATTTATCTGCTAAACACCATAATAAGCCCCAAAATCAGGAGATGCACCGGATAAAACAGATAAAAGAACCATTTATTGTTCCAGCCCTTCTCACCATTAAACTTTACAATGAAGAAGCTGCCTATAAAGGCTGAAAATTCAGCATAATTTGCCGAAAACAGATACATTGCACCCAGAAGAGATGAATAAAAGAAATCCAGATTTTTCTCAGGTCGTCCTTTTTCAATGAGTTTTCTTTTAAGAGCCTTTCTCGAAAGATAATATATTGCCAGAAAGATTCCAAGTATAAGGGCAGTTCCGGCAAATGTGGCGCAGGTAATCAGAAACTCCCTGCCAAAACTATTTAAAATCTGCTTCAGATTCGGAAGGTACTGGGCATCCGGTCCGAATAACTTAAAAAATAATATAAGAAGATATCTTAAAACATAAACAGCATATCCAAACCAGGTTGACATAATCACAACAAAGTAACTTCCAATTTTGTAACCACGGTTATATAAATATATTGCTGTTATAGCAGTTACACCCATGCTTCTGTAATCAGTTCCAAGACAGGTTGCCAAAAACATTCCGGCAAAAAAAACTACAAGTGTAAGCAGAACATATATGAAAATCGATACTTTAAGCGTGTTGACCGATTTGGTCTTTACTTTTTCAACACTCTTCAAGTTATCTGTATTTCTATCTTTTATTGTATTTATTAAATCTGTTTTTAACTTTTCTGCCTTGCCGATACATATATCAATAAGCCATATGGTTAAAAGCCCGATTGACAATGTGAAAAAGACATTTTGATACGAACTATTAAACACTTTTCCAGATAAAGTCATGTTAAAAGGTATCTCAGAAACGAATGCAAGTATAATAAGTCTGAGCAAATATTTAAATTTACTTCTGGTTTTTGTAAATCCAAATGTTATAAAAAATGCATATATTAAGAACGCAGGTCTTCCTATCTGCCTGAGTATTATTATAATAGTATTCGCTACATCACCATTTAAATCAGGAAAAATCTTATATAAACTAAGATTTCCATGCGTTAAAAGCCTCTGTGAGAGCACAGATGCTGCAAAATGATCAATTATCATGCTTATACAGGCAATTATTTTAATAGCGCCTGTGGATAAACCCTTTTTCTTTTTAACATCTTCCAAGGAACTAACTGAATCCATCCTTCTATCCCTCTTGTTCTCTTTCCCTTTTTTCGTACATATACACCAAATAATAAAGGGCGCGGAAAAGCATAACCCACGCCCTTAATCTCTCAATTATTTATTTAATATTATCTAACGCCCTCAAGTGACTTGCCAAGTGCAATTGGATCAGCTGCAACATTGAGTGCTTCCTGCTTTGTAACCTTACCTGTACGAACAAGAAGAGCAAGGTCATCATTAAGAGTATGCATACCCTGTGATCTACCAGACTGAAGCAGTGAAGGAATCTGAATTGTCTTACCTTCTCTGATGAGGTTGGAAATAGCATAGTTACCAACCATGATTTCTGTAGCAATCTGTCTGCCTGTTCCATCTGCAAGTGGAAGAAGTGTCTGAGTAATAACACCTCTTACAACGTTTGCGAACTGTGCTCTGATCTGCTCCTGTGCATCGATAGGAGAAGCATCAATAATTCTTTCTACTGTCTGTGCAGCAGATGTTGTATGAAGTGTACTAAGAACCAGGTGACCTGTTTCAG
Source organism: uncultured Lachnospiraceae bacterium (assembly GCA_902789665.1). GTDB lineage: Bacteria > Bacillota > Clostridia > Lachnospirales > Lachnospiraceae > UBA3766. The sequence continues at coordinate 313,599 of CADAOY010000002.1, read as the reverse complement.
CAGCTGTAATAGCAGCAGATACTGTTTCGAAGTCTCTCATTTCACCTACGAGGATGATATCAGGGTCTTCACGAAGTGCTGAACGAAGAGCAGTTGCGAAAGAGTCAACGTCCTTACCAATCTCTCTCTGATGAATCATAGCTCTGTTATGAGGATATACATATTCGATAGGATCCTCAACAGTGATGATATGACGAGATTTATTCTTATTTATATACTGAACCATAGATGCAAGTGTTGTAGACTTACCTGAACCTGTAGGTCCTGTAACAAGTACCAGACCTCTTGGAAGTTCTGCAAGTTCTCTGATTACATCCGGAAGTCCAAGTTCTTCAAATGAAGGAACTACTGAGTTAAGAATACGGATACTTGCTGCAAGGTTATTTCTCTGATGATAAATATTAGCTCTGATACGAGTCTCATCACCTAACATACAACCTACATCAAGGTCTCTACCACTATTAACCCATGCAACCTGATCTTCATCAAGGATTGAGAAAATCATTCTTCTTGATTCCTCAGCAGTAGGTACTTCATCTAAAATTCTAAGTGTTCCAAAACGTCTGATAGCAAGTGCTGTACCAACAGTAATATGAATATCTGAACATTCATTTTCTTTGGCATACTTGACTAACTCTACAAAATCCATCATAAAACAAATTCCTCCTCATTTTTTGCGTACACAAACCCCACGCACTACATCCATTATACATTATTTTTAATTATATAAAAAGGTATTTTGTAAAATTTCTATAAAAAAAGACAAGCCTTAAGCTTGTCTTTTTATTATAGCAAATTTGCAATTAAACTAACTCGATTAATACCATCATTGCTGCGTCACCCTTACGAGGTCCGATCTTAACGATTCTGGTATAACCACCGTTACGCTCAGCATACTTAGGTGCGATTTCATCGAAAAGTTTTGCAGCCATATCGATTTTCTTTGTACCACGCTTCTTACCAGCATTCTCAGTTGGAACTTCAACTACTGGCTGTAATACCTTAAGCATCTGACGACGAGCATGTAATCTTGAAGGCATATCCTTCTTGATTGTCTTTTCTACTTCATCGTATACAGTAACTTTCTTGTTATCAACAACTTCTTTAACTCTCTTACCGTCTTTGTCCTTACGAGCTACTTTAGCAGTAACTGTAACTTCTTCGAAGTTGTCCTTTTCCTTAACTGCTGTTGCAATTAAACCTTCAGCGATCTTACGGATTTCTTTAGCCTTAGCTTCAGTTGTAACGATTTTACCTCTGTAAAGAAGTGCTGTTACCTGGTTACGAAGTAAAGCCTTTCTCTGTGAAGATGTTCTGCTTAATTTTCTGTACTTTGCCATTTTAATACTCCCTTCTAAACTTAAGATGGAATACATATGATGCCTTTGGTCTTATTCATATATATTTTCTCACCCATCTACAGGCTTATGCGTGCCTTTATGGACTTACCGCTGTTACTATATTACTCTTCAGGATTACGGAACTTAAGACCTAAATCTTCAACCTTCTTCTGAATTTCATCTAATGATTTCTTACCTAAGTTTCTAACCTTAGACATTTCATCTAATGACTTGCTAATGATTTCTTCAACAGTATTAATGTTGTTTCTCTTTAAGCAGTTGAATGAACGAACTGATAACTCAAGATCTTCAATGCTTCTCTTAAGTACATCTTCTTCCTGTTCTTCTTCTTTAGCAACCATTACTTCTGCATTCTGCGCATTCTCTGATAAATCAATGAATAATGCAAGATGCTCGCTTAATACCTTAGCTGCAAGGCTGACTGCTTCATCAGGATCAATAGTCTTGTTTGTATATACTTCAAGTGTTAACTTATCAAGGTCTGTAACCTGGCCAACACGAGTATTCTCAACAGTCATATTAACTCTTTCAACAGGTGTATAGATAGAATCGATTGCGATATAGTCAGGATACTGATTATCGTTCTTATTCTTATCTGCGCTTATATATCCTCTACCCTTTGTGATAACAAGTTCAGCATTGAAGCTTGTTGCCTTACCACCTGAGAGTGTTGCTATAACCTGATCAGGATTCATAATCTCGATATCTGAATCACACTTGATATCAGATGCCTTAATTACGCCTTCACCTTCAAATTCAATATAAGCTTTTTTAGGTTCGTCGGAATTGCTATTATTCTTAATAGCAAGATTCTTAATGTTCATGATAATCTCAGTAACATCTTCCTTAACACCAGGAATTGTGCTGAATTCATGCAAAACACCTTTAATCTTAACCTGGCTTACTGCTGCACCTGGCAGAGAAGCCAACATGATACGTCTTAAAGAATTTCCTAAGGTAGTACCATAACCTCTTTCAAGTGGCTCAATGACGAATTTGCCATATCTCTTATCTTCAGAAACTTCAGCATCAATTTTAGGACTGCTAAAATTAAATGATAACATGTAGGTCCCTCCTTCTAATGTTTTGCTAATTATTTAGAATACAACTCGACGATAAGCATTTCATTTACAGGTACGTCAATCTCTTCTCTTGTAGGGAGAGCGTTAACTGTAATCTTGAATGAATCTAAATCACTTGTGATCCATGATGGTGTAAGTCTGCCACCAGTTACTTCAACGATATCTTTCATTCTCTGAAGTGAACGAGCATTCTCTTTGATCTCGATTACATCTCCTGCTTTAATGCTATATGAAGGAATATTGATTGTCTTGCCGTTTACTGTTACAAGCTTATGGTCTACAACCTGTCTTGCTTCCTTTCTTGTTCTAGCGAATCCGCCTCTGAAAACTACGTTATCAAGTCTTCTCTCAAGAAGGATCATAAGGTTATCACCTGTCATACCCTTCATACGGTCAGCCTTCTTGTAGTAGTTACGGAAAGGCTTCTCTAAAACACCATAGATAAATTTAGCTTTCTGCTTCTCTCTTAACTGAAGCTTATATTCTGAAGGCTTTCTACCTTCTCTTACTTTTCTATTAGACTTCTTGTCATATCCAAGCACTGAAGGCTCGATACCAAGAGCTCTACATCTTTTAAGTACAGGCACTCTATTTACTGCCATTTAACTTTACCTCCTAATTAATAACGGGATATCCCACTATGCTACTAAACCACCAGATCAGACTCTTCTTCTCTTAGGTGGGCGGCATCCATTATGTGGTACAGGTGTAACATCTGTAATGCTCTTTACTTCAAGTCCACATGTTGCAAGTGCACGGATAGCTGCTTCTCTTCCCTGGCCTGGGCCCTTAACGAAAACATCTACCGTTTTTAAACCGTGTACTAATGCTGCCTTTGTAGCGGTTTCTGCAGCCATCTGTGCTGCATACGGAGTAGATTTCTTTGAACCTCTAAAGCCAAGACCACCAGCACTTGCCCAGCTAAGAGCGTTACCCTGTGCATCTGTTAATGTAACAATAGTGTTGTTAAATGATGCCTGGATATGTGCCTGTCCATGTTCAACGTTTTTCTTGACACGCTTCTTTGTTACTTTCTTACTTGTTGCTGCTTTTGCCATAAAAACTAACCTACTTTCTATTATATATTAATAATTCTTCTTAACTTACTTCTTCTTACCTGCAACAGTTCTCTTAGGACCTTTACGGGTTCTAGCGTTTGTCTTTGTCTTCTGTCCTCTAACAGGTAAACCTTTTCTATGACGGATACCTCTGTAGCATCCAATCTCCTGAAGTCTCTTGATATTAAGAGCGATTTCTCTCTTAAGATCACCTTCTACTGCATAGTTCTCAGCGATAATCTCACCGATTCTCTTAACCTCATCATCTGTAAGGTCTCTACAACGTGTATCAGGGTCAACCTTTGCTTCCTCTAAGATCTTGTTAGAGCTAACTCTACCAATACCATAAATAGAAGTAAGACCGATCTCGACACGCTTGTCTCTTGGTAAATCTACACCAGCAATACGAGCCATTTTAACTCCTCCTTAAACTTGTGCAATTCGTTGCACGATTAACAGTTACTAATTGATTGGGGTACTTTAATACCCAACCGGATAATCATCCGGTCTTTCCGATACTTAAGAACTTTTCCTTCTCGGTATCAAAAAGTAAATGCACGGCAAGCACATATGTGCTCCCTCACATTTATAATTTCAGCATATGAATTTTGACGGAAATTCTTATGCTTCAGCCGCAAGACCAAAGTTAATTAATTAACCCTGTCTTTGTTTGTGCTTTGGGTTCTCACAAATGATCATGATTTTCCCTTTTCTCTTGATAACTTTGCATTTTTCGCAAATTGGTTTTACCGATGATCTAACTTTCACGATTAAACCCTCCTTTCAAAAATGACCAACTAACATAATATCATAATTGCCTGGGTCTTGGCAAGTGATATTTACAACTTTATTTATCTCTCCAGGTAATTCTTGCTTTTGAGAGGTCATATGTTGACATCTCAAGCTTAACTTTATCACCCGGTAGAATTTTAATGAAATTCTGCCTAAGCTTTCCGCTTATATGGGCTAATACAACATGTCCATTCTCAAGTTCAACTCTGAACATTGTATTAGGAAGTTTTTCAATTACTACGCCTTCAACTTCTATTGTGTCACTTTTTGCCATATAAACCACCGGCCCTTAGGCCTTAATCTCCTTTCTTAGCTCCCTTAAATTATGCTTTATCATCTCATCACATCCAGGTGCGAGATTTACTACCATATTTATTTCATCCTCACTAAGTGCCCTACTCATTATTTTTACATGTTTAGGATTCTTTTTCTTCGGATTACTTACTGTTTTATATTTGCCATCTGCCACATATACTGCTTTGTCATCTTTCTTAACTACCACATATATCTGGTCTTTATCATGGCCTGCTTTGGATAAACAATAAAAACCTGTCATCTGTTCACCTTTTATTATTCTTCAACCAAAGTCAAAATCTCCGGCTCACCATCAGTGATAAGAATTGTATTCTCATAATGAGCTGCAGGTAATCTGTCTTCTGATCTGCAGGTCCATCCATCATCATCAAAGGTTACTTCTGCTCTTCCCATGTTAATCATTGGTTCGACACATACTGTCATACCGCTGACAAGTTTCATTCCCTTTTTATTCATATGATAGTTTGGAATGGCCGGATCTTCATGAAGATTTCTTCCTATTCCATGACCAACAAGTTCTCTTACTATTCCATATCCGAACTGGTCGATATAATCTGCAACACCATTGGATATGTCATATAAATGATTTCCTGCTTTGGCATATTTAATTCCTGCAAAGAAACTGTTCTTTGTTTCTTCCACAAGTTTTCTTACCTCTGGTCTAACATCTCCGACACAGACTGTTCTTGCTGCATCTGAATGAAAACCATTATATATAAGTCCGCAGTCTACTGAAACAATATCACCATCTTTTATAATGGTACTCTTCTTTGGAATTCCATGTACTACCACATCATTTACGGATACACATATGGAACCCGGGAAACCATTATAATGAAGGAAGTTTGGAATACCGCCCTGTTCTCTTATAAGTTTCTCTCCCAAAATATCAACATCGAGTGTAGACATTCCCGGTTTGATTTCCTTAGTAAGCTGGTTTAAAACAAGTCCCAGTTTACGACAGGATATTCTCATTCCTTCAATTTCTGAAGCATTCTTAATTGTTACAGCCATATTATTTCACCTCTAATTTCCAAGAATCGAAACAATATCCCCGAATACTTCCAACATATCTTTTGTACCATCAACCTGCTTAAGAATACCTTTGTTAGTATAGTAGTCGATTAATGGCTGAGTCTGTTCATGATATACATCCAGTCTCTTTTTAACTGTTTCAGGCTTATCATCATCACGAAGGATAAGTTCTGATCCACACTTATCACATATTCCCTCTTTCTTTGGTGGGATATGTTTAAGATGATATGTAGCTCCACATGTTACACATGCTCTTCTGCCTGACATTCTGTTAATGATGTTTTCATCAGGGACATCAACATCTATTGCATAATCTATATTTTCTCCAAGCTTGGAAAGAGCCTCATCAAGTACTTCAGCCTGAGGAATTGTTCTTGGAAATCCATCAAGAACATATCCGTTCTTACAATCATCCTTTGCCACCCTGTCTAACAAAAGATTAACGGTTAATGAATCAGGTACAAGCTGTCCCTTATCCATATATTCCTTAGCCTGTTTACCAAGCTCTGTTCCTTCTTTTATATTCGCTCTAAAAATATCACCGGTTGAAATGTGTGGTACCATGTACTTCTCGGCAATCATTTTGGCCTGTGTTCCTTTACCTGCACCCGGTGCTCCAAGCATAATAATTTTCATATATTTAATCTCCTAATTATAACCCGTCAAACCCCAATAGTTACCTGTCTTCATTAGGCACGATAAGACACATCTTATTTAAGATGTGCCCTATCTGACCTTAAATGTTAATCATTAAGAAATCCTTTGTAATTTCTAACCAACATCTGTGACTCAACCTGCTTAACAGTTTCAATGATAACACTGACTACGATGATAATACTTGTACCACCGAAGGAAACCTGTGCACCAAATAATCCGTTAAAGATATAAGGGATAATTGATACAATACTAAGTCCAACTGCACCGATGAATACTATGTAATTAAGTACTCCGTCAAGGTATTCTGAAGTCGGCTTACCAGGACGAACACCTGGGATAAATCCGCCGGACTTTTTCAGATTGTTGGCTACTTCCATAGGATTGAAAGTAATTGATGTATAGAAGTAAGCAAAAGCTACTATAAGTGCTATATACACCAGAACTCCTATGGTATATATCCATTTATCTGCATTAAACCAGTAATTGGAATTCAAGCCTTTAAGTATCTGGCTCCACCAGCCGTTACCCTTATAACCAACAACGTTGGAAATAATAATAGGGAACTGGAATAATGATGAAGCAAAGATTACAGGAATAACACCTGCTGTATTGATCTTAAGCGGAATATGGCTTGAGTTACCGCCCATCATCTTATTGCCCTGTATTCTCTTAGCATACTGAACCGGAATCTTACGAATACCGTCACTAAGATATATAACAAGAACTACAACTGCCAAAACTACCGCAATAATAATTACTGCTGCAAGTACTTGGACAGGAATGGTTTTACCCTTCATAAACTGTTCATACAGAGATTTAACATCCTGTGGGAATGAAGAAATGATATTGATTGTAAGTACGATACTGATACCGTTTCCCACACCATTCTCATTAATTCTTTCACCTATCCACATAAGGAAAGCACTACCTGCTGTCATTGCTGCAATAACAGTAACAACGCTGAGCACATTGTACTCATTTAAGAATCCTGATGCACCAAAGCCGATAGCCATGGCACCTGATTCGATAAGTGCTAAACCAACAGTTACATATCTCGTAATAGAAGCAATTTTCTTACGTCCGTCTTCACCTTCTTTTTGCATTTCCTCAAGCTTTGGAATAGCAATTGTAAGGAGCTGCATAATAATTGAAGATGTAATGTACGGTGTAATATTAAGTGCCAGTATGGTCATTTTTTCAAATGAGCCACCGGTAAAAGCTCCGAATATTCCCTGACCTTCTTCACCAAAGAGATGTTTCATTATCTCAGCGATATATTCCTGATTTACACCAGGAGCAGGGATCTGGCAACCTAATCTAATCACTATAAGCATTAAAAATGTAAAGAACAGTTTTTTTCTGATGTCTTTAATTTTAAAAGCGTTAATGAATGTTTTAAACATTAGATTACCTCTACGCTACCACCTGCTGCTTCAATCTTCTCTTTAGCTGTTTCAGAAACTGCATCAACCTTAACTGTAAGCTTCTTGCTTAAGTCGCCCATACCTAAGATCTTAACGCCGTCTCTTGCATTTTTAATAACGCCCTTTGCAAGTAAGCTCTCAACATCTACAACGTCACCGTTTTCGAATTTGTTCTCAAGAGCACTTACATTGATAGCTACGATATCAAGAGTATTCCTATTCTTAAATCCTCTCTTAGGAATACGTCTGTAAAGAGGCATCTGACCACCTTCGAAACCGATTCTAGGTGCTCCAGAACGAGCCTTCTGACCTTTATGTCCCTTACCAGCTGTCTTGCCATTGCCTGAACCGTGACCACGTCCTCTTCTAAAATTATCACTATGCTTTGATCCTTCTGCAGGATGTAAATTAGATAATTCCATTATGACTCTCCTTCCTTAAGCTTATGCTTCTTCAACCTTAAGCATATAGCCTATTTGTTGAATCTGTCCTCTAGTTGCTGCATTATCTGGCAATAAAACTGTTTTATTAACCTTACGAAGACCCATAGCTTCTACAGTCTTCTTATGTTTTGGAACAGCACCAATTGGGGACTTAACTAATGTAATTTTTAACATTTTGTCTGCCATTTTAAGACTCCTTTCGAATTATCCTAAAATTTCTTCTACTGATTTACCACGATTTCTGGCTACTTCTTCAGGGCTCTTAAGCTGGCTTAAACCATCAATAACAGCTAAAACTACGTTCTGCTTATTATTTGAGCCAAGTGACTTAGTTCTGATATTCTTGATACCAGCTAACTCACATACGATTCTGGCTGGACCACCAGCGATGATACCAGTACCGTCTGGAGCCTTCTTAAGAAGAACATTGGCTGATCCATACTTTCCAATAAAATCATGTGTGATACTATTGTTCTCATCCATTGCTACGCTGATAAGATGCTTCATGGCATCCTGTTTAGCTTTACGTGTAGCTTCAGGAATTTCTGCTGCTTTACCTAAGCCTGCGCCTACATGACCGTTACCATCACCTACAACAACAAGTGCTGTAAATCTCATGTTACGACCACCCTTTGTGGTCTTTGTAACTCTTTTAATAGTAACTACTTTGTCCTGTAATTCGAACTGGCTTGGATCTATGATTGTACGTTTCATATTTATACTTCCTTTCCTAGAATTCTAAGCCAGCTTCTCTGGCTGCTTCAGCTAATGCTGCAATCTTACCTTGATATATAAAGCCGCCTCTGTCAAAGACAACTGTTGTAATGCCTTTATCAAGTGCCTTCTTAGCAATTACCTTACCAAGATATGCTGCTGCTTCCACATCATTAGTTTTTGTGAGCTCAGCTTTAACATCCTTATCAAGTGTTGATGCAGATACAAGTGTGTTTCCGACTGTATCGTCGATAACTTGAGCATACATATGATTGTTGCTTCTGAAGACAGCTAAGCGTGGTCTTTCAGCAGTTCCGCTGAAACGGTTACGTATTTTCATATGCTTTTTAGCACGTACTTCTTGTCTTGATTCTTTACTAACCATTTTTATACTCTCCTTATCCCTTATTTCTTACCAGTCTTACCAACTTTGCGTCTGATAGTCTCATCAACATACTTAATACCTTTACCCTTGTATGGTTCAGGTCTTCTCTTGTCTCTGATCTCGGCTGCATATTGGCCAACTTTTTCTTTATCAATACCCTTAACTGTAATATTGTTACCATCTACTACAGATTCAATACCTTCAGGATCAATCATCTCTACTGGATGAGAATATCCTAAGTTAAGGACTAACTTGTTACCGCTCTTAGAAGCTTTGTAACCTACACCGTTTACTTCAAGTTTCTTCTCGAAACCTTGAGTAACACCGATTACCATGTTGTTAATAAGTGTTCTAGTAAGACCATGAAGAGATTTCATCTTCTTAAGGTCGTTAGGTCTTGAAACTGCTACTTCAGCACCTTCAAGCTTAATTTCCATCTCTGTCGGAAGGGTTCTGGTTAAAGTACCCTTTGGACCTTTTACAGTCACTGTGTTATTTTCTGCAATATCAACAGTTACGCCTGCAGGTATTGCGATTGGCATTCTTCCTATACGTGACATGCCCGTACCTCCTTAAAATATTAAATCAAATTACCAAATAAATGCTAATACTTCGCCACCAACGTTCAACTTTCTGGCTTCCTTATCTGTGATAACGCCTTTGTTAGTTGAGATGATAGCAATACCAAGTCCGCCTAATACTCTTGGTAATTCATCCTTGCTTGCATATACTCTAAGTCCTGGCTTAGAAATCTTCTTAAGACCTGTGATGATCTTGTCATTCTTTGTATCGCCATACTTAAGTGTAATATGAATATTGCTAAAATTACCGCTCTCTACAAGTTCGTAGCTCTCGATATATCCTTCATCTAAGAGGATTTTAGCAATTGCGATTTTCATCTTTGATGCTGAAACATCTACTGTATCATGCTTTGCAGCGTTTGCATTACGAATTCTTGTAAGCATATCTGCAATAGGATCGCTCATTGTCATTTTATTGCCTCCTTTTAATCTTCTTACCAGCTAGCTTTCTTCACGCCTGGAATCTGACCTTTATATGCCAATTCTCTAAAGCAAATACGGCAGATGCCATATTTTCTTAAATATGCATGAGGACGGCCACAGATCTTACAACGATTGTATTCTCTGACTTCAAATTTAGGCTTACGCTGCTGTTTGATTTTCATTGCTGTTTTAGCCATGAATCATTACCTCCTTTAATTCCGTTAACAATTACTTTGCGAATGGCATATTGAAAAGTCTAAGGAGTTCTCTTGCTTCTTCGTCTGTCTGTGCAGTTGTTACGAAGATAACATCCATACCTCTGACCTTATCTACCTTATCATATTCAATCTCAGGGAAGATAATCTGCTCTTTAATACCAAGTGCATAGTTTCCTCTACCATCAAAAGAATTAGGGTTAACGCCTCTGAAGTCACGTACACGAGGAAGTGCAAGATTAACAAGTCTGTCTAAGAACTCATACATCTTATCACCACGAAGTGTTACCTTACATCCTATACTCTGACCTTCTCTGATCTTGAAGTTAGCAACTGAGTTTTTAGCCTTTGTTACAACAGCCTTCTGGCCTGTAATAGTTTCCATATCCTTAATTGCCATCTCAAGAGCCTTAGCGTTTTCTTTAGCTTCGCCTACACCCATGTTGATAACGATCTTATCAAGCTTAGGGATCTGCATTACATTCTTATAACCGAACTTCTTCTGCATTTCGCCGGCGATTTCATTATTATATAAATCTTTAAGTCTACTACTCAACGTTAGGTCCTCCTTTGCTTAGAATTAATTAATCAATAACATCACCTGTTGACTTAGCATATCTAACTTTCTTGTCGCCTTCAACCTTGAAGCCCACCTTAGTAGGCTGACCCTTATGAAGATACATAACATTAGATGCGTCAATAGGAGCTTCCTTGTTAATAATTCCACCGTTAGGATTACCTGCTGATGGTTTGGAATGCTTAGTAACAACGTTAACACCTTCAACTACAACCTTTGAGTTCTTGTGATCAACTGAAAGTACTTTGCCTTCCTTACCGTTTGAACTTCCTGCGATAACCTTAACTGTATCGCCTTTTTTAATCTTCATCATTGACATTTTCTTCGCCTCCTTATAATACTTCAGGAGCTAAAGAAACAATCTTCATAAACTGTTTCTCACGAAGCTCTCTGGCTACAGGCCCAAAGATACGTGTTCCTCTTGGGGTCTTGTCATCCTTAATAATTACTGCTGCATTCTCATCGAATCTGATATAAGAACCGTCTTTACGACGAGCGCCCTTAACAGAACGAACTACTACAGCCTTTACAACGTCGCCTTTTTTAACAACGCCGCCTGGTGTTGCATCTTTGACACTAGCAATGATTACATCACCAATACTTGCATATCTTCTTGTTGAACCACCAACAACACGGATACATAAAAGTTCCTTAGCACCTGTGTTATCAGCAACCTTCAACCTTGTTTCCTGCTGAACCATGTTCATTCTCCTTTCCTAAATCTAACTTAGGTTATCATGCAATATTATTTAGCTCTCTCGATAATCTCCACTAATCTCCATCTCTTATCTTTAGATAATGGTCTAGTTTCAACTACTCTAACTGTATCGCCAATGTTGCATTCATTCTTCTCGTCATGTGCTTTAAGTTTATATGTCTTCTTAACGATCTTGCCATATAAAGGATGCTTAACATGATTCTCTACTGCAACCACGATTGTTTTATCCATTTTATTGCTCGTTACCTTACCGGTACGGGACTTTCTTAAATTTCTTTCCACTTCTTACTCCTTTCCCAATTCTGAGGCCATTCTTAGGCTTGTTCAGCGCTCTTAGCAGTTATAACAGTCTGAATTCTTGCGATGTTCTTACGAACTTCTTTGATTCTTGCTGTGTTGTCTAACTGATTTGTAGCATTCTGAAATCTCAAATTGAAAAGTTCCTTTTTAGCATCAGTTAATGCCTGTGCTAATTCTTCAGTGGATTTGGTCTTTAATTCTTCAACATACTTATTAGTCTTCATTTGCCACACCACCTTCCAAGTCTGCCTTTGAAACTATCTTGCATTTGCAAGGAAGTTTATGAGAAGCAAGACGAAGAGCCTCTCTAGCTACCTCTTCGCTTACGCCGGCGATTTCAAACATTACTCTACCTGGTTTAACTACTGCTACCCAGTACTCTACAGATCCTTTACCGGAACCCATACGAGTTTCTGCAGGCTTAGCTGTTACTGGCTTATCAGGGAAGATCTTGATCCATACCTGTCCACCACGCTTAATGTATCTTGTCATAGCAACACGGGCTGCTTCAATCTGGTTTGATTTAATCCAGCAAGGCTCTGTTGCCACGATACCGAATTCACCATAAGTGATTGTGTTACCACGAGATGCTTTACCTCTCATGGAGCCACGGAACTGTTTACGTCTTTTTACTCTTTTTGGCATTAACATTATTTATCACTTCCTTCCTGATTATTCTTTACGGGAAGAACTTCGCCTTTGTAAATCCATACTTTAACACCGAGTTTACCGTATGTTGTATCGGCTTCAGCGAATCCATAATCGATATTGGCTCTTAATGTCTGAAGAGGAATGGTACCCTCTGAGTATGTCTCTGAACGAGCCATATCAGCGCCACCAAGTCTTCCTGATACAGAAGCCTTAATACCCTGAACTTCTCCGGTTCTCATTGTTCTTGTCATACAAGAACGCATTGCTCTACGGAATGCTACACGGCCTTCAAGCTGAGCAGCGATGTTTTCAGCAACAAGCTGTGCATCTGCATCTGGCTTATTAACTTCCTTAACATCGATCTTAACATTCTTGCCTGTCATCTTCTCAAGCTGTGCTCTTGTCTTCTCAATGTCAGCGCCACCCTTACCGATGATGATACCGATCTTAGCAGCGTATACACTTATTGTAATCTTGTTAGCAGCTGATCTCTCGATCTCTACTCTGCTTACTCCTGCCTGGTATAATTTCTTCTTAAGGAACTTTCTGATGTTATAGTCCTCTACTAACAAATCAGCAAAATCAGCATCTGCATACCATTTTGAGTCCCAATCCTTAATTACACCAACTCTTATTCCATGAGGATTAACTTTCTGTCCCATTTATTTCCTCCTATCTTTCGTCAAGCACGATTGTAATGTGGCTCATTCTCTTTTCGATTCTGTAAGCTCTACCCTGTGCTCTTGGTCTGATTCTTTTCATTGTTGGTCCTTTGTTAGCATAACACTCAGCAATATATAACTTGTTAACGTCCATATTGTTGTTGTTCTCAGCATTTGCGATTGCTGACTGAAGCAGCTTCTTAATGATTGCTGATGCATATCTTGGATTGTACTCTAAGATAGCAAGAGCAGTATTCACATCTTTGCCTCTGATTGCATCGAGTACGAAGCATGCCTTCTGTACGGAAACTCTTGCATAAGATAACTTAGCAGTTGGTCTTGTTTCCTTGTTGTTAGCATTTCTCTCTCTTTTATATTTAGATCTGCTTAATACTTTATTCTCTTCCATGGATTCAAACCTCCTTCCTTATTATCTTATTTAACTTTAGACTTCTTTTCGTCTTTACCATGACCTCTAAAAGTTCTGGTTGCAACGAACTCGCCTAACTTATGTCCTACCATATCTTCTACTACATATACAGGAACATGCTTTCTTCCGTCATGTACTGCAATTGTATGTCCTACAAATGATGGGAATATTGTAGAACGACGAGACCATGTCTTTATAACTTGCTTATTGCCAGATGCATTCATTTCGTCAATCTTCTTAAGTAAGCTTGCATCAGCAAAAGGTCCTTTTTTTAACGATCTAGCCATTTTTTCCTCCTTATCAATCAGTGTGCTTATTTAATAGCACGACCATCTCTTCTTCTTACGATAAGCTTATTAGAAGCTTTCTTCTTCTTTCTGGTCTTAAGACCCAAAGCTGGCTTACCCCAAGGTGTACATGGACCGGAACGACCGATACCAGTCTTACCTTCACCACCACCGTGTGGATGGTCATTAGGGTTCATAACAGAACCACGTACTGTAGGTCTGATACCCATGTGACGCTTACGTCCTGCTTTACCAATCTTGATAAGGCTGTGCTCTACGTTACCTACAACACCGATTGTTGCACGGCATCCGATAGGAACCATTCTCATTTCGCCTGAAGGAAGACGAAGTGTTGCGTACTTACCTTCTTTAGCCATGAGCTGTGCACTGTTTCCGGCTGAACGAACCATCTGTCCGCCCTTGCCTGGAAGAAGCTCGATATTATGTACCTGAGTACCGATTGGAATATTCTCAAGTGGTAAGCAGTTACCAATTCTTACTTCTGCGTCAGGACCGTTCATGATAGTCATACCATCCTTAAGTCCTTCTGGTGCAAGAATGTATGCCTTCTCACCATCTTCATAACAGATTAAAGCAATATTTGCTGTTCTGTTTGGATCGTACTCGATACCTAAAACCTTTGCGTGAACTCCATCTTTGTTTCTCTTGAAGTCTACGATTCTGTATTTAACTCTTCCACCGCCACCACGATGTCTAACGGTGATTTTACCTTGATTATTACGTCCAGCCTTGCTGTTCTTTGAAACTACCAGTGACTTCTCAGGAGTCTTCTTTGTAATCTCAGAGAAATCAGAGCCTGTCATGTTTCTTCTCGAAGGTGTATATGGGTTATATGTTCTAATTCCCATTTTCTTTATCTCCTTTTCTTATTTGTTATCATGCTTCATTGCATATAGTTATCTAATTAGATACCTGAGAAAATCTCGATATCCTTGCTGTCTTCTGTAAGCTTTACAATAGCTTTCTTTCTCTCGGCAGTCTTGCCGTAAACGTTTCCACGTCTCTTATTCTTGCCTTCGCAGTTCATTGTGTTAACTGAAGCAACGATTGTACCTGGGAACATTTTCTCAACAGCTTCTCTAATCTGATCTTTAGTAGCACTCTTGGATACTAAAAATGTATACTTCTTTTCGCCTATACCGGACATACTCTTTTCTGTAACTACCGGTTTAAGGATTACGTCATAATATTTAATATCAGCCATTATGCATACACCTCCTCGATAGTAGATACAGCATCCTTTGTAAGGACTACTGTCTGAGCCTTCATAATATCATATACATTGATTTCGCTTGTAAGTGCAGTCTCTGCATCAGCATAGTTTCTAGCTGAAAGAACTACGTTGTTATCGTTGTTATTGATTACAACCAATGCCTTAACTGCATTTAAGTTCTTCATAACATTTGCGAACTCTTTTGTCTTGATTTCATCAAACTTAAGCTCGTCTAATACCAATAACTTGCCATCGTTTACTTTGCTTGTAAGAGCAGACTTAAGAGCAATTCTCTTTTCCTTCTTGTTAAGCTTGAAAGAGTAATCTCTTGGAACTGGTGCAAAAACAACGCCGCCATGTCTCCACTGTGGTGATCTTGTTGAACCCTGTCTTGCGTGGCCTGTTCCTTTCTGTCTCCAAGGCTTTCTTCCGCCACCTGATACTTCAGAACGTGTCTTAGCCTTCTGAGTACCCTGACGCTTATTAGCAAGGTGCTGTACAACTGCAAGATGTACTAAATGCTCGTTAACTTCGATACCGAAGATTGCATCGTTTAAGTCCATCTTTCCGACTTCCTTGCCTTCCATATTATAAACAGATACTTGTGCCATCTGTGCTCTCCTCCTTCCTTAAGCTTCTGCCTTAGTAGTTTCTTTAATTGTTACTAAAGCTTTCTTAGGTCCCGGTACTGCACCCTTAACTAAGAGAAGATTCTTCTCAGCATCAACTCTTACAACCTCAAGGTTGCGTACTGTAGCCTTCTTGCCACCCATCTGACCAGGCATGCCTTTTCCCTTGAATACTCTACTTGGGCTTGAACATGCACCGTTAGAACCCTGATGACGATGGAATTTGGAACCGTGAGCCATAGGTCCTCTGTGCTGACCTAATCTCTTAATGGCACCCTGGAATCCCTTACCTTTAGTAATTGCTGTTGCATCTACCTTATCGCCTGCTTCAAAGATATCTGCTTTAATTTCCTGTGCTAAAGCATACTCAGATGCATTCTCAAACTTGAACTCTCTTAAGTAACGCTTTGATGTTACGCCGGCTTTTTCAAACTTAACTGCTAATGGTCTTGTTGTACCATGTGCATGTACGATTGTCTTCTTGCCTGCGCCATCTTTCTTAACTTCTTTGTTCTTCATGTCTACGAAACCAACCTGAACTGCTTCGTAGCCATCGTTCTCTACAGTCTTAATCTGTGTTACTACACAAGGACCAGCCTGAAGAACTGTTACCGGAATAAGTGTTCCATCTTCATTGAAGATCTGAGTCATTCCGATTTTTGTTGCTAAAATCGCTTTCTTCATTTTTTACCTCCATTCATTTCTACTACAGCGGCATCTGAGGTAATTTCGGATGCATACTAGTTGTAGAAGGTTTATTGTTTTAATTACATCATTTTAATATTAATGAAAACACCTGCTGGCATCTCTAAGTTCTGCATAGCCTCGATAACTTTCTGACTTGGATCGATTACATCGATGAGTCTCTTATGAGTTCTCTGCTCGAACTGTTCTCTGGAATCTTTGTACTTATGTACGGCACGGATGATTGTTACAACTTCCTTCTTAGTAGGAAGAGGTACCGGTCCGCTTACCTTAGATCCGTTCTTCTTAACTGTATCGATGATCTTCTTTGCAGATGCATCTACAGTCTGATGCTCGTAAGCCTTAAGTGTAATTCTCATTACTTGATTTGCCATAAAAAAAGTCGCCTCCTTTTCGCACTTTATAAATATAAGTACGACAAGCGGTGACTGTACACTCTCCCGTGTGTGTCCTGGATGTTACCTCATTTCACCGAAACCATCCAAGTTCTACACGTCGTTTCTACCTGATTGTAGACATTAATAATTTGTACAGTGACTTGTCGCCAGTATCTTGACTTGACATTCGCTCCTCATAAAAACCTATCTTCATGGGAAGATAGCAACCTTATGGATCAACGCTATCATGCCACAGCGTTTATTAGTCTACATTATATTTACCGAAAAAGCAAGCATTTTTTATATATTTTTTACAAAAATTCAAAAATTCTTATTTTTCCCCTATATTTATGGCTAAGAGCACCATTATATAGTATTTCAAAAGCATTTGCCATACTTCTTGTATTTACTTTTATATTTTGTTACTATTTATTAGGAAATGATTTTGCTATTTATATAGAAGAAAAATTTTATTACATATATTATAGAAGGAAAAAAATATGTGGACAGCAGACAATTGGAAAGATTATGAAGTATTAGCCACATCTTCCGGCGAGAAGCTGGAGCGCTGGGGCGATTTTACACTGGTTCGCCCGGACCCTCAGGTTATATGGAACCTTCCTAAAAACGACAAGGCCTGGAAACATCCAAACGGACATTACCATAGAAGTAATAAGGGCGGCGGCGAATGGGAGTTCAATAATCTTCCGGAGGAATGGACAATTCATTACAGGGAATTATCATTCAGGCTTAAGCCATTCAGTTTTAAGCACACGGGGCTTTTTCCTGAGCAGGCTGTTAACTGGGACTGGTTTAGTGAGATAATTAAATCTTCCATTAATAATAAGGAATATTCTGACGGACGTGGCGATAAACCTTTTAAGGTTTTGAATCTCTTCGGGTACACGGGTGCCGCTACTTTGGCTGCAGCCCAGGCAGGAGCCGCAGTAACACATGTGGATGCTTCCAAAGGTATGGTAACATGGGGCAAGGAAAATGCAACAATATCAGGGCTTGCCGATAAGCCAATCAGATGGCTCGTGGATGACTGTGTTAAATTCGTCGAAAGAGAAATAAGAAGAGGAAATACATATCAGGGCATCATTATGGATCCGCCGTCATATGGCAGAGGCCCAAAAGGCGAGATATGGAAATTAGAAGAAAGTCTGTATCCTTTCGTAGAACTCACTACTCAGCTGCTTGCAGATGATGCGAAGTTTTTCTTGATTAATTCCTACACAACAGGCTTACAGCCGGCAGTTCTTACATATATTTTAAATGTAACTGTTAATAAGAAGATATCCGGAAAGGTTGCTGCCGATGAAATCGGTCTTCCGGTAAAAGAAAATAATTTAATTCTTCCATGCGGAGCCAGCGGACGCTGGAGCGCAGAAAGAGCAAAATAAAAAATTAAGGGTTTGCCATTAGGCAAGCCCTTTTATAACACTGTAATATGCCAGAATATTAATAATAAATTTCTTACAACCCACTGCCCCAAGAGGATTCCCACTCCGATGTAAATGGTTATGGTCACCGGGTATTTGGCAAAACCCATCTTTTTAGTAAGGAGTACAAATAATGTATTGGTCATAAAGACCACATATGCCGCGATCACATATGGAACAATGGGATTAAAAAGTATGCTTTTTAAGAAGTGAAAATGAACGAAATGGTTAAAAGCCCTGGTTGCGCCGCAGCCCGGACAATACAGGCCGGTTACCCTGTTAAAGGTACAGGTGCTCGGTCCGCTTACAATGACATTTCCTTTAAACATAAAAAGAATAACTGCCAGCAATCCTACAATTCCCAGATAAATTCCAAACTTAAACCAGGTAAGGGTAAGTTCATCTTTAAATCTTCTATTATATTTAGGTCTGATTTTTTTAAACATATCCTATAACATTAAACCCCGGAAGCATTTCTACCTCCGGGGTAAATTTGAACTAATAACAAGAAAAATATCTAAAAACCATAATAATTATAATTATTACTGTTAAAAAGCACCGGCCCAAGCATACTAAATCCAACATTTGCCACACTTATAATAATCATAACAATCCAAGCCAGAATTGATAAACTGCCTAAAATAATACCTATAATAGCCATAGGCTTATTCTCTCTTTTATTGAGAGCTATAATACCTGTAACAATCGCTACAACTGCAGCAATTATTCCAAAATACCTAAAGCATGAGCAACAGTAACAGAATAAACTTCCGACTCCTGTTGATAAAGATGTTATTGCAAGGCTGTTATCATCACTTGGTGGCTGATATTCTTCATCCTCTTCATAATAATAAACATCATTGCCCACCCTGGCTTTTCGCTCTTCGCTAATATTACCACCGGCATAAGCAAAGCTGTCATTTTCTAAATCTGAATAGTTATTATCATCCATATCTAAATCCTATGTTGATTTAAGTACAGTCAATTAAAACATGCTGTCTAAAGCACCTGATGTTGCCATAAAAATACTTGAAATCAGGTTAACTACGAATAATACGCAGCCTAAACCACCGCATACGATACCAGCGATGCACATTCCCTTTGTCTGACCTTTCTTTAAACCAATGATACCGCAAACGATAGCTGCGATTCCAAGTGGTGTGCAAAGCCAGTAAGCGAATGGGATACAGCAGCAAACTACTGCAAGAATACCACAAACAAGTGAAACGATTGCAAGTGCATTGCCTCCCTTGTTGCCATCACCAGGATTCTCCTGTACTGAGTAATCATAAGTTACATTTTCAACATTATTGTTCTCAAAATTATTGTTGTCCATAAATTCCACCTCCAATTAATAATCAATAATACGAACATTTCTACTATAACATATTAACACGATAAAGTAAAGAAAAAAGGACAAGGCTCCAAGTCCTTGTCCTTACTTTAAACAGCATTTTTTAATTATATATGTGCAATATCTGTATAAGTAGCAATATCCATGTCTACTGTACATATATCGAGCATGTTGATATCATAAATATCATCATGTCCTGTGCTTCTTGCGATGTCCTTAAGTTCTCTGCCAATGCTCTTAACAGCCTCAAGGCTGAAGCCTCTTTCGACGAATACGAAGTCAGCACCAAGAGCGATGAGTTTGGCAAGTTCTCTTGCATCCTTAAGAGCGTTGACGCAAACATAAATCTCGAGATGTGAATTAATCTTATTAAGATAATTCTTTGCTCTTCTGAGAATATATGGCAGGATTACACCGGATACATCATTAATAATAACGAAATCCATTCCGGCATAAACAGCAGTTTCCAAATCTCTTTCAATTCTTCCTGCTATTAAATCAATACCAACAGGTGTGCCCTCGGAGATATTTCTTGCTCTGTCTACCATATCCTTAATTTCTTTTCTGCTTTCAGTATATGGAATATGTCCATCTTCTCCCTTAATAAGGATTAATGCCTTGTCTTCATAATCAGCCTTGCTGTATTCCCTGCCAGGAATCATCTCACCCCACAGGAATAACTTGGTAAATCCAAATGGCTGTGGAACTTCAATCGGGCAGTCTGTAAACTGACCAAGGACTGATCTGATATCTACATCTGCATCTGCAGGTAATGGCATTGGATTAAGCTGAGCCGGCAATATGATGATATTCTCAAGACCATTTGATACATCGCCATCAACTGAATACTGCTTGCACAGTTCGTTAACATTATCATCATATCTGACATCATATCTCATATCAGCCTTGAGCATTGAATATGCAATGTCTGAATCTTCCGTATTAGCAGGTAATTCCTCTTCAATATCATCTGAGGTTACAGCCTTATCTTCTTCATCAGGATTATTAATAACAATGATAGGAGCTGCTGCCCTTGTTGCTGGAACTTCCAGTTCTTCAGCTATTTTCTCATCCTGAATAATTTCTTCTTCTACTGTTTCCTCATTCAGTTCCGGAATATCAATATATTCGAGTTCTTCCTCTTCTAAGTTATCCTCAGCTTCTGCTGCCAGAACTTCTGCTTCAGCAATTTCAAAAATGGATTCGTCAATTTCTGGTTCAGCCTCATCGACAGGAGCATCCGCAATTGAAACTACATCTTCTTGAGAAATCTTCTCCTCTTCGGCAACTGTCTCATCTTCGATTAGTATCTGCATAGCCTGGTATGGCTCGACTTTGGTTTGATCCATCTCAGCAGTTTCTTCAGACATATCTTCTTTTGCAGGTTCTTCTGCTACTGCCTCTGGCTCTTCCTGAGCTGCCTCTTCCTGAACTGGTTCCTCCTGAACGGCTTCTTCCTGAACGGTTTCTTCCTGAATTGGCTCTTCCTGAACGGCTTCTTCCTGAACAGTTTCTTCCTGAACCTCTTCTTCTTTAACTTCAGGAACCTCTACTTCATTAATATCTTTAAATACAAAACTCTGTGCTTCATCATCTTCGTTGAAGAATACTTCTTCTCCAATAATGGAATCACTGGAATTCTCAAATGTATCCGCTTCCTCAAGACCATCTTTATCTTCAGGAAGAATTTCGCTGTGCACTTCTTCTGTATTCATATTGCCATTTACAACGACTTCTTCAAAGAATGATTCTTCAGCATCCACATTAACCTCTTCAAAAGATCCCAATTCTTCTTCAGCTTCATCAACCGCTGTCAAATCTTTGAATGCGTAGGAAACATCATCCTCTGTTCCATTCTCATCAACAACAGTGTCGTCAAAGAAGGATTCCGTTTCTGCCTCAGATTCAGGAGCCGGATTATTCTCAGCCGCCGGTTCTGCTTCAGATGCAGCCTCTTCTTCAACTACCGCTTCTTCAGGTGTTGCTGCTTCTTCTGGTGCAGTTTCTTCTTCAGGTGCAGTCTTTTCTTCAACTACCGCTTCTTCAGGGGCGTTTTCATCTTCCACCTTGTCCTCTACCACCTGGTTATCACGTACCTCATTTCTGGGGGGACTTTGGTCTCCGTTCCCGGTTTGAACCATACTTGGATCAAATCCGCTATTAAGAGAATCTTTGGCTTCAACATTAATATCTGAATCGCCTTCAGAACCAAGTACTCTCTGAATGGCACCCATACCGGCACCATAAGGAAGTGTAGCTTTTTCAGCTTTTTCTTTCTCTTCCTGTATTCTTCTATCTAATTCTTCTTGGGAAATTACTGAACTGCTGTCGTTGTAGTAAGTCTCAATATTAGGATCCTTTTCTACTTCAACACCGTCAGCTTTAGACCAGAATTCCTGACGTTTTTCGATAACGAACGGATTAGCTGTCTCACCAGGTTCCATATCCCCGATTTCATCCAACTTAACCACTCTTTCACCAGCGAAAGCATTATCATCTTCCTCAAGCATTTTAAAACCATCTTTTGCAGCTCCGCAGATTGGACATGAATCCAATTCAGCGAACTTCAAAGATGCACTTTGCTCATTATAGATAAATCCGCATACACTGCATTCGTATTTAGCCATCTAAGTAACCTCCAATTAACCCCATCATTGGTACAAACAAATCATACCCTACCATAATCTTAATCGAAAACGCCGATTAAATCAATAAATACCTACGATTTTCTATGGCTTCGGCGCAGATTTTTCTCATATTTTTACATCCATAAGCATAACCGGTTTCTTCTCTTCCTTAAACCAGGTCGCAACCTCGCTGGCATCCCCATAATATGCGTCAAAATATGAATAATCGACGAGTTTAGGAATGAGCATTTCATCGTTTTCAATGAACTCGCCCCATCCTTCGTTTATGTACTTTTCAACTACCTTCTTATATTCGTCTGCCACATTCTCGCCGGCGAACTGTTCAATATCACTCATCAGTTCCTGTGGAGCCCAGGAGAGTTTAACTTCTTTTTGCTCCTTAAAAGTATCCAGCACCCTCTTAATTTTTTCAATATCCTCAAGGCCAAACTCAGCCAGAGAACTGATAGTGTTTCTGAAAAGAACTCTCTTTTCCTTCTTGGATTCCGCCTTTTCTTTAGGCGCTCTTACCCTTATGTTATGGACGGAAGCGACGTCATCACCGCCCGCCCAGTCTGTTAATTTCTCAATATATCGGTTCTTAATTTCCTCAGATTCAACATAAATCTCATCCGATAAAACCACACCTGGCACAGTTACGAAATGTCTCATGCAGAAATACTCATTAGAGTCTTGGCCCGCAGGGAAATCTTTGATTTCAAAGTACGGAACATATACAAGTTTGTCCGTATACTGGCGGAGATTCTCGACATAATAATCCGGAGATACTGTTACAGACGCATGATAGGAATCATACGGATACTGGATGTAAATCACATCTGCGCCGAGTGAACTTATGTCAACCTGGTTAAAGTCATATAATTCCAAATCTTCCGGATAATAATCGATATCATAGATTACATCCTTAATATCATAGCCCATCTCTTTTACATATAAAGCCAGCGGAATTACATACACATCATTATTCTCATCCGCCTTTTCCTTCTCATAAAACGGGGCCATACTATCCCAGTAAATATCCCTGCATGGCAGAAAAATCACCGTCTTTCGGCCATCTTCCTTATCGTTTTTAGTCAATATCATGTCTCGTGGGCTTATATATTTCTTGTCATATGGCATTACCGGATCAAAGAAATCCGGAACATCTGCACCTGTAAGGAGTTTAAAATCTTTTTTTTGTGACTCATAAAATGGATAATCATGCGCGCCGTAATTACGGTTATACTGCATATAATTGCCATATCTGTGCTTCAGCATTTTGTCATAGCATAGAGGCACAGGCATCTCAGTAAATTCAAACGGGAGCCTTACTGACTCATCATACATCTCCTTCGGAAATCCTTTTCTTCCTTTAAGTCCCCACGGAAACATCTGAACCATTTCGTCTGCATCATCCCTACTGGTCGATGCCATTATCTCTTCAGCCCTTATATAGAACTGCTGCCTGAGTCTCTTCTTCCTGTCAACTTTGAAGCCACCGCGTTTTTCACTGTCAGTTATAACATTTTCATCCTCGGCGGTGATTTTATAATTTCGAGGATCTGCACCAGCTGCCTCATATCTGTCATAAAGCATATCGCCAACCGATATGAGCCACAGGCATTTATCCTTAATCTCTTCTTTTTTCTTCTCATCTCTTGGCAGGTAATCCAGCACAAAAATATCCACGCCGCTTCTGTACGGAAAGCTGTGATGCACCTTTAGATAACCTTCTTCAAAACAAATGTGCTGATTGGACGTAATCGTGCCAAGGAACAGATCATGGTCCGGGTTCTCGTGGAAGTTTTCCATAAAATAGGTTTCCGGAAGTTCCTTGCGCCAGACCTCGCAGAACTTTCTGTAATCCTCCCTTTTCATGCAGATGTCCATGTCGTCATCCCATGGAATGTAGCCGCCATGGCGCACTGTTCCCAGGAAGGTTCCCCAGTCCGCAAAATATTTAATATTATATTTTGTACATACCCTGTCTATTTCGCTTAGGATTTCCAGTGCGTTGGCCCAGGTCTTCTTCATCATGGCAGGTATGTAATATCCACATCTGACTTCATCAAGCAGATAATCTCTAGGAATGTCCACTATTATTTCCTCTTTTCACATCTTGTATGTTCAACATTGATTCAGGCTGCGTTTCTTACTTGCCTTCTTTTTTCTGCGCTTCATAATAAGCTTTATATCTGTATACACTTCTTTCGCTTATGGCATTTCTTTCAGCAATCTCGGCCAGTGTCATCCCATCTTCAAGTCCCAAAACCACATCATTATATATCGCCGTCCACTTGGCATTATGCCTCTGCCTTCCACTTGCTTTTCTTTTCTTAAAATACTCAAGTTCTACTCTTAAATCAGCATTCTCTTTTTCTAATTTTTCTATCTTTCTAATCGCTTCTTCCAGTGTTTTAGGTTCTCTCATAACAGCCCCTCCTGCCTTGGTTTATTCAATCTTAAGCACCTGTAATAATTATAATTCTTGAGGCCGGTTATGGTCAATTCTATTTTGTCATTTTAATGACATAAAAAAGCCGGTGCATCGGCTTAAAGATAACTCTATAACTTTTTTTATCGTCTGGTTTCTTCCACAATATCCATCATTTCTCTGGACGTAACTACATAACTTCTAACATAGCCCTTCTTTTTAATTCATCAATTAGTGCCCTTTCGCTCTTTTCTAGACGAATCTATTTCTTGATTTATTTCTTCCAATGACATATTTGAAAGACCATTAGCAACTGATTGCTCACCTATTTCCAACATGGCTCTATATCCTCTTTCGGCATAATATGGTTCTTTAGGCAAAGTCATTCTAAACGGAATTCCATTTTCCATGACCGTTCTTTTAAGAAACATCCTCACCGCTGTAGAAGTATCTATTCCAAGATTGTCAAAAATCCTTGCAGCTTCTTCTTTCAATGTGTCATCCACCCTTACTTGTAATAATGAAGTAGCCATATCTTTTTCCTCCTTGTTTGTAATACTATTGTATCACATTGTCATTCAGAAAACAATATAGCCCAAAGACAGTAATAAAAACACTGCCATTTTCTCTTTGTCACAATTATATGCTTATCACTTTTAATTGTCAATTCTATTTTGTCATTTTACGATTATGCTTGTGCTATTGTTCGAAAATAGTTTTATGTGCTATTATTATACTAGTTATATTTAATTGATTTTTGTCATTTTAATGACATAAAAAAACCGGTGCAAAAAGCACCGGTTTTAGTTTTATACATAATTGTTATATTACTGAAGTAATGACAATACACTCTGATTTGACTGGTTAGCCTGAGCAAGCATTGATGTACCAGCCTGTGTAAGTACATTATTGTTTGTAAACTTAACCATTTCAGAAGCCATATCTGTATCACGAATTCTTGATTCAGCTGCTGTCGTATTTTCAACTACATTGTTAAGATTTGAAATCGTGTGTTCAAGTCTGTTTTGAACAGCACCAAGATCCGACCTTTGTTTTGATACTGCTTCAAGGGCATCTTTCACTTTATCTATTGCTGCTTTAGCGTTATCTGCCGTATCTATCTTAACTCCATCAATCTTAAGACCGGTTGCACTCATTTTATCAATAGTAATCTTAAATCCGTCTCCATTTTCCGAACCAATTTGCAGTTCCTTTTCCTTGAATGTACCATCAAGCAATTTCTGTTCATTAAATGTTACACTTTTGGCTACACGATCAATTTCCTGGGTAAGATTCTCAACTTCTTTGTTAAGGTACTCACGATCCTTTGTCATATTTGTACCGTTTGCTGACTGAACTGCTAACTCATTGATTCTTTGAAGCATATCATGTACTTCACCAAGAGCACCTTCAGCTGTCTGTACACAAGAAATACCATCCTGAGCGTTTGTTGCAGCCTGTGTAAGACCTCTAATCTGTCTTCTCATTTTTTCAGAAATAGCAAGTCCTGCTGCATCATCTGCTGCTCTATTAATTTTATAACCTGAAGATAACTTCTCTGTTGACTTTGCTTGTGCTGAAGTTGTAACTCCAAGCATTCTGTTTGAATTCATTGCTGTAATGTTGTGCTGTACTACCATAATTATATTCTCCTTAATTTCTTAATCCGAGGATTCCATCCTCCTTCTTTTGCCTTACACCTTTAATATCGGACAGACTTTATTATCAATTAACCCCTAATATTTTTTTTATTTAGATTTTTATGATAAAATATTAGTAATCTTTTATAAGATTATAATATTAAACCTACGAAAAGGACATTATATGAATATCTTAACTTTTAACTTTGGATCATTTACCCACTATGATTTGTTAATCAAATTAAAGGAAATGGGTTATACATATAAAAATATTGATTTTTTTTATGAGCGAAATAACGCTGATTTGAAATACCATTACGATGAATTCGAACAATTATTAATAAATGAACTACAATCAAATTTTGACTGTGTAATAACAACTAATTTTTATCCAATCATAGCAAAAATTTGTCATCAAAAAAATGTCAAATACTTAGCCTGGAGCTATGATTCTCCAATCAATTTGCCATGTACTGACGAAATGGAGCATTTGACTAATTTTATTTTTTTATTCGATAAAAATGAAGTTAAAAAATACCAAGCTATGGGTTTTGATAATTTCTATCATCTTCCGTTAGCCGTCAATTGCGACAGACTTGATTTAATTCATCCATGTTCCAAATATGAAACTGACATTTCATTTATGGGGCAGTTATATGAATCTATTCTTCCTGTTTTAGAAAGACTGATGTTACCATACCAACAAGAATTGATTGATAAACTTATTAGTACCCAGTTGAATATATATGGTAATTGGTTTATCGATGATGTACTTACAGACAATATAGTTAATGATATCAACAGACATTTATTATCACAATCTACTGAAGCAATTCAGATTTCAAAACAACAATTATCTTATGCTTTAGCCCAACACATAACACATATAGAAAGAATAACACTTCTAAATTTATTTCATAAAATGGGATACAAAGTAGACTTGTATACATATGATTTATCAGAAAACGAAAAAGAATTATTAAAAGGAATAAATGTTCACGGCAAATTATCATATCAAAATGAAATGCCACAACTATTTAAATCAAGCAAAATTAATCTTAATCCTACTTTAAAAAATATCACAAGCGGCATATCATTACGAGCACTAGACATTATAGGAAGTAAAGGATTTTTATTAGCAAACTATCAACCTGAAATTGCCGAATACTTCAAAGAAAATGAAGAAATTGTTATGTATTCAAGTATGGAAGATGCATTGGAAAAAGCCAGTTTTTATCTTGAACATGATGATTTGAGAAATAAAATAACCATGTCTGGTTATAATAAAATACGTGAAAATTTCAATTATGAGAATCGGATTTCCAAAATGTTCGAAACTGCTAAGTTATTATTCTAATAATATAATAACAGTTCAATAAATAAAAAAAGAGCCGGCGTAAAGCCGGCTCTTAAGGTAGTTGTCGCAATGATAATTATCCGAGTAATGATAATACGCTCTGATTTGCCTGGTTAGCCTGAGCAAGCATTGCTGTACCTGCCTGAGCAAGTACGTTATTGTTTGTAAACTTAACCATTTCAGAAGCCATATCTGTATCACGGATTCTTGACTCAGCTGCAGTTGTATTCTCAACAACGTTGTTGAGGTTAGAAACTGTATGCTCAAGTCTGTTCTGTGTAGCACCAAGGTCTGATCTCTGCTTTGAAACTGCTTCAAGAGCTGACTTAACCTTGTCGATAGCTTTCTTAGCATCATCTGCTGTATCAATCTTAACGTCATTAACCTTAAGACCTGAAGCTGTCATCTTATCGATAGTAATCTTGAATCCATCGCCATTTTCAGAACCGATCTGTAATTCTTTATTCTTGAATGTACCATCAAGTAACTTCTGCTCATTGAAAGTAACACTCTTAGCTACACGATCGATTTCAGCTGTAAGATTCTCAACTTCTTTGTTAAGATACTCACGGTCTTTTGTCATGTTTGTGCCGTTAGCTGACTGAACTGCTAACTCGTTGATTCTCTGAAGCATATCATGAACTTCTGCTAAAGCACCTTCAGCTGTCTGTACACATGAAATACCATCCTGAGCGTTTGCAGCGGCCTGTGTAAGACCTCTAATCTGTCTACGCATCTTTTCAGAGATTGCTAATCCAGCTGCATCATCTGCTGCTCTGTTAATCTTGTAACCTGAAGATAACTTCTCGGTTGACTTTGCCTGGGTACTTGTTGTAACGCCAAGCATTCTGTTTGAGTTCATTGCTGTAATGTTGTGTTGTACTACCATAATTGTTTCCTCCTTGAAATAGAAATCCGTAGCATCCTTGCTACACCTAATTGTTTTTTATAACTCATCCTCCGGCCGTACGCTCCTTCAGAATCATTATCATTTGGTTTTTAACCCTTACAACTTATATATCGGGTTAATTTAATAATACTTTACCCCTTTTATACAATTTTTTCAACTT
Source organism: uncultured Lachnospiraceae bacterium (assembly GCA_902789665.1). Lineage (GTDB taxonomy): Bacteria > Bacillota > Clostridia > Lachnospirales > Lachnospiraceae > UBA3766. Next base: position 284,617 of record CADAOY010000002.1, on the reverse strand, counting down.
TTTTTGATATTTTATAATTTTTTTATACATTTTTACTAAATGTATTGTTTATCAGGGTAAAATACACATTATCTTGTGATTAACTTTTCATATCCATTAATTGCGGATCAACATTGTTTATTTTATTCATCTTATTATAATAATTCATAGCAACCTGACTACTTACTTTGCTTGTTCTAAGATTCTGCCTTCCTGCTGCCACCTTCTGTTCAATAAGACTTTTATTTCTTGTTTCCAAAGCTTCAAGTTTTGTACTTAAGTTTGTAACCTCACTGATCAACTGCTGCATCAATGCTATCTTTGATGCATATTTATCTTTATTGTTTGTTAGTTCTTCTTTTATTCTGTTAAATAAAGATTCAAAACCATTATCAAGTTCTGTCAGATTATTTATAAGTACATCCTTCTCATCAATAAGAGTATCAAACTTGTCCCAGTCTGGTTCTATATCATCTTTGAATAAATCTTTCTGATTTTCTGTTTTATCAATCAGTTGATTCAAAATAGCAATTTTCTTATTCATGCTATCAATCATCATATCAATATAACTGTTATCCATATGTCACCCCCGTATGATATATGCTATGCTTCACCTGCTTTATTCTTACGCATCACTTCTGCCCAGGTATCTCTCATACTGCGAAGATGTCCTATGATTTCTTCCATAATTGCAGGATCTTTTTTCAAATTTGCTTCAACAAGTCTTTGAAGCAAATAGGCATATACATTATCAAGTTCATCAGCTATTGGATATTTATGATCCAAAGTATTTCTAAATTCTTCAATAATCTTCTGAACCTTTACTACATTGGTGTGAGCCTTCTGAATGTCTTTTTCTTCCATTCCGCTCTTAGCAATATTACCAAACTTTATAGCACCATCATATAACATCAAAGTTAATTCAGCTGGTGAAGCCGTTAATATTTTACTTTTTTGATACTGTTCATATGGATTATTAGCCATTTAATAATCTCCTTTAGTTAGAAATTTATCTTTATAATTATATTCCCACTGCATTGCAGTGGGAATATATCTTTTAAAACCAAATTAAATATAATCAATTATCTGGCAAACAAACCTGACAAATAACTCTGATTACTATTAAGTTTGGAAAGAGCTGTTTCCATCTTACTGAACTGTTTATAATACTTATCTTCAGCTTCCTGAAGTTTCTTCTCAAGATCTGCGATTTTCTTTGTATAACTATCGTAATCACTCTTCATCTTCTTATCATTATATACTTTATAGATAGAACTGTAATCAGTGGAACCCATCTTATCATATAATGATGTATATAATTTATTTGATAATTCCTGGAAGAACTTAGTTACCTTTTCAGGATCTGAAGCTATTGCTGCTTTTAACTTATCAGTTTTTGATGAAACAGTACTGTCATCAGCATCACCATCAATATGGTAAGCATATCTTTCATTAGCATCTGCATCAAAATAACTAGGTGTAGAGATACCAAAATCTGACAAATACATTGTTACGCCATCAATCTCTATACCTTCAGACATTGACATTCTCATAGCAGACATCAATCCACTCAATGTAGAATCCTTACGAAGAAGAGAATCCTTAATCTTTGATTCCCATTCATCTATCTGCTTCTCACTCATAGCCGCCTTCATGTCATCTGTAAGAGGTTCATATCCCTTGGCAGCCTCAGCATTATAGGCTTTAGCCATACCATTAATAGCTGTATTATATTCTTTTAAGAAATCTTTAATCATATCGTAGATACCAGAAGTATCCTTTTCTGTTGTAATAGATATGTTTTCAGATGTCTCGCCATTAATAATATATGTAGAACCATTAATAGTTAACGAATTACTGTCAGACTTAAATGTTGCACCATTAAGTTCAAGTTTTGCATCAGATGCTGCTAACTTCTTAGCGCCTGCATCTTCAGTAAGTCCTAAGTTCTTGAGAGTTTTTACGTCACCACCAAAAGAAAAATCATTCTTAAGACCTGTAGCCTTAGAACTAATGAATAATCTCTGGTTAACCTCATCAAAGTTAGCATTAACACCTGCATCTTTAAGTTTATTTACAAGACCTGACATAGTCATATCATCAGTAATCTCAATATCCTTGGTGTTTCCACCAACAGTTACAGATATACTGCCCGGATTAATTCCCATATCAGAAAGTTTAGTATCAGCCTTAACTTTGCCACCTTCTGCTGTCTCTAACTCACCACCTGTAAGATATCCAGCCTTAGCTGCAGATACAATCTTAGCTGTCTGCACACCCTGAACAGCATTACTGCCAGCAACAACTGTAAGCGCACTGTTGGATGTCTTGGTAGCCATCTTAGAATATGCTGTACTAAATCTCATGTTACTAAGTTTGCCAGAATACAAACTATATACCTGAGAGTTAATGTCTTTCCATGCATCCTGAGTCCACTGCAGTTTAGTCTGAGCCTTCTTGGCATCATCAACTTTAGTCTGCTTCGTAGAAACAAGGGCTGTAATAATACTCTCTGTATCCATACCGGAGTTCATACCGGTCAGTCTTATCAAATTAGAAGCACTTGGCATAGTATTCCCTCCTTATCTCTTTTCATCTACAAGGATTCCCGCAATTTCCCAAGCCTTTGCAATCATATCCAAAGTCTTCTCAGGCGGTAACTCCTTAATAACTTCCTTTGTCTTCTTGTCAACAATCTTAATTGTCACACGATTAGTAGCTTCATGAATACCGAACTGAACTTCAGAATTCATGGCTTTCTTGTTAATTTCTTCTACAGTCTTACGAATCTGTTCATTTGTGACCTGTTGCTGTTCCTGTTGCTGCTGCTGGAAATTCTGAAGATTACCTTCCTTTTCCTCGGAGCTTTCAACTATCTTGGTAGTCTCATCTACCATTTTCACAGCCTGCACATCTGGTCCTTCCATGGACTCTGCCGTATGCTGTACTTCAACCTGTGGTTTAGCTATCTGCTGAGCCTGATAACTAACTACTCCACCTACTGCGTCAATTGCCATAGTTATCACCTCCATGTGATATAAAAACAATAATTAATGTTACCATTTAATTATAACCCATTAGTATCTGATATGCAAATAAAGACTCTTTGCATTATCTCAATATCTTTATCGGATATTAATAACAAAACTTTATACCAAAAAATTATTTTTTTTAATTTTTTTTACGAACAAGGGCTGTACCTTTAAGTACAGCCCTGAACATCAAATAAACTCAAACAATATATATGTAAATTACAGTAGTCCTTTCAAAGCATTAACACTATCTGCTGTCATAGCATCTTTGTTAACTTCCTGGATCTGAACATATACTTCCTTACGATATACCGGAATGTCTTTAGGAGCTGATATACCAAGTTTAACCTGATCGCCCTTCACTTCCAGCACCGTAACTTCTACATTGTTGTTAATTACGATTGCTTCATTCTTTTTTCTTGATAATGCCAACATATCAACCACCTGCTTTCTTCATTGATTGCAGAAGTTCATAAATTGGGAACTTAACTTCATAATCCTCAACTATGATCTGACATGCCTGACGATTACCTGCATTAATTACAAATGGCGCTTTAAGATTAACGCTCATCTTTGATAAATCTGATGGAACTGTGATAGTTGTAAGAACTAATAACTCATTCGCATCATAATCTCCCAATCTCTTAAGGAGTTCATCCTCTACCAATGGATTATAATCAGGTTTAACCTTGAGAGGATCAATAACCGGCATTGCAAAGCCTGGTTCCTGAATACACTGCAGATATCTGATACCTGCTCCTTCGCCCTGATCTTCATCATGAATTAAAGCGAAGTCCTGAAGTTCCGGGAATCCGATGATTCCGCCTGGGAAATGAAGAATTTTGTCATCAGAAAGATCAACATTTCCAAACAATCTTGTGTTAATTATCATAATTACCACCTTTCTCAGCATCATGCTGCTTAAATTGATTTAGATATAGTTCAAAAGGGTCGTCTGTAATAGTTTTGCAGTTGCATTAAGTGACGCATTATATGTTAATTCTGCACTGCTTAAATGAACTGCCAGCTCAGCAAGATCCGCTTCATCATTCTTTGTTGCCAAAGTAGTAAAGGACTCTTCCTGACTACTGAGTCTGTTTTCTATTAACTTAAGGCGCATTCCCTTATTACCTACATCTGTAAGTGCTGCATTGGTATCATCCAGATAACCCTGCATCTGAGTAATGCCATGTTCAAACTTCTTTTGAATAGTGTCAGACAGATAAGTCTGTGCTTTCTTAGCGGCTTCAAGTTTGGCAGAAACCATGTCCTGATCATAATTTGCATCATCTACCATAACTTCTAACTTTTTTACTACTGCATCTAAGGAATCAAGGTCCTCAAGATATGAAATCATTTCATCTACAGTACGTGCTATACCATGCTTATATACTTTATCAGCTGTAATATTAACATCCAGTTTCTGATTAAAGCCTACATCGAAAGTAATAACCTGTTTATTATTCTTTCCATCTTTTGTCAGATATTCCTTGTTATAATCAATTCCATCTGAAGAACATGAGAAATAATGTTCAGGTCTTAAGTCACCATCTGCCCACTTGCTCTTATTATAATCTATTCTGATTTCAGTGTCAGCAGGCAGACCGCTTAAATTTTTATAAACATTATCTCCTAAAAGAAGATCACCGGTCTCCGGAACAAAATAAATCGCATCCGGATTATTGGCTATATCCACATAAGGATCAGTAGCACCAGCCTGAGGCATAACTGTTACAGTTCCAACGGCCGACCCATAAACCGCATTCCCGTCATCATCATATCCTACTACTGTCTGGATTGTAGGAATGGTTCCTGCATCAATGTCTTCATATGCAAGTCTCATTCTGTGAACCTGATATCTTTCAACATCAGTCTGGTCAGTATCAGCAAGCGTATCATAATTTGTCTCATTCAAATCAAGAAGTTTGCCTGTATCAACATATGTGATTGTTTCCATATTAGACTTATTTAATTGTTCTGTAATTGAATAAGTCTTCTCCATACCCTTATCAAAAGATAATGAATAATCAGTTCTGTATCCTGTGAAAAGAGTTCTGCCGGCATAATCATTATCACCGGTAGCATATACTTCATTACGGCATTCCTTCAAAGTATCAAGAATAATCTGTCTGTCCTTTGTTGTAAGACTACCCTTTGATCCTCTCTGAAATTCATTAATCATATCTGTAACAATATCAACTGTTGTAGTAATTGAACTCTCAGTAAGGTCAAGCCAGTTCTCAGCATCCGGAATATTCTTCTGGTAATACTGTGAAACCTGATTTAAGTTACTTCTAAGACGAAGTGAACGAATAGCCGTTACCGGATCATCAGAAGGCTTAAGTACTTTCTGTCTTGTAGTAATCTGTGAATTAAGTTTGTCCTGCAGAATCTTATTCTGATTAATGTTATATACTGAATTATTCTGCATTATTTTATTTGTAATTCTCATATAAGATTCTCCTTACTTATTCAACACTTATACGCCAGTTTCAAGAATCAGCCTGTCATAAACTTCTGTTAAAACCTGAATAACTTTTGATGCTAAGTTATATGCATTCTGGAACTTAACCAGGTTAACTGCTTCTTCATCCTGATCAACACCTGATATAGATGTTCTCTGATTATCAATTACTCCTGATAAAGTTTCACTGTTATCTCTGAAAGTCTTTGCTCTTTCAGTATTAAGAGCTACATCAGATAAAACCTTTTCGAGAAAAGCCCCGGCTGAAGTTCCTCTGAAATTAAGACTTCTGTCATCTTTAAGATCAATAAGTTTCTTAACTATATCTGCCTTATCCTGTCCTGCTGCCGAATCTGTACGTGTAGCAAGTTTATTAGGATCTTCCATAATCATTGAGCTAACCTTGAAATTAGAAGCTGTAAGCATTCTGTAGCAGTCATCTGAAGAAGTAATAACTCTGTCAATGTTATCTTCTCTTCTGAATCCAAGTTCAGACGCATCACCTCTCATACCTGTGAAGAGGTTGCTTCCTTTATTTCCGTAATTATCGGAAGTACCATCAGATGTAAGAACATCATTAACGCCCTTCGCATAACTTCTTACCCACTCGTTAAGGAGTGCCTGATAATATGGAACACCCTGATAATTAACTGCCTGGTTTGTTGTAGCCTGCTTACCAACTCTGTTACCATTTGGAAGTTCGCTTTCATTCTCTGCTGCAAGCAGGTTAAATGTATATTCCTTGGTATCAAGGTTAAAAGACCAGTCTGAATACTTATATAATGTATTTGAAACATTAATTATACCTGAATTAGGTAATGTGCTCTGCTTCAAATCAAGAAGATAATCATCTGAAACTGCTATGGAAACCTTTGTATTTCCGGCTGTATCCTTGGCAACCTTTGTAACTGTACCATTGAAAAACTCGCCGTTATTTCCATCTCTCATCTGAATGAGTCCTGCAAGTTCACCACCCATGGCTGCATTATACATACCAAAATCTGAATCATTGGACCATTTAATTGTATAAAGGCCAACCAGGTCTGACTGATATGCTTTTTCATCACCATCCAACGCAACACATTTAAGTGTATTATATTCATTAATATCAACAAGTGTCTGTCCACCTGCAATTGTTACTCTGTATCTTGATGCGCCGGTAACTCTGTCAGGATTATTGGTATCAATAATTGCCGTTTCAGTTACCTGTACATCTACAACCTGTGAAAGTTTATCAACCAATAAGGTTCTCTGATCTCTAAGTTCATTAGCCTGAGCACCTGTAAGTTCAATAACATTAATCTGCTTATTAAGTGATGCTATCTCTTCAGCATATGAATTAATCTCATCAACCTTAATCTTAATCTCTGAATTTATATCTTCCTGAATCTTGGAAAGATTGGATGACATTTCATTAAAATATGTAGCCAGGTTCTGAGCATATCCGGCAAACTGACTTCTTTTTGTCTCGTCACCTGCACTCTTATCAAGTTCTTCCAAAGCATTTGTAAGTTCATCAAATATAGTTGTGAATCCCTTAATGCTGCTGTTATCAAGTAAATAATCCTGAAGCTGTTCCATGTAGTAAGCCTTCTTGTCAAACTCACCAACATTCTTCTGATTATTCCAGTACTTGGTATCATAGAATTCATCTCTTACTCTGTTAACGCCCTTAACGTCAACACCGGAACCCATACAACCGTAAGTTGCATATGTTCTTAAAGAATCAGCTGCAGTCTGTGTTACCTGCTGACGGCTGTATCCTTCTGTTTCTACATTTGAAATGTTATTAGCTGTTGTATTAAGAGATGCATTAGATGCAAGTAAACCTGTATATGCAATATTTAATCCGTAGAATTGTGAACCCATATATAAATCCTCACATTAAATCTTAAACTACCTACAATACATATATCGGCAGGTTATCCCAAAGAATTAAGCAGATGCTCCAACATTTCGCTGACAACGTTAATATAACGTGAAGAAGCATTGTAAGCATTCTGATATCTGATCATATTTGATAATTCCTCATCAGTAGATACACCGATAATCTGCTGCCTTGCATTCTCAGTGGAATCTAAAGTCAGTTGTTCATTATCTCTAAAACTCTTAAATACTGCACCTTCATTTGCAATCTGTGCAACGAAAGCTGAATAGAAAGAATTTATTGTAAGTTTTGTATTAGCTGTTGGATTAAGCGGATAATCTGCATTCTCAAAAGCATCTTTAAGAAGTGTAGTTGTATCATAATCCACTGAACCATCCGGTCTGATAAAACCAAGTTTGGATGGAGTCTGCATCAGTTCAGAATTAATCTGAAGGTTATCTATCGAGAATAATGTTTCTGTTTTTTCAAGATCTTCCTTAACATCCACATCAGAAACTTTTCTATGGAAAATCTGAAGAGCGTGACCATTGCCATCTGACATGTAATCACCGCTTCCAGCCTTCTGGTAAGCCTGTTCCAAAGCACCGTTTATGGCTGTTACAGTAGCATGAATAAGTCTGTCGAATTCTGCCTGCGCACTCATAAGCACTGAATTGGAAACCGCATGATAATTATCTTCTGCTGAGGAAATCAGATTACCATCTGCATCATAATGATCTTCAAGATCAGCATATGTTGCTCTGTGATCACCTCTTGCAATAACCATGGATTTAAGTTTTCCAAGGTCAGTATCTAGTGCAGAAGATATTTCCTGCTCAAGATTAAATACCAGGGCTCCTTCTGTGTTATATACTCTTTCACCATGATTATCCAAAACAAATTTGGCATCATCTTTCCAGAAAACATCATAAAAAGATGTAGTCTCATCAATCTGATAAGCAACATCATTAACTCTGTCTGCTTCTACGAAAGAGTGACCTTCAAGTTTAACAAGCACGTTGCCCATTGCATCATCATAATACTGAATATTTGCCAGGCTGCTTAACTTATCAAGAAGCTGATTTCTCTCGTCCTTAAGGTCATTAGCTTTTTCAACACCTGCAGACTCAATCTTACGAATAGCGTCATTAAGTTCCTTAATTCTGCCACCCATTTCATTAATATCATCAATTGTAAGTTTGATTGACTGATTAAGATTATCCTGATAATTGGAAAGTCCCTTGTATACAGCCTGCGCGTCAGTCATAAATGCATATGCTTTTTGCATAAACATACTCTGAACTACGCTGCTGCTAGGATCTTTACCAAGTTCCTGAACTGAAACCCATAAATCATTTATAGAATTTTCGAAAGAAGCGCCATCCAATTCACCAAGAAGGTCTTCTATTTCAGAAGTTGTATCATACTGAAGCTCGTAAAATGCCAGCCTTCCACTTTCTTCCCTATAAGTCTGGTCAAGAAATACATCTCTAACCTGTCTTATCTGCTGATATGTAACACCAAGTCCGAGCTGCTTATTTGATACAACACCTGCTGTAATGGAAATAGTATTATAATCCTTATCTCCCAGCATAGTCTGCTGACGCACATAGCCTGCGGTATCTGCGTTAGTTATATTATGACCTGTTGTATTAAGAGCATTCTGGCTTGTCTGTAATCCAGTTGTTCCTACATATATGCTTCCCATAAGTGGCATAGGCTTGTCCTCCCCGATATTGACCCCTAATTACTGCTTGGCATCAAACATTCCATTGGCGCTACCCATTATACTTCCCGAACTGTAAGCTCCCTTATTATAATTAGCTGTTTCAGGAGCCTGTCTCATTGCCTGAATAAGGCTGAGATCAAAATTAACCATATCAAGTGCATTCTCAAGGAGCATTTGATTTTGCTCATTAACTCTCTTCATCTGCACCGCCATAGTCTTTAGTTTATCTATTGAGCCGGCTAAAGCTGCCTGTTCTTCAGGCCTTGATGAAAGCATGTCTTTAAGCTCAGTCAAACGAAGGCCATCGCCCTGAATATTCAGAACGATACAAATATCCTTCATAACTTCTTCTCTTGCTTTCTCTAAATTAGCTATTTCGCTACTCTTATTCTGTTCCTGCTCAGTAATATCTGTAAGCGCTTCCAAACTTCCATCCACAATAATTGCAGTCTTTTTCTTGGAAAGTTCAAGAAGCTGTAAATAAACATCATACTCTTTATCAAGTACCGAAATAAGATTTTCCATTAAACTAGCCAATATTCAGCCCTCCTGGCATACCGACATCTATTAATCTATTAATTCCCCATAAACTTAAGAAAAGTGCCTGCCATCTTGGCAAACACTTCGCTTAATACAAGATGATCTTGTTGATGCAAAGCCATCTCATCCACACTTTATTCGCCTGTCAAATATGGACATCACATCACTCATATTGTATTAAGCAAGTGTGTCAAAATATCTGTCCACTATTTTATCAGCGAACTCTCTTCCAGATACATCATATGTACCGCTCTGATATCTCTCCTTAATTGAAGCAACTAAGTCTTCTCTGATTTCAGGAGCATTAGCAAGTGCATTCTTGGCAGTCTGGATATCCTTACCTACCATTGAAATCTGGAGTTTGTCTGAAAAATTAGATGGCATTGTTCTTGTGGTCGCAGTTGTCTTGTTTAAATTAAACATCTGCTGAGCCTGTGCGATAGAATCAATACGCATTATTTTCACCTCCTTATAGTTTATAAGTGATATCATTTACCATTTCATCATGCCGCCGAGATTTCGTTCCATCACAACTTCATGATTACCGTGAAATAAGTGTATCAACTTATCTGCTTTAGTTATCGACTTAAAATTAGAAATACTTAACACCTAAATTGCAAATTGTTAAAAATTACCATTAAAAGAGGCAACCACCCGGCTGCCCCATACATTTTTCACAAAATCGGCCTTTTATTTCTGATACTTCTCCACATACTCTTTAATACCGCCCCACTTGGTATCCTTCTCAGAAAAAATCAGGTCCTTCTCAGTCATTCCCTCCGGCATTGGCCATTTAATGCCAATTTCCGGATCATTCCATATCATTCCGCCCTCGTCATTAGGATGATAAAAATCCGTAACCTTATAGCAGAACTCAGCATAATCCGACAAAACCAGGAAACCGTGAGCGAAATTCTTAGGAATAAAGAACTGTTTTTTGTTCTCTTCCGACAAAACCACACCAAACCACTTTCCAAAAGTCTCAGATCCCTTTCGAAGGTCAACAGCCACATCGAAAACCTCGCCCTTAATTACTCTCACAAGTTTATCCTGCGGGTAATCAATCTGGAAGTGAAGCCCTCTTAATACACCCTTCTTTGACGCGCTCTGGTTATCCTGCACGAAGTTGCAGTCAATGCCAGCCGCCGCAAAATCATTATAATTATAGGTCTCCATGAAATAGCCTCTGTTATCACCGTAAACTGAAGGAGTAATAACCTTAAGACCTGCTATATTATTGCAATTTTCCAAAACCTCAATCTTGCCCATTTCCATCTCCTTATTTTGAACTGATATATCCTTCATCATCTATAACTGCCGTATCCGACAAAGAATTAAGATAATCAATTATTCTCTTTTTCTCATTTCCATCACTAAGTCTTACCACGCAGTGCTCAGACACACACGGATTAAACTTAAGATTCTCTACTCCCTCATCACTAACATCGAAGGACAAAATCCCCGTATCCGTAGATGCTGATGAAAACCAGTAATTCCCCAGGCTGTATACCACAGGCACTCCTTTAACATATCCAACCTGCTGCAGGATATGAGGATGCGCACCTACTATCAGGTCAGCACCTGCATCAACATATAAATCATCCTGACTTGTCTCATATGCATGAAGATTAACTTCTCTCTCAGCGCCCCAGTGCACATAAACCACAGCATAATCCGCATATTCCTTGGCTTTCTTAATTTCTTCCTCAAGCCTTGCCGAATCATAGCATCTGAATGTACCAGCACTGCTTTCTGTAGCACCTGCCGTATCAGGAACAGGAAGTCTCTCAAGCTGAGTAGCATTAAGAAGTGCCACAACAAGGTCACCTTTTACAACATAGATTGTTGTAGTTGCCTCATCAATATTTCTGCCGGCGCCCATATGATATATTCCGGCGCCATCCAATGTATCCAGAGTATCTTCCAGAGATGTTAAACCAAAATCCGTAATATGATTATTGGCAAGCGCTGCCACATCAGCCCCTATGTCAGTAAGAATCTTGACATTCTCAGGCTTCGACCTGAAAGTAAAAAGTTTTCCACTAAGCGGAGTTCCTCTGTCAGTAAAAGGAAATTCATTATTAATTACCAGAATGTCCGCTCCTCGCATTATATCCAGGCTTCCATTGGTAAAAATCTGCTCCACATCTCCACCAACAGCCCTGTATCTGTTCATGGTCGCATAACTGTCATCAAGAAGCATATCTCCAACATAACTGAAGGATAATGCCTTTCCATCATCCTCAACTTCCACTACAGTTCCAGGAAGAGATGCTATCCTTTCCTGTCGGGCCTGCTCAGCAAGTTCCTCCTCTGTCGGACCTTCTTCAACTTCTTCCTCTGCCTCTGAAGCCGTCAGATCCACAACATTTGATTCTTCGCTCTCTGTGGTTTCCTCCACATTTTCCTGAACACTTACAACTGTTTCTTCCTGATGGCCGGGTTTATATTTATTCTTGTACCATGATATGGCAAAAAGCACCACCATGCCAAACAAAAGCACAAAAGCCAGCACTTTCACAAACAAAAATGCCGTATCAAGAATCTCTGTACTTTTTTTCTTACGTTTCTTTGAAGCCATACTTTCTCCTTAGTCACACACATAATACATTATACTACCAATTGTGCGAAAACTAAAGACGAAAACACAATATTTTGTAGTTTCGGCACTTTCAAGCATAAAAGAAAAGCACCCGACTTTCATCGAGTGCTTAATTATCAAATTAACTTTAAATTAGAACTTTAATGTGTTAACTCTGACACCAGGTCCCATTGTGCTTGTAAGAGTAACGCTCTTTAAGTATGTTCCCTTAAGTGTGCTTGGTTTAGCTTTAACAATAGCATCCATTAAAGCCTTGAAGTTCTGTCCAAGCTGCTCTTCTGAGAAAGAAGCCTTTCCGATTGGGCAGTGAACAATGTTTGCCTTATCAAGTCTGTATTCAATCTTACCAGCTTTGATATCGTTGATAGCCTTAGTAACATCCATTGTTACTGTACCAGCCTTAGGGTTTGGCATAAGACCTTTAGGTCCGAGTACCTTACCAAGACGACCTACAACACCCATCATATCAGGTGTAGCTACAACTACGTCAAAATCAAGCCATCCATCATTCTGGATCTTAGGAAGGAGTTCTTCTCCTCCAACATAATCTGCACCAGCAGCTTCTGCTTCGTTAGCCTTATCGCCTTTAGCGAATACTAATACTCTGACTGTCTTACCAGTTCCGTTAGGAAGAACAACAGCTCCACGGATCTGTTCTTCAGCATGACGTCCGTCGCAACCTGTTCTGATATGAACTTCGATTGTCTCATCGAACTTAGCTGTAGCACATTTCTTTACTAATGCAACTGCTTCTTCAGGATCATAAAGATTAGCCTTATCTACCTGCTTTGCAGCCTCCATATATTTCTTACCATGTTTCATTAACTTTACCTCCTTGTGGTCAGATGCTTAAATAAGCTCCCACGTATTTACATCTTATTCCTCTACTACAATACCCATGCTGCGAGCTGTACCAGCGATCATGCTCATAGCTGCTTCAATGCTTGCTGCATTAAGGTCTGGCATCTTCATTTCAGCGATTTCTCTAACTTTAGCCTTAGAGATTGTTGCAACCTTATTCTTGTTAGGTGTTGCTGAAGCCTTCTGGATGTTACAAGCCTTCTTAATTAATACTGCAGCAGGTGGAGTCTTAGTTACAAAACTGAAGCTCTTATCTGCGTAAACTGTAATAACAACAGGAATGATAAGATCACCCTTATCTGCTGTCTTAGCGTTGAACTGCTTTGTGAATTCAACGATGTTAACACCATGCTGACCAAGTGCAGGACCAACTGGTGGTGCCGGTGTTGCTTTGCCGGCAGGAATCTGTAATTTGATATAACCTGTTACTTTCTTTGCCATTTTGGCTACCTCCTAAAAAATTGTGGTTTGGCGCTACCCTATGTAGCTCCCACTGTCCAAGGAATCTATATAAATAGGATTAACCTATGAACATACGTCCAATTGTTACATTTTTTTAACTTCTGCGAAACTGAATTCAACAGGAGTCTCTCTTCCGAAGATCTCAAGATTAACAGTAACTGTCTGCTTACCTGCATCAATCTTCTTAACAACACCCACTCTGTCTTTCCAGGCATCAGTAACAATAATAACTGTATCGCCTTCGCTAACATCAAGTGAAAGTTTCTCATGAGTAGTATTAAAGTCAAGTGCTGCCATTTCTTCTTCTGAAAGAGGAACCGGCTTGCTTCCAGGGCCTACGAAACCTGTAACGCCTCTGGTATTACGAACAACGAACCATGCATCATTATTATCTGCATCCATATGTATAAGAACATAACCAGGAAGCATCTTACGTGATACTGTCTTCTTCGCACCGTTCTTTATATCTGTCTCCTCGCGAACAGGAACTCTTACTTCAAGAATTTCGTTCTCAAGATGACGGTTCTCAATTGCGTTCTCAATACTTACTTTGACTTTATTCTCATATCCTGAGTAAGTATGTACAACATACCAACCCATACCCTTGCCGCTCTTGTTATCGCTGCGGCCGATGTCAAATTCTTTGTTATCTTCCATTAATTATACCTCTACTCAGTGTTTACTTAGTGATAAAACTAAGTCCATACTTAACCAACAGGTCAATTAAGCCAATAAGCACGCCAGTTACAACTGTTATAATAGAAACAACAACTGTCTGCTTAAATGCATCATTCTTGGAAGGCCATGTAATCTTCTTAAATTCACGCCTTACACCACGGAAAAACCCTGGCTTCTTAGCTTTTTCTTTAGAATCTGCCATTTAGTCACATCCTTTCAAACTAGGACATTACATTATTTTGTTTCTTTATGTAATGTATGCTTTTTGCAGAATCTGCAATACTTCTGTGTTTCCATTCTGTCCGGATGAGTCTTCTTATCCTTAGTAGTATTATAATTACGCTGTTTGCACTCTGTACATGCCAAAGTAATTCTTGTACGCATATTTACACCTCCAATGCTTCAACAATCCTCCAGACTGCCTTCAAATAAGCCATCTGTCTAGTAAAATCACCGCCCCGGGCCAACCCAAAACGCACTAAAAAAAGACTTCTTTCGCAGTCTCGCCTAAATAAAATAACACACACCGGGCAATTCGTCAACAATTTCTACATTAATTTTGAAAAAAAATTACATTTTTCTTAAAAAAGCCTTGCATATGTGGATATTTTATGTTAAGTTGAAGATACCAAAATAGCCTTAGTGTCGGCTCATGGTGACCAAGGGATACGGATTTCCCTGTTGCGGACAATCGCAACCGCCATTATTTCAAGGAAGAAAGGAGGAAGCTGAGATGGCTAATATCAATGTATTATCCGGATTATATAATCATTATCTTACGACCTATGCGCCTAAAAAGCTTAGATCTAATAAAGCTGATATAGATCGCGACAGCGAACTGCGCAAAGTCTACAACTCCATGATTAAATTAAATAAAGAAGCTCCCCTTTCTATTGTTAATAACAGCGAAGAGGCAGTATCTTTCGCAGTAGATATGAAAGAGAATGCCAGGGAGTTCAAGAATACCATATCTTCTTTAAGCGGAATCGGCGAAGATGAACTATTAAGTCGCAAGATAGCGTATTCTTCCAACGAAGATGTGGCCGAAGCCAAATTCAAAGGTTCTTCTGATGGCGAGGAAGCCAGGGATCTTACTTTAACAGTAGATAATCTTGCTACTCCTCAGATAAATACAACCAAGGATATGCCATCCAAAGCACAGATTAATCTGTTTCCTGGTACATATTCCTTCGACGTATCCATAGGCCAGAGCAGTTACGAATTCCAGTTCAACATTGCAGAAGGCGACACCAACGAAGAATTACAGAATAAACTGGCGAGGCTTTTTAACAATTCAAATATTGGTCTGAAATGCGAAGTAGTTAAAAATGAAGAAGAAGG
This sequence comes from uncultured Lachnospiraceae bacterium, assembly GCA_902789665.1. GTDB lineage: Bacteria > Bacillota > Clostridia > Lachnospirales > Lachnospiraceae > UBA3766. The sequence continues at coordinate 269,062 of CADAOY010000002.1, read as the reverse complement.
AACTTCTCATCTGACTATTAACAGTGTCCAAACCGGTGCACCAACCGAAGCGGGCAAGGAGCTTCTATTTACCATTGACGATGCGCTCACCAGCAAGACCAAAGGCGCTGTAAACTATCTGGGCTTGGACAACATTACTACAATGCCTGACAATGCCAGATATACCATTAACGGCAGAGAGTTATCTTCATATTCCAATGAATTCACTCAGGAAGGATATGAAATCAAACTTCACAACACTACCGATAATGGACCGATTACAATCGGACTGAAGGCCAATGTAGACTCCATCGGAGAAAATATTGATGCTTTCGTAAGAAGTTACAATTCATTTGTTGCTTCAATAGCCAAGTACGATAATGGAACGGCTAAGACCAACCTTCTGTTAAGTGAATTTAATACCATAGCCAGATCCTACTCTTCAGATCTGAACTCACTGGGATTATCTCTTACTGATAATGGAAGAATTTCAATGGACAAGAACAAGTTTAGTGAAGAGATTGAATATATAATATCCGACCAGATGGATACTCTCAATAACCTTCAGAGATTCACAGGCAATATGCTTAATAAAGCAGACAACGTATCATTAAATCCAATGGACTACGTTAACCAGAAGATAGTTGCCTATAAGAATCCGGGCAAGGGCGAGATTTCACCATATGCTGCAAGCCAGTACAGTGGAATGATGTTCAACGGATATTGTTAAGCTCAGTAACAATTTAATATTTCAAACTAAAAAGGAGATCTTATGATCTCCTTTTCTAATTACAGTTTATTACAATCTCTTATTTCTGGATTTCTTCACCCAGACCGTTTTCCACAATATTAATCATGTCTTCCAGTGCTTCATTCTCATCACTGCCCTCGCAGACAAGTTCAATCTCGTCTCCGTTTCTTACGCAGGCACTTAAAACACTGAGAACACTCTTGGCATTATACTCACCGTCTTTAAAATGTATAAAAATCTGCGACTTATATTTAACTGCTTCTTTGCAGAAAACCGAAACCGGTCTCATATGTAACCCGGTAGGATTAACTATTGTTACCTTCTTAGTTACCATACGCTTTACCCCCTGTAATTTGTTCCCCCGAACATTTTTATAATACAGTATTCTGTATAAGTTCAGCTAACTTCTTAGCTTCATCTTCAATTAACTTCTGATCCTTGCCTTCAATCATTACTCTTACCAAAGGCTCTGTTCCTGAAGGTCTGATAAGAACTCTTCCCTCACCGCCGAACTTGTCTTCAAGTTCCTTAATAGCCTGAGCAATTTCAGGATATTCCATATATTTATCTTTCTTATGAGTTGGAACCTTGGCATTAACCAAAGCCTGTGGTAATACTTCCATTATCGAAGCAAGTTCTGATAACTTCTTACCACTTTCAACTACTACCTGAAGAAGAAGAAGTGCTGTAAGAAGTCCGTCACCGGTTGTATTATGATTAAGATCAATAATATGACCTGACTGCTCACCACCTAAAACGGCGCCAATCTCTTTCATTCTCTCAAGTACATATCTGTCACCAACCTTGGTAACTTCAAGGTGAATGTCATGCTCTTTTGCCATAATTGTGAATCCAAGGTTACTCATTACAGTAACAACTATGGTATTCTGGGCAAGAGTACCTTTTTCTTTCATATAATTACCAACGATAGCCATGATCTGGTCACCGTCAACAAGTTTACCATTCTCATCAACTGCAAGAAGTCTGTCAGCATCGCCGTCAAAAGCAAGACCTAAATCAGCCTTTTCTGCAACAACTCTTGCACACAATTCTTCCATATGAGTAGAACCACAGTTAGCATTGATATTGGTTCCATCAGGATTATTATGAATTGCAATTACGCTTGCTCCTAATTCCTTAAGAGCCTCAACTGATGTATAATAGGAAGCTCCTTCTGCGCAGTCAGCTACGATTTTAAGTCCGTCAAGACTTACATTAACTGACTTAATTGAATGGTTGATATATTCTTCTCTTGCATCAGTTCTGTATTTAATCTTACCAACGCCTGAGCCTGTAGGGAATTTAACACCATCCATATTATTCTTGATAAGTGCTTCAATTTCATCTTCCAAAGCATCCGGAAGTTTGTATCCGTTTCCGTCAAAGAACTTAATTCCATTAAATTCTACAGGATTGTGGGATGCAGAAATAACAACACCTGCATCAACTTTATATTTCTTTGCAAGATATGCAACTGCAGGAGTAGGAAGCACGCCTACATAAACTGCGTTTGCTCCAACTGAACATGCACCGGCCATAAGTGCATTGGCAAGCATATCTCCAGATATACGTGTATCGCATCCTACCATAATTGTAGGTTTATGCTTGGTCTCCTTTGATAATACATAAGCACCTGCCTGACCAAGCTGCATGGCAAGCTGTGGAGTAAGTTCTTCGTTAGCAACACCTCTTACGCCATCAGTTCCGAACATTCTTCCCATTGTAATTAATCTCCATTTCCTTTATTACTTTTATTCCTTATGAGTAGTAATCTTAATCTGAAGTTTGTAATCTTCATTAAGATGTACTCCCTCAGGTACATTAAATACAGGAACTACCCAGTAGGTTCCAGGATATAATTTATCCCATCCCTTTCCGGTTTTAAAATCATCCATATTTATATCCATTGCCAGACCTGTTTCATTAAGTTCAGCAAGTTCATCTGACAATCCGTAGAACTTAAGCACATTTCCACTGTCCTTAAGATATGTGCCGTCAGTTACAACCTCTACATCATAACCTGTTGTATCACCCGATATGGTTATATCATTTCTGGAGAAAATGGCATTTGTAAATGTTTCCTTCTGAATGCCTACAGTTACATTAACTTTTGAGCCATTGTCATCCACTACCTCAACATTATCAGACAGGAAATTGGAAATATCCACTGTTGCCTTAAGCGAGGATTTAAGATCAGTCACATCAAGTTCAGTTCCAGGAATGATTACTGAATTAACAGCATCAATTGCTCCCTTCTTACCTGCTATCAGTATCATCTCAGGGCTGACTGTTATATCACCTGTAAGAGCATATCCTTCAGCCGGCTCACCGGAACTCTCTGCTGAAACAACCACATATTTGGTAACCAGTACTTCCTGGGTAATGCTTACTGTCTTAATATTAAGTGTAAGCCTTGATGTATCTACCTCATTGCCATTCTCATCATAAAGGATAATCGGTGCACTCGCACTTACATTGGCACTCACACCACTCACATTGAGTTCGGCTCTTGCTGTAGAAATGGTTGATACAATGGACTCAGGGCCTTCAATTACAACCTGGTTTAAGTTTGTATTAAGGTCGCCCAAAATATAACCATCTGCCACCTGACCTACAACATCAACAGATATACTCTTTTGAATCTTCTTAAGATCTTCAATATTTAAAATTACATTTTCAACACTTGATGTAATTCCATCAATATCAGAAGCATACTTGTTGGACGATACTTTAATCTCCAGTGCATTCTCGCCTTCCTTTAAGCTGGCAAGGTCAGCAACTGCACTAATATTCTCTTTTGAAATATCTTCAATTACAGATCTTCTGCCGCTTACTGTTACAGTAATTACATCTGAATCATCAAGCACCTCATATACTTTTCCTTCCTGGGCAAGTACATCAGGATTAAGAATCTGTACATTAATACCTGCAAAATCCACGCTTTTAACAGGATCATCTATATTTACGACTATCAGCCAGAGGATGATCGAGAAAAGCACGGCTAACAGTTTAAGATCCCAGTTCCTTAGAAGCCTCTCCTTCATCCTTCTTTCCTTTCTTCTTACGGTCTTTCTTTGTCTTTGATATGATATTCTTTTCTACCCTTCTCTTATCCTGGGCAAGTTCAAGTTTCTTTCTGAGTTCTACCACATCAAGACTTCTGTAAAGTTCACCCTTATATGCAACACTTACCTTACCTGTTTCTTCAGATACGATAATTGTCATTGAATCTGTATTTTCAGATATACCCAAAGCAGCACGATGTCTGGTTCCAAGTTCCTTACTGATGGACCTGCTGTCAGACAAAGGCAGATAACAGGTTGCTGCAGATACCCTGTCGCCTCTAACAATAATCGCTCCATCATGAAGCGGAGTATTATGTTCAAATATGTTAATGAGAAGCTGGCTTGTTACAATACCATCCACAGGAATACCTGTCTTCTCATATTCTTCAAGCGGAGTATTCTGCTCAATAACAATAAGAGCACCTGTTCTTGCCCTTCCCATTTCAAAGCATGCCGAAATCATTTCATTAAGAGTCTTGTCACTGAATCTTCCTTCCACATTCTTGTTATCAAAACTAAGCAGTGCAGATAAAAGATTTTTCTGTCCAAGTGACTCAATCAGTCTTCTGATTTCAGGCTGAAGCGCAACAACAATGGCAACTGCAAGAAGAGTAAATAAACTCTTTGCAATCCATATAATTGTTGTCATATTGAACATTACGGCAAGTGCCATAAAAATAAGCAGCACAAATAAGCCTTTCACTATAGCCCAGGCTCTGGTATTTCTCATCCATACCATTACCTGATACAGTAAAAAGGCTAATACAATCATCTCAATGACATCCAGAACACCAATTCTTGGAAGTCTGAACAGATTCAGATATTCAGCTGCCGATGAAAAAAATACGTTCACTGTCTATCCCTTTATATCCTTTAATCTGAATTTTGTCTTCTAAGTCTGTCAGCATCAATGCTTTCAGCTTCTTTTAATCTTTCTCTTCTGATACGCTCTGCAATGGTCTCTCCATTGGTCATTCCAACACTTGGATTCGGACCTGCATAACCATCATTACGTACTCTTGTCTGTCCCTGGTTTCTTCTGCCTGCCAGGTCTCCGGCAATACGGCTGTTTGAAGTACTTCTGGCTGCACCTGCATTAGATGTACTCTGTGATGCACTCATAACAGGATTAGCTGCTTTCTTAACAACTCTTCCTTCATCTACAGATTTCTCAGCCACAACCCTGGTTTCTCCAAGTAAAGCATCATTAGCTGAAAGACTGTCATAAGAACCGGAAGCAGATGTGCTCTTCTGCGCTGCAGTACCTGCGCTCTTTTTTGCAGCTGATGAATTACTCTTAACTGCTGAAGCAGCGCCTGCTAAAGAAGATTCTTTCTTTACTCTTCTCTCAGCTGTTTTCTCTGTTGCATTCTCCGCTGTCTTCTCTGCCTTTATGCCGCCACTCTTCGGCTTATCCGAAACAGGAGCCTTGGCAGATACCTTCTTAACGGTTTTATTTGTTTCCTGAAGAGTAATCTTAGGAACTGCCTTAACGTAATAATAATATTCATCATCCTCAAACTGTACACGTTCCGTTCTTGCATAATCAAGATTAAACATGAAGAACTTAAGCACATATACAACGCCAATGGCAAGTACTGTTCCACCAAGTACACCAAGGAGTGATGCTCTTGTTACAAACATAAGGTCTCCAACCAGAACAATAAGTGCATTGGTAAGAGCACCAACTATGGTTGCTACTGTCCATGCATGGTCAATATTCATACGATGAACAAAATAAACCACGATAATTGTTGCCGCAAAAGCAACTATCATAACCATCATTGTTTTATTCTGAATAATGCCGTCAATAATAAATCTGAATTTGGATGCTGTCTTCTCACTGTCAAGCGAATCGATGGCATTGGACATCTGAGTTACTGCATTAAGAGTATAGTAAATAACTATACCGCTTCCTACCGAAAATACTGATGCCGGGCTTCCAACAAGTCCAATGGTAATTGGAAGTATGTACGGTATATGCAATGCAAAAGCCACCGGCGTAAGCATTGTTATAAGCACCTCTTTCGGTGACATTCTTAAATACAGCAGGAATATCAGCACAAATACAATACCCACAACTGCTGCCACTTCCATCGATAGCGCATAGGTATGAAGCAGTATCAGCGCTGCTGCGAAAAATAAAATAAAACTAACCGGCAAAAATGAGCACGCCAGTGCCAGTACAAACATAAGCGGCACTTTGGCTATCTTCTCCATATATCCAAGATTGCCATTTATCAGTAAAAATACCAGTAATGCAATTATAAATTTACCTGCAGGGACTATATATAATTCATACTTGGAATAAAATCTCCTAAGATATTCCCTGATCTCAAGTAACTTAATCATCTGACTCTATCCTTCCTCTCCTTTTGATAGAGAGCCTGTAACCTTCTTAAATTGTTAAAATAGGTCTTAAGCTTTATTCTCGCCTTCCTGTATCTGATGGAATAGAGAATATATGTGATAATACTGTAACCACCCACAAAAATAACATAATAAATAATCATATTCTTGGCGTAGGAAACAATATCCATCTTGTATATATCAGACAAAAAGCTTTCAGAATCATAAAGAATCATGGTTGCAATTACGATTCCATAGCAAATAGTAGCAGAAATAACTGACTTAATTACCTGCAAGCCAATATAATCACCACGAAAATACGTGCCGATTTCTGCATTTTCCTTGCCCTCGCCCTGCTCATAAGAAGCCAGGCGTGTCATAAGTTTTACTCTTGCTTCACTAATCATCTTAATTATCCAAAAATCTCATTCTAGGTCCAGCCGGTTTAACTTCAGCAGTGTTAAGATCTTCTTTGGTAAACTTATTGCTGATACCTCTTGCAATATCAAGCTTACACTTCTCACAGAATCTTCCGGTTCTGATATTGGCACCGCAGTTCTCACACTGAATACTGATAGGTGAATCCTCTGAGAAAAACAGTCTCTCTTCCCTGATCCACTGTTCAAGCTGGGACTTACTTACATTGCAGGCTTCGCATATCTCATTAATACGCGCTTGCTTGTTCTCTGCTACGAACTTCCTGACAGTCTGAAAAGTCTGTTCAATCTCATCCTTACAGGCAGGACAAATCATCTTGCCTGAAATATAGTTAAACATCTTACCACACATTCTACAGTTCTTTATGTTCATAGTATCCCTCCTTTGCTACATTCCTTTGCCTATTGCCAAAGTAAGAAAATACACATTTTCTGCCCCATGTTCTTTTAATAAAGAACTTATGGTGTTGATTGTACTGCCTGTCGTATACACATCATCCACCACTATAATATCCTTTAATTTTACATCATTTTGGGCTATATGAAAAGCCTTTTTGAGATTATTTTGCCTTTGGAATACATCTAATTTTTTTTGATCTTCAGATTTTCGTACTCGAATTAATAAATCCTCTCTAAGAGGTATGTTATGATAGTCAGAAATTTCTTTAGCCAGAATAGCCGCCTGGTTATATCCGCGGTATATTAATTTATCCCTGTGAAGGGGCACGGGCACTATGGCCTCGGCATTCATTTTGCCTATTTCTTCAGCAAGAAGTGTTGCCATCTGGCGTCCGTAAAATCTGCCGTATTCCACCCGTCCCACATTTTTAAATCTGCTTATGGAATCCTGTACACTTCTGTATTCATACAGTGCTCTTCCATAATTGTATTCAGGTCTTTTTATAGTGCAGTCATGGCACGTATTCCTGCCTTTTCTAATGGCCTTTCCACAGATACTGCATCTTGGAGCCGGCACAATAAGCGGCACAAAACTGCACTCCTTGCAGATGCCGTCATCACTTAGCTTAAGCGCCCTGTCGCATATAACGCAGTGCCTTGGGAACAAAAGCTTAAATATTAATTTATCCTTCAATATTGGCCCTTTCTATTATTCTTTGCCTAAGGGCGGTATCACGCACTTCTTTCTGATTATTGTCTATCATTGAATAAACCTTATCCAGACTGCCCATAATGATAACGCACTTAGCAGCTCTCGTAATACCTGTATATAACAGACTCCTGGTAAAAAGCACCTCCGGGCCTTCCACAATCGGAATAACTACCGCAGCATACTCGCTACCCTGTGACTTATGAATTGTAATGGCATAAGCCAGTTCCAGTTCATTTAATATGTCATATGTATATACAACTTCTTTCTTGTCTTCAAATAAAACATTAATGGACTTATCCGGATTTATCCGCTTAATTATTCCCAGATCTCCATTATATACTCCGTTGCCGGTATTCACCGTTATACCGTTATATCCTTCCTGAATCCAGGTTATGTCATAATTATTCTTAATCTGCATAACCTTGTCACCTTCCCTGAATATAACATCATCTTTTTCCAGTTCTTTTTTAGCCGGCGATGGAGGATTAATATTATTCTGCAAAATCGGATTCAGCGCATCCACGCCATACTGAGTTTTTCTTGACGGCGTCAGCACCTGGATATTATACATATCCGTTTCAAACCTCTTCGGAAGTTTGTCCCTTACAAGCCTTACCATATCGGTATAAAGACTTTCTTTCGTATCTCTTTTAAGCATAAAGAAATCATCTGTATCATTGGCAAACTGAGGCTTAATTCCATTATTTACATCATGGGCATAAGTAACAATCCTGCTGTTTGCTTCCTGCCTGTATATGGTAGTAAGTTCAGTCACCTTAAACACACCGCTGTCAATTATATCCCTTAGCACATTACCGGGACCGACACTTGGAAGCTGATTACTGTCACCTGATAAAATCAGTTTCGTGCCCGGTCTTAATGCCTTTAAAAGATGGTAAAAAAGATGAATATCCACCATGGATGTTTCATCAACTATAAGCACATCACACTCAAGCGGCATGTCTTCTGAGTGCATAAACTGAGGCTTGTCTGAATTCTCAGCTGTTCTTACACCAAGAAGCCTGTGAATTGTAAAAGCATTAAACCCTGTAGTTTCCTCCATTCTCTTAGCCGCTCTTCCTGTAGGAGCAGCCAGAACCACGTCATAATTATTGTTATAATAATAATTTATCATGGCTCTGATGGTTGTGGTTTTACCTGTTCCGGGACCTCCCGTAAGCACATAAACACCATTTAAATATGAGCCTAAAACCGCAGAAAACTGTACATCATCCAGGCTGTCTTTATTAATTTCCACCTGTTTTTTAATATCCGCTATTATTGCATCCATAACCTTCGGTTCATATTCCCTGCCGGAATATGTACGGTCAAGATCATAGAGCATCGCTGCACAGTTCAGTTCTTCCCTGTACATATAGCTTAGGAAAATCTGCTCTTCATCATCATTTTTCTTAGAGATTAATTTTCTGTCCACAAGCAAGGTATCGAGCTGATGAAGAATCTGCTCTTCCTCAACTTTTAAAATACTTTTTGCAGATTTGACCATATCTGCCTTTCTCATATATGTATTACCCTTCTGGGCTGCTTCTTCAAGCACATATATAAGGCCTGCATTTATTCTTTCGTCAGAATTAAACGGGACACCCATTTTGGATGCGATATCATCAGCCGTTTTAAAACCAACGCCGCTTACATCCTCCACAAGCTTATAAGGATTTTTGCTCAGAACTTCATATATTGCAGGACCATATCTGTCGTAAATTTTGAGACCAAGATTATAAGATATACCATGTTCACCAAGGTACATTACTGCCTGTCTTATGTCTTTTTTGTCAACAACCTGCGAAGCAATATCCATTGCTTTACGTTCACTTATACCCTTAACCTGTACAAGTTTCTGTGGTGTCTTTTCAATTACATTAAGAGTGTCTGTGCCGAATATGGCAACAATTCTGCTGGCCAGGGCTTCACCAACACCTTTGATGGCGCCTGACGAAAGATAGGTAATTATGCCATCTTCATCATCCGGCATAACAACCTGAAAAGAATTTATGCGAAATTGTGTACCTCTGGTCGGATGATTATAAAGATCACCTTCCACGCTGAGCCTGTCCCCCGGGTTAACTCCATATATGGTTCCCGTGCAGATAATCTCTCCGTCTTCATAGTCTTCCGTGACCAAATTAATAACACCGTAATGATTATTCTCACCGGTGTATAAAAATCTATCTACATATCCATTTAATTTCATATGAATTAATTACTCTTTATAAATCTGCTGATGGAATATCAGGATTAAGCTGTCTCTTCATCTGTTCATACAGAGTCTGAGCCAGGCCCACTCCGCCATTCTGATTGGTAGTCTGCTCCGCTACAGACTTAATGGCTTCGTCTTTAAAATAATCAACCAAAGAAGCAGTGGAAGAATCACCTGTAAGTGAAGATGTAGGAACTGTATCCATCATCTTTTTATAAACCTGTTCCACAAAATAACTTTCGAAACTTTTGCAGACTTCCATTAATTCTTCATCTGTTGTTTCTTTATTAAGGCCTTCAATGGACTGCTTAAGCGCACTTGCTTTGGCCGCACTGGCGCTGTCTGACTGAAGATTTGAATAAATCTCAGACATATTTCCCATGCCATTTAAACCATTTATTGAACTTAATGCACCTAAATTATCCATATTCTTTACCTGTTATCTGCTTATCTGTTTACCTGTTATCTGCTTATCTGCTTATCTGCTTATCTTTTATCCGCTTTTTAATGTTTTTCAGCCATCAGTCAATCCGCTATCTGCCAATCCCTTATCTTCTTAAGTTATTAGCCTGCTGCATCATTTCATCTGATGCCTGAATAGCCTTTGAGTTAAGCTCATAAGCTCTCTGAGCCACAATCATGTTAACCATTTCATCAGCCACCTGAACGTTTGAACCTTCCAGATATCCCTGGCGAATCTCACTCTTAATTACATTCTTGTCAGTTGATTCGTTAAGTGGAGTACCACTTGCTGCTGACTCCTGGAACTGAGTGCTTCCTGTCTTGGTAAGACCTGACGGATTATTGAACTGCCATAAACCAATCTGCATGCCCATAGGCGCAGGATTGTTGGACTTATCCGGATAGCAGATCTGTCCATCGCCTGTAATTGTAATCTTACTTGAAACAATATCTTTACCGAAAGTAATTTCCTTACCCTTGGTATCAAGAACTAAAGAACCATCTGATGTAGTAAGGGCAAGTCCGTTAGGCATGGTAGCAAGGTGAAAATCACCGTTTCTTGTATAATATGTGCCGCCATCTGCTGCCTTGATTCCGAAGAATCCGTCACCACTTATGGCAAAAGCCAAATCATTGGATGAGTCATAGAAATTACCCTGACTGAAAATAGAATTAATGGCTGAGTTACGAACACCAAGACCAACCTGTGCAGGAACCGGTTTGTTCTCGCCATTGGCTGATGTTGTTCTTGCCTGAATATCCTGATACAGAAGTGACTTGAATTCTGCTACTTCTGTTTTATAACCTGTAGTATTAACGTTTGCCAGGTTGTTGGCAATTGTATCCACGTTATTCTGCTGTGCAATCATTCCTGATGCTGCTGTCCAAAGAGATCTAACCATTATTCACCCTCCCAAATTATAACTTACCAATCTGATTAACTGAAATATCCAATGTTTCATCATATGCCTGAATAATCTTCTGATTGGATTCATACTGTCTGGTAACTGAGATAAGATTAACCATCTCCTGAACTACCTGAACATTGGACGCCTCTAAGTATCCTGAATATATACCGGCCTTGGTTTCTGTCATCTTTGCGCCTTCAACCGGTGTATAGAAATTCTCACCATAATGCTCCAGATAATTATAATCTTCAAAATCCGTGAGCTTAACGGTAGCAACTACTTTATCTTCCTGTATAATTCTTCCCTGCTGGTCAATAGCTGCAGGCTTGGTCGGATCAACCTTAATTCTTGCTCCGCTGCTGCCACTGCCCTGTCCTAAAAGATAATCACCATCTTTGGTAACCACATATCCGTCTTTGGTTAATGTGAATCCACCATCTCTGGTATACATTGTAGATGTTTCGCCCTGCTTATTTGTATATTCAATATTGAAGAATCCTGAACCGGAAATAGCCATGTCAAAAGTATTGCCTGTCTCTCTGAATGAGCCCTGGCTGTAATCCGTATATGCTTCTCCAATCTTAACACCCGGAGTTCCCTGTCCAATGTGGGCACTGTTCCACATTCCATTGCCATCCATATCCTTGATTCTATATGTTAAAACCGTATCAAAACCCTGGCTTGTTGAGCCCTCTTTCTTAAAACCCGTCGTTGCAACATTGGCCATATTGTTGGTCAGTATGTCCATACGATTCTGCTCATTAAGCATTCCTGTGTAGGCTGTATACAATCCTTTTAACATATAATCCTCCTGATATTAGATGGTGGTATTGTTAACTGAGTTAAATTCTACAAACTTACCCGTACCTATAGCCACGCAGGTCATAGGTTCGTCGGCTGTCATTGTATTAATGCCTGTTCTGCTCTCTATAAGATTCTCGAGTCCTCTTAACATGCTTCCACCGCCTGTAAGAACGATTCCTCTGTCTGCAATATCTGCTGCAAGTTCAGGTGGAGTCTTCTCAAGTACTCTGTGAATTGCATCAACAATCTTGGATGTCGAATCTCTGAGAGCCTCTTCGGTTTCATCTGATGAAACCTTAATTGTATTAGGCAAACCTGTAAGAAGATTACGTCCTCTTACATCCATATAATCGGTCTCTGCTCTTGGAAAAGCTGAACCAATCTTTATCTTGATATCTTCGGATGTTCTTTCACCGATGATAACATTATGTTTCTTCTTAATGTAGTAACCAATCGCTTCGTCAAAATCATCGCCCGCAATCTTAATTGATTCGCTTACTACAGTTCCGCCTAAGGAAATAACTGCGATATCTGTTGTACCACCGCCGATATCAACTATCATATTTCCACATGGCTTTGATATATCAATACCTGCACCGATAGCTGCTGCGATAGGCTCTTCAATAATTGAAACCTCTCTTGCGCCTGCCTGCTCGGTAGCATCGAATACTGCTTTTCTTTCTACTTCTGTAACACCACTTGGTACACAAACTGCAACTCTTGGCTTACGGAAATTTCTCTTACCCAGGGCCTTACGAATGAAATATTTCATCATCTTTTCAGTAACTGTATAATCTGAAATAACACCCTGTCTAAGTGGTCTGATTGCTCTTATATTATCAGGTGTTCTACCAAGCATCAGTCTTGCTTCCTCACCGATAGCCTTGATCTGCTTTGTATCGGAATCAATTGCCACAACTGAAGGCTCTTTAAGGACAACACCCTTGCCTTTAACATATACTAAAATAGAAGCGGTACCTAAATCTATACCTATATCTGTACCCTGCATCATAATGCTCCTTTCTAACCACTATCATCATATAATCATAAAAAACCATTTAACATTATACTCTAAAAGATTAGAAAAGAAAAGATTAGAAATAAATTAAACCTTTCATAGTTCTATATCGGTTATTTCTTTTTCTTCCTTAACCTTTCTTTGTCTCTTTTGAGAATTGCCCCTACATAAGCGCCTGTGTAGGACTTCTTATTCTTCGCAACTTCCTCAGGAGTTCCGGTTGCTATAACGGTTCCTCCCTTGTCTCCGCCTTCCGGCCCTAAGTCAATAAGATAGTCGGCACACTTAATCACATCAAGATTATGTTCAATTACAACTACCGTATTACCTTCATCTGCAAGTCTCTGAATAATATTAACCAGCTTGCTAACATCTTCAAAATGAAGTCCCGTTGTTGGTTCATCAAGCACATATATGGTCTTGCCTGTAGATGTTCTGCTAAGCTCCGTTGCAAGTTTAATTCTCTGAGCCTCACCACCTGAAAGCGTGGTTGACGGCTGACCTAGTTTAATATATCCAAGACCTACATCATGAAGTGTCTGAATCTTGTTTCTAATGGTTGGAAGGTTCTTAAAGAATTCAAGTGCCTCATCCACTGTCATATCAAGTACGTCCGCAATATTCTTGCCCTTGTAATAAACTTCCAGGGTCTCTCTGTTATATCTTCTTCCGCCGCAGACCTCACAAGGCACATATACATCAGGAAGGAAATGCATCTCAATCTTAATGATACCATCGCCCGAGCAGGCCTCACATCTTCCGCCCTTAACATTGAAACTGAATCTTCCCTTGGCATAACCTGCTGCCTTGGCATCATTGGTACCTGCAAAGAGATCCCTGATTATATCAAAGAGTCCGGTATATGTAGCCGGATTTGATCTCGGTGTCTTACCAATTGGAGACTGGTCTATGTTTATGATTTTATCCAGTTTATCAACCCCTGTTATCTCATCATGATCTCCCGGCGTAATCTCTGCCCTGTTAAGTTTCTTAGCTAAAGACTTATACAAAATCTCATTAACGAGAGAACTCTTACCTGAACCCGATACACCGGTTACACAGGTAAAAATCCCCAGCGGAATATCCACATCTATATTCTTAAGATTATTAACCCTTGCTCCCTTAATTGTTAAAAATCCCTTCGGCTCTCTTCTTTCATCCGGAGCCTTGATATATTTGGCGCCACTTAAATACTGACCTGTTATGGACTTAGGATTCTTCATAATCTCCTCGGCTGTACCAAAGGCAACTACTTCTCCGCCTTCCTTGCCGGCTCCTGGTCCTATATCCAAAACATAATCTGCTGCCAGCATTGTATCTTCATCATGCTCAACAACAATAAGTGTATTACCAAGATTCTTAAGTCTCTTAAGTGCCTCAATAAGTTTGTCATTATCTCTTTGATGAAGACCAATACTAGGCTCATCAAGAATATATGTTACTCCAACTAATCCTGCACCTATCTGGGTAGCAAGTCTGATTCTCTGAGCCTCACCACCGGATAAAGACGATGCCTGACGAGAAAGTGTAAGATATTCAAGTCCGACTTCATTTAAGAAAGAAACCCTTGCCTTAATTTCCTTAAGAAGAGCTTTACCGATAACCTGCTCTGTTTTGGTAAGTTCAAGGTTATCAAGAAATGTCATTAATTCACCAATGGACATTGATGTAATGTCATATATGTTAAGACCATTTATGGTTACAGCCAGGGATGATGCCTTAAGCCTCTTACCCTTACATTCCGTACAGGCTGTAATCTCCATAAATTCTTCATAATTCTCTCTTTGTTTATCTGAAAAACATTCCTTATATCTTTGCTGTGTATTGGCAAGAAGTCCTTCAAACATTCTTGAATAGGTACCGCTTCCGGTTCTTGATACATATTCAAAATCCAGATACTCCGGCGCGCCATATACAATCAGGTCCTTGGCCTTCTGACTTAATTTGCCATAAGGAGTATCCAGAGAAAACTTATATCTCTTGGCAAGCGCCTCTAAAAGCTGATGGCCAAAACTTCCTTCCTTCTTTGCACTTACCCATCCCGGAACCTTAATGGCTCCTTCATTAAGTGACAGGCTTTCATCCGGTATCATCTTGGCAAGAGAAAACTCAGACCTGAAACCTATACCCTTACAGTAAGGACATGCACCCTGAGGATTATTGAATGAGAAACTTCTTGGTTCAATCTCATCAATACTTACACCGCAGTCAGGGCAGGCAAAATTCTGGCTAAAATGCAATTCCTTACCTGCAATAACATCAATGGTAAGAAGACCGTCTGTTATCTTCATTGCAGCCTCTGCAGAGCCTGCAAGTCTGGATGTAATATCTGGATTAATCTTAAGTCTGTCTATAACAATATCGATATTATGCTTGATATTCTTATCAAGTTTAATTTCTTCAGAAAGTTCATACATGTTGCCATCAACACGAACTCTTACATAGCCCATCTTAACAGCCTTTTCAAGTATCTTGGCATGCTCACCCTTTCGTCCTCTTACAATAGGTGCAAGTACCTGAATTCTTGTGCCTTCAGGCAATGTCATGATACTGTCCACAATTTCATCAATGCTCTGCTTTCTGATTTCCTTACCGCAGTTCGGGCAGTGCGGAATACCGATTCTTGCATAAAGCAGTCTGAAATAATCATAGATTTCAGTAACGGTACCAACGGTAGAACGTGGGTTACGGTTATTGGATTTCTGGTCAATACTAATCGCAGGAGACAGGCCTTCAATCTTCTCAACATCAGGCTTTTCCATCTGTCCCAGGAACTGCCTTGCATAGGAAGATAAAGATTCCATATATCTTCTCTGACCTTCTGCATAAATGGTATCAAAAGCCAGTGACGATTTACCGGAACCCGAAAGTCCTGTAAAAACAATAAACTTGTCTCTTGGTATATTAATATCAAGAGATTTAAGATTATGTTCTTTTGCACCGGTGATTCTTATGCATTCACTTGGCGGAATCATTTTAATACTGTCACTCATCTATATATTTCCTCATCTCTTTAATTTCATCTCTGTATTTTGCCGCAGACTCAAAATCAAGTTCAACGGCAGCCTTACGCATCTTATTCTCATATTCCACAATAAGTTTCTTAAGGTCTTTATTGGACATGGATTCATATGTATCACCATCTTCAGTCTCTGCAGCCTTTCTGGTAATACTGATGGAATCTCTTACTTCCTTAACAATACTCCTTGGAGTAATACCATGTTCCTTATTATATTCATCCTGAATCTTACGACGTCTGTTCGTCTCATTAATGGCATATTCCATTGACTCTGTCATGTTATCGGCATACATGATAACCCTGCCGTTTACATTACGGGCAGCTCGTCCAATTGTCTGAATCATGGATGTTTTCGAACGAAGGAATCCTTCCTTATCCGCGTCCAAAATCGCCACCAGGCCAATCTCCGGAATATCAAGCCCTTCACGAAGAAGGTTGATACCAACAAGCACATCGAATTCATCAAGTCTCATGGAGCGGATAATCTCAGTTCTTTCCAAAGCATCAATATCCGAATGCAGATATCTTACTCTTATATCCACTTTCTCCATATATGATGTAAGACTTTCTGCCATCTTCTTGGTAAGTGTGGTAACTAAAACCTTATTACCTTTTTCTATTTCTTTTTTACATTCAGAAATAAGATCATCAATCTGACCTTCAGCGCTCTTAACCGTAATCTCCGGATCAAGCAAACCGGTAGGTCTTATAATCTGCTCTGCTCTTAATAATTCATGATTTTCTTCATAAGTACCCGGTGTTGCTGATACAAATAAAACCTGATCTATATGATCTTCAAATTCATTAAAGGCAAGGGGTCTGTTATCAAGGGCAGACGGAAGTCTGAAACCATAATCCACCAGTGTTGTCTTTCTTGACCTGTCTCCATGATACATGGCTCCAACCTGAGGAATGGTCATATGCGACTCATCTATTATCATCAGAAAATCGCCCTTGAAGAAATCCAGAAGACACATAGGCGGCTCTCCCGGTTTTCTTCCGCCAAGTATTCTTGAATAGTTCTCAATACCTGTGCAAAATCCGGTCTCCCTCAGCATCTCTATATCAAAAGAAGTTCTCTCCTTAATACGCTGAGCCTCCAGGAATTTATCCTCGCCTCTGAAATATTCAACTCTTTCATTCATCTCGGCTTCGATTTCATCGCAGGCCTTCGCTAATTTTTCAGGCGCAACAACATAGTGGGATGCCGGGAAAATAATGGTATGTTCCAGCATTCCCTGCACCTTGCCTGTTACCTTGTCTATCTGACAGATTCTGTCTATCTCATCACCGAAAAATTCAATTCTTATATTATATTTATTGCCTTCAGCCGGCGCTATATCCACCACATCACCACGGACACGGAAGGAACCACGGTTTAAATCAAGATCATTTCTGTCATACTGAATTGCAATTAAACTTCTTATAACATCATCCCTTGATATTTCCTGTCCCGGTCTTAATGACACAACAAGAGACTGATAATCATCAGGACTGCCGAGACCATATATACATGATACTGACGCCACAACTATAACATCATTTCTTTCAGTCAGAGATGCGGTTGCCGACAGTCTTAACTTATCTATTTCATCATTAATGGATGAATCTTTCTCTATATATGTATCACTCTGAGGAACATATGCTTCAGGCTGATAATAATCATAATATGATACAAAATACTCCACCGCATTCTCCGGGAAAAACTCCTTGAATTCCCCATATAACTGAGCTGCCAGCGTCTTGTTATGGGCAAGAACCAGCGTTGGCTTATTTAAGTTTTCTATAATATTCGCCATGGTAAAAGTCTTGCCGGAACCCGTAACGCCAAGAAGAGTCTGACACTGATTACCCTTCTTAAATCCTTCCGTCAGTTCTTTTATTGCTTCCGGCTGATCACCTGTTGGCTTGTAACTTGAATGTAATTTAAAATCCATATCCTGTCCTTAATTATGCAAATTAAATAAAGTGGCATACTTCATAAAGTATACCACTTATATTCATAATCTGTCTACAATTTTAGGAACATTTGTTCGAATATTATTTTGTTAAATATTCGATTGCTGCTTCCATCTGATTATCTGTTCCGTTTTCTGTATATGCATCAGCATCAAACTCAACTTCAATGTCAGGTTCAATACCTGTACCGTGGATATTTACTCCGTTTGGAGTGTAATATTTGCTGACGGTGATTTTGACAGCGGTGCCATCTGAAAGGGAAATCAGTTTCTGAACTATGCCTTTACCGAAGGTTGTGGTTCCGATTAATGTACCCTTGTTGTGGTCTTTGATTGCACCTGCAAGAATTTCCGATGCACTGGCTGATGAGCCGTCCACAAGTACAACGATAGGAACGTTCATCTCCTTCTTTCCATCACACTTATATTCTTCTCTCTTGCCATATTTATCTTCCGTATAAACTACAAGTCCCTGCGGAAGAATCTCCTGAGCAATGTTTACAACTGTATCAAGGTTACCGCCAGGATTTCCTCTCAAGTCAAGGATTAAAGCTGTATCTCCATTGTCTATAAACTGCTGCTTTGCTTCCTTAAAGAACTCATAAGTATTATCGTTAAATTCTGTAATTGTAATTAAGCCGATGCCATTATCAAGTGATTCGTATGTAGCGCTGATGGTCTCAACTTTGGCTCTTACAATGGTGATTTCTTTCTCTTCATCACCTCTTTTAATTGTGAGCACAACGCTTGTTCCTTCATCACCCCTGATCATGCTTACGACTTCATTTAAAGTCATTCCATATGTATCAGTTCCGTCAACTTTGATAATGATATCATCAGGTTCAAGCTCAGATTCTGCTGCAGGTGAATTAGGAATCAGGCTCTGAATGGTGCAGTAATCTGCATCGATATCTTTATGGATATATGCGCCGATACCCTCGAACTTACCGGCTAAGTCTTCATATAACTGAGCGATTTCTTCCTCGTTATAATAGCAGGTATATGGGTCTCCAACTGATTCCATAATGCCATAATAAAGGGCATCTTTCTCTGCCTCTTTATCTACATCCTCATAATAATAAGCATTCAGGATTGCATCAAGATTATCAAGTTTGGTTGCCACATCCTGAGTAACTATTGTTGAATCAATATTACTAAGACGGGCATTAAGACTTGAAATGCTCAAAATATTTACCAGACAGATAATCACTGTCGGAATAAACATAAGAAGAATACCAATCAGTATTCCAAGAAGCACTCCGCTCCAGGTCAGTCTGCCTTTTTTCTTAGGCTTTTCAGGTTTTACGGCCTGTTCTTCAATCACTACCTTGTTCTCATTTTCCTGAACTTCATTGTTGTTATCCATTTTTTATCACTTCCTTTTATGGTGCTGATATGTATCCCCATGGACTTACATATTCACCATTTAATCTCACACCAAAATGCAAATGGTTACCGGTACTTCTTCCTGTTGTACCAACCTTTGCGATTACCTGTCCTTTTGTAACTTCCTGTCCTGCACTTACACAAAGTGACGAGGCATGCATATAAACTGTATAGAGTCCGTCGCCATGGTCTATCATAACATAATTACCCATGGTTGAACTGTATGCGGCGCCCACTACTTTGCCATCGTAGGCTGCCAGAATATTGCTTCCGCCCGGAGCTGCAAGATCCACACCGTTATGGAACTTCTGCACATTAAGTGTTGGATGCATTCTCCAGCCGTAATCATCAGATATTCTGGTATAACTTGGCGCTGGCCAGCAGAACTTACCACCATCATATGATCTGGCGCTCTGAAGATTCTCCTTCTCAAGTGCCACTGCTTTTTCCAGTTCAGCAATTATACTGTTCTGCTCTGCTATATATGCTTCATATTCATCAATCAGTGCCTGCTGATTACGAATATCTGCTTCATATGCTGCAATCTCTGCTTCCTTTTCAGAAATTAATTCTTCCAGGGCTTTTCGTTCTTCTTCTGCCGCAGTCTTGGTAGTATCAAGTAAGTCCTTTTCCGTTTCAAGACTTGTCTTGCAGACCTCTACATATTCCACGTTCTCTGCAAATTCTTCAAACATCTTATTGTCATATTCCGAGATCTCATTAATGTAATCCATCTTATTTAAAAAATCCCCGAAGCTCGACGATGCTGTCAGAATATTAATATAATATGTATCACCACCATTTTCATACATGACCTGAAGTCTCTTCTTCATTGAGTCATACTGCTCATCACGCATTTCGATGGCTTCGTTCAAATCTTCCTCGGCCTGAACTATTTCTTCTTCCTTTACTTTAATCTCTTCAGTAAGGGAATCTATTTTTTCCTGAATGGCTGTGGCATTCTCATCAAGTTCCTTAACATACTGTGCAAGTGATGCCTTGGCTGCCACAAGCTTTGCCTTAATTGCTTTTATGTCTGTAAGACCGCTGTTGATCTTTTTCTTTTCATCTTCAGCTTCTTTTATCTGCTGTTCCTTATTGGCT
Organism: uncultured Lachnospiraceae bacterium; assembly: GCA_902789665.1. Taxonomy (GTDB): domain Bacteria; phylum Bacillota; class Clostridia; order Lachnospirales; family Lachnospiraceae; genus UBA3766. Next base: position 248,493 of record CADAOY010000002.1, on the reverse strand, counting down.
ATGCTGGATTGAATGGCGGAGATTTTGGCCTCCTCTGCCTTCTTTTCCTCTTCTGTCTTCTCTTCACTTTTTTCATTTGAAGAAGTGCTTTCTGATGAGGAAGACGAATTGGAAGTCGCATAAACAGGCAGTGATGTAAATAATACACTGCCCGCAAGACTTAAAGCCAAAGCCGAATATAGAATTGATTTTCTACTAAGTTTAACCATCAATACCTCATTAAACTTTCAGATGCTTTCTAACAGTGAAGAAGCTGCCAAAGAAACCGATACCAACACCGATTATGATGGATATAGGTGCTAAGTATTTAAATACATCAAATACCGGAATACATGCCACAATGTCTCTAATGAAGAAGAACTTGTCTTCAATAAATTCAAGGGCAAAATTATAGCCGTAGAATAATACCGCAAGCGGTATCAGTGAACCAACAAGACCAATGATAATACATTCGATAACATATGGTGATCTTACGAAGAAGTCTGTTGCACCGATGTATTTCATGATTTTGATTTCTTCCTGTCTCATGGAAATACCGATTGTAACGGTATTGCTGATAAGGAAAATTGATACTGCAAGAAGTATTCCAATCATACCGATTGATACATATGCAATAATCATATTTACACCTGCTAAAGTATTGGCAGTAATATCTGATTTATTAACCTTTCTTATGCCTTCCACATTCTCAAGATAATTAACAAGTCTTGACTGAAGTGAAACATCACGAAGGTATATCTGATAGTTGGCACAGTTTTCAAGCGGGTTCTCAGTAAAGCCTTCTGCATTCTCGCCAAGTTCCTTTGAGAAATCTTCCCATGCCTGATCTGCTGAAATAAATTCAACCTTTGAAACTTCAGATCTCATTGCAATCAAATCGCCGATTTCCTTAATCTTCTCATCCGGCAGGCCTTCATCAAAGAATACTGTAATTGATACGCCCTGCTCGGCGGTTTTGACAATGTGATCCAGGTTAACTGCTACTAAAAAGAAAGTACCGAATACAAACAGACAGGCGCTGATGGTTGCCAGTGACGCAATTGTGAACCAGCCGTTTTTGAATATATTCTTGATACCCTGACCTAATGTATAAAAAAATGTTCTTAAGTTCATTTGTTATATCCGCCTTCTATTTCATCACTTACTATGGTTCCCTGCTTAAGAGTAATAACTCTCTTATGCATTGCATTTACTATCTGTACATCATGAGTTACAACCACGATTGTGGTTCCATTCTCATTAATCTTCTCAAGAAGGGTCATGATTTCTTCTGAGTTACGAGGATCAAGGTTACCTGTAGGCTCGTCTGCAAGAAGAATTGAAGGCTTATTAATTAAAGCTCTGGCTAAGGCTGTTCTTTGCTGCTCACCACCTGAAAGATGAGTTGGCTTTGAATTATATTTACTTGCCAGACCAACGATGCCTAACATACTTGGCACGTTCTTGCGAATCTCTGATTCTTTCTTCTGAACAACTCTCTGGGCAAAAGCAACATTTTCATAAACTGTTCTGTCCTTAAGAAGTCTGAAGTCCTGGAATACCACGCCGATACCACGTCTGAACTTAGGTATAACTCTGTGCTTCATCTTATTTAAGTCATAACCATTAACATATACCTTACCTGATGTTGCTGTAAGTTCACGAAGAAGAAGTCTGATTAAAGTTGACTTACCGCAGCCACTTTCACCCACAATGAATACAAATTCGCCGGGATTGATTTTGAGATTGATATCTACCAAAGCCGGAATGCCATCTTCGTACTGTTTGTTAACATTCTCAAGGCATACTGCATATCTTGAATGCTTGTCGCCCATATCTTTTCTTCTGTTTCTGGCCATCTATAATCTGTCCTTTCTAGTAATCTATACTTTCCATATGCTTCATATAACTAAATACCATAAGCGCAATCTTAAATGTTATGGCATCATCAAATACTCTCAAATCAAGCCCTGTCGCTGACTGAATCTTATCAAGTCTGTAAACCAGGGTATTACGGTGAATGAATAACTGTCTTGATGTTTCAGACACATTCAGGCTGTTGGCGAAGAACTTATTAATTGTCATAAGTGTTTCTTCATCAAGCTCGCCCGGATTCTTGTCACCGAATATTTCATTCATAAACATTCTGCAAAGTGGTAATGGAATCTGAAAAATCAGCCTCCCGATTCCCAGTGCACAATAAGCAACTACTTCTCTTTCCTCGAAGAATATCTTTCCGACATCCAGCGCCATCTTGGCTTCCTTGTAGGATCTTGATACGTCTCTGATTTCTTCTACCGGATTACCGTAAGCAACTCTTACGCCCTCTACTCCGTGTTTCTTAAGATAAGCCACCACATATCTTGCGCAGGCTTCAACTTCTTCCACATCCTGATTCTCAAAAAGATCTTTGATTATTACCACGTTGGTTTCATCAACTGCTGTGGCGAAAGCACTTTTGTTATAGCTTACTGCTTCCCTTACAAGTTCAAGGGAATTATTATCTTTACCGCTGTCGGTTTCAACTAAGAGAACTGCTCTCTTGGTATCTGTCTGAACCTTAAGTCTCTTGGCTCTTGAATAAATATCCACCAAAAGCATGTTATCAAGAAGCAGATTCTTGATAAAGTTATCTTTATCAAATCTTTCTTTATATGCTACCACCAGGCCCTGAAGCTGGAAGGCGGCCATTTTGCCAACTAGGTAGGAATTCTCGCCGGCACCGGTACATATGAGTACATACTCAAGCTGCTCATCATTATATATCTTGAAAAACTGGCAGCCCTGAATCTCCTGCGAGTCTGCAGGGGACTTGGCGAATTCCATGGAACTGTCGGAATAAGAGTTGATGGAAGGCGCTGTCTCAACTATTACCTTGCCATCTAAGTCCACTACGAATAAATCAACACCGGCAATGGACTTAATTCCATCTATTGCTTCCTGTAATATCTGATTGGAAATCATTCATAACCTCCAGGATTTAATCTAATCACACTGCCTTTAATTTTATACCAAATATAGGTAAAAATCCACAATTTTCGCCAAAAAAATTGTGGATTTTGAATATTTGTAAAATAATTTCTACTTTAATCTTATGCAATTCTCTTTTATCTCGATTAAGCCCTCTTTAAGGAGTCTGCCGACGGCTCTTTTGAACTCGTTTTTGCTCATGCCCATTTCGCGCTTAATGACCTCAGGATTGGCCTTGTCATTAAAAGGAAGCACGCCGTCAAAACTGTCTATTACATCCAGCACTTTCTGTGCGTCAACTGCCATCTGAATATAGGCTTTTTCCCTGATGCTAAGGGTAAGTCTGCCATCTTCGGTTACTTCTATTACCCTGCCCTTTACCTTGTCGCCGACCTTAAGATTTGCGCTGAGCTCCTGCTTCGGAATAAGGGCTGAATACTTATCATCAACTGCCACAAAAGCCCCGAAGTTGCCGCTGAGTTCATATACCCTGCCTTCTACCCAGTCATCTTTTTTATAACTGCTGACTTCGCTGAAGTGATGATAAAGCTTCATGGTTGCGCAAAGGCGCTTACTCTTATCGATGTAGAGGGAAACCAGCACATCGTCGCCTGTTCTTAAATCGCCCGTCTGTTCCTTAAATGGAAGAAGGAGATCTTTCTCCAAGCCCCAGTCAAGGAAGGCGCCGATTTTGGTCAAAGATACTACTTTTAGAAGTGCGATTTCTCCAAGTGTGATGAGAGGCTTATTGATTGTGGCAATTGGCCTGTCTGAGGAATCTTTATAAATAAATAATTCCGCCTCGTCACCAACCTTCATGTCCTCAGGAACCTGAGCCTTTGGCAGCAGGATTTTCTCATCTTTGTTGTCGCCGTCTATAAATAGCATTCCAAAATCTTCTCTTCGAAATGCTTTAAGTTTCTGATACTCACCTAAATTAAACATATTCTCTCCCGTTTGTATATTTCTAAAATTTTTATAAACTCATAGCAAAATATTGGTTATTCATCAATTAAGTTTGATTATTTACTTTTACTATGATAACCTAAAACTGTAAATTTGGGTAGTTCTTTTATGTTTATAATTATTGCAGGGGGCAATTCTTATATATTTCGAGGAAAAAATTATGAAAAGAAATAATAAAGGTTTTTCATTAGTTGAACTAATAATAACCATAGCAATCATGGCTATCCTGATTGGTATGATGGCGCCTCTTCTTCTTAAGTTTGTTGAGAAGTCCAAAGTATCATCCGACATTCAGCTCGCTGATACTGTCAGAGGCTGTATCGAAGCAAGCGTTACAGACGTTCGAATCATTGAAGATGTGCCTAGTCAGCCATATCTTGATGCTCTTGAGAATGGTGGAATTGATATTGATACAACAGATCCTGTTCCAGGCGCCAGTTCACCGCTTACAGGAAGCGGATGTCTCTTGGAGGAAAATATGAAAGAGACACTGGGTATGAGTCTTCCGGCTCTTATTAATGAAGTTAAATCAACTCATGGCGGTGGTACACATTTCCATGTTGAGATTATTAATAACGCAGTTAAGGTTACCCTTACACAGACAGACAAAACCGGTGGTAAGGACACAGCAGGAGATACACCTGAGAATGATATCTGTTCTCCACAATAATGTAATATAGTTTAGCACAAGGAGAAAATGCTCTCACCAAAGCGATCTAAGTGCAGCTTGCTGCAATGAGCTTTGGTGAGAGTAGTTTTCGACGCAGTGCGATATAAAAATAAAGCAGGTTTTTAAGCCTGCTTTTTATATTTATTTAGTTTCTTTTTTATTTTTTATAAATTTAACCAGTCTGTTATATCCCCATCCAAGACACATCATCTTAAACATGAATACCAGCATATATTCTCCGCAGAGGTAAAATGCCCGGTAATTGCTAATCATCTCCTGGGTATAAAAAGATGAGAATACTGCAAATTCATATGCCACAACAAGGGCTGTAAGAATGGAGCCAAGGGCCATTATGTATAAATCGTTGTCGGCTTTTATTTTCTTAATTAAGCATCTTATTTTGTCTATTGTCATTCCAAGGAAAATACCAATTGATGCGATAGCTGTTATCCAGGATAAAGCCTGATAGGTCTTTACCAAAATGTTGCCGATTTTTATTGGATATACTCCGTACTTAATGCTGAAATCATCATAATAATATGAGGCTATGGATCCAAGAAAAGCCTCTACTCTTCTCACATCATCATAATTGCCATATGAATTATAAAAATCAGCATAACCGGTATTTGTATATCTAAAGCCGTTCCAGACAAATACGAAGGCATCCGGGATTTCACCAAATATCTCGACCATTGTCATGCCGCGCATTCCCTTGGTGATATGAATAAGGCTGTCTCTCTTAAGCTTTCCTTCCCTGAATGCAACCTCTAATTCATCATTAACCTTACCACAGAATTCTTCTGCATCCGTAGCCGAATAATGGACTCCGCTGTTTACCATGGCAAATTTAAGATGCCATTCAATATGGTCTCCCGGCTCATCATTTTCGCCAACCAGGATTTCATCTATTGATGCAAGTGTAGGGCTGTATTTTTCAGCTTCCTTGATCATGCTGTTACTAACCCAGATAACTTCATTCTTATCATCGCTTTCAATGGACATGAGATTACCTATAAGTTTTGCAAACTCACCCTGTTTTCTGTCATTGGTCATGAATACACCATAGTGAGTGTAATTAAGCACTGAGATGAGAAGGGTTACTGCTATCAGAGAATATACAGGAATAAGTGATATTGCCACCGGTCCTGCTGCTTTCTTTATGCAAATCCCTGACTTAGCCTTAGCCTGCACGCCATCTTCGTTTTTCGCAGCATCATCACACCCAGCCGGTGCGCCCTCTTCGGCCTTCGCAGCATCATCACACCCAGCCGTAACACCCACTTTGCTCTTTGTTGCCAGAATGAGTTTTACTGTGGTCAGCACATATGTTACCAGCATAAATGGCGCTATCCATATTGAGTCCTCTTTTATATACCACATAAACGGAAGAGCAAGCGCTCCGAGAATGCTCCAAAGTATCATTTTCTTTTTATTAACACCGGCATTAAAATATATGCCAAAGAACGTTGCCATCACAAGCACTACCGCTGATGGTAAAATGGCGTTACGATAAACTCTCTGTGTAATGTTAGATGTGAAATATACCGGATTATAAATGCAAAGCAGATATATAACTGCACATTCCACTTTTCCAAGTTTGGCACCAAGGGCTCTTTTAAGCGCATAGGCAGAACCCACATTAAGAAGGCCAAGTCCCAATGAATATGGAATCATCAGGAAATAACATATCGCCATAAAAAGGCCATACATATAATATTTTGACAGCACAAGATAATTATACTCACCCAGATAATCCAGCCTTGCCAAAGCAAATCCGTGCTCATAACAAAGCCTGTCATCAAATCCCTCCTCAGGGAAAATCGCCAGCGGCATTTTAAGATGTATTAATAATCTAAAAACTGTCAGTGCCACAAGAATGACACAAAGTATAATATTACGTTTCTTTGAATCAAGGATTTTCATCAGTTTGGTAATTCCTCTCTTTTCTTGGGAAATATCTTATTATCAAAAATAACAACTAACAGCATACCTAAAGAAACTCCCCAGCTTATATAAACAAATATATTATAGTTATGATATATTTTTATCTCTGCCGCTCCAAAGCAGTCAAGCTTTACTGCCGTAGTCCCTCTGTCCGATACTTCTGGCACTACTGAAACGCCGTTAACATCAGCACGGATACTCGAATACCATATTACAGGAATATCGATTATATCACCTGGGCTTACGTTATCTACCCTGACAATTATAGATGTACCATCATCTGTTTTTTGGATACTCGCAGAAATTATCTGATCATTTAGATAATAGTCACTTACTACATGCTCAATACTATTATGATATTTACTAAAAATAGCCGTATCATAATCATAATTTTCATAAATTATATTATCTATATCATAATCCTTGATTCGGGAATATTCCTCTTTGTGCAACATAAAAACAGATATGATATTAATGATTGCGGCCAGTAAGCAAATACCAACAGCAAGTAACACACTGTTTTTTTTCCGAAACAGAATCGGTGACAACAAACCAAAAGCAACTGTTTCAAAAAGAGTAGTATAAACATTAAGTCGCCAAACAAACTGGATATCTTTTACAAAAGGAAGTCTTCCCAATAGCTGCCACGGAAATAATGTGCTAGATGCGAATAGTAAAACTAATCCAAAAACAATAAAAAATAATCCCGTATATTTCCTTGTTTTGTCTTTTTCTTTAATCACAAAAAAAACATTCGCCAATGCTATCACTAAAACCAACAAACCAACACTTTGAGCAGTTGGTTTATTCACAAGCGAATTAATTAAAATTTTGCTAATTGTTTCACTACTATACACTAATGTATTTATATTTCCTGCAGGGCCTTGAATATCGTTATGTATTACAGAAATAAATATAGGTATTAACACTCCCAGCGAAAGAATTATACTGCTAATTATTCCTTTAACAAATGCTATAATTCTTTTGTTTTTATCCTGAGTTTTAATAAGCAATATAATCACAAAAATTAAACTTGAAAACATCGCCATATGAAAAAGTGAAAGTAAATGAGTATACGCAATCAACGCTATACCAATACTTAGTATTTTCCATTTCTTGTAATCATTCAATACTATTTCATATAAACCCAGCAACACTAACGGCAAAAAAGTAATAACTATGCTTTCGCCCAATGCACCTCTTTTAAATATGTCTACAAACCTGTATGAGGAATATGTATATAAAACAGCAAAGCATACTGATGAAAGTTCATTATCTGTCATTTTTCTCATCACAAAGTATGCAATATATATCGTAACAATTGTAAGTATTGTCATATATATGTTATATGCCCAGACATAACTGCCTGTTATATGATAAATAATCCACATTGGATACATGGTTAACCATGGATAAAAGACATTTATATATGTTCCATTTCCTGTAAATGTATTGAAGTTAACCGGTGAAATCCATACATTTTCCAAACCTTTTAATCGAATTAAATGAAAATATGTATCCTCAGGATTATAGTACGGAATACCTGACATTAAGAAACGAGTAGAATAAAAAAACAGCCCTGCAAGAAGCAAAACTAATACTATTATAAATTTTTGATATACTTTTTTATTACGCATATCGAAAAAATCGCCTCCAGTTAAGTATAATAAAAATGTTACATTAAATAAATTCTTTTTTCAACCATTGAAAGAAAAACACAAGTAAAAACATTCTCTTAACTCAACAATTAAATTTTGATACAATATACGTAACCTAATATAGAATATGGAGAGTGAATAAAATGAACATAAACAAATATAAAAAACCATTGGCACTTATTTTAATGACTTTAATGTTCACTTTTTCTGCCTGTCAAAACATGGAAAGCAGTGAATTACCTGTTACCACTACAATTTCAGAAGAAAATGCTACAGATTCTGAAAATATAATTGTAGAAAATATACCTGAAGAGGTTGATGAGGCAATCTCAGTTGAAGAGACAGATATCATAGACCAAAGGGTTATTCTTGGAAATGAACGATTCGATGAATATCTGCCGATGCTTGACGGAAAGAAAGTCGCTCTTTTTACCAATCAGACCGGTATTGTTGGAAACATTGAAGGCGGGGACCATATTCTTGATGCCCTTTTAGAGAGAGATGTAAATGTGGTTGCAGTATTTTGTCCGGAACATGGTTTCAGGGGAACTGAAGATGCCGGAGCCGACATTGAATCTAGCGTTGATGAGAAGACGGGTGTACCACTTCTCTCACTTTATTCTTCAGATAAGACTCACGAGCCGGCAGCTGATGACATGGATAAATTTGATATACTTATAATCGATATGCAGGATGTGGGTCTTCGTTATTATACATATTATATTTCAATGTATTATTTAATGGATGCCTGTGCAAAATATGATAAGGAAGTCATGATTCTTGACAGGCCTAATCCTAATGGATTCTATGTGGAAGGACCGATACTTAAGGAAGATTATAAGTCGGGGGTAGGCCAGCTTCCTATTCCGGTTGTATATGGTATGACCTGGGGAGAACTCGGGCAGATGATCAATGGAGAAGGCTGGCTTAAGGCTGGCGAGAATGCATGCAAGCTTACAGTTATTCCATGTGAGAATTATACTCACCAGACCAAAACTTCTCTAATAGTTAACCCATCGCCAAATATCAGAACAATGAAGGCAGTATATCTCTACTCTTCTCTTTGCTTTTTTGAGAATACTCTTGTATCGGTAGGCCGCGGAACCGACACTCCATTTGAAGTATATGGCAGTCCTTATCTTACCAAGGAAGATGGTTATGATTTTGCTTTTACGCCTGAGAGCGTTGCCGGAGCAACCAATCCGCCATTTCTTGGAGAAACCTGCTTTGGAGTAAGTTTCGCCTCAGTTTCACTTGATGAGATAAGTTCACAGGGCATTAACCTAAGTTATCTTATTGATACATATAATGCCATCCATGCCAAATATCCTGATAAATCTTTCTGGGGCACACCTGATGCAAAAGGCAGATACTGGATTGACCTTTTAAGCGGATCTGACTCACTCAGAAACCAGATTGAATCCGGATTAAGTGAAGAAGAAATCAAGGACTCATGGAGGTCAGAAGAAGAAGCCTTCTTAGAGCAAAGAAGACCATATCTTCTCTACGAGGAATAGACTAGCGCGCCACATCAGGTCGAATATGATTTTACCAATATAATCGAGTAGGGTTCCCTATCTTCGCACAAAAAAAAGAACTTCAGTAAATGAAGTTCTTTTTAATTAGCAGCGCCACAAGGATTCGAACCTTGAGATGACGGAGTCAGAGTCCGTTGCCTTACCGTTTGGCGATGGCGCTATATTTGTTCACGCACTTTGATATTATACATAAAAGTAATAATAAATGCAAGAACTTTTTTATTTCTCTTTTTTATTTTCTAATCCACAGTGAAAATGTCCTATAAGCACCTTCCATATAATAAACATCTGCAGATAATAATTCATAATTCTCAGCAACTTCCGGGAACGCATCAATTATCTCTTCCTCACTTGCCGGAAGTTCATACCATGCTATGACAAAATTAGTCTTCCCCTGCTCTATATAATCCACCTGCTTAAGTACTATATCCACATAATTTAAGTTTGTAACACAGTACTCTTTTATTGCCGGATCAGTTCCAAGAATTGTATCAACTCCCGCGTCAAGAATCTTATAATTCATCAATGATTTATCTTCGTAATCTTCAATAATTTCAGCATACTTATACTGTGGTATGTCCATCCTTTTTATCTTTATCATACCAATATTATCACTAATAAGTATTGCTAGAATAATACCGATAACGAGAGATATAATACACAACAAGGCAGGCACTACTTTGACATTTTTATTCCATATCTTTTCAAAAAGAACACTCACAGCAATTGCGGCAAATAAGACACAAGCCGAAGAAACAAAACCATAATAGTTATGAGCATGTCCGCTTATAAAAACTGCAAGATTAATCATTACAAAAAAGACAACGCTTAATATTTTCTCTACAGCAGATACTTTCTTTTTAGGCATCAGCATAAAACAAACAATACCTGCAATCAAAAGAAAACTCAGAATTAGATTTCCTTTATGCAAATAGTAATCTCCCATTACTGTGAATATAGAACCAATTCTTTCCGCAATTGACGCCGGCACTTCATTATTATATGCAAAAACATTGGAAATAATATATTTATCCAGTGACTCATATAAAGATGAATGGTCTATAAAATAAATCAGACACGGCATTGAAGATGCAATACATCCAGCCGCATATATTAAAGCATCTGATAATAATTTCTTAATTTCCTTTTCTTTTAAACAGGTGGCAATAACTGCAATTACCCATACCACAAAGGAAGCGCACAGATTAAATTTAGTCCAGAACAAAATCCCTGAACTGATACCTGCCAATAGTACTTCCATTAAACTAAGACTTCTGTTTTTTATAAGTTTTAAGGTTAGGTAAATAGAATATGCAATAAAAGGCAAAGCAAATTCTTCACTGCTTCCACCCTGCACAAAACCGGTTGCACTTACAAGTACAAAAGATATGAGTGGGTAGATGAAATAACAATCCCTGTCAGTATATAATTTAATACATTTATGAATAACAAAAAGAAATACAAAAAATGAAATGCACTCAAAAATAAACAATCCCAGGAAAGATTTGTGAGCCAGTATATAAGAGCCTGCAAAAAGAACATATGAATAGAATCCTCGATGGTCTATCAAATCTACATATAATACTTTTCCATGGAGCATAGACTTGGCTGTATTAAACATGGTATTGGCATCAAACCAGTCATTAAAAGGATACAAAAAAGAACACTTACTGCACAAAAGAAGTGCAGTAAATGAGCTGAGACATATACTTAAGTAAACAATGATCTTATTAAATAATTTAATGTTGTCCTTTTCTTTTTTATTATCCATATTTCTTTCTGTAAAAAAGCTGCATTAATAATAATGCAGCTTTATTAATATTCTAAATTATATTATTAACTTACGCCTCTTTAGGCTGGTCTGATGTACAGTGAGGACACTTTGTAGCTTCGATATTGATTTCGCTCTTGCAGTAAGGGCAAATCTTGGTTGTTGGAGCTGCTTCCTCTTCTTTGGTCTTTTTAATCTTCTTAGCTGCATTCTCTGCTGCCTTGCTTGCTGCATTGATTGCCTTAAGCATAGCGAAAAGAATAACTGCAATGATTAAGAAATTGATAATTGCTGTAATGAAAGCACCATAGTTGATTGAGAGAGCAAGTGCTGCTTCTGAATCAAGACCTGTGTAATCAACCCAAGGAAGCTTAATTGCACCAGCTACTTCTGCTCCACCGATACTGTTAATAAGTGGATTAATAAAACTATCTGTAAGTGAAGTAACAATAGCTGAGAAAGCACCACCGATGATAACACCGATTGCCATATCCATTACGTTACCTTTTAATGCAAATTCTTTAAACTCTTTTAATAAACCCATGTAAGTGTCCCTCCATTTCACTAGATATAATAATTATATTCTTTTTATATTTAATTCGCAATGATTTACTTACCGTCCGCCGCCGAAGAAATTCAATACCGGTTGCAGCTTAGCAGATATATCTTCCATGGTCTTATAAGCCGAATTAATATTATCTATCGCCGTATTAAGTTTATCAATATCAAAGGCTGAAACCATATCGTTAACAGCATCCACATCAAACTTATTAAGAGCATCCGCTGTCTTCTCCCAGTCAACCTCACCGAAGATATCTTCAAGTTCAACAAGGACTTTATTAATGCCGTCCAAGTCTATTGTCTCAATAAGATCAATTATTGGCTGTATCTCATTAATAAGCACATTTACTCTGTAGAATATTACACCTGCAATCACAATAAAGATTACCATTAAAAAGATAGTGAAGAGAGTCAATATTCTATTAACAATAATTGCCTTATAGAGTTTCTCGTTTGTAATCTCTTTCTTCTTTTTAGCAGATGCCGGCGCATTACCGACTGGAGCATTACCTGCCGTATTAAACATCGGCTGCATCTGTGAATTAGCCTGTGGTGTGGCATGCTGCATAGCTGCCTGCTGTGGTGCCTGAGCACTCTGTGGCGCTACACCCTGAGGCGCTGCCTGTCCGCCCTGATTAACATTATTATCCATAGTCTCCCCCCTTACTTAACTACTGTAATATTCTCCTTAAGATAATTGGTAACTGTATATGACATTGCTGACTGATACAGATATCCCTTACCATAGGTATTAACCAAAGTATTATAGTATGTGGAATCAACACCATAACTCTCAATAAGTTCATTAACATCAGCAGTTGAAACGCTGAGTCCTTTTTCTTCCATAACAGCCTGAATCAAAAGAGCATTATCAGCCATACCCTCAGCCTGAACTCTTAAGTTTGCCATATATTCCTTGTCATCCATGCCTGTATATTCATTGAAAGATGAATACATATCAACACCATAAGATGACTGATTATAATTATTGGCTGCCACATAATTACCTTCATCTGTTGCTTTGGTAATTCCCATGAGAATCTTAACGTAATTCTCAGGATATGAATTAACAACAGCATTATTCTTCACATAATCCTGCACGTATTTTTCAAGTGCCATTTCATACTGATCCTCAATATATTTTTTAATATATGCATCAGCAGTTAATGCCTTGTCTGAAAGATTTGTCTCTACAAACTCATCATTAAATTCTGACTTCTCATATACACCATTAATTGTAATATTGAAAGTTGCATCTTTTCCCGCAAGATCAGTTGCACCATAATCATCAGGGAATGTAACCTCTATGTCAAAATTCTCGCCAACGGTATGTTTTGAAATCTGTTCTTCAAAATCATCGATATAACCCTGCTGACCAAGAAGAATCTCTTCTCCCATTCCACCGGTGCTGCCACCGCTGAATGCCTCGCCATCCATGTAACCTGTGTAGTCAACATTTACTCTGTCGCCCATTTTAACCTTTGTACCTGCTTCCTGATTATATACAGGATAAGCAGTTAAAAGAGAATCGATATGACTCTGAACCTCTTCATCAGTTGGAGCTAAATCAGAATAATTAACACTCAGATTATCAAGGTCAGGAAGTGTAACATAATCAAGAGCCTTAACTCCTTCAATGTAACCTTCATCTGTTAAACCGGCACTGTAATCGCTAATTGATTTTACGGTAAAGAGCGCCTTCTTCGCAATGAGAAAACCTGCAAGACCAACAACAGCAAGTATAATAAGAACTACAACTGCTGTAACAATTTTGCTTTTGTTTTTATCCTTTTTAGCTTCTGCCTCGCGCTTCTCTTTCTTGGACATCTTGTTATCTGCTTTTGTCATATGTAACTCCTTAATAACATAAAGTTATGATTATTTATTATCACCTGCCGCGTCGGCATCAGCTTTTCTGATTTCAGCTCTCTTAATCTTACCACCAAGAGTCTTAGGAAGTTCGTCAACGAATTCAACGATTCTTGGATACTTGTAAGGCGCTGTTGCATGCTTAACGTGATTCTGAAGTTCCTTAATAAGTGCTTCACTTGGCTCATAACCTTTGGCAAGAACAACTGTTGCCTTAACAACCTGTCCTCTGATTGGATCAGGCGCCGCAGTAATGGCACATTCAACTACTGCAGGATGCTCAATAAGTGCACTCTCAACCTCGAAAGGTCCGATTCTGTAACCTGAACACTTAATAACATCATCATGTCTGCCAACGAACCAGTAATATCCATCATTATCTCTCCAGGCAACGTCCTTAAGATTATAAATACCGCTGCCAAGAGCTTCTTCTGTCTTCTCTTTATCTTTGTAATAACCAACAAATAAACCTACAGGAGGATTCTTATCTACGCCGCAGATACAGATTTCACCCTCATCACCGCTGACACATTCCTTGCCATCAATCATAAGTTTGATGTCATAAATTGGTGACGGTTTACCGAGAGTACCCGGCTTAGCCTCAAACCATGGGAAGTTCGCAATAAGAACTGTTCCTTCTGTCTGACCAAAACCTGTGGCGATTTTTTTGCCAGTGAATTCCTGCCATTTATTAAATACTTCAGGGTTAAGCGGTTCACCGGCAGTTGCCCAGTGCTGAACGCTTGATAAATCATATTTGGCAACATCTTCCTGAAGCATAAATCTGTACATGGTAGGTGGTGCGCAGAATGTAGTTAATTTATATTTCTCAATAACATTTAATAACTTGTCACCATGGAATTTACCAACCATATCATATGCAAAAATCACCGCCCCGCATATCCACTGACCGTAAATCTTACCCCAGCCAAACTTAGCCCAGCCGGAATCAGAAACGCTCATGTGAAGCTTATTCTCCTGAACTCTCTGCCAGTATTTGGCTGTAACAATATGTCCAAGAGGATGAAGATAATTGTGGCAAACCATCTTAGGCATACCTGTTGTACCTGATGTAAAATAAATCTGCATTATATCGGTACTCTTTGTAGCTTCATCGCCTGTTGGTCTTTCAAATTCATCAGAATACTTTGATAATTCCTCATCAAAATTAAGCCAGCCTTCTCTTTGAAGGTTAACTCCAAGAACATTCTTAATACATGGAGCCTCAGGAAGTGCAAGTTCCATCTGCTCAATAACATAATCATCATCAACGCAAACAAATGCTTCGATATGAGCTGCGTTAGCTCTGTATGCAATATCTTTTTTAGTAAGCTGAAGAGTACCAGGCACAATGATTGCACCAATCTTCATAAGACCTACTGCACAAATCCAGTATTCCCATCTTCTTCTTAAGATGAGCATACAAACTGAACCTTTCTTAAGTCCCATTGCCTTGAACATGTTCGCAGCCTGGTTGGACATTTTGCTAATGTCTGTAAAAGTAAAAGTTCTTTCGTTGCCAAAATCATCGCACCATACAAGTGCTTTTTTCTCCGGTTCTGCCTTAGCCCATCCATCAACGATATCATAGGCAAAGTTAAAATCATCCGGACAGTTAACTTTGTAATTCTTCTTAAAATCCTCGTAAGAATCAAAATCAATTCTAGGTAAATATTTCTCTAACATTTTTTCAACCACCATCTGTAAATTATTCTGCAATCACAGTTAAGAATACGCCTGGTTCATCACCACCGCATTTCTGACCATGAGGATAATTAGGATTGAAGTAGATTGAATCTCCTGCTTCAAGCAAAATCTCCTGGTCAGCAAAAGTAACTATGACTTTTCCTTTTAAGCACAAGTTGAATTCCTCTCCTCTGTGGCACACCAAGTCTGCCGGTTCATCGGAAGGATCAAGGGTGACGATAAACGGCTGCATAATCTGATTGGCGTAATTATATGCTAAGTCCTTAAAAGCATAGCCCGGGTATCTGTCTGCAGCCTGGCCCTCTCCCTTTCTCACCACTTGATAGGTGTTTAATTTGGCTGAAACTCCCGTTAAAATATCCGAGAGATCCACATTATATATTTTAGCAAGCTGGTAAATCACATTGATTGGAATGTCATCACCGGTTGCTTCGTATCCTTCATAAACTTCCTTAGGAATGCCAAGTCTGGCAGAAATCTGATCCACGGTATAATCGCAGACTTCCCTAAGTTCTTTAATTCTCATTGCAATTTCTTTAATTTCATTCATATTCTTTACCCCGTTATTTTGTGCCCCTTACACAATATCAAAGTAACAAACACAGGTTAGAACCCATGGTCCTAACCTGCGAAAGTTGTTTTAATTATGAATTCTGACCGATTTCAAGAGCC
The DNA here is from genome assembly GCA_902789665.1 of uncultured Lachnospiraceae bacterium. Lineage (GTDB taxonomy): Bacteria > Bacillota > Clostridia > Lachnospirales > Lachnospiraceae > UBA3766. The sequence goes on along the minus strand of CADAOY010000002.1, from coordinate 232,188 downwards.
TTTAAGTTAAGGTCTAACATAGCGGCCTTTTTAGCAGGAATACATTTTCTGATACCTGCATCAAGAGCTTCTTTTGAGCAGAAGCCAAGTTCTTTAAACATCTTACCAATAAGAATGATAATAGCACATGAATGCATGTTATTCTCATCAGCAATCTTTGTAGCATCAACGTAATAAACGTTAACGTCTGTTCTCTCAACTTTCTTATTAATCATTGAGCTGTCTACTAAAATTGTACCACCAGGTACTACTGCATTAACGAACTTATCCAGTGAAGGAAGGTTCATTGCTACAAGTACATCAGGAGCTGTAACAAGTGGAGAACCGATTGGTTCATCCGATACAACTACTGAACAGTTACATGTACCACCTCTCATCTCAGGACCATATGATGGAAGCCATGATAATTCCTTGCCATCCATAAGTGCTGAGTAGGCGATGGTTTTACCTGCGAAAAGGATACCCTGGCCACCAAAACCAGCTAATAATACGTTCATTGTCTTAGCCATTATTTATCGCCTCCTTCTGCAGTTACATCTTTATATACACCTAAAGGATAATACTCAAGCATGTTCTCTCTAAGCCACTTGATAGCTTCCTGTGGTGATAAGCCCCAGTTTGTAGGACATGTTGAAACAACCTCGATAATTGAGTAACCTCTCTTGTTGATCTGGTTCTCAAAACCTTTCTTAATTGCTTTCTTTGCAATATTAACATTCTTTACACTGTCAACTGTAACTCTCTGTGCAAGAGCTGTACCTGATAATGTTGAAAGAAGTTCGCAAACTCTGATTGGGTAGCCTGCATATTTAACATCACGGCCATAAGGAGAAGTCTGTGTAACCTGTCCCGGTAATGATGTAGGAGCCATCTGACCACCTGTCATACCATAGATTGCATTGTTAATGAAGATAACTGTAATGTTCTCGCCTCTTGTTGCTGCATGAACTGTTTCAGCCATACCGATAGCAGCAAGGTCGCCATCACCCTGATATGTAAAGATTACATTGTCAGGTAATGCTCTCTTAAGACCTGTTGCAACAGCCGGAGCTCTACCATGAGCTGCCTGAACCATATCACAGTTAAAATAATTGTAAGCAAATACGGAGCATCCAACGGAAGCAACACCAACTGTCTGTCCCTCTACTCCAAGTTCATCTATAACCTCTGCTACCAGACGATGTACAATACCATGTGTACATCCTGGGCAGTAATGGAATGGCACATCAGAAAGTGCCTTTGGTTTTTCAAATACTACTGCCATCTTAATTCTCCTTTCCAGCCATCTTGCGAATCTGGTCTAATACTTCTGCAGGTGTAGGAATAACACCACCGGTACGTCCGAAGAATCCAACTTCTCTCTCTCCGTTTACAACCAGTTTAACATCATCAACCATCTGTCCCATATTCATCTCTACGCAGAGATATTTCTTGGTATTAGGGATGCTCTTTTTGATGAATTTCTCAGGGAAAGGCCATAATGTAATAGGTCTGATAAGACCGGCCTTAATACCCTCTGCTCTTGCCTGCATAACTGCAGATCTGGAGACTCTTGATGAAGCACCAAATGCAACTACTACATATTCAGCATCTTCCATCATGAACTCTTCTGCTCTCTGCTCGTTAGCCTTAATCTGCTCGTATCTCTGATAACGCTCTCTGATTAAGTTTTCAAGTTCTTCAGGCTGAATATATAATGAGTTGATTATATTTTTCTTTCTCTTATTCTGGTGACCATTTGTTGCCCAAGGCTTTTCAGCACCGCCATCCTTCTTGGTTGGGAATTCAACAGGCTCCATCATCTGACCTAACATACCATCAGAAAGAATCATTGCAGGAACTCTGTACTTCTCACCTACTTCATATGCAAGTGATACGAAGTCTACCATCTCCTGAATAGTTGAAGGAGCTAAAACAAATAACTGAAAATCACCATGTCCCAAAGCCTTTGTTGCCTGCCAGTAATCTGACTGTGAAGGCTGGATACCACCAAGACCAGGGCCGCCACGCTGTACGTTAATAATAAGTGCCGGAAGGTCTGAACCACCGATGTATGAAACGCCTTCTGACTTAAGGCTGATTCCTGGTGATGATGAAGATGTCATTGCTCTGACACCTGCAGATGTTGCACCAAGTACCATGTTAACAGCTGCAATTTCTGATTCTGCCTGTAAGAAAACTCCGCCCTCTTTTGGAAGTCTCTTTGACATATATGCCGCAACTTCTGTTTGCGGTGTGATAGGATAACCGAAATAATGCTTACAACCACACTGAATAGCAGCTTCAGCTAAAGCTTCGTTACCCTTCATAAGAACTTTCTCTGCCATTTTTCTAAATCTCCTTTACTATCTTTCTACAGTAATTGCCACGTCTGGACACATCGTGGCACATGACGCACAACCTATGCATTTTTCTTCATCAACTAATGTTGCAGGATGATATCCCTTGGCATTAATTCGGTCTGTTGCCAACGCGATGATTCCTTTCGGGCAGTTGTTAACACACATTTCACAACCCTTACAAAGAGCTTCGTTAACAATAATTCTTGCCATTCTCAAGTCACCTTCCTTCCTGATTATTTCTCCCTAATATATCATTATATATTTTTAACTTTTTCACCCTGGTTATTCCCAAGGAGCCTTCACAATAATATCAACCGGATACCATTTGACAGCTTTTGTTTCATTCTCACTTAAAACTGCCTTATTGCTCTCGTCTTCATAAATGCTCTTTGGAACTGTTGTTGCAAGCAGTGGAAGATTGAGAATCTTTCCAACTTCCTGTCCAAAATCCAGCGCATTAATTACTGTCTCTGCCTTTGTTTCTGCCTTAAGATGTGAATTGTTCACAATGGCAGTTGCATGACATCTTGAGGCCTGCTCAATCTCTTTAAGAAGCTCTGCTGCTTCCTCCGGCGTATGAGTTAAATTTCTGTATTTATTTACCACATATATCATCTTGTATTCCATGGAATTAATTCTTTCCTGGAATCTTCCAAGTACTGTGGAACCGGCATCATCTCCGCCTACATCCATTACAACGTCGGCATCATCTTCAAATGCCACATTGATGTCCGCCGGAAGTGCCGGAATATCTACATTGCTGTTTGCATATAAAGGCTTGATTACTCTTATTCCATAGCCCTTCATTAACTCTTCATATCCTGAAGAAAGGAAATATGGATTAACCAGGTCCAGGTCCATAAGAATAACCTTTCTGCCCATCTTTGCTCTTTCTATTGCAAGATTGATGGAAAAGTTACTTTTACCTACGCCATAATGACCGCAAACTATATAGAATTCTCTCTGACTGTTACTCAATCTTTCTCCTCAAAGGCCAAAGCCCCAAAAATAATCTCAAAGAATAATTATAACACCCTGATATATGATTATCAAGGATATTAAATAATACGTCTTACCGAAAGAATCGGTCTGTATGTGGCGTTGGAGATTTTGATTCCGGATCTCTCTGTACTTGCATGTACAATCTTGCCACCACCTATATAAAGTGCCACATGTCCCGCATAGCAGACAATGTCGCCCGGCTGTGCATCCGAATAAGCCACTTCAGTTCCTGCCGATCTCTGGGCATAAGAGTTTCTCGGAATTGAATATCCAAAGGATGAATAAACTGCCTGTGTAAATCCCGAGCAGTCTGCTCCGTTGGTAAGCGAAGTTCCACCTGCCACATACGGGTTACCCAAAAACTGCACCGCATAAAGTGCCACGTCCTTACCTGCCTGTGAACCGTTAGCGCCGGTAATGATCGAGGTATCCACTGTATAAGCATCTCCCGTAAAACCACCGCCCGTAGTTGTCGTCGCAGTTCCGCCTGTCGTTGTTGTGACACCTGCAACTGTCGTGGTTACGCTGCCGTCAGGATTAACTATATTAACAGAAGCCACGCCATCTAAATTAGTACCATTAGCCTGAGCTGCTGCTAATTTGGCTGCCTCTTCCTTCTTTTTCTTCTCTTCCTCTTCACGAAGAATTGCTGCCTGACGCTGTGCCTCAAGCTGCTGATATTCCTGATTCTGTCTCTTAATCTCAGCCGCATATGCTGCCGCTTCTCTCTTGGCTGCCGCAATCTGCGCACCATAATCATCGGCTACTGCCTGAAGTTCTGCCGCTGACTCTTCCAAAGCTTCCTGTTCTATCAAACATTCCTCTTTGGTTGTCTCAAGTTCTGCCTCTTCATTTTCCAAAGTCTCTTTAAGTTCAGCAACCTCTATTCTTGTCTGATTATATTCATCGAGAAGATTCTGGTCATACTCATATAACTTGTCTATATATTCAACTCTGGTAAAAATCTCGCCGAAGCTTCCTGCCTCCAAAAGCAGACCAAAATAGGACATATCTCCCATTTCATACATAGCCTTAACTCTTATCTTGGCATCTTCATACTGCTTCTCTTCTCTTTCAATTGCCTCTTCAAGCTGAACAGTTACATCTGCAATTTCCTGAGTCTTGGCTTCAATCTCGCCCTCTAATATATCAATACTTGCCATCAGATCAGTTATCTCAGCCTGAAGCATTGCCACCTCACTAAGTACCTGGGCCTGCTCGTTGCTAAGAGAATTCGTCAGGCTGTTTAATTCATTTAAATTCTCTTTATTTTCCTGAATTTGACTGTTTAAGTCATTCTGCTGCTGCTGAATCTGAGCAGAAGATGTTGCCTTTGCTTCCATAGGTAAAAACCATATGGTAGCTGTGGTTATGATGCCAATCATCATAACACTTGTAATTCGTTTAACGAATTTATCAAGTCTTACTTTATGCATTTCATCTCCTCCTTTCCCAAACTCTCACAACATAATTATACTCTCAAACCGCCATATTTACAATGAAAAAGCCTAATAACTTTCGTCATTAGGCCATCATAAACATGCTTAAATAATTATTACTTTTTCTTCTTGTTCTCAAGAGGTTTTGCGCCTGTTGATTCCTGTAACTTATCAACAGCTTTTTTGAAGAATCCTTTCTTCTTAGGAGGTTCTACAGGACCTTTGGTTGCTCTTAATTCCTTAACGCCTGTAATATACATACCACTAATGGTTGCCTTAACTTCCTTCTTAATCGGAATACTGTCAAAAATCTTCTCATCAGCAATGAAAGTAATAATCTGAGGACCTACTTTAGCTTTGACTGCAGGGACTTTCATGAACCTGCTAAGCTTTGGAGCCTGATCGACCACTGACTGTGGAAAGCCTGCGTCTTTAAATCTGACCTTTTTCTTGTCAATGACCAGCATGGAGACCACCTGCTTGTTTGCTTCCATGGCAGCAGTCTGCTCTGCCTGTTTCTTCTCAGCATTCTTGCCTAGGAAGTATAGGGCCACAGCCGCAATCAGTAAAATGACTGTAATCACAATCATCACTATTCCAAATGTACTAAGTCCTTCTAAAATCATATATTTCTACCTTTAATAATTTTAATACCTGCTAAAAAAAGCACTAACCCATAATATCATTTTTATATTAATTTAGCAAGTGCCATCTTCCTCTTCCTCTTCTTCAGGAGTGGAGACACCAAATCTTGCAATACCAATTATCATAAAAAGATTTGCGAGGAATGTAAACAATGATGTGGTTACTGACAATGCGTTATTAAGAGTACTTGTTGCAGCAATCGCCATTGAACCCATTGTACGTAAGAAAAACATATTGATTATATAATTGGCAGCTGTTGATAATACCATTACAAGAGCCATAACAATGAATAAAATCACTCCAATCATTCTGCGTTTTGAGCCCTTATACAGAATTACTGTCAGCATATATGCAATATAAACGATCATAACAATAATCATTCTGATTACTGTCCACGGAATGACCGCTCCTCCCATAGTAGAAACACTTGTATTGCTTATGGCTACAGACAGATAAATTACTGTAACAACAATGCCAATAACTACTGCAAGTATATAAAATGCAGCACCTAAAATGGCGGGGATTTTGTAACTTTTTTCACTCATCTGTTCAATCTCCTTTAATCTGTAGATTTTACCACGTAATTCCAAGATTCTCCATGGAATCTATAACTACCACGCAGTCCTCAGACACATTTCTCATTATGAAATACATCTGATCTTCCGGAACTGCCACGCATCCCATGGTAAAAGGCTTCTTATCCCCTATACAATGAAGAAAAAGCCCCGAGCCCTTGTTAATCACATGTTTGTCATTATAACTTATATTCAGACAGTATCTGTACTGATAGGTATAATCAATTAAATGTTCGCTGTTGCCTTTATCAAGATTCGGATAATCGTTGATATTTACAAGCGCATTATATGGTCCGTTGCCATCTTTGTCGCCACACCAGTAATTATCTTCACTCACCTGAAGATAAGGCATGTCGCATCCCGGATCTTCCTCTATTCCAAAGGCCTTGTTAAAGCAATAGTATCCAACCGGCGTTTTCTTATCGCCTTCGATTTCCTTGCCAAGCCCAAGTTTTCCAACATATCCGGGAGTAGTCATTATCATTTTCCACTTGCCGTTTTCGTCCTTTTCATGCATGGAAATCCAGGCCGTTGTTCCCTCGTATCCCGCCACAACGAATAACTGCTCACATCCATCCGGTGCAAGTCTTTGAACCCAGTCAGGTGAATCTTTCACATCAAGACCAATTCTCTCAGTAGGCGTCTGAAGACTTACATCCGCTTCTACAATCTCATCACCAAACAGGAATTCCAGAACTTCTCTTGGAGTCATCTCCATAACTCCGTCCGGGTCCTTCATTTCACCCTCAGTATCCCAGGTAAAAAGCCCCGCCTTCTCACCTTCAAACGAATAATAAACCAAAGGCTCCTTAAGGGATACCGGATATCTTTCATACCACTTTGGAAAATACTCCGACATATATTTGTCTGCCAGAATATAGGCATCACAGGTTGTATTTTCTCCAATTGCTCCAAGCTGAACTCCGCCGCCCGGCTGTCCATCGCGGCTCAGGGAAGGTGTTGAATGAGCAATTACAACGCTGCCGTCTTTACAGGTTCCAAGACATATCCACACATGTCCGTTAAGACTCATTATGCATCCCGGATAAAACATTGTATTGTTTGTACTCTCAGGTGCCTTAACTTCCTGTGTCCACTCACCATATCCTGCTTCCGATAATTTCTTCGCAAGGCCGGTGGAACCTGACACATATCCTTCTTTTCCATTTTCAGTTTCAAAAGTATTATATAAAGTCCATCCAAGATATCCTGAGCAGTCCAGACCTGCATAATAATATTCATTATATGCCCCATATGGATAATAACTGTTTTGAGGATCTGCCTTATCAGGATTTCCATCCACTTCCTTAAACGTATATGTGCTATCCTGCTCATCAAAAAACCTTACCCAGTCATCTGACACACCAAGAGTTCTTGTCTGAATGGATGAGCCTTCATCCTGCCAGTCCCATCCGCCGCCATAAATATAAAGCGTGGTTCCGACAGGTTCCATGGCAGTCTTAAGAAAGTTACCAACTGTTTTCTCCCCGGGAGTTCCTGTAACTACCGGTTCATATCCTGTTGCATCTTTCTCACACTCAGTTACATCAACTACCACATCATCTTCAACTACAATGTCATATTCATAATTCTCTTTAAGTTTATTCTGTATTGAATAATTCTCATCATTTGCAATGCTAAAGATTTTCTCTTCACCATTTACATCAAAATAATAAGTAAAATTATCCTTATTCTCTGAGTTGGTTTCCTCTTCTCCATATCCCACAACTCCAAGATATGTGGCCTTTATGGAATTCCCGGGCTCCTCATTCTCGCCCGTGCCACCTTCATTGTCTGAAGACGCCGTTTCGTCTTCCGTGGTTATAACCACATTTTCCTCATTTGTTTCCTGAGCGCCATCACCATTGTCCGCGCTCTGGCATCCTGCCATAACTGCAGTTCCCACAAGTCCTACAGTAAGACACAAGATTACAATATTTCTTATTAATTTACGATACACTTTTATTCGTTTCCTCCGTTGTTTTATTATTCTCAATCGAGCGCATTACTACTGCCACCAAAAAAGGCAACACGCAAAATGCCACGTAGATATATCTAAACTCACAATAAACCGGTGTTGCCACAAGAAGTGACAAAACAATAGTTAATACCGGCAATGATAAAAGAATTCCTTCTTTATCTTTTTTTATGATTGAAACAAACAACAGTAAAATATCAAGCCAGACAAAGAGTCCGCAACTAAGAAACAACTTCAATCCTTCCACAGACTCAAACACTGATAAATAGTCATCAAGCAGTCTGCTGATAGGATATACAATAATTTTTCTTTCCACACCTACGTCATTTGGCCAAACACCAGTAAACCATCTCCATTCGTCATATCCGCCATTCCAGTACCCTTTTGTCTGATCAATCCAGGCTTTTGTATATTCAAATGGATGATTAATACCAAGAGATAGATATAGTTTAATATAATCAATTTTATTCTCAGCTATTTCCTGCTGGTTTCCCTGAAGTCGTATTATTTCCTTCATTGGATCTGCAGTTTTCGGACTGTATTTTTCTAATATGAAATCTGTATCAATAACTTTTTCTATTTCTGTTTTTTGCCAGTCGCTCAATTCACACTCATCATAAACAACCCTTGATATCTGCTGGGTCGGAATAGAAAGCGATTCAATTAAATCCGGCTGTGGGACCTCCAGTAAGTCCAATAAAATATGTTTGCCGCCAAAACTAATGATAATAACAGCAGTAAGTACTACAAACAGTTTTATATTCTTTTTATCCCATAATAATATAACTGCTGCAATGGCAAATAAAACAAATGCAAAAAATCCATTACTCCTAAATAAACAGGTTCCAACCCCTGCAATGAATATCAACGCCATATTCAAATATGTTTTTCCAATCAGATGCAAATATCTGTACAGTGAAACTATTAAAACAAGTACAAAAGAACAAAAGATACCATCTTTCCATACAATAAAAGCAAACATAATATGATATGGCATCAGTAGGAAAAACAAGAAGGATAATATAACTATGTATTTATTAACCTGCATTTTTTCAATTGTACTTATACAATACGAAAAGCATAAACTAATGAATAAAATCTGAATAACACAGTATATGGCAATGCCGGAATTAATATTACCAAACAATTTCATTCCCAAATCTATGCACCCTTTTATAATCATGGTATGTACATATGGATGATGATTGGTAATTTCACCTGAATTAATCTGAATAACCTGAGCAAAAGTATCGCAGCTAAACACTCCGGGATACAACGCCGTAAACAGAATAAATAATCTTGATAACGCTAATGATGCAAAACAAATTGTAAAAGTCTTAATAGTTTTCTTTTCTTCATCACAACGTTTTAAGGCAAGTATTTTGATATTATCAGCCACAGCAAACAGTATGTTATAAAAGCAGATAAAACTGCCTGTAAGTATAATCATACATATTAACGCACCATATATAATTTTATATTTTGCTCCATACATTTCTGTGACCTTATCCGTCCATATTGGATAGTTGGACAATGTCACCATAAAAGAATAAAGAATAGCAAAAATATTTATTATGCCGTTATGAACTGAATCGCGCTTTTTCGCAAATGGATTTTTTTTATTCTTTACATTAACCAAAAAGGAAAAAAAGCCCGCCAAAAAAACAAATCCATAGCACACATATAATGAATCTGTTTTAATTAGTTCAGCAGCGCAAAATATCATCAGTATAATCTGCACCGCCAGACTATAAACAAAAACTTTTTTCTCTTTCATATTTTTTACCTTCAAAACTTATACCACGCCCAGCGCCTGCAAGAGTAAAATCACAAGAAGCAGCGGAGCAATAACTGTTACCATCGCAATATATAAATACTTTCTTCCGAATTTGGTTTTGGTTTTTGTAACCTCATCAATAACATATCTTGGCTTAACAATCCATCCGATAAGTACACATGTCGCAATGGAAACTATTGGCATCATAACATTATTGCTGATGTAATCCATGATATCCAGAATCTGTGCCTCTGAACCATTAGGAAGTTCAAATCTGAAGAATAACAGATTATATCCAAGGCATACAATAACTGCCATAACAAATGAAATTGCTGTAACGATTACTGTGGCTTTCTTTCTGGTTAAATGGAATCTGTCAATGAAACTTGATACGATTGCTTCCATAATTGAGATGCAGCTTGTAAGCGCTGCAAAAATAACCATCAAAAAGAAAACAACGCCGATGATTTTGCCAATGAATCCCATCTCTGTGAAGATTTTTGGCATGGAAACAAACATAAGTCCCGGGCCTGAAGCGCCAAGTCCGTCTGCGCCCTGGAATACATAAACTGCCGGTATAATCATAACGCCTGCAAGAAATGCAACCATGGTATCAAATATTTCAATCTGATTAATGGATTTCATCAGATTATCTTCATCTTTAACATAGGAACCATAGGCAACCATAATACCCATGGCAATACTTAAGGAATAGAAAAGCTGCCCCATGGCATCCATGATTACCACAAGAACATCTTTAAAAGTCTTGCCCTCCAGGGACGGAATCAGATATATCTTAAGGCCCTGAAGACCGGTTCTTACTGCGCCGTCTGCATCAGTATGCTTAATCGTAAGTGAAAAAATCGCAATTCCTACTACGAGAACAATGAGAAGCGGCATGAGGATTTTGGACATTTTCTCAATGCCATCACCAACGCCGAGTATGATAATACCTGCAGTTGCAAGTAAGAAAAGTGTCATGAAAACAAGAGGTTCAACAGGGCTTGAAATAAAATTGTCAAAATACCCGTTGGCAGTAGCCTCAGCCCCTTTATTAAGTGCGAAGGTCGTGAAGTATTTTAATACCCATCCGCCTATTACTGCATAATAAGGAAGAATAATCATAGGCACTATACATGCCATTACGCCAAGCCATCTGAACTTTGGGTGAACCATTTTATATGCTGTAAGCGGGCTCTGTTTGGTCTTTCTTCCTATTGCAATTTCAGTTGTCAAAAGAGTGAAACCAAATGTAAGCGCAAGTACAATATATATAACTAAAAAAAGTCCGCCTCCGTCTTTAGCCGCCAGATAAGGGAACCTCCATATATTACCAAGTCCAACGGCACTTCCTGCTGCTGCCAGAACAAATCCCAGTGAACTTGAAAATGATGATCTTTTATTTTCCATGATTAAAAACAGTCCTTTCTCTTTCCCCATCCTTTATCTTACAACAAATAAGAGAAAGTGACAAGGTGCGAAAACCCCACCGGATAACCGGTGGGGCTTGCAAAAAGGGGACTATTTGTCATTGGCTTTTGGCCTTTAAGTCTGTCATTCCACATTTTTAAGTGCTTCATCCATTGGCACTTTCTTAATTCTTCTAAAGTCAATAAGCATAACGAGAAGATACGAGGCCACAACTATTGCCACACAGTAAACCATGCTTAAAGGTGATACATATGCCGGAAGCCATCCATCCATTCTTCTCATAATAACAATCCACAAAAGTTTAATGGCCTCAACAGATCCAAATGTCATAATGCTTGATGCAATAACAACCACGATGCTTGTTGGAAGAAGATACAGGCCGCCGATTTCACCATTGCTGTAGCCGAGGATTTTGGTCATTGATATGGAGTTTTCATTCTTCTCAATAATAACCTTTGTAAGCAGATAGATTAAAACAAGTGAGAGAAGGAAACAAATCACTTTAAAGAAATCCATGTATCCGCCCATGGAATGATCAAGCTGTCTGGAAACCTTTGTTATATCATCCTCCGTAATTGACATATAAATATATTTATCATCTATGTCAGTGATGCGTTCATCTGCCATATAACCGTTGAATGAACCTTCCACATATCCAAAGATTTCATTATAATTATCAAGTGGCATAAAGACTGCAATGCCTCCCGTATAATCATAAATATCCTTTACTTTGAATGTATATTCTGTAGAATTATATTTCTCCTTAAGTGTAATCTCATCTCCAATTGAAAGTCCAAACTTATCTGCGTAGGCACTTGATACGCTTACATCGCCTTCACCATATTCTCCATTTAAAGTAATATGAGTACTGTCATCTTCAATACCTAATACGCTTACAGCCTCGCCATCTCTTGCTCCGCCCACACTCTTAAGTGAAGCCTGGGAATATTTTTCTGCTCCGGCCGCTTTTGTTGTAATTAAATCACCGTCGTCGTCTTCTGTGCTTTTAAGCACATACTGATATTTGGCATACATCTGCTCTACTGCTTTTTCCTGATAATTATCCAGCGTATCAGGAAGCCCGAATGCAAATACCAGAAGTACAAGTACGAGGAAGATTCCAACACAAAGCACCAGATAGTTAGGAATATTCTGAAGCATGATTCGTAGTCTGAATCTGTTGATAAACTTAAATCTTGGGAGCCTCATGGCTTTCTTCTTTTTGGATGTCTTAAGATTATGTCTTAAGAACTGAAGCGGTGTAAAACGCATCATTCTTGTAACTACCACATAGTTAACTATGATCATGAGAAGCACAGGAATAAGTGTAGCCTTAACAAAAGCATCATAGTTCCAGAGTGTAACATATGTCGGCATTGAATAACTGTTATAATACATATCTACTGCCACATTTTTAAGATAAGTATATCCCAGAATATTACCCGCAATTGCTGCTAAGAACGTAACAATAATTGGCATCGCTGTATAGTGCTTAATAAGTTCCCATTTAGTGTAACCGGACGCCCTCAAAGTTCCGATAACTGAGGCTTCTTTAGTGATGGTACTACTAATTGTAATTGCAAATATAAATGCCATTACAACCACAAGAATGTAGATAAGCACTCCTGCCATTACCTTATCTCCGCCTAAATCATCCGGTGCAAAAATCACCGCCTGGTTTGCATACCTTGGCACATAATCAAGAAGATCATTTTCTTCTGCAACACACTGGGATGCTAAGGCCTGCATAAAGTTATCTGATAAGACTTTTTCTTCATTATCATTATTATATGAAGCATCTGCATACTTAAATGAATACGAATAATTAATCTTTGAATCTACTTTATCCCAGCCATCCTTAGTAACCATGGCTACGTCAAAATTAATGGCATCAAACATTATATCCGTATTATTCTCATAAAGTGTTGAGTAATTAACATATGCAAGAAGTCCTACAATCTTGAACTCTTCGTCACCAACTTTTACCACATCACCAACTGCGAGATTAACATTATCTGCATGCATTCTGTCGATGGCAATCTCTCCGTCATTTTCAGGCGCACGTCCCTCTAGGAAATCTGCTCTGTTTATCTCATCGTTTACGGCATAAATTCTGATTCGTCCATCCGGCTCACCATCAAGATCATTATCCTCATCCACATCCTTATAAAAGAATGGATAAATCTCAACAGGTGTTACCTTAAAGTTTGCTTCAGACTCTAATTCAGACTTGGATTTCTTTGCATAGATATCATCAAATTCTTCATTGATTTCATCTTCTGCTTCCTTGTAAGCATCTGCCCTCGCCTCTTCCAGAGCATCCTTGTACTCATCACTCTTTAAAGCCTCTTCATATGCTTCATCGTAATTTTCTTCATATACTTTCTCGAGATTTTCATCTAAAGCTTTCTCTACTGCTTCATCGACTGCTGCATTAATCTGCTCCTCAGTCATAAAAGCTTTCATTGGCTCAATTGCTGTCATAACAGCATCTGTTGCCTTCTTTGTAATCTCTTCAGTTATGGTTTTACGAAGTTCTTCTTCGACAGTTTTCTTAAGTTCCTTCTCGCCTTCTTCCACAACTTTTTCATCAATCTCATCATGAGCTTCATCGATGTAGAACTGCCTTAAATCAATCTTTTCGCCACTTTCAATTTTCTCTATGAATTCCTCACTTGCCTCTTCATCAAGGACAAAATGACCGTCCTCAAGATTAAACTCACCCTTTGCATTTTCAAGCGCCGTAAGCATACTGTTGTTTGCCACATCGATTCCTGATACGGCACTGATTGTAAGTGAGAGGAATATAAAAATTACTAAATATTTTCTCCACTCATTAAGAAGTTCTTTAGGTATTCTCTTCAAGAGTGGATTAACAATTTTCTTCTTTTTCATATCGCTTTACCCTTTCCTACCACTCAAGATCCACGGCGGAGATTTTGCTCTCGTTTATATCATTATGTCTTACAACACCATCTCTTAATTTGATTACATGGTCTGCCATATTCTTAATTGCTTCATTATGTGTAACCATGATAATTGTGTTGCCATACTTGGCATTAACGTCTTCAATGAGTTTAAGAATTTCCTTTGATGTATTGTAATCAAGGGCGCCTGTCGGCTCATCACAGAGCAAAATATCCGGGTTCTTAACTATCGCTCTTCCGATGGATACTCTCTGCTGCTGACCACCGGAAAGCTGATTAGGAAGTTTGTATCTGTGATCAAACAATCCAAGTGTATTAAGAAGTTCATCGATGTCAAGCGGATCATCTGAAAGATAAGCGCCGACCTCAATATTTTCCTTAACATTAAGATTTGGAATCAGATTATACATCTGAAATACATAGCCAAGGTGTTTTCTACGATACAGGGTAAGCCCCTTCTCACCCATGTCTTCAAGCTTGTCCCCATTGATTGAGATGTAGCCTGAATCAGCACCGTCGATGCCACCAATAATATTAAGCAGTGTGGACTTGCCTGAACCTGATGGTCCAAGAAGCACGCAAAATTCGCCCTTCGAAACACTAAAGTTCATTCCCTTAAGTACTTCCTGCCTCGTATCCCCCGATCCGAAACCCTTCTTAAGATCAACGATCTCCAAAAACTTTCTTTCCTGCTCTGACATAATATCCTCCTTAAGTTAGACTGTGCTAACAATATGTTTTTAGAAATGGCAGCCCCTTGCTGCCCAATACATACCACTTTCATTAATGGTTGCGCCCTTCAAACAGTTGAACATTTATTCATCTGTTCATTTAGTAGTATAAAACAGTTCTTTTATTCTGTCAACAATATTTTTAAAAAACAAAGCACCGGCCATGTGGCCGGTGCCTTAGATTCATTATTTAATTATGAAATTATTCTTCCTCTTTAGGATTAATAAGTGCATCAAATTTCTTCTGAACAGCTTCATAAGTTCTCTGGGAAATATCCGGAAGTGCTCCGCCCCATGTCTCTCTTGCCATGGCAAATCCCTTCTCAAAAGCACCTCTCATCTTCTCAAGCATTTCAGGATTATCTCCTGCCAAAGCTTTGGCAAAATCAATGATTCGATCAGATGTTGCCTCAACACCCCAGAAACCGTCTTCTGCGATATCAGCCTGTGCCTGTGCCTTGGTTGCAGCATCTACTTCGAAATTGCCGCTTGCCAGGAACTTCCACATATCATTGGCTGCTCCATAAGCCTGTCCCTGCTTCATCATAAGATCTTTAACTATATTCTGAAGCTGATTAGTTCTCTCCTCAGTTGTTGACTTAAGATAAGCAACCATATCCGGATTTGCTACCTTAACATACTTAGCCTTGCCTGATGACTCATATACAGCGCCATCCTGCACAGTCTCAGCCTTAGGAGCTTCATTATTCACTTTTGCTTTTGCATTGGAAGATGCAGATGACACTTTAGATGTATAACTGCTCTCACTTGATGTAATTCCATTTACGCTCATAAACATACCCTCCTTGGTGACATTTAGACGAAGCGACAAATACCTCTATCATAAATATCGACCATTAAAAATAAAACTTAACCCCTTGTTACAATTTTTTTATCCAAATCAAATCTTCCTGCCCAAGTCCCGCCAAACCAGCGCGCTCGGGCTACGCCGGGAGCCTTGATGTGTATTTTACTCAATGGCATTCGGATCTTCCGCCATCGCCTTCGGCGCTTCAGTGTATATATTGAAGAAATGATACCCCTGGGTCAGTATATTCATATCCTCCGTAAGCATATCATATTCCACCGTTATGCCCATGGTGCCCTTATCCTGACTTAAGGTCACATCCTTGCAGACAAGCTTCAGCTTAAGCTCATATTCTTTTTCCTTAATTATTACATCACTGATTTCACCCATATACATAGGATAAATATTCTCAGCTCCGCCGCTTAAGGTGATAACAATCTGATTCGGACTTAAAATCTTAATGGCATTTCTTATCTCCATACCATTAATTTTCGACTTATATGTAATCAAATCGTGATCTTCCTTATGGCGAAGAATACCCTTATATATATTGAAAGCCTCATCCCAGCCCTCGCCGCTGTTGAGCCTTGCCATATGTTCTATTGTAACTTTCCTAGCATCCATTTTTACACCTATACAAAGTCGCAGACAAAAGCCGCCGGAGCATAGCCTTTTGCCTCAATCTCCTCCTTGGCTTTTCGCGCCTTATTCTCATCATCATATATTCCAAATACTGTAGGGCCACTGCCGCTCATCATTGCATTAAGAGCCCCTGAGCCCATCATCACTTCTTTAATTAAAGTTATTTCCTTAACCTTCGGCTCAGTCACTAACTCAAGCACATTGCCCATCAACTCTAAAACCTTGCCAAAATCCCCGCCTTCCACAGCCTCAGCCATCGCCTTAATCTGCGGATGCTCATAGGAGTCTTTAGAATCAATCGCCTCAAATACTTCCTTTGTTGAAACATCAACATCAGGCTTTGCCACAAGCACTTTATGCTTTGGAAGCGGTTTTAATGGAGTTAATATCTCACCAATTCCTTCTGCAAGAGCAGTATGACCTAATATACAAAATGGAACATCCGCTCCAATCTTTACGCCAACCGCACATTTATCTTCAAGTGAAAGATTAAGATTATATAACTTATCTATTCCATTTATTACGCCAGCCGCATCTGCTGAACCACCTGCCAGACCTGCTGCCTTGGGAATGGTTTTCTCTACATGAATATTCACACCCTTAATGGAAGGATATGCTTCCATCATTTTTGCTGCTGCCTTATATGCAAGATTTGATGCATCAGTTGGAAGTGAAGGGTCTGTCATCGATAAATGAATCTCACCATCTTCTCTTTTTTCTAAAGTAATTACATCCTTTAAAGATATGGTCTGCATTACCATGGCAAGATTATGATATCCGTTTGGAAATCTTCCAAGAACATCAAGTCCCATATTTATTTTTGCATAAGCATCTACTGTTACACTCATTTACTTAACTCCAAAGGCTAATGAACCGCGCCAATTATTGTATTAATATCATCAATATTATGACGAATCATATAATCTTCAATTCCCTTAACAACTTCTTCAGTTGCATAAGGATTAACAAAATTCATCATACCTACTGCCACACCTGTAGCGCCTGCCAGCATAAATTCAATTGCATCTTCAGCTGTTGCTATACCGCCCATACCGATAATCGGAATTGAAACTGCATTGGCGCATTCATATACCATACGAACTGCAACCGGCTTAATTGCAGGACCTGACATACCACCTGTCTTGTTGGCAAGTACAAATGTCTGTCTTTCAATATCTATCTTCATACCTGTAATGGTATTTATAAGTGAAATTGCATCAGCGCCGCCTGCCTCTGCCGCCTTGGCCATATCCTTAATTGATGTAACATTAGGACTTAATTTCATAATGATAGGCTTCTTTGATGCTTCCTTAATCTTCCTGGTTACATCATAAAGCACATCTGCATTCTGTCCAAAAGCAATGGCACCTTCCTTAACATTAGGACATGATACGTTAATTTCATACATATCAACTTTGGTCTCATTAAGTTTTTCTACAACAGCAATATATTCTTCTACGCTCTTGCCGCATACATTAACAATTACCTTGGTGTCATAGTTTGAAAGGAAAGCTAAATCTCTTTCCATAAAAACATCAACACCCGGATTCTGAAGACCGATTGCATTAAGCATGCCTCCGTAAACTTCCGCTACTCTCTTGGTTGGATTACCAGGCCATGGTACTGATGCCACACCCTTGGTAACTACAGCGCCTAATTTATTTAAATCTACGAAAGAAGAATATTCCATTCCTGATCCGAATGTTCCGGATGCAGTCATAACCGGATTCTTAAATTCAACTCCCGCAATATTAATCTTTGTATTCATTATTACTCCCTTTATAACTTCATTCATTCAATCGCCAGGCTCGACCGCCGCGCGTCGGCGAGTGCCAGTGGGCGCAGGCTATATATCTACATCCCTTGCATCAAACACAGGACCGTCTGTACAGATTCTTGCATTATTAACATGTGAATGGTGATCTTCTTTTGTGGTTTTAACCACGCATCCTAAACAAGCACCAACGCCACATGCCATTCTCTCTTCAAGAGAAATATATGCATCAATATTTTCGCCTTCAGCATAATACTTAATACCCTTAAGCATAGGCATAGGTCCGCAGGCCATTATTACATCTGCCTTTATACCTGAACTTTTAAGCGCATCCACTACATTACCGTGAAAACCAATCTCTCCATTATCAGATGCAAGATGCACATTACATACCTCTTCGAATTCCTTATCAAGGAATGTATTCTTATCCCTGTATCCAAGGAAGGCATGAACATCATCTGTAATACCCTTATCTTTAAGAGTCTTTGCAAGTCCAAGCATTGGAGGGATTCCGATTCCGCCTCCCATCAAAACAACAGTCTTACCCTTGCAAAGATCTACATCAAAACCATTGCCTAGATTTCCAAGGATTTCAATACTGTCGCCCTCTTTAAGCTTACTGAACTCATCAGTGCCAAAACCTACAACTCTGTATACAAGTCTTAAAGTCTTATCATCAAATGAACATATACTGATTGGTCTCATTAAAAGATGAGCATCGGACTCAGGGAAGACGCCAACAAATTGTCCCGGCTTTGCATCCTTAGCCCCCTCATAATTAAGACATAAATCATATATATCTTTTTCTATCATCTTAGAGCTGATAACCTCAGCCTTAACTTTTTTCATAAACATATATTTATCCGCCTTTCGCCATGCCTTATGCGCTCTATAATACACCGGGTCGCGGAGCCTGAAGCCTCGCCGGTATGGCTATTCTTATCCCTTATAAACTATATTTCCTGAGCAGATGGTATATTTAACCTTACCTGTAAGTTTCTCTCCAATGAAAGGAGAATTCTTGCTTCTTGAAGCGAACTTATCAACTACCCACTCTTCATTTTCATCAAAGATACAGATATCAGCTTTATATCCTTCTTTAATTGCACCAACTTCCTTAAATCCATACATATTGGCAGGATTAATGGTAAGAGCCTTTATAACTGTCATTATATCCACACCACTTTTCTTAACCAGTTTTGTAATGGATAAGGCAAGCGCTGTCTCAAGACCTATCATTCCACTTGGAGCATTAAGCATGCCCTTATTCTTCTCTTCTTCAGAGTGAGGTGCATGGTCTGTTGCAATTATATCTATAACACCATCACGAATCGCTTCAATAACTGCCTGTCTGTCTTCCTCTGTTCTAATAGGAGGATTAACCTTGGCAAGGGTACCTTTCTTAATTACATCATCTTCAGTTAATGAAAAATGATGTGGTGTTCCTTCGCCGTGAATATTGGTATATCCATCGCGCTTAACTTTCCTAAGAAGATCGGCTACTTCCTTTGTACTTATATGCTGCACATCAAGAATGGCTCCTGTTTCCTTAGCTATCTCAACATCCCTTGCAACCAAAGTTATCTCTGCCTCTCTTGGCGAGCCACCACAGTTATAATATTCAGAAGCCTTTCCTCTGTTAATTCCATTATTATCAATTAAGTTTTTATCTTCTTCATGAAGACTGATTGGAAGTTTCATCTTAGCTGCCTTTTCCATGGCCGCCTTAAGAAGGTCAGCATCCATAAGCGGAATACCGTCATCTGTAAAACCAACGGCTCCTGCTTCATATAAAGCATCAAAATCAGTTAACTCTTTTCCCTTAAGTCCATAAGTTACACTGCCGCATGATAATACATTAATCTCTGTTTCAAGTCCTCTGTCTATGACATATTTAAGTGTCTCAACATTATCAACTGTCGGATTGGTATTACACATAAGAACTACTGTGGTATATCCGCCTGCCGCCGCCGACAAAGCACCTGTATAAATATCTTCCTTATATGTATATCCCGGATCCCTGAAATGTGAATGTACATCAATAAGTCCCGGAACCACAGTAAGATTTGAAGCATCAATTACCTTATCACATTCAATCGAAGGAGCGCCTTCTTCCACTTTAATAATTCTGTCTCCTTCAACATAGATATTCCCAACATATGATGCTCCTGATAAAGGATCTAAAATATGTCCGTTTTTAATTAATAACATTTTTTACCTCTGTTAATTAATAATGAATATATGTAAATGCAGATACATCCTCTGCGACTGACTTAACTTTCTTTCCGTTAAATACGCCAAGGCTTCTTGCGCCTTCTTCAGTAGTACGAATCATATATATCTTCTTTGCAGAAACTGCATAAAACTCATCACCGAAGTCAGACGATAAATCCTTAAAACTTCCTTTGCTTGCATAGCCTACTCTTACTTCGCCATCAGCAGTTTTATATTTAAGCACATAACCCTTTTCATCAAGAGTCTTAATAATGGAATCAGCTAATACATTATCAACAACTTCGCCATTGTTATAATATAAAGCCAGACCATTATCTGTATTTCTTAATGTATATAATTTACCTTTTTCAATTGCAAGAATTGAATCCACACTGTTTTGCTCAACAACAGCCTTAGGTTTCTTGAATGCACCATAGCTTACTGAATATAAACTCTTGGCAGTTCCACCGCCATCTCCAGGAAGTGATGTAAAGTAAATCTTCTTTGCTTTGGCATCAAGTGCAACACCATAATCAATGTTTGTGGAAGGAAGGTCTTCAATTCTCTCAGCCTTACCATCATTTATAAGATATACGCCGGTTACTCCATCAACAGTGCCACTTATAAGGAAGGCTTCCCTGTTTTCCATGTCACAGTATATTCCTGTAATGTCAGTGAAGTTTGCAACATCGGTGACACCCTTTGAAGATGTGGCGCTCTTGCAGTAATGTAAGTAGTTATTGTTATCAAGATAATAAACTTCAACGCCCTTTGTAATATCAACCGGATATACTTCAGAGAAGGAATCTGCAACGATAAGTTTGTTGCCCTTCTTATCCATTACATCAAGCACATTACCCTTGCAGTAAATAATATTTTCAAGTTTGGAATCATAATCAACCACATATGTAACGCCGTCATCAAGAACATTAAACTGCGCAGATGACTTAAGTTCCAGAGTTCCCATTGTACCGTCATTAAGTACAAGGATGGCTCTCTCTTTCTTTTCGTCAAAATACGCCATTCTTACATTATTATAAAGAAGGTTTCTTGTTCCTGAGCCATGAATAGTATATTCATAAAGGTCAGAATCTGAAAGATAATAAATATGGCCTTTCTTATCTACTTCAAAAAACTCAACCTGATCAGCAATAAGATTTTCTTTTTCTGAATTTAATGAATCATAATATAATGATTCATCTTCCATATAGTAGAGATATTTACCATCTGTATTAACATATCCTGAGCGTGCAGAATAAATATCAACCTTATCACTATGAAGAGGATCAGAGAAAGTTCCATCTGTATACATATTGTTTCCATTAAAGAATACGATTTCGCCTCTCTTTGCCTTTATATCTGAAGATATCTTATAGCAGCAAAAAACAATAGCGCCAATAAGAATAACTGCAGCAACTATTGCGCTTATAATGAGAATCTTTTTTCTCTGCTTCTCATTCTCAGCCTTTTTTACTTCCTTTGGATCTAGTTCAGTAGCTGTTTTCTCTTCCATGGTTTCAACCACATTTAATCCATCATCTTTGATATTTTCATCAGCCATTTTATTCCCCTCCCTTTAAGCAATCAGTTTATCTAATATAGCCTTGAAATCCATACCGTGAGATGCCTTTAACAAAATGGAATCCCCATCCTTTAGTATCTCACCCATACTCTCCATAAATTCTTCTTTAGTATCATAGTGGTAAATTGGAATCTTAACTGCTGCCTTGGCCTTAAGTGCCATATTATATGAAAGTTTTCCAATGGCAACCAGGACATCACATTTATCAACAGCATATGTTCCGATTTCCTCGTGATATTCTACTTCCTTTTCACCAAGTTCGAACATGTCTCCAAGGATTGCAACCTTTCTTGTATCTGCCAAAGATAACATATCAAGAGCTGCTCTCATTGATGCAGGATTAGCATTATAAACATCATCAATAATTGTATATTTCTCTCCAAGAATTATGTGACTTCTGCCCTCTAAGGATTCAACATTTTTAAGTCCTTCAATAATCTCGTAGCTGTTAAGTCCTAAGCACCTTGCAACTGCGATTGCGGCAAGGGCATCATTAATCATATGCTTACCAGGAAGATTAACCCTGATATTCATATCAAAGTCTGGTCCTGTAACCTTGGCGCTGCTTCCCTTTAATCCAAAAGACTTAACATCAGTTGCCCTTATGTCTGCGCCTTCGCCAAAACCAAAGAATACCGGTGGTTTTCCATCCACTTCCTTAACCTGACATAGTTTATCATCATCATAGAAAAGACATACAGAGCCGTCCACCTGAAGATAATCAAACATCTCAGTCTTTGCCTTGAATACTCCGTCTCTGTCTCCAAGTCTCTCCAAATGACATGTTCCAATATTTGTAATAACTTCCACATCCGGTCTGGCAATATTGGCCAGGAATCTCATCTGGCCAAAATCAGCGATTCCCATCTCAAGCACTGCCACCTCATGCTCCGGTCTGATTGAAAGAACCGTAAGAGGAAGTCCAACTTCATTATTAAAATTCTTCTGTGTTTTAATAACATTATATTTAGCTGAAAGGATGGCTGCGATAAATTCCTTGGTGGTGGTTTTGCCCACGGAACCTGTAATACCAACTACCTTACAGCTTAATGTTCCAAGATAATATGCTGCTATGTCCGCAAGTGCTGTCATTGTATCAGGGACAACGATGCAAGGCTTCTTAACATCATCAGGAACCCTTTCACATACGCACACAGAAGCGCCCATGGAAAATGCCTTATTTATATAATCGTGGCCATCCACCTTGGCACCCTTAGATGCAAAGAAAATATTCTTATCTTTTACTAATCTTGAATCAACCACGCCACCTTCGACTTCCGTCTTGGCCGGCTTCTTACAATTAACAATCTGTCCGTGACAGCATTCTGCAACTTCCTGTATATTCATTATCTGCTCCTAATATTTCTCCAAAGAAATCTGGATTATTTTTTCACAAAGCTG
Source organism: uncultured Lachnospiraceae bacterium (assembly GCA_902789665.1). Classification (GTDB taxonomy): domain Bacteria; phylum Bacillota; class Clostridia; order Lachnospirales; family Lachnospiraceae; genus UBA3766. The sequence goes on along the minus strand of CADAOY010000002.1, from coordinate 208,920 downwards.
GCCGTAATTAAGACCTATCTCCCTTGCCTCCTGAGGAAGCAGAGATGTCGGTGTCATACCAGGAAGTGTATTAGCCTCGAGGCAGTAGATATCATTATTCTCATCCACAATAATATCCACTCTTGCGTAGGTACGAATCTTGAGAGCCTTGTAAACATCCCTTGTTACAGCCTGTATTCTGTCTCTTAACTCATCATCAATCTGAGCCGGGCAAACCTCGGTTGCGCCACCTGACTGATATTTATTCTTATAATCATATTTTCCTTCTCTTGGGAGAATCTCAACAATCGGAAGCGCCTCACCATCAATGATGCCGCAGGTAAACTCTCTTCCCTTTACAAATTCTTCAATTACAACCTTGTCTCCATAGGTAAGAGCCTTTTCTACATATGGCTTAACCTCTTCCTTTGAATGGGCAAAATACACGCCCACGGATGAACCGCCACAGGAAGCTTTTACCACAAGTGGATATTTAAGACCTTCAAGTCTGTCTTCATATTCTTCTCCCTTTTCAAAAGAAAATCCCAAAGGAGTAGGAACCTTGTCTGCAAGCAGCAACTCTTTGGTAATTCCCTTATCCATGCAGATGGCACTGCTTAAATAATCAGTTCCGGTATATTTGATTCCAAGAAGATCAAATGCTGCCTGAATTCTTCCATCTTCCCCATTGGCACCATGAAGCGCCATAAAAGCGATGTCTGCTTCAGCACAGATTTCAAGTACATTAGGTCCGAAGAAATTACGCTCACCATTTTTAAGAGCCTTAATTGCTTCAAGTGACGGACTGTCTTCACCGATACCTCCGATGCCTTTTGTCCAGTCTATATCTTCATCAAAACATGTCTTTGGATTAACATCATCTCTTCCCAAATAAACATCAAGCAAAACCACTTTATGTCCGAGTTCCTTAAGGGCACCATAGACACCCTTGCCTGATATTAAAGACACTTCTCTTTCTGTACTGTTACCTCCTGATAAGACAGCAATTTTCATCTTAATTCCACTCTTTCTTTCCTATTTGAACAATCTGTCATACACATCCTGCATATCCTTCGGCATAGGCGCTTCATAAGTCACCTCCGCCTTGGTTATCGGATGAGTAAATGTAATTGAATGTGCATGCAGGGCCTGCCTTGCCATTGTATTATTCTCAGGATTATATAATTTATCCCCGATAATAGGACAACCTATTGCCTTCATATGCACTCTTATCTGATGAGTTCTTCCGGTTACCGGAATAGCCTTAACAAAAGCATAGCCATTCGCTTCTTTTTCCACCAGATATCTGGTATAACACTCATCACCATTTGTATAATCAATAACTCTCTTTATGCCATCTTCGCCTTCTCTGGCGATTGGCATATTAATAATGTCTTCTTTCGGATCCGGTATACCTTCCACAATGGCATAATAAGTTTTAAAAATCTTCGACACGGTCATCTGCTTTGAAAGAAGAGCCGCGCTGAAAGGATTCTTTGCAAGCAGCACTATGCCTGTTGTATCCTTATCAAGCCTTGTTATACACCTGAATATAAAAGGTGTTTTTTCATTACGGTAATAATATTTAAGTCCATTGGCAAGAGTCTGTTCATTCTCATGTCTGGTTGGATGAACCGGAAGATTAATACCTTTATTAATCAGAATAATATCTTCATCTTCATATATAATATCCAGGTCCATCGGTGTTGGAATGATATTATCACCCGTAGTTGTTTCCCTGACTACAACTGTTATCATATCTCCTGAATGAATTTCTGTATTAAGGAAACTTGGAATTCCATTAATCAAAGTCTGATTATCATCCTTACGGAAATTAACCATAAGATGTTCGCCATATCCTTTATTCATAAGAAATTCAGCCAGGGTTTTGTTAACACTCGAATTGTAATTATATGTAAGTATTCTTTCCACGTAGTCGCCTCTATACTACCCAAATAAAATCTTACTTAAATCCGTCCGGATGTGTGCTCTGCCATTTCCAGCTGTCCTTGCACATATCATATATATCTCTCTTTGCTTCCCAGTTAAGTTCTTTTTTAGCTTTCTCAGGAGAAGCATAACATGTTGCAATATCACCTGCACGGCGAGGCATAATCTTATATGGAATCTTAACTCCTGTTGCCTTCTCAAAGTTTGAAACAACCTCGAGTACGCTGTAACCGTGACCTGTTCCAAGATTGTAAATTGCAACACCCGGATTCTCTTTAATCTTATCAAGTGCACGAAGATGTCCGATGGCAAGGTCAACAACATGGATATAATCTCTTACACCTGTTCCATCGACTGTATCATAGTCATTACCAAATACACCAAGGAACTCTCTCTTGCCAACTGCCACCTGTGTAATATATGGCATTAAGTTATTAGGAATACCATTAGGATTCTCGCCAATAAGTCCGCTTTCATGAGCACCTATTGGATTGAAATAACGAAGGAGTACTACGTTCCACTCTGGGTCTGCCTTCTGAATATCCATCAGTACCTGCTCAAGCATGGACTTGGTCTGACCATAAGGATTGGTTATCTCACCCTTTGGACAATTCTCTGTAATAGGAATCTCTTTCGGATCGCCATATACTGTAGCTGATGATGAGAATACAATATTCTTAACTCCATGTTCTTCCATTGATTTAAGTAAAACCAGAGTACCATTAATATTATTCTCATAATAAAGCCAAGGCTTTGCAACGCTTTCGCCTACTGCCTTAAGACCTGCAAAATGAATACACGCAGTTATATCTTCTTTTTCAAAGATTGCATCAAGGCCTGCTTTATCCCTTATATCACACTCGTAGAATTTAGGTCTTTTGCCTGTGATTTCTTCTACGCCGTCTAAACTTTTAACGGAAGAATTAACCAGGTTATCAACTATAACCACATCTTCTCCCTGATTTAATAATTCAACTACTGTATGACTACCAATATATCCGGCTCCACCGGTAACTAATATTGACATACCAAACCTCCTGGTTATTTTTTATTTCGTGGTTATGACCACAATTTGTCAGGATATACTCCCTTGTCCTTAAGTGCCTGAATTGAAGCCTCAACAAATGGCTTGTCTTCTTTATATGTTACGCCAAACCACTTGTCATTGGATTTAAGTATTTCAACTGTTGCCTTATTCTCCTTAAGAAGTCTGCCTACCTCAAGTGGAATATAGCACTCTGATTTCATAGGATTTCCTGCAACTGTATTTTCAAAGAAATAATCAAGTGATTCCTTAAGTTCTGCCATGATACCTTTACTAAATCCCCAGAAATTCATGGATACCAAAGTATCAACAGGAATTGGAGTATATGTTACTCCGTCATCTTCAGAGAAGGCAGCGCCATCTTCAGTCTTGATGATATGAGTTCTTTCAATTACATCTGAAAGGCGGCCTTTCTCATCTGTATTACAGCATCCTCTTGATACATAACCATTCTCAGTCAGTGTATTCTCAAGTTTATATCCAACCATTGCAAAACGATGTTTCTCATCATCTTCATGAGTTGTAAGGAAATCATACATAACCTGGAATGCATCAACACCGTAATAATCATCAGAATTAATTACTGCAAAAGGACCGTTTATAATATTTCTTGCGCAGTAAATTGCATGTGCTGTTCCCCAGGGTTTAACTCTTCCTTCAGGAATTACAAAACCTTCCGGAACATCATTTAAATCCTGGAATGCATATTCAACTTCCATCTTATTACTTACTGCATTGCCAATTACTTCTTTGAATAATTCTTCATTCTCTTTCTTGATGATGAAGATTACTTTCTTAAAACCTGCCCTGTACGCATCATAGATTGAGAAGTCGATGATTTTGTGACCCTCTTTGTCTACCGGGTCAATCTGTTTAAGACCACCATAACGACTACCCATACCTGCTGCCATAATTACCAATACCGGATTCTCCATAATACCTCCTCCTTTAGCCTTAAGGCCACTTTAAATTTAATACACACTATACCTCAAACAACAAATCCCCATAAGTTGGAATCGGCCAGTCTTCTTTATCAACTATCATTTCAAGTTTATCAGCTTCAACTCTTAATTCATCCATGGTTACCTTAACCACATCCCTGTATGCAAAAGCTCTCTTCTTGTAATCAGCAATTGCCTGTGCGAACTCAAGATTGTTCTGAAGCTTTGTTAATGCTTCCTGCATTCTGTCCAGGTAATCAGAAGACTTATATAAAATCTCCTTAATTGCACGATTATTTACGCCTGCCTTATCCGTTGCCAAAACCACATCTGTAAGTCTGCCAATATAATTAATTACTGCAGGAATAATCTGCTTTGATGCCATCTCAACCATACATGTTGCTTCAATATTCATGGTCTTGGCGTATTTTTCATATAAGACTTCTTTTCTTGATTCAAGTTCTGCCTTTGTGAAGATACCGAACTTCTCGAATAAGGCAATTGACTTATCTGTTGTTAATGTATCAACAGCATCAAGCATTGTTGGAAGATTAGGAAGACCTCTTCTCTTTGCTTCCTTAATCCAGTCCTCTGAATATCCGTCGCCATTAAAGATAATTCTCTGATGCTTTGTCATATTCTCTTTAATGAGATCATGAACTGCCATTGCAACATCGTCAGACTTTTCAATAACATCAGCTGCCTGTGCAAAAGCCTCCGCCGCGATTGTATTTAATATTACGTTAGGGTCACCGATTGAATCCTGTGAACCTACCATACGAAATTCGAATTTATTTCCTGTGAATGCAAATGGTGATGTTCTGTTTCTGTCTGTTGCATCCTTCTCAAGATCAGGAAGATAAGATACACCTGTTTCAAGAACGCCGCCTTCAATACAGTTTGCTGCCTCACCTGTTTCAACTAACTGCTTAACCACATCTTCAAGCTGCTCCCCAAGGAAGATTGAGATAATTGCAGGTGGCGCTTCATCGGCACCAAGTCTGTAATCATTACCAACATCTGATGCACTCTGACGAAGGAGATCAGCATGCTCATCAACTGCTTTCATAATGCAGGATAAGAATAACAGGAACTGAATATTATCATTTGGTGTATCCCCCGGATCAAGTAAATTGATACCGTCATCAGTACAAATAGACCAGTTGTTATGCTTACCTGAACCATTAACATGAGCAAATGGTTTCTCATGAAGAAGGCATGTAAGATTATGTCTCTCAGCCACTTCCTTCATTGTCTCCATTACAAGATGGTTGTGGTCAACCGCAATATTTGCAACCTCATAAATTGGTGCAAGTTCATGCTGCGCCGGTGCAACTTCATTATGCTGAGTCTTCGCTGTTACACCAAGCTTCCAGAGTTCCACATTGATGTCTTTCATGAAGGCACCGATTCTTTCTCTGATGCATCCATAGTAGTGGTCATCCATTTCCTGTCCCTTAGGAGCAGGTGCACCAAAGAGTGTTCTTCCTGTATAAATAAGGTCATATCTGTTTAAATATAAATCTCTGTCAATCAGGAAATATTCCTGCTCAGCACCAACATTGGCAGTAACCTTGGTTGATGTTGTATTTCCAAGAAGACGAAGCAGTCTTAAAGTCTGCTTATCAAGCACTTCCATGGAACGAAGAAGCGGAGTCTTCTTATCAAGAGCCTCACCCTTATATGAACAGAATGCTGTAGGAATACAGAGAATTGTTCCTGTTGCATCTTCCTTAAGGAAAGCAGGTGATGTAATATCCCAGGTTGTATAACCTCTTGCTTCGAATGTTGCCCTGAGTCCACCTGATGGGAATGATGATGCATCAGGCTCACCTTTTATTAATTCCTTACCTGAGAATTTAAGAATAACTTTTCCATCATCATTAGGATGAGTAATAAAAGAATCATGCTTCTCAGCGGTATATCCTGTAAGTGGCTGGAACCAGTGTGTAAAATGAGTAGCTCCTCTTTCAATGGCCCATCTCTTCATTGCATCTGCCACAATATCAGCAGTCTCCAAATTAAGTTCTCCGCCATGCTTGATAATCTCTACTACATCAGCATAGGCTTTTTCAGACTCAATGTATTCTTTCATTACGCCTAAGCTGAATACATTCTGTCCAAAGATTTCTTCAATGTTAATCTTGTTCATTTAATTTTCCTCTCATATATCTGTACCTTATTTAAGGCTTTTTAACATCTTTATTCTGAACTCTGAATATGTCATATTCATCTGCTTTTTCGCTGAGTGTAATATACAAAGTCTGCTTTGCGTGAGATGCAGCAGGTACCACATTACCTTCCTCATCTTCTATATTTATAACCTTTGCAATTACATTCTCACCGCCCGGTTTCATGATCTCAATTTCATCTCCGATTAAAAACTTGTTTCTCTGGGTGATTTTGTATTTTCCATCCTTTATTTCTTCAACAAAACCTAAATAAATATATTCACTTATATAGGTATTGCTGTCATAAATCTGTGTTTCTTCATTAGGCTTTCCGAAATAAAATCCGGTAGTAAATTTCCTGTATGTACACTTGGATATTTCATCCATGTACCAGTCCATGTTGGCCTTATATGTATCAATACTTCTATAGTAATCATCAATCGCTTTTCTGTAGGTTCTTGCAACAGTTGCCACATAGAGCGAGGTCTTCATTCTGCCTTCGATTTTGAATGAATCGATTCCTGCATCTATCATTTCAGGAATATATCCTATCATGCAAAGGTCCTTGGAATTAAAAATAAAGGTGCCTCTTTCATTCTCGTAAACAGGAAGATATTCGCCGGGTCTTTGTTCTTCCATTACCGCATACTGCCATCTGCATGGATGTGTGCACTCACCCCTGTTGGCATCTCTTCCGGTAAAATAATTAGACAGAAGGCATCTTCCCGAATAAGAGATACACATAGCGCCATGAATAAATGACTCTATCTCCATATCCTCAGGAATATTTTCTCTTATTCCCTTTATCTCTTCTAAAGATAATTCTCTTGCACTTACAACTCTCTTAACGCCCATCTTATACCAGAATTTATATGTCATATAATTGGTATTGTTGGCCTGGGTTGAAATATGAACTTCCACATTTGGAGCATATTCAAAAGCAAGGGATATAAGTCCCGGATCAGACATAATAAGACCATCCGGCTTAATCTCATTAAGCCTTTTAAGATAATCTACTGCCTCATCCATATCATAATTATGTGCAAAGATATTTACTGTTACATAAACTTTCTTTCCATACCTGTGGGCAAAATCAATGCCCGCAATCATATCTTCATCACTAAAGTTTGCAGCCTTGGCTCTTAATGAAAATTCTTCTCCTCCAATATATACCGCATCGGCTCCAAACATTATTGCAATTTTAAGTACTTCCAGACTTCCTGCAGGAACAAGAAGTTCAACTTTTCTATCCATATATATTCCTTAAAATGTGGTTATAACCACTTATTTTTTATAAGTCGTAAGACTCATTCCATCTCCAAGTGGAATGATTGTTGATACAAGTTTTTCATCATGAGTGATGTCATATAAGAAATCTCTCATCCTTGAATGAATGCTGCGGTCTCTCCTTTTAACACCATATCTTGACTCTAAAACATCGCCTTCCTGAAGCACATTGTCACAGACCAGGATTCCATTTTTATCAAGAAGCCTTAATGAATCTTCAAGAAATACCTGATATTGTCCCTTGGCTGCATCCATAAATATCATGTCATATGAGCCATCAAGTTCTTTAAGTATCTCTATTGCATCGCCTGTAAGGAAAGTTATTCTCTCACCATAGCCGCACTCTTTAAAGTTCTTTTTTGCCTCTGTAATTCTGGGCGGGTATTTTTCAATAGTTGTTATGTGAGCATTACTGATACTTGCCATGAAGATAGCGCTGTATCCAACTGCTGTGCCTATCTCAAGAATGGTTTTAGGCTGATAAGTATTGATGATAAATTTAATCAGTCTTTCCGATGTTCGTCTGATGATCGGAACGTCATCAGCCAGTGCTTTCTCTCTTAAGCCTTCAATATATTCTCCATTGTCGTCAGCTAAAGTAGATAAGAATACTTCAAGTCTTTCATAATCCATGACTATTCATTCACCTCATCTGCGCCTTGCGTGCTCTCGCCTTCAGCATTCTCGCCATCGGTTATGTCAGGATTAACCAGTTCTTCTTCGCCTTCGCCTTCGACTTCATCCTCATCACCGATGGATGCTCCGTTGGAATTACCCTCTTCTATTTCTTCTTCCTCTGTCTCCTGCTCGGTAGCCATGAATTCAATAATCTCCTGTGGAGTCATTGAGGTGCTCAGTTCATATACCCCCGGCTTCATCATGCCTTCGTATTCGGAAAACTTCTCCTGAAATACAAAAAGAGTGGAATTACGAATAAGTCCCTTATTCTCCAAGAGTTCTCCCACTTCTTTTACACTTTTGCCATCCACAATTGCCACGCTTATGGTTCTTCCAAGTCCGGCTTCCATCGGTTCGTCCGAGAAGATTCTGTATCCAAAATCATAGGACCAGAACAGAAGCTTATAAAGAAGAAGCAGCACAATAACAACTGCTGATATTCGAATTACTGCGTATAAAATTTTGACAAGTACTTTACTGTCTTTCATCTCACTCTCCTAGAAGTCCAGGTCTGCCACAAGGCTCAGACTGATATCCTGAAGCAGTCTGCAAAGTGCAAGTTCTGCATCCAGATAATTTCTGGCGATTTCATTATCATAGAGATCTGCATAATCTCTTTCAAATATTTCTATTCTGTCATATATCTCCCTGCCGTTTAAGATGCTGGACATATCGAATCTGTTTCTTCTGTAGTCCAGGATTCTGTTCCACAGATTCTCATCCTTAATGGCCTCTTCCTTGGCCGCTAAGTATTCAAGATATATATGACTCTGCTTAAGCTGCGCCACAAATTCTTTTGTCTCTTTATCAAATTCCAACATAGCTTTAAATCTATAACTCCTCAAGTATAATAAGCACAAGCGGTCTCTTCTTCATTGTGGACCATATGTAGGAACTTACGCTGTTACGAAGTTCCGTAATAAGTTTGGTCTTCTGATTGATGCCTCTTTCCATGCAGTCGTAATAACTTTGTGTAAATTTCTCGCCAACTTCCTGTGCCCACTTGGCATCAATTTCCTGGGTTATGCTTATACCTCTGTCCATAACCTGCGGCACTGAATAAAGGTCCTTACCTTCTAAATCCACAACTGCAGAAATTACCACGATACCTTCTTCCGACAGTCTTTGTCTGTCACGAAGTGAAGCATTCTGCGCGTTGGTTATTTCAAGTCCGTCCACATATGCATATCCCGCTTCTACCTTGCCATTTACCTGGCAGCTGTCCTTGCTGACTTCAAGCACATCTCCCGAATTAAGCATAAATATATTTTCGCAAGGAATTCCTAAGTCCTTCGCAAGTGCCGCATTGGCAAGACGATGTTTGTATTCGCCGTGCACCGGAAGCGCATACTTAGGACTTGTAAGAGCATAAATTAATTTAATCTCTTCCTGGCAGGCATGGCCTGAAACATGGGCATCTTCAATAACAACAGTTGCCCTTCTTTTATGCAGTTCATTAACAATCTTAATAACTGCTTTTTCATTACCCGGAATCGGATGGGATGAAAAAATAACCGTGTCCGTAGGTCCTATATCAATCTTCTTATGTATTCCAAGAGCCATACGGCTTAATGCCGCCATACTCTCACCCTGAGAGCCCGTTGTAATAATACAAACATCCTTCGGTGGAAGATTATTAAGTGTATCAATGTCTACTAATAGTCCCTCCGGAATGCTAATTCTTCCAAGTCTGATGGCAGTATTGATGATATTATTCATGCTCCTGCCTTCAACCGCAACCTTACGTTTGAATCTCTGAGCTGTATTAATAATCTGCTGAACCCTGTCCACGTTGGATGCAAAGGTCGCTATAATAAGTCTCTTTTCTTCATGTTCTAAAAACAGACTTTCAAAAGTATGTTTTAAAGTCTTCTCTGACGGAGTGAATCCCGGTCTCTCTGCATTGGTTGAGTCGCTCATAAGAAGCAGTACTCCGTGATGACCAAGTTCCGCAAATCTCTGAAGGTCAATGGCATCACCGTAAACCGGTGTATAATCAACCTTGAAATCACCTGTATGAATTATGATTCCCTGAGGTGTATATATTGCAAGAGCCGCAGCATCAACGATGCTGTGGTTGGTTCTTATATATTCAACTTTAAGAGGTCCTGCCACCAGAGTATCACCAAAGGTAACCTGTCTTAATTCCACAACAGAATCAAGTCCGAACTCTTTTAACTTAAGTTCGATAATTCCACAGGTTAAGGTCGTACCGTAAACCGGCACACCAGGCAGTTCTTTCATAACATATGGAATTGCACCAATGTGGTCTTCATGACCATGAGTTATGAATAAACCTCTGACTTTACTTAAATTGTCCTTAAGGTATGTCACATCCGGAATTACCAGATCGATACCCAGCATATCATTGTCCGGAAAGCCCAGACCACAGTCTATAACAACAATGTTGTCATCATATTCAATGGCGGTCATATTAAGTCCTATCTGCTCCAAACCGCCTAAAGGAATAATTTTAACCTTGTCCAATTGTATTATCTCCCTTCAATCCGTGATTACTCATCATCGGATACGAATTGCACATCATCCAGCAGATTTTCAAAAATATCCGCCAGTGCTTTTAACTCTTTATCATCGGAGACAATTTCATATACTGCTTCTGTGTCTTCTTTTTTTGATTTGTCCTTAAGAATCAGGGCTTCTCCATCCCCTTCTTCAGAATCTGTAACCAGGAGATAATCCACGCCTGCCACAGTAGTCTGCTCCAATACAAAGAACTCAATTCTATCCTCGTTATCAGGATTTAAAATTATTTTTTCCACTTTGATCCCCATATTTAACCCTTCTTCGCATCCAGATAATCCTGAAGTATAATCGTTGCTGCAACTTCATCCACCATCTGGAGCTGTTTATCTTTCTTAACACCTGACTCACTCATGAGATTATAAGCTTCAACTGTTGTGAGTCTCTCATCCTGGTATTCAATATCAAGGCCTGTTCTTCTTTGAAGATTCTCTCCAAAGTCTTTGGTCTTTTGAACCCTGACTCCCTCTTCGCCATCAAGTGTAAGTGGCAAGCCAAGAACTATTTTCTCTACACCAAGTTCAACAATCAGCGCCTCAATCCTGGCATAGGTCTTTCGAAGTTTGTCTTCTCTTTCCCTTCTGATGGTCTCAACCCCGGAAGCTAAGAATTCATTCTCATCACTTACTGCCACTCCCACGGTTTTAGAGCCGAAGTCCAAGCCTAATATCCTCATCCTACCAGCCTTTCTCTCTGATGTAGCTTCTAAGCATTGCTTCTACAAGCTCATCTCTTTCAACTTTCATGATAAGGCTTCTGGCACTCTTGTGGCTTGTGATATATGTCGGGTCCCCAGACATAATATAACCAACAATCTGGTTAACAGGATTGTATCCCTTTTCTGTAAGAGCCTGATAAACCATCTCCAGAATTTTTTCTACACTTACGTCCACTTCATTTGGAACTGAAAAAAATTGTGTTTGTGATAAGTCCATAACAACTAATCTCCTTATAAATATTTAACCTTATTATTATATCATATTAATATACATTTTGCCACTAGGGACGGGGGAATGTGTGCCACTTGGGACGGGGTAATGTGCACCTTGTGCCAACTGGGACGAGGTAATGTGCACCTTTTGCCACAGCACTTTCCACCTTTCACTCCCCCTAGTAATCCCACCCCTTCAACCTGGCATGGACCACTCTCACCGTCCTCGGAGCCGCTCCAAGGAGGCATAAATATATCTTGTTCTTAAAAGTTAAATATGGATTTAACATTTGCAAAAAATAATGTTTCCTTACATATTTAACGACACTCAAATAGTAGTTGTCCGACTTGGTCATTTGCCTGATTGGGATGTGCAGAAGATACTCCAGCCTCTGGAATAAATTGAATCTGAGAGCTTCCTTTTTTAGATCCGGATAGGATTTTTCAACCACCTTCATCACATAGTCTGCATTGTCCACACAGTCCGTAAATACCCTCGAAAAATTATTTCTGGCATCCTCTGCGCGGCTGTTACTTCCCAGTCTGTAGAACACATGATAACCCTGAGATGGTAAAATTATAAATTTTTCTATCCTCGGAAGCATATTTATCATAAGATAAAAATCTTCATTTAGTTTCCCCTCCGGGAAGCGTAATCCATCAAATAAATCTTTTCTGGTAATCCTTGTACAGTAACTGCAGTCACCTCTGTGAAGAAGAAGTTCCCGAAGCTGCTCTTTCGACGATATCATATAATCTTCCTTCGGAGGCGTGCAGATATCATCTCTTTTCGTGCCATCTTCATTAATTTCATCTCTCGAAATCTGCGCCATTGGCACATCATATTTCTCTATAGCCTCCATCATAAGGCTGACAAAATCCCCGTCCACGTAGTCATCACTGTCCACAAAGCCTACATAACTGCCCTTCGCAGCATCAAGTCCCACATTTCTTGCAGAAGACGAGCCGCCGTTGGGCTTGGATATAACTACTATTCTTTTATCTTTTTCCTCGTAACTTTTACAAATCTCAAGAGAATTATCCGTAGAGCCGTCATCCACCAGAATAATCTCTATATTCTCATAAGTCTGCGCAAGTAGCGTATCCAGGCACTTATTAAGATACTTCGAGGTATTGTAAACAGGCACGATTATAGTAACTAATTCCATCTTACTCCCATTTAAGTCTTCCTTAATTAAAGAAAGTCTTAATTATCATCGCTTTGGCTTCCTCGCCGCGTTCAACCCTGGCGATTCTGCCTTCCATAAATTTCTCGATTTCTTCGGATATTTCATATTTATACTTATAAATAATAATCTGCGAAGGGTCCAAAGTCTTTATCATATCAATATCCACCTCATGAGATATCTGATAAAGGTCGCCGTTAAACAGGCCCTGGAAGCACTCCTCGTCATCAGAAAGCGCCAGAATCACTCCCGGCTGAACCATGTCAAAGGAGAAAGGAGTACCCTTCTTAATGCTCATATCCGCCGTCATGGTAAGCACGTCTCTGTAATATTTAGGCGCAATACCGTTCCCCGGCCTGATACTTCTAATATTATCTTCTGTGAAAAATTCGCCCTTCTCAACATCCTTGGTTACAAAGAGTGAACGCCTTAAAGCATACCTTCCCTGATCCGCCTCTGAACAGCCATATTCCACATCGCCGATGGCACGTTCTGCATCCCTGATGCAGTCTACCATCTCCTTAAATTCTTCCACTGTCATGGAATAAGGAGCATCCGCACTGTCAGGATCTCTGGTTAAACAAATATTCTTCTCAATTACATCTGCACCGTATGCAACAGCTGTAATTGCACCGATTGAACCGATGGAGTGGTCGCATAAACCAACCGGAATATCCAGTTTATTCTTTATATCCCTGATATTCGCAAGATGCATATCTGACGTAGATGACGGAAAAGCGCCCGTGCTTATCATAAGGCAAAGATCCTCGCCGTCTCCCTCAATAACGGTTTCTACCGCTTCATATATTTCTTCCCAGGCAGCCATACCTGTGGAAACAAACAAAGGCTTACCCGTTGACGCCGCATATAATATAAAATCCAGATCCGTCAATTCATAAGAACACACCTTATAGAACGGATTATCCAAATCTTCCAGAAAATCAACGGTCTGATAATCATAAGCCGTGGAAAAAATATCAATTCCCACCTCTTTGGCCTCATGGAACAATTCCTCAATCCAGTAAAGTGGCATGGAACATTTGCTGTAATGATGATACAGCGTCTCTCCCCTGCTCGGAATATCCTTAAAATACTTATTATCGCAATTTATAGTCAGTGTCTCCGGCTCATATGTCTGAATCTTAACGCAGTCAGCACCCGCCTCTTTAGCCGCCCTGATTATACTTTTTGCAACATCGAGATCACCCATATGATTAGCGCCCATACTGGCAATAATATACGCCGGGTGTCCCTCTCCGATCAGTTTTCCATTTAAATTTATTTCCTTATTAAGTCCCTGCATACGCACTCCTTTATTTTGCCTTTTAAACCATTATCTATTGTATAAAATTTGCGCCTCTTTTGCAAGTTCGCAAAATATCCGCCCAGCTTTCCTTGACTTTTAAGAAAATAACTCTTATAATCAAAAATTGAAAATGATTTTCATTTTTGTTTTTTAGGAGTTATATATGGATATTAAGACAAAATATAATACCAAGCAAAAACAGGAAATTCTTAATTTCCTTGAAAGTAAGGGACCCGGTCATTTTACAGTCGCCGACCTTGATATGTATTTCAAAACCAAAGGCATTAAGGTGGGAACCACAACTATTTACAGACAGCTGGATAAATTAATCAGCGAAGGCGTGGTTAAGAAATATAACATCGACGAAACCTCCTCCGCCTGCTACGAGTACATAGGAAGAAGCGATGCAAATGGCTGCCAGCAGATGTTTCACTTAAAATGCGAGAAATGCGGCAAAATAATTCACTTAGAATGCCACGAAGTTACACTCTTTGAAGAGCATATTGCAGAGCATCATGGCTTTAAGGTAGACCCCATGAGAACCGTATTCTACGGAATATGCAAAGACTGCGCCGCACTATAACCTGGCGCACCACCACATACAAACACAAAGAAAGAAGAATCATAATGAAATTAATAAATCGTAAATCACTTATAACAACCGCCCTTTTAGGCGCCATGGCCGGCGCTCTTTTGATGCAGGGCTGCAACAACACATCAGCAGCAAGCCACGAAACCTACGAGGTAAGAGGAACCGATGAAAGTAAGGAAACAATAAAGATTGTTACTACCATCTTCCCTGAATATGACTGGACCAAAGAAATCATCAGGGATGCAGATGCCAATATCGACCTGATGCTTCTTGCTGACAACGGCGTGGACCTTCACAGTTACCAGCCAACCGCACAGGACATAGTTGCAATTTCAGACGCTGATCTTTTTATATATGTAGGCGGCGAATCGGATGCCTGGGTTGATGATGTATTAAAAGAATCAGGCAATGATGAAATGAAAGTTATCAATCTTCTTGATGTCTTAAGCGAAAATATAAAGGAAGAAGAAATCGTTGAAGGAATGCAGGAAGAGAAAGAAGAATCCGACGATGAAGATTCCGAAGAAGGCGAAACAGAATATGACGAACATGTATGGTTATCTTTGGAAAATGCCGAAGAGATAATCTACGAAATCACAGATGCAGTAACAGCACTTGATCCGGATAACGAGAGCGTTTATCTTACCAACTGCATCAATTACAGCGTTGCATTAAAGACACTTGATAATCAGTATAAAGATGCTGTGGAAAACGCATCCAAAGATACAATTTTATTTGGTGACAGATTTCCATTCAGATATTTAACAGATGATTATAACCTTAACTATTACGCGGCATTTGCGGGATGCAGTGCTGAGACGGAGGCGGATTTTGAAACAATTGTTTTCTTATCTGATAAGGTTAACGAGTTAGGACTTAAGACTGTTCTGGTAACTGAGGGAAGTGATGAGTCAATTGCCAAAACAATTATCGAAAATACCACAGACAAAGACCAGGAAATTCTGGTTCTTGATTCAATGCAGGGCATAAATAAGACTGATATCGAGGGCGGCAAAACATATCTTCAGATTATGACAGACAACCTCGAGATACTTAAAAAAGCATTAGAATAATTACGATTTAAGGATAGAAAATTGGAAGAATTAATTGCAAAAGACCTGACTTTGGGTTATGACAATTCCATACTTATAAAGGACTTATCTTTCACTCTTGAAGAGGGAGATTATCTTTGCATTGTCGGAGAAAACGGCGCAGGCAAATCCACGCTTATGCGTACTCTCTTAGGTCTTCAAAAACCTATTTCCGGCAGCGTTGAAATGCCTGGAATCAATGTTAGCGAAGTTGGCTATCTTCCGCAGCAGACAAAGGTTCAGAGAGACTTTCCTGCAAGCGTTAAAGAGGTAGTTTTATCGGGCTGCCAGTCAAGACTTAAAGGCAGACTTTTCTACAGTAAAGAAGATAAAAAACTTGCCATGGATAACATGGTCAGACTTGGCATTGATGACCTGGCAAACAACTGCTACCGCGACCTTTCCGGTGGTCAGCAGCAGAGAGTCTTACTTGCAAGAGCCCTTTGTGCAACAAAGAAGATGCTCCTTCTCGATGAGCCAGTAGCAGGCCTTGATCCGAAGGTTACACTTGAGATGTATGATATTATAAAGCAGCTTAATAACGAAGGAATCAGCATTATCATGATATCCCATGATATCTTATCTTCCGTAAGATATGCAAAGCACATTCTTCATATCGGCTCGAAGATTTATTATGGAACAACTGAAGAATATTTAGCATCAGATCTTGGTGAAATATATGTGAAAGGAAGTGAAGCTCATGAATGATACACTTTCTGTTTTAGCATTATATTTATCCAAACCTTTTGTGCAGAAGGCTTTGATTGTAGGCGTGCTTATTGCGCTCTGCTCTTCCCTTTTAGGTGTCACACTGGTGCTTAAAAGGCTCTCATTTATTGGAGATGGTTTATCACACGTAGCCTTCGGCGGAATGGCAATTGCAGCCGTTCTGGGGCTTGGTTCCATCAATATGTATGTTATTCTTCCTATTACGGTTATAAGCGCTATTGTTATATTAAGCGCAGGGCAGAATGCCAAGATAAAAGGAGATGCGGCCATTGCAATGATATCAGTCGGTGCACTGGCGCTTGGATATCTTCTTATGAATATATTTAATACATCATCCAACCTTTCAGGAGATGTATGCAGTACGCTTTTTGGAAGCACTTCCATAATGACACTTTCTAACTGGAATGTAATATTATGTATTATTCTTTCCGTTGTTGTCGTGACATTTTTTATACTGCTTTATAATTATATTTTTGCTATTACTTTCGACGAGAATTTTGCAAAAGCGGTTGGTACAAAAGTGAAGATTCTAAACTTCGTAACCGCCATTGTAATCGCAGTTATTATCGTGCTTGCCATGAATCTTGTGGGTTCACTTTTGGTATCAGCACTCATTATATTCCCGGCACTTTCAGCCATGAGAATATATAACAGTTTTAAATCAGTAACCATATTCTCTGCTGTATTTTCAGTAGTATGCACCTTATCAGGAATCATTCTTTCAATCCTAATCAACACTCCTGTGGGTGCTACAATTGTTGCAGTTGATATGGTCGGCTTTTTAATCTGTGTTATAATCGGCGCCCTTCGCCGTTAGATCTTCGCCACGGCCTCGCCTCTCGCCCCGCGAGCCCGGCCGCACCACACCAGCCGGCGATCATCTAACCATTACCAGCAACAACTCACCATCACTAACACTAACCTCGGCCACCTTACCCGGGGTTATTTCATTACTTACCCCATACTGGTAATCCGCACTAATACTTCCATTTTCAAGTTCATATTTCGCATTCTTAATCGTAATTCCACTCGCTTTTCCTGTGATATTAAGAAGCGAGAAAAAAGAATAATCATCAGATATATATTCTGTTTCAGATCCCACAATTTTCATAACCGAATAATCGTCTATTATCTGCGCCCTCCTGCCATTTGCACGAAGATACAAAAGAATAGACACATTCGCCAGTGAATGATCAAGCCTTTCCCCAATTACCCCAATCAAAACAAAATCCCCGAACCCTCTTTTCACACCCTCTTTAGCTGCAAAAAAAGTATCCGTATCATCTTTCACAGTCGGCAGCACAATTGTCTCAACATCCATATGAGGATTCACATGAGAGTCAAAATCCCCGACAATTAAAGAAGGCTTAAGCCCTAATTTATCCATATGCTTAAGCCCGCTGTCACAGTAAATCACATAATCATCTTCCATGATTATATTCTTTAAATATTCATAATTGTTTATGTCGGCTCCGCCAACAATCACACATCTTCTCATAACAAATTACTTATGCCTCAACGCATCAACCGGCGTAAGTTTCGCAGCCTTTCTAGCCGGAATAACACCAAACAGGACACCGATTCCCATCGAGAATATCATGGTTCCCAGAATAAAGATCGGGTTGAAATCAGGTGCTATTGTCATGCCTTTTGCCACAGTCGATGCCACGCTGCAGACAATAATTGAAATAGCATATCCACCTACAAGTCCTATGATTCCACCAACAAGTGCAATTACACCTGACTCTATCAAAAACTGAAGCATTACAGAATTCGTTCTTGCTCCAAGAGCTTTTCTTATACCAATTTCCTTGGTTCTTTCAGTAACCGTAACAAGCATGATATTCATAACACCTATACCACCAACAAGAAGTGCTATAGCCGCGATAAAACTGATAAGAAGAGTTACAACCAGTAATGTTGTACTAATTGTCTGCGTAAGATAAGATGTTTCGTAATATTCGAATCCCCCATCTTTTTCTTTAATACGATGTCTTTTGTTAAGAAGATTCATAGCTTCCCTTCCTACCGTGGAAGCATTGTTCATATCATCCACAAGAAGATTAACTGCTCCTCCTATGTATGCATCTCTCAAATGCTCCGGAACGCAGTCAGTTACAACGGTATTGAATGGAACTTCAAGGGCGATGATTTTTTCACCGTAATCTTCGCCGTAAAGCATATCAAGAAGACCACCTGACTTGCTTTCCCTGACACCGATAATTTCATACTCTTCAGTAGTATTTAAAATAGTTACATCAATCTTATATCCAATTACTGACTTATGTCCGAAAACAGCCTTGGCATCATTCTCATTTATAATACAAACCTTTGCAGCCCTTTTTTCTTCAGCCTCGGTAAAAAATCTGCCCTGCACAAGCGGGGTGGTGTCAAAGACCTGGAAATTGGCTGTCTCATATGTTATGCTTGCCTTGAAATATTTACTGTTTGTTTCGACACTGGCTCTGTTGGTAGAAAACTGTCTTCCAAGTCCGGTAACATGAGGGAGTTTCTGAATGGCCGCCAGGTCGTCATCATCCATGTTTAAATCCTTACCATTGGCATAAATATATACATAAGAGCCAACCAGGGAATTTACTTCTTTTTCAAGACTTTTCTTGACACCCATACCACTGGATATAACGATAACGACTGAACCGATACCGATAATGATACCCAGCATAGTCAGGAAAGTTCTCATCTTATTAGCTTTAAGATTGAAAAATGCAATTTTAAAATATTCTAAAATCTGTCTCATTCTTACTCCTGTCTCAAAGCTTCAATCGGGTTTAACTTAGCCGCCTTCATTGCCGGATAAATACCGAAGAAAAGGCCTATTGCAGTAGAGAAAATCACTACTATAAGTACTGTTCCAAAACTTACGGAAGCATGTATTGTCATGCCTGCGATTTTGGAAGAAATAATGGCAAGAACCACTGCCAGAAGATATCCAATAATAATACCAATGATACCACCAAGAAGTGATATAATTGCAGATTCTGCCAGAAACTGCATTACTATGGATCCGGTCTTGGCCCCAAGAGCCTTTCTGATACCGATTTCCGAAGTTCTTTCCGTAACGGAAACCAGCATGATATTCATAACACCAATACCACCAACCAAAAGGGCAATGGCAGCAACAAAGGTTATGAACAAAGTTATATAGCCCATTATTTTTGTAATATTCTCTGTATATGTATTAATGTCAAGTATAGTGATGTCCTTATCCTTCTTCTTGAAACCATGATTCTTATTCAAAACACTAAGAACCTGTTCTACAACTTCATCCTGAACATCTGTATTATCAGCCATTAAAAGAAGCTGGGAAAACCAGTAATCATCCTCATCATAATCCATGATGTCTAAATATGTGGTAAAAGGAATATCCATTTCCACGTCATCATACCAGTAGGTGTCCATAGCAGCACTTTTATTCAGTTCTCTGACACCGACGATTTCGAATTCCTCATCTTCACCATTTCCAACATCTACCAAAATTGTTTTTCCAACCACGTCAGTACTACCGAAAAGATTTATGGCAGAATTCTCAAGAATAACGCAGACTCTTTCAGCTCCTGCATATTCATGTTCGTTAAAATATCTGCCTTCTACAAAACCCTGATCCGGTATTGCATACACATTGGTATAATGGCATGACGTAATCCATGTGGTAAAACGGCCTTTCTTGGAATAGCTGGTTCCGTAACCGTTAGAGGTCATTGTAAAAACCTTTACCCCCGGAACTGAATCCACTACAGAAGTTACGTCTTCTTCAGTAAAGCTTTCCGAATTACAGATTACTTGAATCTGTCCCGCAAAAGAACCGGTCAAAGCAGACTCAATATATCCCGTTATACCGTTACCAAGACCTGTTATGGCAATAACTGATGAAATACCAATAATAATACCAAGCATGGTAAGAAGTGAACGCATCTTGTTGGCAAGAATACTTTTAAATGCAATTTTAATATATTCTACAGCCTGTCCCATTCGATATTATTTTCCAATCTGTTCAAGAAACTCCGGTGTACTAACAACAAGTGTCTCGCCTTCCATAGGCTCGATTGTATATGATGTAACAACCCAGTCTGACTCGTCAAGACCACTCTTAACTTCAATATAATCTGCTGATGAAATACCTGTTTCAATATATTTCTTTGAAACTGTCATCATATTATCAACTACATAAACATAATCACCATCATTGTCTGAATTGAGGGCTTCAATTGGAATACTGTTAACTCCTGTTTCATCTGCAGTTGTAATTGTAGCCTTACCTTCAAGACCGATATAAATATCATCATCAGGTGTCTTTATATCAACAATTGCACCGATACTTGTTGTACCATTGGCAGTTGTTGTTGCCATTCTGTTAACCTGTGATACAACGCCATCATATGTCTTATCAAGAATCTTGATTGAAGCCTTATCTCCAATATCAAGGCTGTCAAGATCCTTCTTTGTAAGATTTACAAGAAGGCTTACATCATCAAGACTTGCAAAAGTCGCGAATGTAGTATTTGGAGTTGTATAATTACCCTTTGTTGTTGCAAGTGCAATAAGTACGCCATCATATGGTGCTCTTACAATACCATCCGGATAATTATCAAGAATCTCTGTTCCCTTTCCGATGCTTATCTGTGTAAGCTGACCATTAAGAAGAACATTCTCTCTGTCATATTCATTACCTGCAGTTGCGCCATAAGTTTCTACTTCGCCTTTAGCTTTAGCAAGTTCAGCCTTATACTCAGTAAGTTTTGTTGTTGCATCAGATAATGCAGTTGTCTGATTAACATTTGTCATACCACTCTGAAGTGCTGCAAGTTCTCTTGATGCCTGAGCGATTTCAAGTGTCTTTGCTTCAGCATATGACTCATAAGTACCCATACCTTCAGCGGACATGCCATAAGTATCACCAGCCTTGGCATAAAGTGTATATTCATCAAGTTCTGCTCTGGCGATAGCAATTTTACTCTGAAGCTGGGCAATTCTCTGATCTGTATCTGTCATGCCTGCCTTAAGATTGTCAACTATTGCCTGTTGCTCATTAACAAGCTTTGTATACTTATTAACATCAGCCTGTGCTGCGTTTAACTTTGTGAGTGCATCATCCATCTTCTCCATTGAAGATAAATATGTATTCATGGAAATTGTATCCTGAACATCAGCAACTGTATAAGCTTCATCGAAAGATGTTCTGTCAAATACCAGGATAGGATCACCCTTCTTAACAAAAGTACCAACCGGAATTGCATCAGCAACCAGAATGGCTGAAGGGGTTGTTAAATTAACTGTATTATCACTCTGGATTGTACCGCCAATTGTGAAGCTTGACTGAATGTCTCTTGCTTCCATCTTCTCTACTTCAGCACCTGATGCAAAAGAATTGGAAATATTCTTCGCAATAATAATTACTGCCACAACAATTACGATAAAGAAGAATAATAATACTCCTCCTACTATAAGTAAGATTCTTTTTCTTTTTTGCTTTTTAGCTCTTTCTTCTCTTGTAAGTTCTACATCTTTTTTCTTGCTCATTTATTCCTCCTTATCCCCTGCAGGCTCATCATCATAATTAGCAAGCATGGTGACTGCAACCTCTTTAGGCATCTCACTTCCTGCTATATTCTTATTGGTATCTGCATGTGCCATTGTTTCTTTATCATTCATATAGTCGTCAATGATTCTGCCATCACTTATACGAATAACTCTCTTTGCTCTTGCTGCAATACCATTATCATGCGTAATAAGAATTACCGTTCTTCCCTCTTCATGTAAATCCTTAAGGATACCCATGATTTCTTCACTGGATCTGGAATCAAGGTTACCGGTAGGCTCATCCGCTAATATTATAGGCGGCGCCTGCGCTATGGCTCTTGCTATTGCAACTCTCTGCTGCTGACCACCGGACATTTCAGTAGGCTTATGTGACATACGGTTGCCAAGACCAACTTTTTCTAATGCTACCTTGGCAAGTTCAGTTCTTTCTTTCTTACCTACTCCTCTGTATATAAGTGGTAATTCCACATTCTCCAAAGCTGTCAGATTAGATATAAGATTGAATCCCTGGAAGATAAATCCTATCTCCTTGTTTCTTATATCTGATAATTCATCATCCAGCATCTGAGATACATCCTGTCCGTGAAGATAATAGCTGCCACTGGTCGGTACATCAAGACACCCTAACATATTCATCAGGGTTGATTTACCGGAACCCGACTGACCAATTATTGCAACAAATTCCTTGTCATCAATTGAAAGGTCAACGCCGTCCAGCGCTCTTACTTCATTTTCACCAGGATTATATATCTTATGCATGTCTTTAATCTCAATAAGATTTTCCATAGATATATTCCTTTCTATTTATGCCAATCCTGCCTGTCTCACTTACCTTGTACCCGCCAGGCGTAAGCAGGCCTTTCGACTTCTTTGCATAAAAAAAGGTGTTACAAACAAGACGTACAATTATACGCCTGGTAACACCCTATAATTTTCTCCATTCCCAATATTAAACACATAATACACATTTTCCGGTTCCCTGTACCCGGATCATTCCACAAATTACACAAATTACACAAATATATTTTTATGCCCAAGGATCAGAAGCAGCAGGTACTCTGATGTCAGCAAGTAACATCTGATCTACCATAAACCACTGTCCTGTACTTGGTTTACATCTTAACTTAACTTCTCTCATTGAATCAGCGCCTGATGACTTAAGCCATAATGTAGCCCAGTTTTCTTCCGGATAACTGTAAGGATTCTCTGATACAGTAATCTTGTAAGGAGCACTCATCTTATAACTGTTCTCAGGGCTTGTTCCTTCGAAGAAAGAATTAACTTTATACTGCTTGCCTGCAAGTCTGTCTCTTAAGAACTGAATCTGAAACTGATTAACACTTTCAGGTCCCTTAAGAAAATTAAGCATATCTATTGAGTCCTGCTGACTTGCTTCATATCTTGCCAAAGCAAGAACTACCAGAGCGGCTGTTTTAAAAGGTGTGTCCAGTGAACTTTCCGGTAACGCCTGAAGCTCAGCCACATTATTAGGCAATGAATCAAATGTAAATGTAACACTCTTATTATCCATAATACCCTCCCCCTAATCAGTTTGTGTTTTTTTTAACAAACTATTACAAATTATACAATATATTGTGGTTTATTACAAGAGATTTCACTAAATTAAAGCACTAATCTGATAATTTGATGACAAGAACATCTCCCACAAAGCCTATCGAACCCTGATTTGGATACTGTGGCATTGCAAGAACATCAGAATTGTTATATTCAGCCCTTGTAAGATTAATTCTTTCAGAAGTGTAATATTTAATGTATGCATAGTCAGTTCCCTGATAACTAAGGGAAGTCTTGCCCATGCCATAGACTGTAAGTTGTTCAGTTCCATTAATATCATATATATACTCATTAGTATCAAGATCTCCATAAAATGCCACAGGAGTAATGCCCGGCACATATCCATCCACATCCTTAATGTCATCAAGTATGGAAGTCATTGTGGTTTTAACCACATTTTCCTGTAAGGCTCTCTTAAGATAAATCTGATTTGAATATACAATATTATTCCATATAAGAATTCCAAGCAGCACCATTACAATAATCTGTACCAAAGAAAGATGTATATCCTTCGCCTTCTCTGCGGCCACCTGAAGATAATCTTCCATAACAGCTATGAAGAAGATATATATCATATATGAACCATATATCATTAATGGATGAATAAGTCCCTTTGAAATAAAGGTTACACCTCCAAGTCCAAATGGAAGCAAAATAACAATAAGAGCCTGAAGGATATAAGCCCAGAGGCCTTTCTTGGTAATCATATTAATAATGATGATAAGTTCGATTATCATTAAGAATATCAGAATATTTGCAAAAAGAAGCACCAGAGGCCAGAATGAACCTGCCAGTCTTCCTTCCATATCAGGATGGATAAATAATCCCGGCTTACACAAAAATTCAAAGAACTTCTTATATGTAAGACCAATAAGACCAAAGATGGAAGTATTACTGTAATTACCCACATCTGCAATACCGTTGTAGCTTTCTGCCGCATCAAGGTGAATACTTTTAAGAATCAGTTTCCAAAGAAGATAGTAAATACCACCGCCAATAAGAAGGGATGCCACATATCTTAAAGCCTTAAGAAGTGTCTTCTTAATCTCAGAATTACTGTATAACTCTCTTATGATAACAAACATCATAAGACCAACAGCCACAAAGAGATATGACTGATATGTTCCAAGCGATAAGGCGATACATAGAATTCCAAGAATAATCTGCCAGATTTTATCCTTATCAATAAGTCTTACACCAAGTACTGCAAGAAGCAGAGCTACAGCATATAAATCAAGCCATCCAAGGAAAGCTGCATTGGCAGATGTAAGCACCGTATTACATACCATAATTCCGGCTGTAAGAATAATGCCCAAATAACTTTTAATATTAAGCATTCTTATAATGATTAAAGCAGATAACCCAATCCACAGCATTGACAAAAAGCCAATAAGCAGAGGAGTCTCCATGCCGCCTCTAAGCATAAGAAGAAGAGGCTGCATAAACCTTCCAAGGGATACCTGCCATAAATAATCATCCTGCACTATCATAAGCATTGAATCCCCACCAAATGCCAGATCAAAAAATCTGTACCCGTGAGCAATTATTCCAAAAACAAATACACTTATAAGCGCAATATATATATTTTTATCTTTTAAAAATGTTTTTGCCTTCAAATAAAACCTTCTTTAAGATAATAAATAAGATAATAAAATTAAAAATTAAAATTTAAATTTTTAACTTAAAAATTATAACTTCTTACCGGTTAACTTCTCATAACCTTCAAGATAAATAGCAATTGTCTTATCAACAATATCCTGAGGTAATGTCCAGTTATGACCTTCATTAGCCTTGAGCCAGTCTCTTGCAAACTGCTTGTCAAATGATGGCTGACCATGTCCCGGTTCATAACCTTCAAGTGGCCAGAATCTTGAGCTGTCCGGTGTTAACATTTCATCACCGATAACTAAATTACCATCTTCATCAAGACCAAATTCAAACTTTGTATCTGCAATGATGATGCCCTTTGAAAGTGCATAATCAGCACACTTTACATACAACTTAATTGTAGCATCTTTAAGTTTCTTGGCATATTCCTCGCCCTTACCAGGGAAGTATTTTTCAAGGTGAGCGATTGACTGCTCATATGAAATGTTCTCATCATGATCACCAATTTCAGCCTTTGTTGAAGGTGTGTAAATTGGCTCAGGAAGCTTATCTGATTCCTTTAATCCTTCTGGTAATTTAATTCCGCATACTGTGCCATCTTTCTGATAACTTGCCCAGCCTGAACCTGTAATATAACCTCTTACGATACACTCGATAGGAAGCATATTAAGTTTCTTACACATCATTGAATTACCATCAAACTTAGGCTGACGGAAGAATTCAGGCATATCATTAACATCAACGGAAATCATATGATTAGGAATGATATCCTCTGTCATATCAAACCAGAATTTTGACATCTGGGTAAGTACTGTACCCTTCTTTGTAACTTCATTATTAAGGATAACATCGAAGCAGCTGATACGGTCTGTTGCAACCATAATTAAGCTGTCGCCATTATCATAAATCTCTCTAACTTTTCCTTCTTTAATTGGTTTTAATTCCATTACTGTTTCCTCCTAAAAGTTGCGTTGTGAAATATGACAAACGTCTCCGTCCCTTTTGTCATTATGAAAGATGCATATTCCCCCGTCCCTAGTGGCACTATTTTGCAACAATATTTATAATCTTACCCTTTACATATATTTCCTTGATGATGGTCTTGCCCTCAAGTGCCTTGGCAATTGCCGGATTAGCCTTAGCCTTGGCAATGGCACTATCCTGCTCCTCATCTACACCAATAAGAACTGTACCCTTAAGTTTACCTGCAATCTGAACACCGATTTCAATCTCGTTCTCAACAAGTTCCTTCTCATCATACTTAGGCCATGGCTCGTAAGCGATTGTACTATCGTGTCCTAAGATGCTCCAGAGTTCCTCACCGATATGAGGTGTAATACATGATAACATCTTGATTATGCCTTCAGCATATTCCTTAGGACATGTTCCCTTCTTGTATGCTGCATTCATAAAAATCATAATCTGGCTGATAGCTGTATTAAATGCAAGTGCTTCAAAATCATCAGTAACTTTCTTAACTGTCTGATGGTAAACCTTTGTAAGCTCGCCATCATTGTCATCTGTAAGATTCTCAGCGTTTGTAAAGAAGTTCCATACTCTTCCAAGGAACTTACGTGAGCCTTCAACACCAGTCTGGCTCCATGGCTTTGAAACCTCAAGAGGTCCCATGAACATTTCATATAATCTTAAAGTATCTGCACCATATTCTCTTACAATATCACTTGGGTTAACAACAAATTCTGGGAATCTCTTACCCATCTTGATACCATTCTCACCCAAAATCATGCCCTGGTGAACCAGTTTCTTAAATGGCTCCTTGGTTGGCGCTAAGCCCTTATTATATAAGAATCTGTTCCAGATACGAGAATACATAAGGTGACCTACCGCATGCTCCGGTCCACCGATATAAAGGTCAACCGGCATCCAGTGCTTAAGGAGTTCCTGATTAGCGAACTCATTCTCATTATCAGGATCAATATATCTGAAATAATACCAGCTCGAACCGGCTGAACCAGGCATTGTGGATGTCTCTCTCACACCCTTTATGCCGTTCTTATCATATTTCTTCCACTCAGTTGCATTGTCAAGCGGAGCCTTGCCGTTCTTACCCTTGTAATCCTCAAGTTCAGGCAGAATAAGCGGAAGTTCACTGTCATCAAGCACATGAATCTCACCATCTTCACCATGAACAACAGGCACCGGCTCACCCCAGTAACGCTGACGCGCAAATATCCACTCTCTGAAGTGGTAGTTAACTGTTCTCTTGGCAACGCCCATTTTCTCAAGTTTTGATGTAATTGCTTCCTTGGCTTCCTCAACAGTAAGACCTGTAAATTCTTCTGAATTAATTAACTTATATCCCTTGCCAAGATAAGCCCCTTTTTCAAAAGCCGCCCCTGACACATCTACATGACCTAACTTCTCATCGCCATCAATAACCTGAATCATCTCAATATTGTGAGCGATTGCATATTCAAAGTCTCTCTGGTCATGGCTTGGAACCGCCATAACAGCACCTGTACCATAACTTGCAAGAACGAAGTCGCCGATAAACATTCTTACTTCCTTGCCATTAACCGGATTAATACAGGTTACGCCCTTAAGCTCACATCCTGACTTTGTCTTATTAAGTTCTGTACGGTCCATATCATTTTTCTTTAAGGTCTCATCAATATAAGCCTGAACCTCATCCCTGTTCTGAACCCTGTCAAGAAGACCCTTAACAATGTCTCCATCAGGAGCAAGAACCATGAATGTAATACCGTAGATTGTTTCAATACAGGTTGTAAAGATGGAGAACTCTCCACCGCCAACAATATCAAACTTAACTTCTACACCGGTTGAACGACCAATCCAGTTACGCTGAATAGCCTTGGTACTTTCAGGCCAGTCAATCTCATTAAGACCATCAAGAAGTTCCTCAGCAAATGCAGGCTGATCAATAACCCACTGCTTCATATTCTTACGAACAACAGGATAACCGCCACGCTCTGACTTACCATCTATAACTTCATCATTTGATAAAACGGTACCTAATTCTTCACACCAGTTAACCGGCATATCAATATATTTAGCATATCCGTCCAGGTATAACTGTTTGAATATCCACTGTGTCCACTTGTAGAACTTTGGATCTGAGGTGGCGACCATTTTGCTCCAGTCATAGTCAAAACCAAGTTCCTTAAGCTGTTTTGAGAAAGTCTTTATATTCTCCTCTGTAAATCCATTAGGATGATGTCCTGTTGTAACAGCATACTGCTCTGCAGGAAGACCAAATGAATCATATCCCATTGGATGAAGAACATTGTAGCCCTGCATTCTCTTCATACGTGATACAATATCTGTTGCAGTATATCCTTCAGGATGACCTGCATGAAGGCCTACACCTGATGGATATGGAAACATATCAAGGGCATAGAATTTTGGCTTGCTAAAATCCCAGACATCAGTCTTGAATGTCTGATTTTCTTCCCAGTATTTCTGCCACTTAGGCTCAATCTCAGCCGGATTATACAATCTGTCACCGTTTTTCATTGTTTAATTCCTTTTCTAAATATGATAATTTTGTCAAACATTATTAGTGTACCTTTTTAAAGGTAAAATTTCAATAGGAAGTATTATAGTATTTCCACTATTCATACTGTCTGATTCCATAGCCTCTTTCGTAGAGAATTTCATCGGTCAGCTTATAATCAGAATCAAGCTTATAAACATTTACAGGAAGTGTTCCATTAAACTCATATTCACCGAAGATACCGCATATTGCCGCCTCAGTATTAACGCCATATGCCCTGTTGTCTCCATCTTCAAGTTCATTATCCATGCTGCCTGTCAGACATTTCTTGCCATATGCACATACAACCGCATCTGCATTATCAAATACTCCCACATCATATGGAAGATGTGTACTGACAATAATGAGTTTCTGCTCATCCTTCACTGCATCCGCAACTTCGTGCATCTTTTTGGCTGCTGTAGAAGTTTCAAGTTCAGGATTAATCATATCAAGATTGTTACATTCATTTAATAAAATGACAAAATCCGCGTCGGCCATCATTGCCTTTATCTCGTCAATGCTTTTCTCTTCCACATCCACAAAACCGACTAATGATGCCTCGTTAGCCAGGCCTTCATCTTCTAATCTTTCAAATGCATTTTCGCATGCAAGATTGAACTCAGCCCTTGCAGCCGAATAAATAATCAAACCTCTGTCTTCATTTGCATTAAGTGGAAGCACGTCATCATTTTCACCATTATAAATTAATGTAGTTCCTTCTTTGGCAATCTCATATTCAGTATAATGGTTGCCTTCTGAACCCACTATTGTTTTTGCATTTGTTACAAGTGCCTCAACATCCTCAGCACTGGCCTCAGCATAATCAAGTTTTCCATAATCGGCCTTAAGTCTTAAAATCCTGAATACTGATTCATCAACTCTCTCCACACTTATAGTGCCATTATCAACCATGGAAACCAGTTTACCCATATATTCATCCATATCAGCAATGCCTTCAGGAGTTGATGATTTAACCGGCATAAGTATCATATCCACACCTGCATCAATTGCAAGAGTTGCCGCATCATATCTGTCTATATGCTTGGCAATGGCGTCCATATCCATGGCATCTGTTACGATAACGCCTTCATAACCCATTTCATTTCTAAGAACACCTGTAAGTATTGTTTTAGATAAAGTTGCAGGCAAAGTTATCTCTTCACCATCTTCAAGTGAAGTATATTTTTCAGTAGAAACATTAGGATAAACGATATGCGCAGTCATTACCATACCTGTTTCCTTGAGCGCCCCTTCAAAAGCCTTAAGTTCGCAGGCTCTTAATTCATCCAGCGAACTTTCGATTACAGGAAGACCTGTATGAGAATCTGTATCTGTATTGCCATGTCCCGGGAAATGCTTAAGAGCTGAGATTATTCCCTCTGCCCTGAGACCTTCCACCATACTTACTGACATCTCAGATACAGCTTCCGGATCATCACCAAATGACCTTACACCGATAATTGGATTGGCCGGATTATTATTAACATCACAAACTGGGGCAAAATCCACGTCGATTCCAAGTGCATATAATTCTCTGCCTAATACAGTTCCACTTTCAAATGCATAATCCTTATTTCCTGTGGCACCAAGAAGCATATTGCCCGGCATATTGGTTCCCATAGGAAGTCTTGTTACATTTCCGCCTTCCTGGTCAATGGAAATAAGTGGAGCAATCTTACCTGAAGCCCCTTCTCCTGCACACGCCTCATCAATATCTGCAATTAACTTAACACACTGCTCAGTACCTGTTACATTATCCTGAAACAGAATAACGCCGCCGAAATCATATTTATTAAGCATAGCCTTAAGTTCATCAGGAAGTTCAGTTACAGGCTTTATATTATCAGCATCCGGGCCGTACTTACGTACATCTATGGTAATCATCTGAGCCACTTTCTGCTCAGTAGTCATTCCCGCAATCATGGAACGGATATCATCATCAGAATAACCTTCTTCAAGTTCCTCTGCTACCTCTTCTTCTTCGGTTTCAACCGGCTCCTCTACCTCCGGGGCAATCTCAATAACCTCTTCAGGCTTCTCCTCCGGTACTTCCGGTGCATTACAGCTCACCATCGAAACTGTCATCACCGCAGCCATCACAGCACATAATATACTTTTATAAATCTTCTTATGCATGTATTTTCTCCTTTTGCAAAACTTTTTTAATTATACCACTTTTCCCCCAAGTATGCCACAGGCTTACAAAGTTCCACCATAAGAAAAACGGTGCCCGAAGGCACCGTCTTCCCTATATTTTTTAGTTTTGCGAAGGATTATTTATTTTTCTTAATACTAACTGCTGTAACACCCATACCAAGAGCTGACATTGCAAGAATTACATAAAGCCACATAATATTCTCACCTGTCTTAGGAGCTACATCTGCTGTGGCTGCAGGAGCTGCTGCAGGAGTTGAATCTACTGTTGTAGATGTGTTTGTAGCTGCAGGAGCTGCTTCAGAATTAGCTGCTGCCTTAAGTGTTAATGTAGTCTTAACTGTGCTGCCATCCTTATATACGAATGAAACTGTATGAGCACCTGCGCCAAGACTTGCTACATATGATGCCTTAAGAGTTACGATTGTAGAACCTGCCTTCTTTGTATAGAATTCCTCACTTACTTCTGCTCCATCCATAAGAAGTTTAGAGAAGTTATCAAACTCACCGTTTGCTCTGATTGTAACATCACCTGTACCGTCAACTTCCTGATCTGCACCGTCTAAAATCTTAAGCTCAGCAGGAGCAGCTGCTTCTTCCTTTGCTTCTTCTTTAGTTTCTTCCTTAGCTTCTTCTTTGGTTTCTTCCTTGGTTTCTTCCTTGGTTTCTTCCTTGGTTTCTTCCTTTGCTGCATCAGCAGAATTTGTAAATACTATAGGACCAGGAACAGCTGTTACGGGAATCTCTTGATCTTCGTAAATCGGCTCATTTGTTTCTTCATCCCAACCGACATACATACTTTCTACCGTAGTTGTAGAAACTGGTTCAAGAGAAACACTGGCTGTTGTTCCTTCTCCTAAATTTACAGTACCATATATCAAATTATTTACTGTAAAACTGCCACCCTCATTTACCATAACAGTAGCAGTTCCGTCTTCAACAACTAAATCTCTTGCGATAGCATTGGTTCCACTGAATACAAATGTCCATCCATCTACGTCTATATCCATTCTTCCTGCATTCAAATCAGTAAATGTCACGGTTTTGTTTGCTGCATCAACTGATACTGCTGTTGCTGATGCATCTCCAGGCAGTCTTAAAACATCATTTTGCATATCTGGTTCGCCAAACTCACCAGATTCATATAATCCAATAGTGTTTTCTCCTGCAGGTATCACATTCGCAGCCTTCACCCCAACTGCAGGTATCAGTCCAAGCACCAAAACAGCTGCCAAAGAAATCGGCAGAACTTTACTTAAAAACTTTTTCATCTAATATCTCCTTTCATTTTTCACAAAACTGATACCCCCATCTTACCAACCAGCCTCCCCAAATATAAGGTGACACATGTTTCTAATGCCCAAAATGGGTGTCATATTGTAGACATTCGCCGATTTTGCCCTTGAATTATATTTTTAATTTTTTATAATAATCTTTGATTTTATGGGATATTTTGAGGTGACACATTATGGACATCGGCTCTAAAAAAAGATTTGGCAAGAATCATATTTTACTTGCAATTTTATTTTTCTTCTATAATTTTACTTACTCAACTGTAATGAGTTATTCCAATATGCGTATTAACGAATTTATGGACGAAAACAGAGCCATGTTTCATAACAGGCTTATCATGCTTACTTTTGGCTGTTCAATTATCATTGCCGGCCTTATCTTAAGCTTTATTCATATAAGCAAGACCACATTAAAACGTCTGATGGGAATTATTTCACTTCTAAGTGCTCCTGCGATTCTATTTATTTATAAAACACACAACTCACATATTTTCATATTTTGCATGTATCTTTTCACTATATTGATAGGATTTGAATGTGTCTATTACTATGTTCACCTGTCTGTAGCCCTTGATAAATTACACTTTGTAGGGCTTATTTACATCATAGGTACATCCGCTGCCATTCTATGCCAATATGTTATGCAATTTATACTTTCATCCAATGTATGCTTGTATGCTCTGTTAGTAGTTGCTTTCCTTAAAGCGATGACTGACTGGGTGCTTAGTAACGATACTTTACCCGGTGAACTTAGCGATGACAAAATCGAATTAGAAAACAAGCATAGTTTCCTCTTTTTCTTTATCTCAATGATTATCGTTGTCATATTATATGAGTTTATTGGAAACTTCCTTACTTTCTCCCTCTTGGAAGGTCTGTATCATAACAATATGGCCGTTTACGATTCGCCGAGACTATTTATTATAATTCCTTATATTATTATGGGTATTGCTATGGAAATAAAGGATATGAAATATATCAGCATCATCTCCATTACCCTTGTGCTATTCGGAATTCTTAATCCTATACTTCTAAAGGACGTATCGTCAACCTATGCTAATGCCTGTATTTATTACATAGTTGCTGGAACCAATAACAGTTTCTTTGTGCTGATGATGCTTAAGCTTTCACGTGGCCAGCGTTTCGCGCCGCTTATTGCTACCAGTGGCCGTGTGGTGGACTCTATTTTTTCATTTATTTTTATTACTCCACTTTTTTATACTTTTCCAAGTTATATCATTGTAGGAATTGAGCTTGTTTGCACCATTATTATCATTATTATCTTTGCCATTACAGGTGAACTCAATATGTCCGAAGCAAAGACAGACAGCGTCTATCATATATCACCTTATGATTTTGTTAAGAAATATAATCTTACGGATAAAGAAGCGGAACTGTTCATTACAGCTATTTCTTTTGACGGTAATATGTCAGAACTTGCAAGGAACCTGTATATATCCAGATCCGTCCTCTACCGAACCTTAAGTAATATCTGCGACAAGACAGGCTGTTCCTCATTCCAGGCTGTAAAGCAGCTTTACTATGACACCCCTGGCATTGCCCCTGCTAATGCTCCAACCTCGCCAAACGAATCAGACAACCAGATACCAGCACCTGGCACAACCTCTACCCCGGGGACCACTCCGACCACGGTCACAACCTCCGCCCCAGCGTCTACCCCGACCGCACCCGCCGTTCCGGCGTCCACTCCGACCATCACCACAACCTCCGCCCCGGGGACCACTCCGACCTCAGCCACAACCTCTGCCCCGGCGTCCACCCCATCCTTCGACGAGCAGGTCGCTTCCTGGGCAGGTAAATACAAATTATCAGATAAAGAAACAGCCACCCTCTCCCTCTTTCTCGCTAATCCCGGCAAAACTCAGAAAGAGCTGGCAGACATGCAAAACATCACCTTACGAACAATCTCAAGGCACATAGCGGGCATAAAAGAAAAAACAGGCACCAACTCCCTTCCTGAGATCAGCGCCCTTTTCTATGAAGAACGATAAGCCAGAGTTGTATTATCAATTATTCTTCTCTAAAAAGAGTTGTATTTAACATACTTTTTGTTATAATTATTACTAACAGGAGCCCCCACACCTCTCAATGAAGTGTCAAATGGGGGCACATTTTTCTTCCTGAACACAATCTCCCTTGCTTTTTGCCCCCATCTAATATAATATTTCCTTATGAGTTTTCAGATAGCGTATATTAGCGTAATTACATCAATTGCATATATGATGACAGGTTTTCTTTTAGCGAAAGCCAAGATGGCCAAACCTGAGCACCTTCCCACTTTATCAGCAGTATTAATCTACATACTCTCCCCAATGATGATAATTTCAGCATTCATGAATATGGAGGTATCAAAGGTTAATCTCTTTAGAATGGGACTATTTGCAATTATCAGCATATGCACTCAGCTTATCTTCATGTGCATTCTGATTCTTTTTTTCCATAAGAAATTCGCAGACAGTAAATACAGAATGATGACTACCGCAAGTACCTTCGGTAATGTAGGATTTTTCGGCCTGCCTCTTATTAAGGCCTTATTTCCTAATAACCCTGAAGTAGCCTGCTATTCCTGCATCTTCGTCATCACAATGAATATCTTCGTATTTACTTTAGGCGTATATGCACTGACGTCAGATAAGAAATTCATTTCAATCAAGTCCGCTGTAGCCAATCCGGCTTTTATCGGTATGCTCATCGGCCTTCCTTTATATGTAATCGATTTTTATAAATATCTTCCAACCCAGGCAGTTACATCCATTAACCTTCTTGGCACAATGACAACCCCGGTATGTATGATAATTCTGGGAATCAGACTCTCCGCAATGGATCCGAAGAAACTCTTCACAACTCCATTTGTCTATTTCATCTGCGGCATGAAACTCCTTGTATTCCCACTGTTTTCATTTGCCCTGGTATATTTCCTGCCGGTCGACCCGGTTCTTAAATACAGCATTTTAATTCTTTCAGGCACCCCTTGTGCTTCAGTTATCCTGACCCTCGCCGAGATTCATAAAAGCGAAAGAGAGTCATCAGCCAACTGCATACTCTTAAGCACGCTCCTTTGTCTGATAACTCTCCCATTATTAGCGTTATTAATTCATTAAATCCGGCGCCGGGAATGACTCCTTCCCATCACCCTATTCTCTTCAAAAGTTCACTAAAGGCCTCATAGAACCTTCCGTTTGCATATATTCTCTGCACATCCGTAAGCCTGAAATCAAAGGCCGGAGTAAGCTCTGAATCGTCCAACTGGAACGGAATTACCGTTCTGTCATATTTTAGTGCAAAGTCCACTTCCTTTGACACCCACTTCGAACTCTGTGAATTTGCTGAAAGCATTACAACCACAAAGTCAGCCGTTCTAATCGCATTGGCTATCTCATTACCATAATCACTGCCTGCTGGTATTGATTCAGGTGCCATCCAGCAGCTTATGCCTTCTTTCTCGAGAAGATCCTTAACCTTCCTTGCCTCAGCAGTCTCCCTGCTACTATAACTTATAAATACTGATTTTGAAGCCCCTGCCTCACTAAGGCTCTTAAGTGCATCTCTCACAGTCTCACGAAGTTTACGCATTTCTTCAAGTGCTGCCGTCATATCGGCATCATCGTCATCATCATCCGAATCGGCTGACGCACCCAAAGCCTTGGCCGAACCCGGAGGTCCAATAACCTTCTTAACAGCCTCAACCAGCTGCTTCTTCCAGTCGGCATCCCCAAATAAAACACTTTCCTTGAAAAATGGCGACGGTTCAAGGCTGGTAAGTTCAATAAACTTGGCATCATCCTTATGCTCAGCGCTGTATAAACAGAAGAAACCATATCCCCTGAACAACTCATTTACATTTAAGCAAAGACAACATTTCCCAATTTTCGCCGCCTCATAACGCTGCATCAAAAAATGCTGCCTGTCTGAAACATCCACATCCGGCTTATATTTAAATATCCTGTTACGGGCAAAAGTATAATATCCTGCCTTGTTAAGCTCCTTAATTATCTCTTCAGCCAGTTCTGCCATTTCATCAGTATCATATGCCCAGTCAATTAAAACATCGACCTTCTCGTCTTTGTAATAATCCTTGTATGGAGCGCATTTCTTGCGAATATCCTCTATCTCTTTGGCCTGCTTCTTCCAGATGGCTATCTGCTTGTCATTACCAAGCTGTAAAGCCCTCTGATAAGGCTCATAAAGTGGTATCGGCGTATCCACATATTTCGCCAAAATAGGATATGAGGTTTTGTCAGGAAGCTGATAATATACAACGCCATACTGAGCCAGCATCATGTCATAACCAAGGTCCGCCTCTTTCGCATTGAATCTCCAGAGATTATCCATCTTTTCTCTGGACAGAATAAAATCATTAGTTAGAATCCTGTCCCTGTGAGCCGCATTATAAATAACCACCTCCGGCTCCGACTTAAGCCTTGGAAGTGTCTGCTCCATTCCACAATTCTGGCATGTGATATAGGTGAAATGTGGTTTTGTATTCAGTTCCGCGCCGCAGATTTTGCAACGAAGTTTTTCCATTTTCGGTCTCCAACTTAACAACGTGACATCAAGAACCGTCCCCAATGTCACGTCATTTTACTTAAAATCTATATCAAATTTATCTTTATCAGGAGTAATATCGTGGTCAAAATCCTCGAACTGCTCCCTTCTCTCAGTCTCCTCTTCCTTGATTTCCACATAGCTTACAGCCAGTGCATCATGAAGATCTGTGTAGTTCTGAATCTCAGCTGTGATATCTTTCTGCTCAAGAGTCTTAAGAATCTTAAACTGGTCAGCCACAGTCATACACATAAAGAGCTGATCCATACACATCTTGTGCTCCATGGCTTCGGCATAACCGATGGCTCTTCGCTCCGGAGACATTGCAGGATTTCCAAGAAGAAGCATCTCCTCATCTTCTTTGGCCGCTATCTGCATGAAATTGGCCTTTATAGCCATATCAACAACTTCTGTTGTATATTTGGACACTTCCTTATTCTGACGTGTAAAACGAGCCACTGAAAGCGGCAGGAAGTATTCTATATCTTCACCTTTTTCAACTGCCTGAAGGATTGAACGTCTCTCTTTAACATATCCTTCAATCTCCTGGAGTTTTTCCAGAGATATCTGCGGAAGGTCACTTCTAAAGTAATCACTGTAAAGTTCTTCCATTCTGTCGAGAGCATCCTTCATATCATCGCCGGATAAGTTCACATCACCGGCCTTAAGAAGATTTCCATAGTAATCAAAGGATGCAATCTCATCGCCCTTATGAATATCCTTTAGGGTATCAATAACAACCTGTGAAATGCTTCGAATAAGTGTAAGCCTTCTTCTTACATCCTCCGGCAGATTATCAAAAACAAGATATTCCGCATATGTGGCATATTCACTGGTTAAGCGTACAAGTTCAAGATGACAGTTACGCTCGGCAATGATTTTTTCCAGGACTCTCATCCTTATCTTCATTATGTCAGTCTGCTCCAAAGAACGATTATAAGTTCTTCTGTCGGTCTTCTTATCCTCAATTATCTTCTGAAGATTCTCAACCTCTCTGGCAATTCCAACCAGGGTGGTATATTCATTAATCTCTGATGTCTGCCTCTGGGCCTTAAGGAAATGAAGCCTGAAGTTCTCTGCCTTCACCTCATCTCTCTTACCTGCAGTCGAAGCCGCATTGGAGATTCTCTTCATTGACTTATCAATCGCAATACCCACAGTCTCTGTATCCTGAAGGGCCTGCTGATATTCTTCATAAAGTTTGGTATCCTCAACGTACTTGGCGTGATTCGTAATGAACTCGCTCTTCTTCGGTTTTGGAATATCATCATATTTATCATATTTACAGGTAAACAGGTTCTTCATATTAACGGTAATCTCAGGAAGGATCATAACTCCATTAATATCGAAAACATATATACCCTTACAATCATCATTTACATAGGCAATCTCATCCGGAATAATCTTAAGGATAGCCTCAACACCTGTATCCTTGTTAAGAAGCTTCTCCTCCCCAAATATATCAATGAGATCCTTGTCACCAATACGCACTGAAGACAGGAAATGAGTATACTTATCTGTAGCAAGAGCAATCTCTGTTCTGAGATTCTTCTTGTCTATCTTAAGCATATTCTCGCCATATATCGCCCTGCTGAAAGCATTAACAAGATTAACTCTGGCTTTCTTTTCAATTGTCTCTGGGCTGGAACCCCTGGCAAGCTCAAGCTTGGAAAGTATGGTATCATTCACTATTCCGTGAAGCACCGCCACATTACTTTCTATTCCAGGCCACAGGTCATTTAATTTCTTAGCTGGCATAACCCGTTCCTCAAACTACATTTATAAGACAAAGTTTTTTACTCCGCCTACACCTACAATATCACATTTTCGGCGATTTTAACACAATTTTTTAAGGTCTTTTTCCAAATATTACCTTATTTCCTGATACGATAACAACATTACCTGCATCAGATGAATAATCATTAGTCATATTAAGTGATGACCAGTCATCATGATTAATGGCAAAATCAATGCCCACAGTTCCACCACTTGCCAAAGTTCCGCTGCCCGGAGTAATAACACAAACTGTATCCGCATTATCTCCATCAGCCTTGTCGAACTTACCTGTTACAGAACTAAGCGCACTGTATGTATCTCCGTTTTGCATGGAAGCGTAGTAACAGTTGAAGGTCATTGATTTGGAATCTTCGTTGGTAAAATAATACTCTATACTTATATCGGATAAATCAATGCTGTCTTTACCCTCATTTGTAATTGTTATTGTGCCGGCAATACTGTTTACATTAGAACCTGACTGATTATATTTAACCTGAAGTGATAAGTCTCCTTCAGATGCTACACTCGTAACATTATTTGCAGGCTGTCCGCCAGAGCCCTGATTATTACCGTCATCTCCAGAGGCATTTCCTGATCCATTACCGGAACCATTACCTGATCCACTTCCAAGACTAACCACACTCTGCCCTGCATTATTACCCTGATCAGGCTCGCTTCCGAAGATTAATTTACCATCTTCATATAAAGCAATTTTCGTGGTTAAAACCACATTTCCATTTGGAAGTCCTTCATAGGAATAATCATTTGACGGATCCCAGGCTGTCTTACATATCATTCTGACCTGTGTTTCTTTCTTATAATTCTCCTGTCCACCCGGATAAAGTGAATCATCATAAAGAATACTTAAGTAGTAGATATGATTATCTTCATCCCATGTCTTTATTCCATCCACTGTGGCGCCCTGCATATAATTGGTGGTTATCTCCACATCTTCTGCAGAGCCGCCTGCCGCATAAACTTCTGATAAGTCAATAAAGTATCTTAACTCCAAGTTATTGGCTTTTCTTGCAGGGAAAGAAGATACATTATATGTCATGCACTTAATCTCGGTAAAGTCATCGCCGTCAACATTTACAGCGGCCTCTACATACATCTCATCATATGTGATATCTTCTACTGCTCCAAAGTTAACCAGAGTCTGTCCATGATATTTACTATAAAGAGCAGCCATAAGTCCTGTAAATCCTGCATTATAATCACAGGCTACTTCGTTGGTTGTATAATTTGACACCTCATCTGTATATCCATCAGATGCATCAGGTCCGCCAACCAAAGCGCCATATAAAGTATGTCTGAATTCAGCAGGCTCATTCATGTTATTGGCATATGAACCCTGGGCTGTTCTGTGATGCGGATGAGTCGGATAATCTTCACCAAAGCCTATAAGATATGAGCGTCCTGAACTACCAAGAGCATAATTAGCCTGACCTACTGCAAAATCCCAGTACGTATCAGCCTTCTTTGAATCTGCTCCATCCCATCTTGAATATACACAGGCAATAAAAGCTGTAGTTGTGGCATAACGAAGAGAACCCCAGCTGTCAAGCCATGCAAGGCCTTTAGGAGAATATGTAATTCTCTCACCATCTGCAGTACCTGTTGTCCAGTAATCAAGATGATGTTCTATTTCATCTTTATATTCTTTTTCATCTGTAAGTTTGGCAAGCATCATAAGGCAGCCAATGTGCACATCATCCCAGCACATAGCCCAGTCATAATCATGACCTGCCGCTTCATAATATGTCTTTGCCTTATCAAGATAAGACTTATCATTGGTTGCAATATAAAGCCAGATGGATGCCCATGACAATTCATCTGATGAGCCGCTCCATGAATTATAGAATCCGTTTGCTGCTGTATATCCGTCATCTGAAGGATACTTGGCTGCAAATTCATATAAACTCTTGGCATGCTGTAAGCAAAGTTTTGAATATTCTGCATCTTCATCCTTGAATACTACAGATGCAGCAGCAAGTGATGCAGCAGTTTCAGCGCATACGGCACCACCCGGATGATCTTTATCCACCTTATAGGATGGTCTGTTCGTTGCAAGGTCCACAACTTCACATGGTCCCCAGAATCCGTGGTCAGAACCACCTTCTCCAACCTGATAATAATAAACCTCATCTTCCGGATGACATTTAATAAAATAATCATTAGCCCACTTGATATTTGCAAGGGCATATTCATACTGATTACTGTCTATATAAGACTGTTTGTCCTCATATAAAGACCAGGCAAGCATGGTTGATGTATAAGACATTGGAAGATTAAATTTAATGTTATCTCCCGCGTCATACCAGCCACCTGTAAGATCAATATTATTATCTGAGCCATCACCCAAACAGGAATCTCCCCTCCAGTTACATCTTACTGTTTCAGGAAGAGCACCTGAACGCTGAAGTTCATAAAAAATAAGAGATTTCTGCAAAGCTTCACCATAATTATAATCACCGGTTCCCTTAATGCCTTCATAGCCTTCACCTTTTGCAGTACCTACAACAATGTGATTACTGATAGTACCATAGTTATGCTCAGAATCAACGCTGACGATGGTCTCATCCGGTTCATCATCTGATTTCTCCTCTGTTGCACTGGCATTACCCGAAACATCATCCAGAGCTTCTTCTATGGCTATCGTCTCTCCATCATTATGCTTCTTTGTTGAGAAATAAAGCAGCACCACTATGCCACTCCACAAAAGTGCAAGTCCTGCTGTAACTGCAATGATTGTAATTATAGTTCTTTTCTTCATTCTTATCTCTTTCTTAGTCGAAAAACCACCCTCCTTTATTTAAGAGGGTGGCAATTCTTTAATCTTTAATTATTATAAATCTTATCTAAATTCAATGTAGTCTATGAAATCAATAAGTCCTTCTCTGTTGAAACCGTCCTGTCCTGAACCATAAGGTCTGCACATAAGAATTACTGCTGTCTGCTCATCTTCATTGATGCAGATTGTGATATTTGTGAATTCACCATATGGGCTGATGCCTTCAATAATACCATACTGCCAGTCTTCATCCCAGAAATAAGTTGTTAAAGTATCGTCCTGGCTGATTTTCTCACTTCCCTCATCCTGGAAGAAGTTAGCGCAGATAGCTTCATACTCTTCCTGAGCAGTGCTGCCATAGTATGAAGTATCAATTACGTATGCAGGAAGTTCAAGCTCATCGCCTGCATCATTTGTGAATACAGCCCAGCCGTCAGTACCATCTTCACCACGGTCATAATGATACCAGTACTCATCAACATGCATAATTATGTTATTAGATTCAACATTTCTGTATCCTGATGCATATGGATCATATGTATCATCTGTGTCATCATCATAATCATAGTCATCAGTATCATCGTCATAACTATAATCATCTGTATCATCAGTATCTTCTGATGGTGTTACAAAATAGTCTTCGAAGTTATCAAAGTCTATATCATCATAATTATAGTCATCAAAATCATAATCGTCGTAATCATCATAATCATCCCATGCTGCTGCAGTTGCTGCTGTAGTTGCAGCGCCTAAGCCTAAGGCACCTGCAATGGCACCTGCATTGATAATAGCAACAATACCAACGATAAGACCGATAAACATACCAAGAATTGAAAGGATAAGACCTGCAATTGTAAATCCCTTCTTAGCCGGCTTCTTAATAAATGAAATAATTGAAAGAATAAGACCGATAAGTCCTAATAATCCTGCTAAAGGACAACATACAACTGAAAGAATACCAAAAACCATTGCAGTGATTCCAAGACCATTGCCTTTCTTCTTTGGCTCTTCTACAGGAGCATCTCCCATAGCATATGTTGTATCATAACTAAATGTCTGAGCAGTTGGCTCTACAACTGGTGTTGGCTCTACAGCAGGCGCTGGTTCAACAGCTGGTGCAGGCTCAACAACAGGAGCAGCCTCCTGAACAGCCTCAACAACTGGTGCAGCCTCTACTACAGGAGCAGCCTCCTGAACAGCCCGGGCAACTGGTGCAGCCTCAGTCTTAACCTCTTCTACTGTTTCAGCAGCCTCAGCCTTAACCTCTTCTACTGCTTCAGTAGCTTCAGTCTTAACTTCTTCTACTGCCTCAGCAGTTTCAGCCTTTACTTCTTCTACAACAGGCTCTGCTGCTTTAACTGCTTCGTTAGCAGCCGCAGCAACTGCATTTTCAATCTTGTTTCCACAATTTGGGCAGAAAACAGAACCATCTGAAATTTCATTTCCACAATTTGGACAAATCATTTTTCAATCTCCTTTTTTGTATTAACTTATAACCAAGGGCACCGCTGCATACAATACGCTCAAACAACCGTAAACCCTACAAAGTTCATTATAAATATCTTATCTCAAATTTTCAAGCCAACGGGCTATATTTACGCCTGTAAGATAGCGTCCGTATCCATTCAAATGAACA
Organism: uncultured Lachnospiraceae bacterium; assembly: GCA_902789665.1. Taxonomy (GTDB): domain Bacteria; phylum Bacillota; class Clostridia; order Lachnospirales; family Lachnospiraceae; genus UBA3766. The sequence continues at coordinate 166,015 of CADAOY010000002.1, read as the reverse complement.
CCGTCGTTGGTATAATAATGAGATGAATAATCGTCATATACCTGAATCATGTTATAGTTATCAAGCATATATACACTTGACTCATAATCTTCACGCCCTGATACATACTCTCGAAGCGCTTCTATATATTCTATATACTGGGCTCCACCTTCTTTGTACGGATCAACTATTGTTCTGCCGTAGTCAAAGTATGCAGTCTGGTTTGGAACAATGACCAGGATTTTGGCATCAGGATCATTTTCCCTTAGCCTGTTAATTCCTTCATCCATTCCTTCTATATAACCGTCCACAGAGAATGACGCGAAATAATCATTAACTCCAAAATGAACAACGTAATAAGTATCTCTCTTATCGATATTATTATTACTTGTATTCATGTGTTCTTTAAATACTTCAAGTCCAAGCCTTGCCTGGAAACCACTTGTGATATAACTTTCATCCAGAGATACATAAGCCTGTGATGCCATATTGAAGTTATTACTTCTTCCCGGAATATAGGTTCCCGACGAACCCCCTGTCGCCATATTGTAGACATGGCACTTGGTAAGACCTGCAACAACACCAGGTATGGAGGATGTATCAGTAAAATTACCAACTATACTGTCCCCAAAGAAAATCACATCCACGTTATCATAATCATCATCAATGATTTCCTTATCCTTTAGTAGCACGCCTCTTAACTTCTCCATACGAATGCTTGCATTCGCATTATTTAGTTCCATATCAGCACCATTAATGCTATAACCTAAGAGCAAATCATCTATGTAATCATTGGTATATTCAAGTTCTTTGATTTTTGGATTGGTATTACCAACATAACAGCATCCATTATCCATTACATCATCAAGATAATTAAGTTCATTACCGATTATCCATTCCTCATCACCTGCCCAGTAAACTTTAACATTAGGAGCAGTTGTAAGAACTGTGGTAATAATCTCATAATCATCCATTATCTCTCTCTGGCCTGAGCTTATTCCATCAGTAAGACTCATGGTATTCCAGTACTTAATGGAATATGCCGGATAAAGCACGCGAAATTCAATATTCGGGTACTTGTTTATTACATTCATAAGCCTGTTATTAAGCGCTTTTGTATATGCTCTTGAAGAAGAAAAATAATACTTATTAATTATCTCTGGATCAAGTGAAATATAAACAACTCTTAGTTTATTATCCTGTGATGCGGACTTCTCAATTAACTCACCTAAATCAGGAAGACGATGGCATGTATGTGTGCACTCATAGATTTTGCTATTTGTATACATAGCCATAAGTTCAGGATTATAAACCTTCTCATCATATGTATTAATCAGCATAGTGTCATATACATCTGATGCCATGGCAGATACGTCAGCCCTGAAAGAACTGTCTGTATTAACCTTTGCAAAAAACATATAGAATCCTAAATATCCTATAATAAGCGCCAGCAAAACAGGCATTGCAATCATGATGCATTTTTGTATTAACTTTTTCTTCTTTTCTGTCATCATCTGTAATTTTCTGCCACCTTACAAACTGCCTTAATTACGTCTTTAACTTCCTCATCAGTCAAAGCCGGATAATAAGGAATACTCATAATACTATCATATATACTTTCGGCCACCGGGCACAGTCCTTTCTTATAACCTAAACTCTCATAATATGAATGCATATATACAGGAAGATAATGAACCTGCGGACAGGTACCTTCCTCGTAAAGCGCATCGAAAAATTCTCTACGGGATGCCTTAATCACGCTCTTATCAAGACGAATAATATATAAGTGCCATGCTGTGTCGGATTCAGGAATGCATTCCTGAAGAATGATGCCTTCACACTTAGAGAAAGCCTCATCGTATTTTTTCCTAATCTCTTTACGTTTCTCAATAAACATTGGAAGTTTATCTAACTGACTAAGCAATAATGCTGCCTGAAAATCAGTCATCCTGTAATTATATCCAAGCATAACCTGCTCGTTATACCACTTGGCATCCGACGGATTACGCATCTCACTCATATCCCTTGTAATACCATGAGAGCGAAGAAGATGAATCTTCTTATGAAGGTCTTCATGTATGGTCGCTACCGCTCCGCCTTCACCTGCAGTAACAGTCTTAACCGGGTGGAAGCTGAATGTAGTAATGTCCGCTATGGAACCTACCTTCTTACCGTCATAAACTGTTCCAATGGAATGAGCCGCATCTTCAATAAAATACAAACCATGCTCATCGCATAACTCTCTTATCGCCTTAAGATTAGCAGCCTGTCCGGTAAAGTCCACCGCTATGACAGCCTTTGTCTTAGGTGTAATCTTACGCTTAACATCTTCAACATCAATGTTATATGTCTTCTCATCAACATCAGCAAATACCGGTGTACCGCCACAGTATAATACGCAGTTTGCACTGGCTGCAAAAGTAATGGCAGATACTATAACCTCGTCACCTTCTTTAATTCCTATAGCCATGCATGCTATATGAAGGGCTGCAGTACCATTACTTACAGCGGTAACGAAAGGAGCACCTGTTACTTTAGACAGCCTCTTCTCAAGTTCATCTATCTTAGGACCACAGGTTAAATACGGACTGACCAGTACATCAGTTACTGCCTTAACATCAGCCTCATCTATCCACTGCTTTCCGTAAAATATTTTATGATTTTTGTCTCTTACCGGCACACCGCCATTAATTGCCAACTTCTCAGCCATAATAATCTTCTTCCTTCAGGTTAAACTAAACTTAAATCGTATATCCTTTACTCTTCATCATATCAATAGCACTTCTAATAACCTGATCCATATCATAATAACGATATTCCCCAAGTCTTCCTGCTATAATAACATCATCTTCATCTGCCAGAGCACGGTATTTAGCATAAAGTGCCCCATTTTCCTCATCATTAACGGGATAATAAGGCTCATCACCTAATGACCACTCCGTGCTGTACTCACGGCTTATAATGGTGCCATCTATCTCATTACCATTCTCATCCTTACCAAAATTAAACCACTTATGCTCAATAATTCTGGTATAAGGCGTCTCGGCATCTGTATAATTAATTACCGCATTGCCCTGGAAATCATTGGTATCCAGAGCCTCAGTTTCAAATCTTACAGTTCTGTACTTAAGCGAGCCAAACTTATAATCATAATAGGCATCAATCGGCCCTGTATAAATCACATGGGTCGCCTGTCCATCAAACCCAGCCTTATCAGATAAGTAATCAACCCCAAGTTTTACATCGCAGCCTTCAATCATCTTTTCTACAAGAGCAGTATAACCTGCCACAGGAATGCCCTGATACTTGGCATTGAAATAATTATTATCATATGTAAAACGAACCGGCAGTCTCTTAATTATAAATGACGGAAGTTCATTGCAAGGTCTCCCCCACTGTTTCTGGGTATAACCCTTAATCAGTTTCTCATATACATCACGGCCAACTAACGATATTGCCTGCTCCTCAAGATTTGTAATCTCGCCTTTAATCTCCTGCCTTTGAGATGCAATAATCGCCTCTGCCTCTTCGGCTTCAGTCACACCCCACATTTCCTTAAATGTATTCATATTAAATGGCAGGTGGTACATCTCTCCATGGTAGTTTGCAATCGGCGAATTAATATAATCATTAAACTCGCCAAACTTGGTTACATATTCCCACACTTCATCATCATTAGTGTGAAAAATATGCGCCCCGTAAACATGCACCTTAATACCATTCTCATCCCTTGTATAGATATTTCCTGCAATAGTATCTCTTTTATCAATTATGAGAACCTTCTTACCGGCCTTGGTTAATATATTGGCACATGTAGCACCATAAAGACCTGCACCTACAATTAAATAATCGTACATCACAAAATCTCCTTAAATATATAAAATGTGGTCGTAACCACTATTTTCCATAAGCACCTGGAAGATAAGATATGCTGTCTTAAGATAATCATGTCTTACCCTTCCATCATCTACATCAAAGACATCATCAGCAATTAAGGTGACGCCCATTTTGCTAATCTCATCAGCATCAAGCGGAACCTGATGTTTATTCTCATCTTTTATATATTTCTCTATAATCTCATCCTGAATCTTTGCATCATTGGCAACCACGTAATTAATCTTTCTGTTTCCAAGATAAGAATTAAGGACCTTAAGATGGTCGCTTACCGCATATCCATCAGTCTCACCCGGCTGAGTTACTAAGTTAGATACATACATAATCGGCGCCTTGGATGAATCAATTGCCTTAAGCACATCCTTAGATAAGAGATTTGGAATAATACTTGTATAGAGCGATCCCGAACTAAAGATTATAAGGTCTGCATTAAGCACGCTCATAAGCACATCCTCGCCTACACCAACCTCATGATCATAGGAGATTCTGTCAATATTCTTAATATTAAGACTGACCTCTTCCTCTCCGTAATAATCTTTATCACCGTGGCCTACAAGATCAACCTTTTCCTCAGTAAGGGGCAGCACCGTACCCTGTACATTAAGAAGCGTCGCCATATATTTGGTCGCCTCTGTAAGATTCCCTTTAAGGTTTATAAGGGCAGCCAGCATAATATTACGAACAGGATGATTATAAAGTGAGCCTTCTTCCTTAAATCTGTATCTAAGCAAACTTACAAAATCATCGTCCACGTTAGCCATAGCAAGCAGTACCTTACCTACATCACCGACTGCAGGAATATCAAGTTCTTCTTTAAGTACACCCGTACTGCTTCCATTATCACTTACTGCAACTATGGTTGTAACATCAATAGGAAACAACTTAAGTCCCTGCAAAAGACAACTAAGCCCTGTTCCACCACCAAATACTACAACTCTTTTTCTTCTGGTTTTATCGCTCATGAGCGATACCTCCTAAATTAATTATCCTCTAATGTCCAGGAACTGCGCCTGTCCATGTATCTTTATATCCACCGATGATGCCGGCACAAAGATACAGTCGCCTTTGAAGAAATCATAAGACTTATCATCATAACGAATAGAACCACATCCGTCAGTACAAAGCAAAATTCTGAAAGAAAGTTCATCAGATTTAAAATCCACCATTGACCTGCATCTTTCCGTATTAATCAGCATTCTGTACACTTCGAAGTATTCGCATCTGCATAATAATTCCTTAGCACAGCCAGGTATATATCTAAGCACACGAAGAGGCTGCCTTGGTTCTTTGGATGACTTAAGGTTTGCCACCTCAAGAGCCTTATCTATATGCAGTTCTCGCATTTGTCCATTCTTATCCTCTCTGTCGTAATCATACAGCCTGTATGTAAGATTGGAATTTTCCTGAATCTCGGCAACCAGTATTCCACCACCGATAGCATGAACTATACCTGCTTCGATATAGAAAACATCATCCTTCTTAACCTTAACTTTCTGCAGATATTTCTCTATCTTACCATTATTAAGAGCATCTTGAACCTTGTCTTTTGTCATATCTTTATTAAAACCATAGACAAGTTCCGCATTGGGATCTGCATCAAGCACATACCACATCTCCGTCTTGCCCTGCTGTCCATTCTCATGTTTAAACGCATACTCATCATTAGGATGAACCTGAACAGATAAATCAAGTTTTGCATCAATTAATTTGACAAGAATTGGAAGACCTTCACGATTCTTAGGATGAGTTCCCAGATACTCAGGATGCGACTTAATTACCTCAAGTAAGTTTTGTCCTTCATATTCACCCGAAGCCACCATACTGACTCCATCCGGGTGTGTACTGGCTTCCCACGTCTCTGCCAGAGGTGATGTGTCAATCTCTTTGGAGTAATCGTCATTTAAACGACTTCCACCCCAAAGATAATCCTTGGCAGCAGGCTTTAAGAAGAAAGGCTTATTCAAGTTTGAATTTTTGTTTGTCATTGACATCTATCTCCCTGCCTAACTGAACTTCAATAAGTTTAAGTTCAGTCTCTGCAATAACAGTATGTCTGCAACCAGATTGCATGGTAATAACATCACCAACTCCTACAGACTGTTCCATGCCATCAATTATTGTCTTTCCCTGTCCTTCTACTACTACCCACACTTCATCGCGATGCTGATGAGAGTGGTAATTCATACTATGTCCCGGATTAAGTGTAACCTTAATGGTCATACTTTCTTTATCTACATCTATAACTCTAAATGAACCCCAGCTCTTTTCGGCATATTTTACCGGCTCAGCAATTCGGTCAACATATGGTTTTATATAGGAACTTTGCTCCTTATCACTAATGATAATGCCATCAGGAGATGCTGAAATAATTACATCTTTAAGTCCCATGGCAAGAATCTCCATATCTGTCTCATTAATGATATGTACATTCTCACTGTCTCCACCAATCATACCCTTACCAATAACATTATCTTCCATTGCCTCAGCAAGAGTATTCCATGTTCCTAAATCCTTCCACTGACCATTGAATCGCATAACCTCAATCTTAGGTTCTTTTTCTACAACTTCATAGTCGAATGAAATCTTTGGTAACGTCTCATAAATATTAAATAAATGATCATAATCCGTATAATTAATCAATTCATGAGACTTATTAAGAACATATCCAAGTTTGTATGCGAATACACCACCATTCCATAAGGCACCTTTAGATATATATTCTTTAGCGACTTCTTCTGTTGGCTTTTCTTTAAACTCAGAAACATCACTGATATCGTCTTTACTCTTCGGAATAATATATCCATATTTTTCTGACGGATATGTTGGTTCAATACCCATAAGCACAAGATTAGCATCACTATTTGCGGCTCTATCGGACAGGTTCTTAACAGCTTCAAAATAGTCCTCATTTACATATGGATCAACAGGACAAACCACTACAGGCTCATTTTCTCTTACACCCATTACATCATGTAAATATGCACTGGCCAGAGCTATGGCCGGAAAAGTGTCTCTTCTGCAAGGTTCTATTGAAATGCCTACATCCTGGCCTAACTGATTATGAATTGCAGAAACCTGTGTCTTACTTGTAGCAATAGTTACACTGGCATTAGGGTCAACTTTTTTAATCTGTTTGTAAACCCTCTGAACCATGGATTCATACTCACCCTCAACATCAGTTTTAAAAATCTTAATAAACTGTTTTGATCGTATTTCATTTGATAAAGGCCATAATCTCTTTCCACTACCACCTGACAAAAGTACAATATTCATCACTTAACCTTACCTTTCTGCTCTCATTGGATTATTTAAGAAATCCTCGTACGCCAGCTTAATTCCATCCTCAAGTTCTGTCTTATATTCCCAACCAAGATTCTTCGCCTTGGATACATCAAGAAGTTTTCTTGGTGTACCGTTAGGCTTTGAAGGATCCCACTTAATCTCGCCTTCATATCCTATAACCTTGGCAACTAATTCAGTAAGTTCCTTAATTGTAAGCTCCTTACCTGTACCTGCATTAACTGTCTCATTACCTGAATAATTATTCATAAGAAATACGCAAAGATTAGCCAGGTCATCTACATATAAGAATTCTCTAAGTGGTGAGCCGTCACCCCAGCATACTACTTCCTTTAATCCTGAAACCTTGGCCTCATGGAATCTTCTAATAAGGGCCGGAAGCACATGACTGTGCTCAGGATGATAATTATCATTTGGTCCATAAAGATTAGTTGGCATTACTGAAATATAATCTGTGCCATATTGAGTATTAAGATATTCGCAGTACTTAAGCCCTGAAATCTTCGCAAGAGCATAAGCTTCATTAGTCTGTTCCAAAGCCGATGTAAGAAGACAGTCCTCTTTCATTGGCTGAGGTGCAAGCCTTGGATATATACAGGACGAACCAAGAAACTCTAACTTCTTACAGCCATTCTTCCATGCTGAATGAATTACATTCATTTCGAGAATCATGTTATCATACATAAAATCCGCCTTAGCCGTAGCATTACCCATAATGCCACCCACCTTGGCTGCTGCAAGAAATACATATTCAGGCTTTTCTTCTTCAAAGAACTTTTCTACCTGATCCTGCCTTGTAAGGTCAAGTTCCTTATGAGTTCTAAGTACCAGGTTATGATATCCCTGTCTCTCAAGTTCTCTAACTATGGCAGAACCCACCATTCCACGGTGTCCAGCCACATATATCTTCGCATCTTTCTCCATCATCTTATTTCACAACACCTTTTTCCAAATATTCTGCCAGATTGGTTTCTACATGCTCATCTGCTCTCTCAACAGCTACCTTCTTCATATCATGCTCAACCATAATTCTTACAAGTTCATCAAATGATGTCTTGGTTGGATTCCATCCAAGTTCCTTCTTAGCCTTACTCGGGTCACCAAGTAAGTTAACTACATCGGTCGGTCTGTAGAAGTCAGGTGATACCTCAACCAGCACTTTTCCGGTCTTTGCATCTATACCCTTCTCATCTACTCCTTCGCCTTCCCACTTAAGTTCAATGCCTGCATAATGGAAAGCTAAAGTAGCAAAGTCTCTAACTGTATGCTGTTCTCCAGTTGCAATAACGAAATCATCCGGCTTATCATGCTGAAGGATTAACCACATACATTCAACATAATCCTTAGCATATCCCCAGTCACGAAGTGATGAAAGATTTCCTAAGTAAAGCTTATCCTGCTTACCCTGCACTATACGGGCAGCTGCGAGAGTAATCTTTCTTGTAACGAAAGTCTCACCACGACGTTCTGATTCATGATTAAACAGGATACCACTGCAGCAGAACATGTTATATGCTTCTCTGTATTCCTTCACAATCCAGAAACCATACTGCTTTGCAACTGCATAAGGACTGTACGGATGGAAAGGAGTAGTCTCAGACTGTGGAACCTCTTCAACCTTGCCATACAATTCAGAAGTAGAAGCCTGATATATACGGCATGTATCTGCAAGCCCAGTAATTCTTACAGCCTCAAGTACTCTAAGCACACCTACTGCATCCACATCCGCAGTAAATTCAGGTGAATCAAATGACACCTGAACATGGCTCTGAGCTGCTAAGTTATATATCTCATCAGGGCGAATCATGGCAATAACCTTAATCAAAGATGCGGTATCACCCATATCTCCATAATGAAGATGGAAGTTTGGATGGCCCTCTAAATGCGCAATTCTCTCCCTGTAATCCACAGAACTTCTACGAATAATACCATGCACATCATAGCCCTTCTCAATCAGAAACTCAGAAAGATAAGAACCATCCTGCCCGGTCACACCAGTTATCAATGCTTTTTTCATATATTCATACTCCTATCTGTCTTAAACACATACATAGTAATTATACCACAGATACTACTCTATTCCAACAAAAACACACCAATCTTACGCCCGTACCAGTGCGTCTTCGTGTTCACTCAATCTGCACACTTCCATTCCCACTTGCCCAAGCAAAGGCGTGCGTACAGTGCCGCAAGCACACCCCATTCCACTCAACCAAGCTAAAACGTGCGTACAGCGCCGCAGGCACATCACACCCATTTCCCCTCGCCCCACGCGAAAGCGTGGGGTGAGAAGCGCCGCAGGCTCCCCCAACGCAAAAACCCCCGTGCGCTAGCACGGGGGTTTTCTATCACTACTCAATTTTAATTATTTAAGAATTCTGATCTTTCCAAGAAGTGGAACTTCTTTCTCTTCGCCGTTGATAGCGCCGATAAGACCAATGATAAGGCATACAAATACGAAGATTGCCCAAATCTGTCCTACTACAGGGATTACACCAAGTAAACCAAAGAGGAATAATACAAGACCCTGATTTAAGTGGAACTTAGCACCTTCCTTGTCACCAGCTAAGAAAGCAATGAGCCAACCAACGATTGTAATGTAAGCTAAAATGCCTGTTGTTTTAGTATCCATTTCGTCCTCCTACATAAAAATAAATAATACTTGCATAAAAATAAATCTTGCAACGTCTAAAATATACCATTTTTATCGTTATTAGTCAATGATAATTATAAACTAATTATAAAATCTTCCCAAAGATTAAGGGCTTAGCCCAAGCCAAGCCCCGTAATACTATTATCAACTATTAAATATTAGAAGTTATCAGCATGTACTTCGAAGTAACTCTGTGGATGAGCACAAACAGGACAAACTTCAGGAGCCTTTGTACCAACTACGATATGACCGCAGTTTCTGCACTCCCAAACCTTAACTTCGCTCTTAGCGAATACTTCCTGCATCTCTACATTCTTAAGAAGTGCTCTATATCTCTCTTCATGCTGCTTCTCAATTGCTGCTACTGCACGAAACTTATAAGCAAGTGCTGTGAAGCCTTCAGCCTCAGCTGTCTTAGCAAAGTCTTCATACATATCTGTCCACTCATAGTTTTCACCATCAGCTGCTGCAGCAAGATTCTCTGCTGTAGTTCCGATGCCTTCAAGTTCCTTGAACCAGATCTTAGCATGCTCTTTCTCATTATCTGCAGTCTTTAAGAATAATTCAGCAATCTGCTCATAGCCTTCCTTCTTAGCCTTGGAAGCGAAATATGTATATTTATTTCTTGCCTGAGACTCACCTGCGAATGCAGCCTGAAGATTCTTCTCTGTCTGTGTTCCTGCGTACTTATTAGCCATTTTCATTCCTCCTTTTTGCTATACATAGCATTCCCATTATTCTTGTTTGCAAACCCTTGTTTCTAAGGCCCGCCACCTAGTACATTATATCTCACATCAATCTTCTTTGTAAAGAAAATAAAGTGTGTCAAAATGGTAACAATTCATTAAAAAAATATTAATTCTAGAAGCACTTCTTATTATGCTCCTGCTTGCAATTGGCAAGTTCAGGGCACTTATAACAAATCTCATTAATACTGTATTCTTTATCAAAGAATTCCTCTATATTTCCAAAAGTAGTATCCGCTATATTGGCAAGAGCCTCGTTGGTTAAGAATGCCTGATGTGATGTAACAATAACATTTGGCATTGATATAAGTCTTGCAAGCACGTCATCATCCACGATATGTCCTGAATAATCATGGAAGAATACATTGGATTCCTCTTCATATACATCAAGGCATGCTGCTCCAACCTGACGCATTTTTATTCCTTCTACAAGGGCTTCTGCATCTATAAGAGCACCTCTTGATGTATTAATAATTACAACACCTTTCTTCATTTTGGCAATGTTCTCAGAATTAACCATATGCCTGTTCTCATCAGTCAATGGACAATGAAGCGATATGATATCACTTCTTCTCCAAAGTTCATCAATATCTACATATTCAATACCACTGTCCTTAGCAGGAAACTTATCATATGCAATCACATTCATTCCAAAACCGCGACATATATCAATAAAGATTCTTCCAATCTTACCGGTACCTACTATACCAATCGTCTTCCCATGAAGATCAAAACCGGTCAGTCCATTTAAACTAAAGTTAAAATCCTTAGTTCTGATATAAGCCTTATGAATTCTCCTGATTGACGTCAATAACAACGCCATCGCATGTTCAGCAACCGCATAAGGCGAATATGCTGGCACACGAACAACATGAATCTTTCCATAAGCATACTGAATATCCACGTTATTATATCCGGCACACCTTAAAGCAATAAGCTTAACATTCATCTTAACCAGTTCATCAATTACATCACGGCCGACATCATCATTAACGAATACACAAACAACATCACAGCCTTCAGCCAACCTGCAAGTATCCTTGGTAAGCCTTGTCTCATAAAATGAAATCTCATACTTACCATCACTATTAGCTATTTCAAAGGAATTCTGATCATATTCCTTGGCATCAAAAAAAGCAACCTTCATTCTCTTCCCTCCCTCCACAAAAAAGGACCGTTTTAAACGGCCCTTTCATTAGCATATCATCTTAGTATCTTTCCTTCTTCTCAATATCAAGAAAATACTTATATGTATCAACTTTAAGCTCACCACATGCTGCCTCATCGCAGGCAATGATGGCTCCATTATGATTCTGAAGCACACTGCATGTCCACTTCTGGCTTACTGCTCCTTCAACTGTTGCAGCAAGTGCCTGAGCTTTATTATGGCCGTTAATTAAAACCAAAACTTCTTTACTGTCAAATACTGTTCCAACACCAACTGATAAAGCCTGACTTGGAACCTTCTCGGGATCATTTCCAAAGAATCTTGAATTAACAATCCTTGTATCTGTAGTTAAGTTTCTCACACCTGTTCTTGATGATAATGATGTAAATGGCTCATTAAATGCTATATGTCCATCAACTCCGATACCACCCATAAATAAATCTATTCCACCGTAAGATGCAATTTTCTCTTCATATCTTGCACACTCACCTTCAGGGTCATCTGTCATACCATTAAGAATATTAATATTCTCAGGCTTCATATCCACAAGATGATCAAAGAAGTTATCATGCATGAAATACCAGTAACTCTGATCATGCTCATGTGGCAGTCCCAAATACTCATCCATATTGAATGTAACCACGTTGGCAAAAGATAACTCACCGGCCTTATTCTTCTTAACAAGTTCCTGATAAACACCTATAGGACTAGAACCTGTAGGAAGCCCTAACACAAAAGGTCTGTCCTCTTTATGAGCCTTAATCTTAGCCGCAATATAATCTGCTGCCCATTTACACATCTTTTCATAATTTTCCTGAATAACTACTCTCATTTATTCACCCCACGTATATTTATTATCTAGCAAGAGCCCTCAGCCTTTACCAAGTCCACTGGCACCACACAATCATCACACGGTCACCACGACATCGCCTCATCTCACCCTTGCTCCCGACTCTTATATTTTACCTTTATTATTATTCTTAAATCAACATTTATTTTATATATCTCATTAAAAAAAATGGCGGGGAACTTCCCCACCGTCGATGGACCTGGGTCTAACGACCAGCCCTTATATATTTCCATAATAACATAATCACATATGAAATGAAATAATAATTAAATTAAAAAATGTGGAAGCAATCTGCTTTTGGGATTTATATTTGCGGTCGAAATTTTCGACCGCAAATCTTTCTTTGGAAAACTTTTTCGTTGACATTCACATACAACCATTACAGAATATTTTTATAATTAGTCGGAAATCCAATCAATGACAAATCTACCACATCTGCATATTCATCCAACAATTTAATTATTTCATCTTTAAACTCTATCCTAAGCGTATCGGATGGTAATCTATATTTAAGAGTTTTTAGATATGCAAATAACGAATCATTACTAATGCTTGGGTTATCTCTCAAGAATTTTTGCGATAACTTTGCCGGTGGATTATATCTTGTATTTATTAATCTTGAGGCATGAGCACATTTATTTCTCAAAACAGCCATACAATGAAGATGGTTTGCCAAGGTTTTTCCACCAATTCCAACTTTATTCGCAATTTCGTTTTGTGTGCTTACGTACATTGCACTATACAACATTGAGATGTTTGAAAATGACATAAGCTCAAACATAACCCACATAGGCATTTTCCCTGAATAATTTTGCTTATGATGCTTAACAATTAAGCTGTCTTCATAGTATTGTTCTTCTTTTTCAAATCTTTTAATTGTTTTATCGAAGCCTTCTTTATTGTAATAATTGTCCGGATCATAATGCTGATCATGTGGTGGTTGAAGACATTTTTCTAAAGCAAACTCTCTTGAAATAAGCGTTTTGTAGTATACCTCATTTATTTCAATATAATGACGAATTAATGTTCTAAGCTGAGCATCGAATTTATATAGCTCTCGTATTTCAGACAAAGAATGACTTGTTGCCAAGTCACTATTAGAAGGTGTTTTTCTAAATTGTAAGGTATATCCTGTAAGTCTATAATAACTAACCTGCTGTAAAAATGATTTTGCTTCGTTGTCATCTTCAATTGTAACTCCATGAGATTTCAACTTTTCTATTTGTTCGTCAATTGTAAGTGGTCGTTTTAATTCCATAAACATTGCTCCTTATAAGTAAAAAGGTCGAGATACAAGTCCCGACCTGGTCCCCAATGCAAAGACTGGGCAACTCTGTTAATATAATTATATCGTATCCACAAAAAAAATCCAACCCCTTATTTGCAAATGCTGCCGAAAAAATTTATCTAAGCAATTTTTTATTTTATATTTACAATCATTTACCATTTAACTTTTTCACAGAAGTAACAAGAACCATAATAAAAACTCTTCAGCCAATAGGTAATCATTTTCAGGAATAATTAACCCTCGACTTTTTAATGTATCTATTTGTTCCTGTATTGTTTTAAACTTTTTAATAGAAATACCCCCTTAAAAACAGAAAGCCCCCAAGTGTGCATACCTAAGTAGAGGCCTGGGGGAATTGTTACCTATACCATACCAATATATTTTGTTTAAGTCAATATAATCTTCCTACCATCACTTTTGTCAAGTTCCATTGTAGGGAACAAAAAAGGTTTTCCATTTGAATCAAATCTATATATTTCTGCCAATACTTATACTACCTCCCCATAATATTACAATTCCACCCTCTTATCATTCGGCTTAGACGACTCATAATCCTCCATAAAGTCATCTGTAAAGAAGCCCGTACTTTTCTCCATTGACATAAACCCTTCAATATATCCCATAATACGTTCCCTTTTCCCAGGATTCAGTTTATTATAATATGCAATCAGCCTTCCCATATCCGTATCTTTCTTTACAGTATAGTACTCAAATCCATCAACTCTGCTCCCTGCCGGGTCAACCCCCGAAAGCAGCCAATCGGCTGTAACTCCAAGAACCTTGCATATCGACATAATCTTATCTGAAGATGGATTGGTTTTATTCTTCTTCCACTCACTGATTGTACTTTGCTGTATCCCTGTTTTCTCCGAAAACTCTTTCTGTGTCATACGCATCATTGTTAATCTCTCAAATATACGCTCACTTATAGTCATCAAATTTACTCCTTTTGCCTAAACATTATTCAATATCTAAAATTGAAATTCAATTATATGTATTATACTCATTAATAATCCACGTGTCAATATGCAAAAACCAGGCCATAAAACCTGGTTTTCATTCAATCCTCTTTAATTTTCTCCCCAACCCACACAGCATCCTCAAAACCTTCACTCGCCATTTCAGCAGAAACTTTACTAATAACCTCTCCTACATTTCTTGCTATATGGTCGTATCTCTCCATGGCAACACTCTGACTAATCCTGGCTTCATCAGCCGCCATCTTAAACTGCTCTGCTCCTATATTATTAATATTCCTCTCATCACCAATATAGAAAGCCATATTTTCCATTCCATCATACACTTTCGTGGAAATAATGTCATACGCTGGAGCCAGTCTTATTTGCTCCAGTCCGGCACTATACAGCAATGAATAATTCTTAATATGACTGTCCGTATTACCAATAAGGTAATTAAAAACAATCATATCCCAAAGTTTTAACACATCCTCAACCGGCTTCGACGAATAGCTTCGAACAAGATCAAACATTCTGCCAACATATCCCTGCTTAACCGTCTCGTACTTATTAATCGCATCAATCCCCATCGCCTGACCAAAATCTTCCTGATGAAGTCTGTACGGAGAAAACATGCCTTGAGACGAATCACCTGGCATAACCCTGTCAAATCTCCGGGTGACATACAGCACGTCTTCATCCCTTCCGGAACCTAAATTCATAATTAAACTCTCTGCCACATCAATACCCATTTCCCTGGCAACTCTCATACATAGAAGTTCATTGACAACCATCTTTTTATATCTTATATGACTCTGCTTAAGAATATGCGTGCTTGCATTTAGCCCATGTGGCAAATACCATTTATCACTCTGCTCATCATAGTACAGCCCAACTTTTCCAGACGCACCGGTTAAAGACAGATGTGTTTCCATCAATAGTTTTGTAGATTCAGTCGTCCCTTCTGATGCCAGATCCTTAATCCTGGACGGCAACAGTAATTCATAAGAATCATCTTGTTTAGCATCACCTATCCTGATGGCTCCAAGACATTCGCTTCCCAGTTTTTCAAGTATCGTCAAATAGTCCAATTCATCTGTTTCAATCCACTTGGCAACAGAACGTCTTGCAAAACCCTCCGGCAGCAATCCTTCAAAATACCTGTAAGTCTGTTCTTTGCTAAAACGTTCCTTTTGTAGCGGAAGACTTATAGATATTGGTCTTAATGCCGAAGCCAAATAATCATCACCATATCCAAATGTCGCATCGCTGTAGTCTTTGCCTACAATATCCCCTACATAAACAAACTCACCATTAACTTGTATATATACATCAAGTTTCTTCACTTTTACCCTCTCTCCATGAGTCCAACATCCAGCCCTAACATATTCGCCAGAAAAATCGCCTTCCCCAGCTCCGCCGTTTCTTTCCCATTCTCCAAATCAGAAATAAAACTCGTACTTATCCCCGTAACATCACATAGGTACTGCTGCGTATACCCCAGTTTCTTGCGCTTGTCCCTTATCATTTTTCCAAAATCTGCCGCATTATTAATTTTCTTATAATCTTTCATAGCACCACCAAAAATAGCCGTACGCACATATCAATCCAAATTACGCCAAAATTTGTTCGTTCAAACAAATTCCAACCAATTCAATCCTAACATGTTCGTACGGCTATGTCAACACAAACGGCCGATATCACAAACCGATATCTATAACATTATATTACATTACACCCACTTCTCAGCCCACTTGAAATCCTGCTCCTTAAACCCTTCATGCTTCTCATCCTTCTCAGAAGTCTTATAAGGAACATCAAGCTTAGGCCACTCAACATTTATATCCGGATCATTCCAAGGAATACCTCCCTCTGAAGTTGGATCATAAACATCAGTACACTTATATACAAACTCTGCTGTATCAGAAAGTACTAAGAATCCATGTGCAAATCCTTCCGGTATATAGAACATATTCTTCTTCTCTGATGATAATGTTACTCCAACCCACTGACCGTAAGTTTCAGAACCAGGTCTTACATCCACAGCCACATCAAAAACCTCTCCGTGCGTAACACGAACCAATTTACCCTGTGTATGATTCTTCTGGAAGTGAAGTCCCCTAAGAACTCCCTTGGTACTTGAAGATTCATTATCCTGCACAAACTCTTTATCAATTCCTGCGGCAGCATAATCACCCTTCTTATAAGTTTCCATGAAATAACCCCTGTTATCCCCGAAAACCTGCGGCTGTATAACTACAACTCCAGGCAACTTAGTTTTTTCAAAAGTAAAAGCCATATCACACCTCACCAATTATCTGTTACTATACATCTTATCATAATAATTCTGATATTCACCTGATATTATTTCTTCCCACCATTGTGTATTATCTAAATACCACTTAATCGTCTTCTTAATACCATCTGCAAACTTAGTCTCCGGAAGCCATCCAAGTTCATTATGAATCTTAGTCGGGTCAATAGCATATCGAAGATCATGTCCCTTACGGTCAGTTACATATGTAATCAGATCCTCACTCTTACCAAGTTCCTTAATAATGAGTTTAACAATATCAATATTCTTCATTTCATTATGACCACCAACATTGTAAACTTCACCTATTCTTCCCTTATGAACAATAAGATCAATAGCCTTGCAATGATCTTCCACATAAAGCCAGTCACGCACATTAAGTCCCTCACCATATACTGGTAACGGCTTATCATTAAGACAGTTGGCAATCATAAGCGGAATCAGTTTCTCAGGAAAATGATATGGTCCATAGTTATTACTGCATCGGGATATCGTTATAGGAAGTCCATAAGTCCTATAATATGCCTGCACCAGAAGATCAGCCCCAGCCTTACTACTTGAATAAGGACTTGAAGTATGTATCGGTGTTTCCTCTGTAAAGAACATATCCGGTCTGTCTAACGGAAGATCCCCATAAACCTCATCAGTACTAACCTGATGATATCTCACATTCCCAAAATTCCTACAAGCATCCATCATAACACTTGTACCAATAATATTTGTCTCAAGGAAAATCTGCGGATTCTCAATACTTCTATCCACATGACTCTCAGCCGCAAAATTAATTACAATATCCGGCTTCTCTTCTTCAAAGAGTTTAAATATCCCCTCTCTGTCACAAATATCTAGCTTACAGAATCTGAAATTCGGATTATCCATTACCGGAGCTAATGTAGACAGATTACCTGCATATGTAAGTTTATCTACACATACCACCCTGTCCTCAGGATGTGCCCCTAAATAATAATGGACAAAATTTCCGCCAATAAATCCTGCTCCACCTGTTACAATTACTGTGCTCATATTTAATCTCCTATTATTCTATTATTTAATATATTTTGTAAATATTCTATATCTTTTTGATCCGCAAGCAGATGTACTTTTTTATGACAGTTTGGGCACAAAGCAACTATATTGCTCAAATCATCCTTTCCCCCTTTTGAAAGCCAAATAACGTGATGTGCTTCAAGGCAAGGCACTTTTTGATTACCCACATTATACTTGAAAGGCGCTTTTTTATTGCATAACTGGCAAATACCATTTGCTCTTTCTTTCGCCTTTTTTGCAATATCTTCGTTACGTGCATAAAAGCGAATCTTTGCATCATAGTATTTTTTGTTATCAGCATCTTGGCAAGATTCTTCTCTAGAAATAAAAAGTGTACAATCATCAATTCCAAGCTCTTTTAGTAATTTCATATCTTTTTGTGCTATTTCATTTTGCTTTACAAATTCATCTGGGTTGTTGTTCGAATTGTCGAAATGAGGTCCTTTATAAGAGTATTTTCCATAACCCTCTTTCCAAAACAATTTTTTATGTTTTTCAACTTTAATCCCTTTATTGAGAGAATTATAACAAAAGTCACTTGGTAAAATACTATTTGACGGTATATATTTATATTTTTTATGAATTAATTCGATTATTTCCTTCCTTGTTATTATTTTGCTCGATGATTGACTACTTAATACCTCCATATATACTTCATAAATAGACATATTATTCCACTCCTTTTTCGCATTTCAATTCACAAATAATTTCAACACCTCACCCAGATAATATATACTTACACCTAAGAATCTTTTCTTAACATTTTTATTCAACTCATTATAAAGCCAACATTTGCATTTTATCGAAAACAACGCCAATTAGCCCTTAAATATCTCCCTTCTGGTTAGCTTCTCAATTTTTTTCACAAGATCATCCAAGGTCAACTCACCTCTTAATATTCCTTCACAATATTTCTGCGTAATTTCATCTCCAAGACTACTATTTACTGGATTAAACTTTGCACATAATATAAAATTATATGGTAATAAATGTCTTGTTCTTAATTCAGCTTTATCATCAACTTGCACAACAATTCCATCTATAACAGCCGATCCATCATCATACTCTGCCCTAGTTATAAATCTATCGCCAACAATGCCAAATTCTTCATAGCCATCATCTACATTATCGTATCCATATACTCCACAAGTCATATCTGGCTTGGTTTGTACATATACAAAATCACGATAATACATATCTGGATTAATATATACGCCAATCTTATCTATGATATATTCATCATGGCCAAGTAAAACTTTGTTTTTATTTATGATTGCAAAACTATTAATTTGCAAGCAACTATGTCCTCTAAAATACCATATTGGATCAGTTAAACTTTTTATATACAATGGGGGTTTCAAGAGAATACTTAATCTTTCAACACATTCTACTGGATTGTCAAATATTTTCAAGCCACGAACTCCCGGAAAAGCGTCTCTTATTCTAGAGTCAAAAAAAATCGTAGAATCGTTTATATAATCAAACTCACTCTTTCTAAAAATGCAATCGTCATCAGTTTTTTTGCTCACACTATGGCACTTGGGGATATACTTACTTGTGTTAACATCCGTAAATATTATTTTTTTGACTCCAGAAAGTTTATACATCAATTCTGAAGATTCTACATCATTCAAATCAACATATAATACTTGACGTTCTTTCAAATAATCCGGCAATATTTTATCAAGGCACGTAGTAAAATTGGAGTCAAACGATACAAGTATATATTTATTATCATTTGCTTTTATATCACTTATTATATACCTATATTCTTCACCAACGCCACCCAAAAAAGAATCAGCTTTTATCTTATAAGATTCTGATAAAACAACTATTACTTTTTCTGCAGTTTTCAATGATTTAGACATCATTTCTGTGAAATTGATTGAGCTTTTTTCTTGGATAATCATTTCATCCATTTCCACATTATAACCTAAACCTCGCAATTTGTTGACAAGTTTTACAACACAATCATCTGACTTATTATTTATCCTAGAGTAAGATACAAAAATCATATAATAATCCTCCATTTATCAGTAATTGTATATTTATGTTATAGTATTCCTTTTCATATTACCTTTTTATAATCGTCGTCAGTTTTGCACTTTGCTTGTTATTTAGACCAAAATATAACAATTCTCAAATATTTTTTTATGATTCCACATTTACAGTGTTTTAAGCACAAACAAAGCCCAACTTTCTTGACTACATTCAGAAAGATGACACATTCAAAATCATCATCAACAACACTTATACTACTGGCCTATAAAATAGAATCTGAGTTGTTATTCAGTGCAACTCACCTCATCCCCGAACACATTATCTCCTGCTTTGTAATTTCAGCAGAAATCTCATCAATAAATTGATCTAATGAATTAGATATATATTCATGAATCAACCACTTTTCTTTTGATTTCAGCATCCTATTCAACTGTTCCGGCTTGTATCGGGCTATTTCGCTTATTCTATGCATTACTGCCATATTAATTGTCGTACTATTCAAATTAATGATATTTTCAGAAGTCAAATCAGTCCTTTTTATATACCACATACGACTATTGCCATGAATATATACAAAATTCCTTCTAAACATATTATTGTAGCATCTTATTTCCTTTGAAATACTATCTGTATAATAAGGCAACCCATCTTTACTTCGTATTATTGTAACATTTTTGTTATCTATAGGTTTTTCATTGTTCTTATATTCATCTTTACTTTCTATAAATTCCGTTGAAATGCTAGAAATAACTGGTCCTTTTTTTACACAATGCTTTAGATCTAAAAAGCAAACTAAATATGATTTATTATCATTTCCTCTATAATATGTTGGTACACTTTTATTATATAACGGTATAAACAATTCCTCTGTTTTATTTCTTGTAGAATATGTAAGCACATACGCTCTATGTACAAAACACAAATTATATAATAATTGTTTTAAAGAATATGATTTACTTGTTTGCCAGACTTCATTAAAGTTTTTATCCAACATTCTTCCCATCAATGGAAAGACACCTTTATCTTTATGCTTTACCTGTATCCTATCCAAATCAAATATTATAGACTTCTCAACACTCTTACTTTCATTAATGCCATGTGTTCCAAATTGTTCAACAAAATCATCGACAGACGAAGATGAATATGAAATATATGATTTCGCTGCATTAAGCATGCAATAATATGCTGCCACAGGTTTTGTCTCAAATGGCATTGAATTATATGCCTGATAAAAATTCTCTGCCTGTTTCCAATAGAATTCGTAATCATATTGCTTTGCATCCCCATATTCATCTTTCAATAAAGGATTCTTATAGTGCATGGCCTTACGATGGGTCATATAGAAAAAACTAACATATGTAAAAATATCATCCGCCAAAGTGGTAGGCTTTACAAATTGTTGATTTGTATATGCTTTATTAATCTGAACCTCACGTCCATTCACACACAATGGTCTCGTCAATTCAAGCTTAGTCTTCCTTTTCATATATTAATACCCCCTTTGTATTATACTAAGTGGCTATAAATGCTACTATAAAAGTGGTAAATTTTTTCGTTGACATTCACAATCGCAAATACTATATAGAGTAATTTGCATCATCAAATATCATACTTAATGCCGAAAGAACATACTCTTTTGCCGACGAAGTAAATAGATACTTACCAATTCTAACACTAGGATTTTCTTGTGAATAGGCATTAATAAAAATGGCATCATAGACTTTTTTCATAACCATCTCTAATGAAATTTGTTTTTTACCTTCACCTTCATTAAAAGTCTCATTAGTAGACAATAAATCATAAAACATATATGCAAAAACATCATCTTCATATATTACTGCCAACAAAGAGTAATCTTTTCCCGATATAAAATCATTATATAACCCGCTATTAATTCCTCTCAAACCTAATCCAATAGGTATAATTGTCGACAGTAAAAATCGCTTCACTGCTCCATCACGATTAACCATTCCAACTGAATAATGTGCTTCTAAACCATTCGTAACAATTTCTACATGTTCAATATATCGTATTGCCTCTCTTATCTCTAGTTTATATTTATTAATAAATTTCTGCGTAACAATCGCACACATAGAGTTTTCATCAAATCCAATTCTTTGATAAAATAAATCCATACTAATTTTAGGCAAACTAAACCTATAATCAAAAAACTTATCCAAATATCTCAAAGCGTCAAAGTCATTTCCATAAAAATGTTTAATTGTATGTTGTAACTCTTCAGAATTAACCGAAAAAATTATCGTTATTCTATCATCAAATAAATAATGCTTTATTTCTTCAAGTAATTTAACAGCATACGTCGGTTTACATCTATCTAGTTCATCAATAAACAATACCATCCTATTACCACGTTCATTTATAGCATTTGAAATAAACTCTTTGATTCTTTCTTCAAAGCTCTTTTCTTTTTCGATTTCATTAACTGAATTTGTATTTTTTAACGCCTTAATAAAATCATTAATCCTAGTTTTCGAAAGAAAATCAAGAATCTCTATTGCCCCATTTATTAGATTTGTGTCCTTAAACTCATATAGTAAATCTAACTGTTGTGCCATCTCGTATATAATTGATGCTAAAGGATCACTATCGTTGTCATTTTTCCACGCATCATAATAAATAGCGAACTGTGAGTCCAAATCACTTTGGTGATAATTGTCAAAAAAACTATTGATATCATATCTCTTCTTTTTATCAAAGTTATTTTGTTTATTGTAAGCATTAATGATTAAGAATAATTGTTTAACAAAAAAAGTCTTTCCACATCCCCAGTTTCCTTCTATTGAAATTGTAGTTGCTTTTTTTCTAGTTGATAATAACCTACAAAAACATTCCAAATCCTCATTTCTACGCAAAGAATTCAACTGAATCTCTTTAATCAAATTCTCATCTGTCGGCATTATTTCATATTTACTCATTTTATCACTCCCACAAGCTCCAAATCCATAAAATATACGTTATAATACTCCTCCATCGCCTTACATATACTCTTAGATGTAGCAGTCCTATTCCAGTTATCAATCAAAAAGGCAATCACTTATTCTTGAATTAATTCTTTTAGTTCATCTGGCATTATTGCCGGTTTTTTATGATGCAGCATCCTATGACAATTAGAGCAAACGCATATTAACTCAGCCGGATCTGCTTGATGTTCACCTCGTTCATCCTACGAAAGGGGTTTTATATGATGAACCTCTATAAAATCTGAACCATATTCACCATATCTTTTCGAAAAATCAAAGCCGCAAATTGAACAAAACAACTCTCCATTATGTTTATTACGAAAAACATTTATTACTTCTTTTCGAAGATTTACATCACGCTCATAAACTGCATTAAGCGTATAAGTTTTACCTCCCTCCTTATAACTTGTTTCAAATGGGAAATAGATTTCCTCTGTTGAGACTGGCACAAGAGGGTTTTTCAACCCGCATATATAAATATTCATCATCTATGTTTCAAAGCAGAGCATAAACATTTACTTTTTTTTAACTCTATAGTTCACTACATTCATAATACCATACATCATTTCCTTTATTTGTTAAATCTTTCTAAATATTACCAGGTACGAAGATATGAAATTTTTAAGAATAGATAAACAACGATTTATGTAATTCATGAATAAACACAACATAGCTATTATTGACGCCAATCAGATTCCGCACTACAAAAAGTCGGGTAAAGCAATACTTAGTATAATCCGTTTTTCTTGATACTAGAAATTAAACGTAATTAACTAAAAATTTGTACTGTTATAAATGCTTGTAAATGCTACTATAAAAAGTTCACATTCAGGTTGACGATAAGCCCTCAATCATGAGTACCATGTATTAAAAAACCTACATTTCTGTAGGGATGTAAATATTTTTATTGTACATTGATAATTTAAGATTTTTTATAGATGCTTGGACATTGTTTCTGTACAAGAGGTGACCAAGGTAAAAGATCGTCGATGAAGTCCAGATTTTTATCATCCATATGTTTTGGAATCTCTGTAAGGAGTAGTTCCAGATATTTGTATGTATTTATCTGGTTTGCTTTAGCCGTTTCAACAAGGCTATACAGAATAGCACTTGCTTTAGCACCGTTTTCAGATTCTATTATGACGAAATTTTTACGTCCAATATTGAACGGTCTTATAGCCCTTTTGGCAATGTTATTATCTATAGGTATATTTCCGTCAGATAAGAACTTGCGAAGGTATTCTTCCTGGTTTATGCTGTATCCTAATGCCTTACCGATAGCACTGTTTTTGGTGACTTGTTCATATTTTATTTTCACCCACGCAAAGTAAGCGTCAACTTTATCTTTAAGATTCTTTTGACGTTGTTTCTTTCTGTTAGATGGGGATAAGTCATCATAACTGTTATCCTCATTCATGATCTGGGTTATCATATCGTATGCCTCACCGGCTATAGAAGTTTTGGCAACTTCAGGCTTGACGGATTTGATGAATTCAGCGAATGGCCTTCTTGCATGAACCCAACAACCGGCAATGTTTAAATCAGGGCTTTCTTTACCAAGTTTATGATATACTTGGTATCCGTCTGTAACCACGGTGCCGGAATAATTTTTAAGAAATTCTCTCGGATGATCCGTTTTTCTGGATGGCTGCCAATCATACAGAACAATAGGTGGCGAATTACTGATAGGATTACTACAGTATACCCACATGTATGTTTTCTTACCGTTAGGAACTGCTTTGCCGTTTATTCGCATAACTTTGGTTGGCGTTTCGTCTGCGTGAATTACCTTGCTGTCATATATGAGATTGTGTATTTTGTCGTAAACAAGAGAAAAGTAAGATTCAGTACTGTTAACAACCCAGTTAGCCATTGTATTAGAGTTTAGATTGATGCCATTGGCTTTATAAGCTCTGGATTGCCTTTCCAGAGGAAGAGCATTAACATATTTGCCGTTTATGATTGAAGCAACAAGAGCGGGAGTTGCAATGCTGTTTCTAAACAAATCAACCGGTCTTGGAGCCTTGACGATAGTACCATTGTTTTTCTTAGAAACATACTGGTGAACGTGATGCTCATTATAAATGCTACTATAAAAGTGAGCCACTGGCGTTCGCCAAGCCTTAACCTTATCAGCCCCTAAAGTCATACCCTAAAAAAGTTTGCCAAACCCTAAAAAACTTTGATTATCAAAAAAAATATTCTGTGTTAAATTAACAATCAGGATTGGCTCATTCCGATGTAAGAATCAAAAATAAACTTATCCAATCACCAACATGTTGTTTTTATCGTAAAAATCTCCTACAACCCTACCTATACCTATAGATACATCTTTACTAATATAAGAATAATTTTTCTTTAATTCAATCGCTTTAACAAATGCAACCAACTCATATCTTATACCTTCACCTTCTAGTTGATAAAAATATCTCTTATTATCACTTGAGTTCTCATATCTAATTTCAAAATAATCTGTTTTCCACCACGGCGCTGGTACATAAATATATCCTTTTGTACCAGATATTATCAATTCGCCTTCTGATTTCACCCCTCTACCAACTTTAAGTGTTGCAACACCATCAGCGTATTGAAAATCAATATGCGTAAACAAATCATAAGCATTCTTCTCATCTAAAAAATATGATGAAATATTTATTTTTTTATAATTTGTTCCAAACAACTGAAAAATTGGCAGCATCGCAGTTGGTCCCCAGCCACATATACTATTCCAAGCTGTAGGAACTTCCAAATCAGTCACCTCTCGTAAACTCGTGCACGTAGCATCAACAGACACAATTTTACCAATTTTACCAGTTTTTGCCATAAGCATCAAACGATCATATGCTGTCGAATAAGCCGTTTTTATAGCATCTAATAATACTACCTTTTTCTTTTCCGCCAAATCAAATAATTCAGAAACTTTCCTATCGCCTATTGCTATTGGCGACTCGCATATCACATGTTTTCCACGATTTAATGCCGTTTTTATTTGATTATAATGTTCAGTTGGATTAGAAATAATATAAACAGCATCACTATTATCTAGTAATTCACCATAATTTATATATCTCGGCAAACTTGCAAGTCGCGAATCAATTGCATCATTTTCAAACATAATACCAGAAATGATAATACCATTTACTAGATTACTCTCACTAACATATTTCAAAAGGATATTACTCTCGTTTCCGCCTATCAACCCAAGCCTAATCCTTCTATCTACTGTCCTTATCTCAGAACTAGATACACCCTCTGTTCTATCTAGATACACAACTTTACAATATTCATCAAGATAATCAAACTTTCCAATCCAATCAGATCCTATAGCAAAAATATCCACACTATGGCGTTTGATATCATCTATTTTTTGGCCTTCATATTCTTCTACGATTATCTCATCTGCAAGCCCTGTGGCACGTACTGCTTCAACACGTTCCATTAACGACTGCTGGACATTAATTTTTCCACGACTCCTGTCATAATCATCAGATGTAATACCTACAATCAGATAATCACCCAGTGCTTTAGCACGTTCCAACAACCTTATGTGTCCAAAATGAAGTAAATCGTATGTTCCATATGTAATTACTCTTGTCACTTTGCTTTCTTTCATTCTTCGATACTTACTAATCCTGAGTATGTATACGCTTAGCTAATAATAAATCATTTACTGAATCCACTTCAGTCCAATCATAATTAGAAATATCTGTATAATATAGTTTAAAATCATTCTTAAAAATCAATTGAACTAGTGCATTCTCATACCACTGATCATAAAAGCCTTCCTCAATCATATTATCCATTTCTTCTCTCATTAATAAAGCGCTCTTATGATCAAGTTTCGTCACGCCAGCATATTCACCATAGTAATTATCTAAATCTTTACTCATAACTAGCACCTGGTCGCCAGAAACTTCCACATTATAATCCCCATCAGTCTTAATCGAACTGTCAACGAGAACTAATGGTTTATCAACTGGTTGACACATCACATCTTTAACAAGTTCATCAGACATTACAATGTCACCATCAATAAGAACTATGTTATCAGCATCAAGATGTTCCTTAGCAAACCATAATGATGCAATCGAATTTGTAACCTCATAAAATGGATTATAAACAAATGTTGCACCATCTATCTGTTCTTCTATTGCTCTATGCATATGACCTGTCACTATCACAACATCCGCATTTTTATCATGTTTCTTTATTAAACGCACCATTCTCTGAAGTAAAGTAGTTTGCTCGTCCAATTTATACATTGATTTAGGATGTTTTAAAGTAAGTGGTTGTAATCGAGTTCCTTTTCCCGCCACCATAAATATATATTTCATTTTTATATACTCCCTTCTATTTTTTCTGGTTCCTGCCACATTACTAACCCAAGTCTCATTAATGTATCATCTGTTGGAAATTTGACATCAATTCCAAACTTGGCTGCTGTCTTAACAATATTTACTCCAGTTGACTCTAACGGACTTCGAGACATATATGGATTGTTGCATCTATCTTTTCCGCAACCACCTTTACATAGTTTGCAACTTCCTGCGCCAAATGATATTGCAGTTGAACAATTGTGATTATAAAACCATTTCTCAATTTGTAACAATGCCTTATGCAATACGACACTTGATTCCGAACGAATGCTCTCAAATTGGGTTTTATTTGTTACATCAAAAGTAAAATACACAAACAATCCCTCATCATATTCAGCAAACATCCTAGGATAGTCTAAATCTGGCAAATTAGGTGGGCATCTCCAATTACGACCATACTTGCCACAATAAAAGCAATTCATTTTAACACATTCCTCAAAAACTGCTTCTTTGGGATTCATAAAAACAAAGTTTGCTTCTGGAGCAATCTCCTTGCAAAACTGAAGAAATTCTTTTTTTATGGCATCATCCATTCTATCCTTCCCCTTACATTTCAAAATATTTCTTTATTTCATCTATCAAATAATCATAATCATCGTTAACAAGATCTCCTACATGTGAAACGCGTATACTTCGCTTTCCTAATTCTCCCCCTACAGGATTAACCATAATATGCTTTTTGTCTTTCAAATACACAAAAAAGTCCATAGCAATATCTTTTTCAAACCTAATTGGCGATATTGCATTAGACAAAGGATATGACGGAAGGTGGATAGGCAATGAACTAATCCTACCTCTAAAATAATCACATCTATCTTTAACTTCTTTTATCCTGTCTTCAATTCCCTGCTCATCTATTTTGTGAAGCATATCATTTAATTCAAAGCAAACACCCACAGCAGGAGTAAATGGAGTTTGTCCACGTTCCATATTCTTAAAATAATCCTTATAATCGAAGTATAATGATTTAACATCGATCTTATTTATTTTATCCACCATTCGTGGACTAAGTGTGATAATTGAAAGACCTGGTGCTAAACATAAACCTTTTTGAGAACTTACAATTGTGACATCAATATTATTTTGCTCCATATAATATGGGTCTGCCAAAAATGAACTAATAGCATCAACAACCAGATACATATCATTTCTCTCACAGAAATCTTTTATTATATTGATATCATATAATTGTCCAGTATATGTCTCATCAATATTAACAAGCAATCCAGTAAAACCCTTGTTATTGAATTCATCAAAATGAGATGCTTTCAACTCTTCATCTGCTCCAAGTTTTAAAGCCTCAAATGGAATATTATGTATTTCACAGATTTTTTCAAATCGTTCACCAAAGGTGCCGCCAGAAATAATCAACAACTTATCACTACCATCAAAACAATTAATAACAGAGGCCTCCATCGCTCCACTTCCAGACGCTGTTAGAAAAACAACTTTTGATTCTTCATTTGCAAACTGGAGTTTTTTGATTAACCTTTCATTATCAAGCATTAAATTGGAAAACTCAGCCGTTCTAAAATAAGGCACAACATGCTTCCTAACTTCAAGTGTACTTTGATACATTTGAGTAGGTCCAATAGTAAATAATTTGTAATCTTCAATTTTCATATTTTCTTTCTCCCGTTTTTCTAAATATTTTAATATGATAAATGATTAAATACCTCATTATACACGCCTATGTGATAAAAACAACTCCACAATTAATTACCCTATAAATAGCATATTATCTTCAGTGCAATAATGTGATAGTTCAATTGATTATTATGTATAATAAAAAAAACATTCCAAAGCCAAAACTATTTTAACAACAAATTCTATCATAAAAGTAATTTATCCGTATGTCCAACATAAGTTAATATACAAAACATTATTGTCAATCAAAAGTGGCCATAAGCAAAGCACAAAACCAATACTTGTGAACTTGACAATTATTATTCTTTTCATAAAACACAACCAACTAATGCCTCCAAAACATTGTTACTATTATTATTAGCACTGCTAAAATATTGGTTTATACAAGCCAATCTTTTATTCATTTTTGAATCTTCTGCATTTACCAATTCATCAAAATATTTATATAAATCACTTTTATTATTCACTTCATAACAAGACCGTATTAAATCATCTGCATAATCTAAATATTCAAACTTAGCATTCGTATGACAATACATAATTGGTTTTTGGGTTATAAAGTATTCAGGAACTATACCCGATGCATCTGTTATCAAAAAATCACTATTCCAGAACTTATCTGAATACTCTTTTGACTCATCTAATATTATATTATTCTCCTCTTTGCAGAGCTTTTTGAACTTTTCAACATCACTTTTTGTCATTTCCCCTGTTTTAATAAAATTATCAAACATCAATGGGTGTGGCCTTATAATAAATAAAATATCCTGATATTTATTTGCCAATTTAATAATATCATTTTTGTAATTAAAAAAATTGCTACCACCAACATATAAATCTGTTGACCATCTTGGGGTCCAAAGAAGCGTTTTTCTAAAAGAATTAACCGTTTTCGCAGTTCTTGCTTCTAACATTTGTTCCAGTCCTATAGCGCCACACGGCAAGCTTCTTTGAATTTTAAGTTTGGTTCCCAGTCTGTATCTATATTGAAAATAATCTACTTCACTTTTATCAAATGCGAAATATATATAAACATCTCTAAAATAATTCTTATTCAACGTAACATCTAAGCCATTTTTTGTAAGACATGCGCCATAAAGAACATTACATATTAGAGCATACTTTACAATTGTATTACTTGTATAAACTGTAGGCATAAAATAATTATAAGGCCGAGAATGAAATACATAATCAGGTTGTATTTTTTTTAAATCATACCAATTGCCATCCTCTAACAAAGCGTCAACAGCTTCATACCCACGTTCTACAAGATATCTATATGTATCATTCCCTTTATCATCCATCAACTTATTATTTTGTATATTTAGCGGAACACATAGAATTATTGGATTAAATCTGTCATCTTTTTTCATTTTGGTATATATTGGTTCAAGTTTATTCCAACCAGGTATATACTGAACAATAAATATGACCTTTAATACTTCTTTTCTCTCAATCTTTTCTTGTACTCTTTTTTTGTTTTTCTTTATATGTAAAAGCGAACTTATATAGTGAGTATAGTAAACGGTTCCAAACACTATATTTTTTATTGCTTTATACGGAAAATAAAGCACTTTTATCTTCTTTAATTTTTCCTTATTCATTATATAATATCCTTATGTATATTTTAATCATCAAAAAAGTCACTAAACACTTTCATTTACAACAATGCTTTTTAATCCTTACTGTAAAATTCCAATAAAGAATGTTTTTTTACATCAAATATAAATATTGTAAATAACGATACTAGTCCCCAATTTTCCTAGCAAACATTTCAAAGCAAATATAAATAATGTGGCTCACTATATCTTATGTCCGTTTCTTTATTGAGCGAATAATACAAAGTATAGACTTACCCTTTAACAGAACACCAATCATTACCACACTTGCAATTATAACTCTAATTACAAAACTATTATATATACATACTCCAATAATAGATACGCAACAAAAAACTACGAAAAGCATAATTAACATTTTATAATTGTATGCATCATCCTTTATTCCTTTTTCATTCAAAACCTTTTTCATTGCCAAATAATTGGCTATCACAAATATAACATAACTCGCCAATGTAGTATATGCCGCAGAAACAAAACCAAATTTTCTTATGAATACCCAATTCAAAAGCAGATTGATAAGAGCAGCCCATAAAGAAGCCCATATTAATTTCTTTTTTTCCTCGTAATAGAACTCAACATTAATAAATAATTGCGCATAAAAAAGCAAGAGAATACTAATTGCAACAGGAGGAACAACAAACTTTGCCTCTACATATTCTTCACCAGCCAATAACGATATAATCTCTGGCGCAAACCATATCACACCAGATAAGAGAACAGACATAATTAAAGCTATTATCAAAGATACTTTTTTATTTTCTTCTTGCTTTCCTTCTTTTATTTTACCATAGTACCACGGAACATACGAATTATTTATAGCATTCAAAACGAATGTCAAAATTGTTGCAAGAGAGTAAGCCACCCCATATATAGCTGCTTTATCTTTTCCTACCATATGGCTTATCATTATTCGATCACTTTGATTGAAAACCACCTGGGATAAATAATAAAACAACAATGGCAAATTAAATCCAAGAGCATATTTCCAATACTCTTTATAAAATATCTTTTTTCCTTTTAATGCATTAAAAACATAAAATATTCCTCCGACAAACACAGTTACAGATGAATACCCAAGGATTCTTGCATATCCTTTCTCCGTGGTACTAATAACCAAATAATATGCAATAATTGGAGAAGGTATTGACATTAAAAGAGTAACACATACCACACTTTTATACTTGAATTCAAATCTCTTTTTTCCACTCCACAATTGAATAGCTGTCGATCCTAGTAACTCTATAACCATTAGACACATCATCAATGTAGGGAGTTCAAACAGTTTGTTCCACAATCCCCGCAAAGGTAGATATATTGCCATAAACATCCCAGCTAATCCTAGGCATATTCCTTCCACGGCCGAAATATATCCATCCCTATCCTTTTCGTATTTAACCATCGCTGTAGAAAATGATCCATACGCAAGATTCAAGGTAAGAAAAATTGATAGTATTCCACTCCACGACTGGTAAATAGTAAGTTGACCATATTGTTCAGTCGAAAGAAGACGTGTAAATAGTGGGAGCGTAATAAATGACAGACATCTCTGTAAAACACTACATATCGCATATGACGTTGAAGCTTTAACCGCAATAGGTGTTTTTGTCCACTTTTCTTTTAATATTTTCATCTATGGCAAATATACCTTTCATGAAATCTTGTTCTTACATATCTACACTTCATACCAAATATATTCCTTTTTCTCATTCTCTGTATATCCACAAGCTTCATCAGGTGCCAAAACATGTCTGTAGTGTTTCTTTTCATAAAAACGCACAGCTCTATGATTATCAGGATGCACACACCAATATATTTTTTTCAATTTCTTTTTTTCTTTTCCAATCTTTATTATTTCTGACATACCATAACTAGAAAAGCCTTTTCCCATTGCAATTTTTCGAACTGTAATACCAAACTCTGCAGATTCATTATTAATATTTTTGAGACTAACCGTCCCCATATATTCATCATTATCATCCACGATTGCAAGGTGAAGATCTGTTTTTGTATTATTTGAATTCTCTATAAAAGACAAACAATCTTCAATTGTTTTTGATGCAAAATCTGTTCGTAAATCATGTACTACAAAATCGTCATGCATCCATTCAAGCATTAAACTGGCATCTTTTTTTTCTAACTTTCTAAGTTTCATTTAATCAACCTCTTGAAACTATTTTCCTAACATCACCAAAAATATAGTAAGACGAAAATATTACTTATAAAAATCAAAATCCAATTTTGACTTGTCAATTCGGTCAGTAAGCATTTTATAAATAAAGATATACGCTTTCCATACTAAATAGGAAACAAAGTATATAATAATTGACGAAATCATAATATGTAAAATCATTACTATAACATTTTTTGTAGCAAAAAATTCAATATTAATATGTGGAATAAAATATCCATGTATTAAAAAACATGTAAATACAGAACCACTCATCTCATTAACTATCTTTATACTTCCAATATCAATTTTTTGAAAAATCATAAAAATACAAAGTGACAAAATAATTACAAATGGGCTACAGTACTCCCATGCAATATCTTCATTCCAATATGCCAAGCATACAATAAATATAACCAAAATAAAACTCAAAACCATCAACCATATCATTTTAATTTGAGGTATACAATCAATATTAGATGCTAAAATATACAATAAAGTAAAATTAACAATGGTATATCCCCACTGATTTCCATATGCCCCAATTGTACTTAAACCATTAAATGATTTACCAAGCCAAAAACTAAAAGTATCAACAATAAAAGGTATTAAAGAAAAGCAATGCTTGTTATGATTACAACTTTCTTCTTATCAATTTTCGGAAAGTCTAGGAAAGTGTTAATCAGTGGAGATATAATATATAATGTAGCATACAATGTAACAAAATAGTTATTGGGAATACACGAACATATTAGTCCTTTTAAAGTGATATTTGCCCTTGCACTAATTAAGTATTTTACGACCGAAAAAACAATCACCTGAATAAAAAGATCAACTATACGTATTATATTTCTTCTATTGCTTTTCGATAAATAGTAAGCCGATATTATAATAAATACATTCACAGAACAAATGCAAAGAGACTCCAACAAAATCAGGGCAAAATGATTAATAACAATATTATCTGTTATACCAAATGCGTTTCCATACAATCTATTATTATAATGAAGCACAATAACACCAATAATAGAAAAGATTCTCAGAACCTCAATATTTGATTGTCTTTCCCTTTTTATTGTATTCATATATACCTCAAACCATATTTCTCTAATCTATTATTTAAACGAATTAATTCTATCTATTACATATGTTACTTCTTCATTTGTCAATCCATAGTACATTGGAATACTTAACTCCGTATTACTTATTTCCTCTGCTATTGGGAATGCTCCCATTCCATATCCCAATTCGCTATAACAGTCCTGAAGATGTATAGGAATTGGATAATGCTTATTTGTACATATTCCTTCATTATCTAAATAAGCTCCAAGTCTGTCTCTTTCGTTGCAACGAATCGCAAATATATGCCATACAGGAACAGTATAATTGGGCACCAATGGTAGCTGTATCTTATCATTTTTTATTTCTTGCAAATACCTATTTGCAATTCTTCTTCTTTCTGCATTCATTTTATCCAAAAGCGGTAATTTTGCTAAAAGGAACGCTGCCTGTAGTTCATCAAGACGACTATTATTTCCTTTATATATGTGATGATATTTAAAATCAGAACCATAATTACCCAAGGCACGTACTTTGTCTGCTAGTTCTTTATTATTTGTAACAACCGCGCCTGCATCACCAAGTGCTCCAAGATTTTTACCAGGATAGAAACTAAATCCAGCAGCATCACCAAATGTACCAACTTTTCTGCCTTTATATGTAGCTCCATGCGCCTGAGCGCAATCTTCCACAATCTTCAAGTCATATTTCTTTGCGATATCCATAATTGGATCCATATCACATGCTTGTCCGTAAAGATGAACTGGCATAATAGCCTTAGTATGTTCATTAATTGCTGCTTCAATTTTTGAAGGATCAATATTGAATGTATCGATTATTGGTTCTACAAATACTGGTTTGGCTCCAACATACGTAACAGCTAACGCGGTTGCAATATATGTATTTGATGGAACAATCACCTCATCTCCTTCTTCAATTCCTAATGCTTTAAGACAAAGCATCAACGCATCTAGCCCATTACCAACGCCAATACAATATTTCACCCCAATATATATCGCAAACTCTTTTTCAAACAAATCATCTTCAGCTCCATCAATATACCACGAGCGAGAAAATACGCGTTCAAAAGCGTCTCTTAATTGTTCATTTAATTCATTTTCCATCGGAACAAAGCTAACAAAAGGAACTTTCATTCTATACCTCATCTACGTTTTTTTTATCTCCACAATTATTAACATACTCTAAAAATTCATCATAATTTCTTATATAATCTGATTCATCATATAGTTCAGAAGCTAAAACCATAAGCACAGCATCAGGGCTAAAATCAAACATCTCTCTCCACATAGCATTAGAAACATAAACACCTTCATACGGTTTTTCAAGTGGTATTATTTTACTTTCTTTTCCATTATCAAGTTTTATCTTGCAACTACCATGTATACAAACCAATATCTGTTGTAGCGATTTATGAGCATGAAACCCTCTAATCACTCCCTTAGCAGTATCATACATATAGTATACTCTTTTTATTTTAAAAGGAATATCTTTGAATTCTTCCAATGAAACTAACTGTCCTCTTTCATCACCATGGGGTTGAAAAACGTATTTTATTACCTGCATACAGCATCATCACCTTTCATAATATTATTAAGACAATGAATTTTATGAACATATTCCATATCAATCACCGTACTTGTTTTCTTTTTCTTTAAACATCTAATTTTATTATAAATAACACCGTTAATAAATAAATATTTAAACCTTCTCTTTATTCTGTTTGTTTCACTTTGCTGATCTACCTTTCGCTTAAAATTATTTTCTAAAAAATAATCATTAATTGGTATATTCATCATTATTTCATCCGCAATTAAAAATTCTTTTTTTATTAATTCCTCCCATTTTTGACTACCCGAAGTAGAAATGCCTGTTCCGTATTCATAGAGAAGTGATTCCTTCCTTAAATAACACGCCTTTTCACATTTATACGCCATAATTCTATAAATATTATCTTCCGTATACTTTATTTTTCCATATATTAATTCAATATATTCTTTTAATAATTCTGTTTTTAATAACACACAGGCCCCTATACACCTATCATCAAAAATAAGATAATTATACTCCCACCTTCCTTTATAAAACTTATCATTTATTTGCGGACTAGAATACATCGAAACAGGAACCAATTCATTATTATAGTAATTATAATAAATGCATTCACCAAAACAAACTGATGCGTTATTTTTTTTTATACAATCCAACCATTCTCTTGCTATATTTACACCATATAAATAATCACCTGGACTTAGCAATTTTACATACTCGCTTTTGCAAAAACACAATCCATTACGTATGTTACCAACCGTTCCAACGTTTTCATTTAAAGTTTTGACAATATAATTCGTAACTTTATTCTTAATTAGAAATTCCTCAATTGCAGTTTTATCAAATAGCTCAGAGCCATCATCAGAAATAACCAACTGATATCTAATATTTTTTTGAGAAATAATTGAATTAAGAGTGACAAACAATTTGTGTAAATTAGAGTTATAAGTTAGCACTAAAAAAGTAATATCCACTTCATCGTAATCAATCATATCTGATTCTTTACTAAATTTATTTTTCATACAACATCTAGCCTCAGTTAGAATAATCTCAATATTAATAAAAAAGTCAATCAATTGAAAATATATCCAATGAAAACTGTATAATCAACACTATATACAATAAAACATTATAGTTAATATCGGAAATAAAACAAATCATCTATAATCAAGTCTATATTAAACATAAACAACACATTCTTCAAATCAAATATTTTTTTAGCACAAGCTTAATTTTTAAAGACAAAAGATAAAAATTAAAATTTACTTTAGCGAATTCTATGAGTATTTTAGGAGTATTTCGATACATTTTATAATAATAACAACCCGATTCAAAAACTAATTTTTCACTTTTTATTAAAGAATTCATTTTTTTTATTGTAGCACTATGTTCATGAACAACTGTCAAATCATTATAAAAGTATGTTTTAAAACCAATCCTCTGTAATCTCTCACTTAAAATTGATTCCTCAAAAAACAAGAAGGTGTTAGAATCAAATCTTCCAGCCGCCTTAAATGCTTGCGCACTTATTATCATAAAACACCCCATTACTCGATAGCACTCCTTACTATTGCCAGTATAATCATAATCAATATTAATATAAAAAGGCCACCGACAAAGCCAATAATATGCGATCAATCTTTTAAAAGCTGAAACTCTTTTATGTGGGCTCTGGATTGTTCCATTCTTACCAACAATTTTAGGTCCAATAACTGCAATTTCAGGATTATATTTAAACAACGATTCAAATAACGAAAGATTCAATTCTCCATCTATTTTCAAATCATTATTACTAACAATATAATATTCACTGCCAAATAACTCATCCGAAATAATCGTACCAAAATTATTGCCTTTTGCAAAGCCAAGATTTTCTTCAGAATAACAGTAACATATATTAATATCATTTTTATAATAAAAATAGCATTTTTTATTATAAATCACTTTAACATCAGATCTTATATATCCCCTAGATATTATTATTTCTTCTTGGATATATGGAGAATTATCAACTATAATGAATTTTATGTTATCTTTTTCACTTAAAACACTCCATATATGTTCCACATACTCAATTGATTGTTCTATAGAACAATAATCTACCACAATTAACGAATACATTTTTTCTCCAAATACAAACCTGTACCATTTAAATCACTATTAATCTTCATTGAACTCTTATGCAAATAAGGCATTATACTTAAAAGCACAAAAATATAATAGTATTCACATGGGCTTTCAATAATCATTATTAAAAAATAAGAGCCAAGCACTAATGACAAAATATTACCCATTCCTATGTCTAACATTCTATATTTAACTGCAGAAATATATCCACAAATCATTAATAGAAATAGCACCAACAATACCAAGCCTCCATCAAGCAAAGTTTGAAGAATTTGGTTATGCGCATAAATCATCCCATCAACATCTACCCATTCATTCCAATATACAAATATTCTATATCCATATGTTCCATATCCAAAGACCCATCTATCTTTTAATAGTTCAAATATCTGTTGCCAAATAACAAGCCTTCCATGCAACGAAGTACTTAGTCCTAACTTTGAAAAATTCCAATTATTCCTTCTTAAAAAAATAAATAAAGATATATTCAATAAAAAAAATGCAGTAAACAATATTTTATAATTGACTAATATTCTTTTTTTAGAGAAGAACTTTTGAATAATAATATATACAAAAAAGAGACTCAAACAAACAATAGACAAAACCGTCTTAGCCATCGCCATAGTTATTAGCGACAATACCAATAAAACAAATGGTTTTGCTTTTTTATTACTAACTCTTTTAATAACATATGAAGTTATTAACCCAAGCATCCCTATTTGTGAACATATTTGTACATGGCCTAAAAATAATATTTTTATTGAAGGGTCAAAAAAACTATCAAAAAAAATTGGGTTAAAAACAAATATATTTAATCCCATAAAAAAGATTAAAAGACTCGAAATACATTCAAAAAAAACTTCAAATTTATTTTCCAAAAAAATCATACAACCCAAACAAAGAATAGGCGTAATAAACATTTTTTGAAAACCTTCATGAATGGTGTTTTGAATAATAACTGTATCTATAACCAAATATGAATAATACGTAATCATCCATTTAATATTTCTTTTAATCCTAAACTTTTTTTCTTTAATATATAATAAAAAAAACATTAGTATAATTAAAGCAGATAAATAAATCCATATTGTGCATACCGTTTTATAGATATAGAAATACTCGCTAAAACCCCTAGGTAATAAAAAGGGCGTCATAATAAAGTATATTAACAATTCAGTTTTAGACACTTTGTTTTTTTGTAGATTCGTCATTTAATACTCTCTTAAACCTTTTTAATGACTTCTAATAAATCCTTTAGAACCTTTGTTACTAATTTTTTTTGCAGGAACACCTGCTACAGTTATATTGGGTTCCAAAATATCTTTTACAACAACTGCATTTGCGCCAATTGCAACTCCATCTGAAATAGAAACATCACCAATTATTTTTGCCCCAGAACCCACAAAAACATTATTACCAATTTTAGGAACACCTCCAAGATTCCCCCCAATTGTGACGCCTTCTTGAATTCTTAAGTTTTCACCTACTGAAGCCTTCCAATTAATCTGAATACAATTAGGATGCGTTATACATAATCCTTTTCCACATGTATTAGGTCCAATAAAAATACCCAGTTTTATAGATAGTCGATGAAAAATTAATTTATAGACATTTTTCATAATAATACTAACTATATTCTGCTTACGATTCAACCAATATTCATATTTTCTCAAAACAATTTCATATTTCCAAATTTCGTCTGTAAAAGGACGAGGTATACTGCGCACAATCCCCAATTGTTCTTTATCAGCTTTTAAATATGCTTCTAAATCTTTTTTGTTTTTTATCATACAAAAATCATCCTAATCACACTCATTTTATTATTACTTCACATGTTTTTTCTAAATCTTCATCCTGTTTTCTTCTTATATCTTCTACTCTTTTAACAACTTCTTTTATATTAATCTTGTATCTCAAGGCATTTAATATTCTTCCTGAAATTTCATTTATATCGTACGGATTAACATAATACACCGCATTCCCACATACTTCAGGAAGCGAACACACTCCAGAAACTATGCATGTTTTTCCGTATTTCATCGCTTCCAATGGTGGCATCCCAAACCCTTCATTCAGTGAACAATACATAAACAATTCAGTAAATTTAAATAATTTTTCTAATTCATTTGAACCTACATAATCTTTAAAAATATATTTATCTAAATCACGAATTTTTTTAGTAATTTTATTTGTCACTCGACCAATCACTACAACTTTATAGTCTTTTATTAATCCCTTTTTAAATAAATTTTCAATAGCCATTATTTCTCTATAGCAATTTTTTTCCCATCTATTTCCACCCATAAGTAAAATATATGGAAAATCATAATCTGTTTCACTTTGTTCACAATAATTGTACTGTTTTGAAGGAGTATACAGAACATAATTCTTTTTTTTCAATACTTCCGGAAAAAAACTTACTAGAGAAAAATAAGAATGATTTGAAACAATAATCATTTCATCAATAATTGTGATCAGATTTTTAAATTCATTATATTTTTTTCTTCTAAATTGCTCTTTGAAAATCAATTTTACTCTTTCTTTCAAAGACTCCATTCCAACAAAGTATAAAGGAGCATACTGATCCGTTGGCTTTTCTAAATATCTCAAGCCATGAATTGTTCCTTTAAACACCAAATTCTTGGGGAACCATTCTTTTTTGTAATAGTACGGTATTCCTGAATATAGAATATCTATGTGTATCTTTGGAAATATGTTTTTTATTTCTTGTAACTCTTTAATATAAAAGCATTTAATATTATTATCTTCAATTAGTTTTAAAATATATTCATCAAGGAATTTATCCTTATCAAAAAAAGTAACCAAATTAATTTGATCAAGTTTATTATCTACCAAATATTTAAAAATGGTTTTTATATATTCCCCACCACCATGATATTTTGATTGTTTAAAAGGTTGGGAATTGTATAAATCAAACAATATCGTTTTCATCAAACACTCCTATTTTTAACTATCTTATATAACTTCATTAATTACTTTAAGAT
The DNA here is from genome assembly GCA_902789665.1 of uncultured Lachnospiraceae bacterium. GTDB lineage: Bacteria > Bacillota > Clostridia > Lachnospirales > Lachnospiraceae > UBA3766. Next base: position 125,266 of record CADAOY010000002.1, on the reverse strand, counting down.
AAGTTGCTTTCATTTTTTCAATTCCATAGTTATCAATCAAGTATTTAAGTTCTTTACACGAATTAACACTTCCCTGATTTTGCATTTTGTCAAAAATTTTGCAAGCCAATTCTTCCGAAGAATTAGGATTGAACAACTCATCCGAATCTATAATGCAATCCCTATTCATTGGTATATCTGATATAAGCCTCGGAATGGAATATGCATACGCTTCCAATAAAATGTTAGGCGTCCCCTCTTCAAGCGATGGAAGAATAATTAAATCTGTTTTTGAATATAGTTCTTTAATATTCCCGACAAAACCAGAGAAAACAACGTCTAGGTTATTACCTGTTATCAATTCAACCATTTCATTTTGATAACTTAAATCCTCTATACTCCCTGCAAAAATACAATTAATATTTTTTACTAACTCACTACCATGTTTTTCTTTAAGTCGTATCAAAGATTCCACAACTATTTTTTGATTCTTTATTTTGTTAACCCTAGCCGGAATAAGTATTACATATTTATTGTGTTCAACCTTATCTATCTGAGTAAAGACTATCCCATTATTAATCACTAAGGAAGAAACATTTGCTTTTTCGTTTAGAAAACTAGAAGCATACTTCGAATTACAAACGACTTGATTACACTGTTTTAATAGTTTAATTTTGTAATCTTTATCACAAATTTGGCGTCCTGTATTTCTCTCATTAAACACAACCTTCACATGATTTTTACAAAATAGTTTAGTTTCTAGCAATTGCGTCAAGTAAGAAAACATAACAATATCAACATTGTACTTTTTTAAATTTAACCGCAACCAAATATGCTGTATGCACAAGGAATGAAACTTGCTTATTTTGCGAATAACTATCCCCGATTTTTCTTTATTAAGAGCATCGCCATTTAACTGAACAAAATCAATATCCCCATGTTCTTTTATAAAAGACTCTGTTTCTATTTCATGCCCAAGTAATGGTCTATTAAGTAACAACACAGTCACAGAAAACTCTTCACATATCGATTCCATAATATATCTGTACTGTTTTTCAGCCCCACCTACAAATAACCCAGGCATAATAAGCATAACTCTATTTTTCATATTTATCCCCAATAGCCTATCATATCTAAATTATTGATAGTACTCTCTATACCAATGTGCAAATTTCCCAAGTCCAATTTCAATACCCACATTAGGCACAAAGCCAAAATCAGTTTCTAAAGATTTTGTATCCGCAAATGTTGTTGGTACGTCCCCGGGTTGCATTCCAATCAATTCTCTGTGCAACTCGAAATTGTAATCTTTAGGAAGGACCTCTTCTTCAACAAGTTTTTTCTGTAAAACATCTACAAAGTCAAGGAGATTCTCAGGATTACCGCCACCAATATTATAAATAGAATATGTTGGAGATTTCGTTCCATCATCCTCATTTTCACCAGCTGGTGCTTTTTGCATCACTCTATAAATTCCTTCTACAATATCATCTATATATGTAAAATCTCTTTTACAATTTCCGTAATTATATATCTGTATTTTTTCGCCACGTTTTAGTTTTTCTGTTGCAGAAAAATAGAACATATCTGGTCTTCCTGCAGGACCATATACTGTAAAAAACCTTAATCCCGTTGTTGGTATATTATATAATTTTGAATAAGAGTAAGCTAACAACTCGTTAGATTTTTTTGTTGCCGCGTATAGACTAACCGGATGATCAACATTATCTTCGATTGAAAAAGGCACCTTTTTATTGCCTCCATAAACAGAGGATGATGACGCATATACCAAATGTTCAACTGGATATCGGCGACATAATTCTAATATGTTATAGAAACCTAGAATATTACTATTTATGTACGCATCAGGATTCTCTATGCTATATCTTACTCCTGCTTGAGCAGCAAGATTAACAACAATCGATGGTTTATAATTGCTAAACACCTCATCCATTGCATTCTTGTCCGAGATATCTTCTTTGATAAAGATGTGCTTAACTTTCGATTCTGGAACAATTTCGTTTATTCTCGACAAACGATACTCTTTTAGTTTAGGATCGTAATAGTCATTCATCGAGTCTAAACTTATTATCATCCCTCCGTTCAACTCTTTTAACAACCTTATTACTAGATTGGCTCCAATAAACCCGGGGGATCCTGTAACCAAAATATTTTTTCCACTTAATATTACATCTTGTTTTCCCATGTTTCTTCCTCAATATTGTTTGTATTCATATTATTAATCTCTTCGAAATAAATCTCTTGAATAAACCTTATCTTTTACATCATCAAGGCATGAATCATACCTATTTGCTATTATAGCCTGTGACTTATCTTTGAATTCTTTCAAGTCATTCACAACCCTAGAGCCATAAAACAAGGAATTATTATCCAAAGACGGCTCATATACAATTACCTGAGCCCCTTTAGCTTTTATTCTTTTCATAACACCTTGAATAGAACTTTGTCGAAAATTATCACTATTACTCTTCATTGTCAAACGATATACTCCTATCGTGACATCTTTTTCTTTATTCGCATCATAATATCCTTCGCTATAATTATGATATCCTGCTAATGTCAAAACTCGATCTGCAATAAAATCTTTTCTAGTTTTATTGCTTTCAACAATAGCTTCAATAAGATTTTCCGGAACATCCTGATAATTAGCCAATAATTGTTTTGTATCCTTAGGTAAGCAATAGCCTCCATATCCAAAACTAGGATTATTATAAAAATCGCCAATTCGTGGATCTAAACAAACCCCTGAAATTATGTCCTTTGTTGTCAATTCCTTCATTTCAGCATATGTATCTAATTCATTAAAAAAACTAACTCTCAATGCAAGATAAGTGTTGGCAAATAATTTAACCGCTTCAGCCTCTGTATATCCCATATATAATACATCAATATCTTTTTTTTCGGCTCCATCAACCAAAAGGTCACCAAACATTTTTGCCACTTCTATGTTATCATCATCACACCCAACAATAATTCGAGAAGGGTAAAGATTATCATACAATGCCTTTGATTCTCTCAAGAATTCTGGGCTAAACAAAATACGCTTTGTAGAATATTTTTTTCTAATCAACTCGGTGTATCCAACCGGAATGGTTGATTTGATTATCATCACTGCTGTATCCGAGGATTTTAAAACCAGCTCAATCACTTTTTCAACGGCGCTTGTATCAAAAAAATTCTTTTGAGAATCATAATTAGTTGGTGCGGCAACAATAACAAAATCAGCATTTTTATAAGCGCCAGCTCCGTCAAGTGTAGCTGTTAAATTTAGATTCCTACGTTCATATTCACTTAAGTATTTTTCAATATATTCATCCTTAATTGGAGATATATGATTGTTAATCATGTCGACTTTCTCTGGAACTATATCAACCGCCACAACCTCATTATGTTGTGACAGCAAAACAGCTAATGAAAGACCTACATATCCTGTTCCTGCTACAGCAATTCTCATATACTTACATCCTTTTACCTTTATTTTTATATTTAAATACCAACCCAATTATTTTTATATCATCAACAAGATACCTTTTCGCCAATCTATTAGGATCCTGCGTTATTCTGTACAGCCACTCTAAACCATGATTAGCCATCCATTTTGGAGCTCTTTTTATATTGCCTGCTTCAAAATCTAAACTTGCACCCAATCCCAAAGAAAGTGGAACGCCCAATTCATCTTTATGGTGCAATATGAACAATTCCTGTTTAGGACATCCCAAACCAACAATAAGAATATGTGGTGACGTGTCTTTTATCATGCTTTTAATCTTACTCATTTCATCTATATCTTTTTCAAAACCAATAGGTGGTGAATATGTTCCAACTACCTGGAGACCCGGATATCTTTGAGTTAGATTCTCTGCAGCTTTTGCTGCAACTCCTTCCGCTGCCCCCAAGAAAAACATTTTATATCCTTTTTTAGATGACATCTCGCACAGCAATGGGAATAAATCTGATCCACTTATTTTTTCCTTTATTGGCGTTCTATACCATTTAGATATCCATATTAATGGTTTCCCATCTGTAAGAATCAAATCAGCGTTCTTGTACACCTCTGTTAATTCTCCACCTCTTTCAAGTTGAACTATATGATCAACATTAGGAGTAACAACATAAGCATTCCTGTTCTCACAAATCAATTCATCTATTCTATCTAATGTTTCTTCCATAGTGAGATTATCAATTTCAGTATTCATAAACTTCATTCGAGACATTTCAATTCTCCATCCAAATATCAAATAATTTATATACTTGTGATATCTCTCCACTTTTAATTATGGATAATAATCCAATATGATTTACTAATAATCAAAATACAAATATCACATACATTTATTACCTACAATTGGAGATAATTATACCACAAATACAACATCAATTCTATATTACAAGAAAATATTGTATTAACAAATTATGTTTTTGGCTTTACCTTCTAACAAAAGAAAAAAATTTGTGATAGAGTACTCGTTCTTAAAGGAATAGTTCCACAACTTAAAACACTTAATATATGCCCTAATCACAAAATATGTCATCATTATATCAAAAGAATCTCGTCTAAACGAGATTCATAGAGGTAAATATACAAAAAATTTCATCACTTCAAAATACTATCAACAGCCTTTTTAACATCAGATTTATTAATATCAACCTTCTTGGTTTTATCATTAATCTTGTCAATAACACTGTCAGCAGCCTTGGAATCAAGGGCTTTATCTACTACTTTCTTAACATCATCCTTATCGACGCTCTTTACTAACTTTTCTGCTTCTTTTTTGATATCCATTTTACTTATTCCCTCCTTATTCACTACCTCTTCCAGTAAACACTGCTCCAACTGTTTGGAACAATATCTTTATATCAAGCCATATAGACCAGTTATCTATATACTGCATATCAAGTTTAATGATATCGTCAAACTCTTTAATATTTGATCTACCACTTACCTGCCACATGCCTGTTATTCCAGGGACCATAGCTAATCGGCACTTATGTGCAGCTTCATATTCCTTAAATTCCTGTTCTGTTGGTGGTCTGGTACCAACTAATGACATATCGCCCTTAAATACATTCCAGAACTGCGGAAGTTCATCAATACTTGTTTTACGAAGAAACTTACCCACTTTCGTTATACGAGGATCATCCTTCATTTTAAACATAGGTCCTTCCATCTCATTATCTTTCATTAATGCAGCCTTACGTTCTTCGGCATCTATATACATAGAACGATATTTATAGAAATTAAATATCTCTCCATTCTTGCCAACTCTCTTTTGAACAAAGAACACTGGACCTTTGGAATCAAGTTTAATTAAAGGCGCTACAAAAATATATGATATCCCAAGAATAACAAGACCTACAGTACTACCTACGATATCTAAGGCTCTTTTTGCAATAAACTGTCTAGTTGAATAAATGTTCCTTGCGAATGACACCGTTGCATACTTGCCAACTCTATTTATTGTTCTCTTTCCAGAGTGAACCATATTAAATATGTCTATGTTTACATCAACGAGAATACCCATATCACGCATCTGTTTAACCCAGAACTTGATTTGCTCTGTATTATGCTCAATACAATCTGTAATGAAAACTTCATCTACTTTATGATGTGTAACATAATCAATAAGATTATCACCTGTAGCAACAACTTTTATCTCATGAGCCACTAGTTCACCTACTGCACTAGCATGATCACCTACTAAAGCAACGCCTTCTATATCTCTATACCACTCATTATATTTAAGAAGATTGTCTAATACTTCGTCGCACTTATCTCTCGGTACTACCACCAGCATTTTGCTGCTGTGCCGACTTCTTCTGTATATCTTAAGAAGATAATTCTTTATCAGTAACCTTCCGGCATAAGCAAACAATATGTGAAAAATAAAGAAATATCCAAATATAGCTCTCGAGAATTCACTACCTACTTTAAGTACATACATAAGTATGGCAAGCACCGCCGCTACAGACATTTCCAGCCATACAAGCTGCAACGCCTCATCAAAATAGCCTCTTCTAATGAAATTCTTATAATAATTAACAAGAAGTCCCAGCACCAGATAAACTGAACAAATAATAAATAATATTGTACCGGTTTGATGTCCCGAGCCAATTGCAAACCACTGATGAAACCTTATATATGTTGCAAGAGCAAAGGCTATTATTATGCACACAAAATCTGAGAAGAGCGCTAATAAATGTTCAATTGATTTTCTTTTCTCATACATATTTATTCAACCATTTATAACAATACAACTTTTCGATTATAGCATATATTGTCAAGTATAACTACTTTCTTATTTTATTCTTAATGATCTCTATAGCTTCATTCGCCATCTTTTCTCCTGATATTAGAAGCATCAAACCATATATCCCAAAGAATGTGACTCCACTTATTAAGACAATGTATAACGGTCTAATATTAATCCAAACTATAGGCATACTTATAATGCTTGTCACAGCCAATGAAATAATAATCTTTATATAACTAATACTCTTTAATCCCTGACCAATGTTATTGCCAAGAGCAATAAGAGCGATAAACAAAACAACAAATTCTGCTGCCAAAGTGCCTATTGCTGCTCCTGTGGCTCCAAACTTTGGGATTAGTATAGCATTTAATATTAAATCCACTATAGCTCCACATATCTCTGCAATTAAAAGGCTCTTTTCTTTTCCTAGAGGCACCAGCATCTGTATTCCAAAGATATTCGACATACCTATTAGAAAGATAGTTGGGGTAATTACTACCATTGCTGTAACTGATGGTTCATATTCTTTTCCGGCCAGCACCATTATTATAGGATATGCAAACATAATGCAATATGTCACGCATGGCAATGATGCACACCAGACTAAATCAAGAGCCTTGGCAATGACTGCCTTGAAGTCATCAATAAGCCCTTTTTCTATATAATACGATGTCCTAGGGAGAATAACAGTTCCAAGGCTTGTTATCAGCGTAACAAGTATATTCTTTACCCTTACTGCAGCATCGTAATACCCAACCTCTGTATCACCTTTCATAAAGCCAAGCATTAGGCTGTCTAAACTTGTATATATAGTTGTTGCAGCTGACATCCCAAGGAATATCATTGCATTCTTAATATGTTTCCCGAACTCATATCCGCCGGTAGGCTTAAATGATATGTATTTCTTTGCATGAATAAAATTACAGATATATGAGCCTGATGTTGCAAATACTAATATTGCTCCATATATTAGATAATCACCTTCACCGTTAATCAGCATAAATATCGCTATCACACTGATAATCTTAAATATTACAGACCTTAGAGTTATATATCCATACTCTTCAAGTCCTCTGTACATCCACTCAATGCCTATAGCACCAAAGAATATATTTAAACTAAATATTGCAACCAAGGCCCTGTTATCAATAACCTTTGGTACTGTTATCATACATATGCCAAGTAACACATACGAGATAACTGACACTACCAGGTTAATAATTAATAGTTCCTGAACTAACTTACTAAGTTTTTCCTTATCATCTCTAACCTTGGCCACTTCCCTTACACCTAATGTTGGCAGACCAAGTTGAGAGAATAATACGAAATATTCAACGAAAGATGCAAAGAATCTAATCTTTCCAAGATTATCAGGTCCTAATGTTCTCGACACATAAGGATACGTAAGAAGCGGAAAGATTACATTAAGCATCGACAAACTTGCATTAAGTATAAAATTTAACTTGATGGATTTTTGTCCCATATTTATATCTACTCAAACTGTGGTATCGTTATATTCACTGTAGGAATAATTGTTTCAATCTTTAATTTATGAGATGTAATACCATATTCATATGCCATATCTGAGATTGAACTATTTACATATGTGGCTATTGGCCAATTATCTTCAGCGCCAAATTTAGGTACTATCAAATCCATACTTGTTAGTCCCTGACCATCTGCACTCTTAAGCTGATATGCTATATATTCACATATCATATATGCATCTTCTGGCTCATCTATACCTACTAAAGCCTCGTCAAAGGTTTTCCCTTTGGTATCTATGTTGCAAAATATAAGTATTAACCCAAGCGGAAGCCATACGATTATACTTTGATGATATTCACATAGTGTAATAATTGCATATACTTCTGTCAGAATAATCCAAAGCAATGCTCCCCATAATACATCAACTCTCTTGATATATTCAGGATCAACTTTATTACAGGTTATGACATTATATATCATAAGCGCTGCTATATTAATCGCACCTAATATAAGGACATTAGCACAGACCTTGTCTTTCTTAACTATCATTCTTATGAAAAGATATATTGTAAAAGCAATTATTACTACAGCACACGCCCTGTTAACCTTTAGAATCATATCCACCAGATTCTTTATGGTTGTTCCCATTCTTTCCATATATGTCTGGGAATGAACTGCATAAGATGCTCTTCCACCTGTTGCTTCCATGAACTGTGCCAACAGCCAGCCAATCAGTATAACAACTTTCCATATGATAGTCTGATATTTAATTTTTTCTTTCTTTTTTACCAGGTTATATATGTCACGAAGTAAAAGCAAAGAGACATATATACCAATAATTACCGATGCCCACAAATTGGAGAAGATGCAAAAATATAATAATACAATTCTTGCTGCACCTCCAAGACCTTTCCACATATCATTTATCTTGCCTTCCAAGCTAAGTCTAATAAGCATAAGAAGAGCCGCACTGCAAAACAGATTTGGAATTACATAAACATAATATGTCGATAAATCTCTGGTGGATAAAAGATAAATGTTATTGGCATATTCACTTCTAAAAAACCAGAATATCGACAAAACAAAAAATAAGGTGCCGATAATACTTATATGTATTTTCTTGGTCTTTGTCCATACAAGAGCATATAATTCCGAAACTACCAGAACTATTGCCGCTGTAACATTTAAAGCATATGCATATGTAAGCGCTCTAAATAAACTAACCTTAGGAAACAATGGATGAATAACATATGCTCCTATCTTGCTACATAATGGCATCATTATTTCCGGAAGTATCCTGCCTGGATTCCACGCTCCATATAGAGGTATTGCATCTCTAAAACTGCAGCAGTTAATCCAGTCGTCCGAATCAAATAGTACTATCGGATGAATAATTACATAAAACATAATAAAAAATATGCTTATCATCGCAAGAAAAATAAATGAAATTACTTTTTCTTTTTTATTCATCCATATGCTCGCTTTCGCTTAATTTCTAATCGTTTTACATATTCGGATACATCAGTTGTTATAATGGTAAGCGCCAATATAACAAATGGGTTAAATACCACATTCACAAGTCTTGGCTCCGTCATACTAAATACTGATATGAATACACATATCCAGGCTCCATAATACTTCTTTTCTCTTGTCATTTTAAGTATTATGTACGAATACATTGCAAGCACTATACAAAGAAATATAAGTCCCTGCTGAAGTGCTATCTGTAGGTAAGAGCAGTCCACGTAATTGTATCCCTTTGGATTCATATCTGGGAACGAACTTCCTATCCATGTTATATCTCTTCCAAACAGACTAAAACCATATGTATTAATCGCTTCATACCCAAGGCGAAGTCTGGTGTGAAAGAATTCATCAAGTTTCATCCATGTGGCATTTTCTGCTTTAAATGCATATTGTGCCCATATACTTAATGCTGCAGCAAACCATGGACTCAGAGCCAATAAATATCTGAATGTTTCTGTTATATATCCCTTGTCAATCCAAAGCTGAATTATAAAGAAAAATGTCAATGTAGCAACGCATATCCAGAAAGCCATATTGGTATCTGTAAGTTTATAGAAATATGTAACAATTCCCATGCCTGCAAGATACTCTAATAAAGTCAGTTTTCCTTTCCTGATATATATATATTCCATTAACATAAAAAGGAACAATATTGGAGCCGTAGTAGCATGGTCAAATCCCAAATAATGTCTCGTTCTGTCAATACTCTTATTGACATAATCAAGCACCATACCAAGCTGTGACATAGTCACTATAATGAGTAATATCATTCCCTGCACAGCGAAGTATATCTTCATAAGTAGTTTGGATTCAATATTAATTGTTGCCAGAACTACAAGGGAATATAACAGCATGACCTTGTTATGATTAAATACATATCCTACTATCAGCATGCTGAATATCACAAGATATTTAACCAGTGTATTTCTGTCATATATGTCTTTAACTAACTTATATAGTATTATTCCATAGCCTGCATATCTTAAGACCTGTGTCACTCTTGTATCTATGCCAAGAAGCGACATATCTACTATTACAGATACCAGGAACATAGATACTGCTACTATAAATATAACAGCATCTGTATCTAATCCTTCTCTTTGTCTATCCCTTATACTCTTCGCTATGCTTCGCAATTAACTACTCCCAAAAGATTAAGTTTGTAATCTTCTATGAATTCTGCTTCTTCGTTAACCTTATTAAGTACTGATTTACCAACACCCTCTATCAGAACTACAGCTGATGCATCAAGTACTTCATCAATCTTATCTGCATTTTTAAGTATATCTGCACTAACACTTACACTTATCTCATTATTGTTTAGTGTTTCTTTAATGCTGTCCACTAAGTCAGTCTTAAGAATGTCTTCTTCTGTTGAAATTAGAGCAAGTTTCTTAATGCTATTTTGCTTACATATATTTCTTATCTTTGAAATAACAACGTTCTTGTTATCTTCAGAAGAATTATCTCCAAGTAGTACCATACCCATAGCGATAGTAAAGTCGCTTTCTGTTACAACCTTCTTCGAGTACATATATATGAATAACTCAATTAATACTGCAAGTACAATACCTATGATCACTCCAATAATGTCTTTCTTGATTAAACCAGAGATGCCAACAGATTCATATTTTTCAATCTCTTCTCCGCTTTCCTGATCATAACCTACTTCATTACTACCGGTTTCAGCATTATAATAAGCGACCTGCTCAGGTGTCATCTTCTTGATGAAATTGGTTACATTATTCGTACATCCATTAATCTCATTAATGGAATTTCTCTGCCTGTTGTAATAATCATCTATTCTTACGGTTGCCTCATACTCATTGTTAACAGTAAGTGAATGTGCGTAATAATCTCCGTTTTCCAGTTCCTTGGTAAACTTATTAAGACAGATTTTAACACTGTCCTCGAAATCCGGAACTAAATCGATTCCTCTTAAATAAATGTTAAAGCCGATATTTCCTTCATTCTCAACAGCAATAATCTCTGTTATATACTGAGGATCAACGCCAATTCTCTCAGCTACGTCTGTACCTAAATCTGACTTATTTATATACGCCACGTACTCATTTCTGAGTACACCTGCAAGGTTTGCTTCCTGTCCAACCTGATCAGCAGGCAACTTACTTGAATCCATTTCAACTCTGAAATTAATTACTACCTGATTAACCGCATATGGATCAACCTTCATAATATAAGAATTATCATGGTAGGTTTGTGTATCCTGAAGAAGATTGTAGGCATCTATGGCATTTTGTACATCAGTTAATTCTTCTTCTGTGAAATCTTCGACTTTTACCTGCTTTGCAGCTTCATCTGCTGCTGCCTGCGCTCTAACCTTACGCACATCGTCAATAAATGTATATGCAGCATAAAGCACTGTAATAATAAGAGCAATAATCAGTGCCCTTTTCCAGTGCTTACGAATATGCTTTATCACATCTGATGCAAGTACAATCCTGTTGCCTTTTAACATTTAATTCTCCTTAAGATTTGCCTACTAACGACATTTTTACATAGTTTGTAACATTATACCATACTTTTATAGATTTAGCCACTTTGTATTATTCATCTATAAACCCATATGAATTTAACTTTTTATCTCTATATTCTTCTTTTACTCTAAAGCCTTCTTCAAGGCTGTCTCCTCTTAATTCAATAACCTTTAGTATCTGTTCACCAGTAGTTTCCGGGAAATAATAATATCCTCCCTGATCTCCCTGAATTGGGATATATATTATCTGATTATCAAGGTATGCCTCATAGCAGCCCAGTTTTATATAATCATTACATCTCTTTAATCCTATCTTTTCCCCTGTCACAACCTCTTTTCCAAGGATAAATGTTGCTAAAGCCATATATAAACAAAGCGCTGTCATAAGTGCATACATTCCGGCTTTTGTCGCCTTTTTCTTATCCTTTATGATATTAAATATCCACTGAAGCGCCACACCTATAGCAACAAGCGGCAATATGGACATATATACTCCGCCATATCTGCTGTCCGGAGAGCCTGTAAACCAGAATATTAGGCATAATAAACTAACTATGATAAAGGTTATACAGCCCCAGTTTTTCTTCTTTAGTTCTCTAATACTCTTGGCTGTTGCAACGATAAGCGCAAAAGGATTGAGAATTAAGCATATCTTAAGAAACAAATTAAGATTTCCAAACCATCCCGGAAACCAATCAGTTATCGGCAAATTATACTTATATACATCCTTTATTCCTCTTCCCCATGAAAGGATTTCATGTCTGTCATAATCAAGAACTGAGGCTGGCATTTTCCAGTCAAAATCAAATAAATCTATTCCCGAATATGGATATATCAGATATCCGGAAATTATTATATTTCTAAGAAGAAATGGAAGTATTACAAGAGTTCCTGATATAAGGCAGAACATAAAGCCTTTTATATTCTTTCTCTTTATCAGCATTACGCCTACTGGTATGCTTAATAAGATACACATAGCCACTGATAATTTAATACTCATGGCATATACACCAAGAATGCAGAGAATTCCATATAGCATTAAGTTCTTATCTTTATCTTCACTTATCTTTTCATTCTCACTTAAATCCATCCACTTGATAAAAATAAACAGAAGGAGTCCAAGTGCCGGAATATCTGAACTTAAAGAACTGATAAATCCCCTTGTTTCTGAACTGATTAAATACGCTATCATTCCGATTCGTAGCATATCTGAAATATATATCTTTTTATCCTTAAAGATTTTGATACTGCGAACCGCATAGAATAAATATATGCATGTGAATAGTCCGTCTACGGCATGCATAGACTGATTTATGAGAAATTTAAAGCTGAATAGAGCATCCAAAGAAAAGATAGCACTATTGTATGCCAATCTGTTATGAAGATTACCAAGACCTTTGACTATGCCATATTCTTCTATCCATCTTACACTTTGTGCATGATAAAGATATGTGTCATAATGTCCCGGAGTCTTGCTTGCTAAAGCGATACATACTAAAGATATGACGCCAAGAAGAACATAGTAATACCACTTAACGTTTTTCATGCTCTTTATCATGTATATTATTTCATTTTTACACCATATGATTAAAAATATAGATATAATACCAAGAATAATCAGAGCCAGCGCTCCGACTTTATGAAATAAACTGAAATATTCGGCATATGCTGTAAGAACCATAAGGCCTGAAAGAAGAAGCATCTCAATGCGAGATACTACTGTTTCTTTCTTAAGTCCTGATAGTTTCAGGAAGCCTACGCCAAATATAAAAGAAAAATATATAATGACTATCCAGTCTGCTAAAACTGAAATCATATTAACTCCTGCTTAAATCTTAAACATCTTTCTGTATAAAGAAACACAACCAAATCCTGTATTTCTCATAAGTTTAAGTCTTTTAACCTTTAGGCTCTTATCGTAAATAACCGGATAATCGTCCTTAAGTTTTTTATCCATCTCTTTATAATCTGCTTTGTGATTGCCATCCAGATATGAATATACCGTATATGTGAAGGCTATAGCATGATCAACCATCATTTCGTACAAACTATTAACGCTTTCTGCCATTTTGCCTTCTTTTAACAACTCATTATATGTCTCCACAACATCCCACATCATTCTTGTGGCATCAGTATAATGTTTCTTAAGGCCTTCTGTACTTACGCTCTGGCCTTCACACTGAAGATAATATTTATAAATAGGCTTATCATAAAAAGCAATTGTATCAGCCTTTATGAATGGGTAGAGAACATATTCCATGTCTGTGTAGAAGCAGTGTTCCGGAATATTTCTGTTAGCCTCAATCCAAACCTGAGGTTTAAAAGCCATTCCATGCATCCAGAGCCTACTGCCAAAGCTTACATCTTCCAATTTAAAAGCCTTGCTTCTTTCGTAAGAGCTGTAATCATTGGCTACTTCTGTTTTATTATCATCCTGGAAAAACTTCTCATGAGGACTAACTACTATATCTGCATCGATACCCGTAAGATACTCAATGAAATCTTCCAGATTTTCAGTTATATATTCATCTCCGCCATCAAGCTGCTTATAATACTTACCACTTGCCTCTTTAACAGACGCATTGATGGTTGAGCCATATCCACCGTTTTCTTTAAGTATTACTTTGAAAGTATCAGGATACTTATCTTCATATTCTTTAGCCTTCAAAGCTGTATCATCCTTAGAGCCATCATCAACAACAATAACTTCAAGAAGTTTCATCAAATCTTTAGACACAATAAGTGAATCTAAAGTTTGCTTAATATCATTTTCTATGTTATATGCCGCCACTGAGACGGTTAATATTTTATCCATTCTTAATCCTTTAACAGACCTTTATAGTATCTCTCCAGCCTCTTGGCTTCCAGTGTTATATCATATCCCTTATCTTTTATCTCCTGAGCAGTATCAGCATGTTCCTTGCCAAAATCAAGCAGTGCCTCCGCCCACTTATCCTTATGCTTATCATCTGTCTTAATACATACAACATTTCCTGTAAGGATTGTATCTTTGGATACTCTCTCAGAATCTGCCATTACGCACCTAAGACCATTAGCCTGGGCTTCTACCATTACAACGCTAAGTCCTTCATAGAGTGACGGAAAAGCGAATACGTCCATGGCATTTAGGTACTTGCCGACATTATCGACCTCTCCCATAAAGATAACCTTATCTTTAATGCCAAGATCTTCTGCCTTTTGCTCTATCCCCCCTTTAAGCGGTCCATCTCCTATAAGTAAGAGCCTTACATCTTCTCTTTTTTCACATACCTTGGCGAATACATCAAGTAAATAATCGTGATTCTTCTGTGGTTTAAATCTTCCCACGTGACCTATTACAAGTTCATTCTCAAGGCCCAGATCCTGCCTTAGTATTCCGCGAACACTTAAGTTCTTACGGTAATTATCTACATCTATGGCATTATTAAGAAGATATACCTTATCTTCGCTTACTGCCTCTTCTCCAAAAAGCCACTCTCCTGCTTCTTTAGAGCATGCCATATAATGGGTTGCTACTTTTCTTATATCTTTCCTGCATTTTTCAAGGTAGGCATAATGAATTCTGCTCTTTAAACCCTTTATTTTAAGCTGATGTCTGGTATTATGCGCATGGGCTATTCTTACCTTAACACCTGCTTCTTTGGCAAGATTAAGGAAATATGAGCCTATGGCATCTATGTGGGTATGTACTATATCATACTCCTCATCTTTTAATACCATAAGAAACTCTTCCTTATTGGCCTTTGCATTCTCTCTTCTAGGTGTAATACAGAATACATTAGAGCCCTGCTGAAGCAGATATCTGCATATATCATTCTCCATAAGTTCACTCTTAGGTGCATTAAGAAGAAAGTCAATGTGAATGGTATCTCTGTCTATGTGATTGTAATAATTTAATATTACACTCTCAGTTCCTGCATGGTGAAGAGTGTCATTTAACACATAAAGTATCTTCATAATATGTCTATATACTGCTTTGTTATGATCTCAAGGCTGTAACAGTCAAATTCCTGTTTGATTCTGTCTTTGCCCTGTGCTTCTTTAATTCTTTCTATCCAGTCCTTTACATCCTTAGGATCATCTACATATGTAGCGAGTCCCCTTGTTACTTCTTCTATGCAGCTGCACTTAGTAGTAACTACCCTTGCACCCTTCATCATAGCCTCTATAGGAGGCATGCCAAAGCCTTCGAAGATGCTTGGGAATAGGAATAAGTTGCAATTCTTATAGAGGATATCTCTCTCTTCATTACTTACGAAGCCTGTATCTATTACCAGATTTTCTATTCCTGCTTCCTTACCCTCAGCCTGGAATTCTTCTTTTCTTCCGCCTACTCCGCTGACTACAAGTTTGATATTGCTGTAATCAGGATTATCTTTAAGTTCCTTCATAACTTTAATTAAGGTTGTAAGATTCTTATGTGGAAGCATTGAGCTTACTGTATAGAAGTATTTATCTTTTTCTATTGCATATTTACTCATTACCTCATCATCGGTAATGCTTTGCTGGCTTTCTGATACAATAATCGGGTCATATATAACTGTTGTTTTATCCTTTGCTACCGGATAATTCTTAATTATATCTTCCCTGCAGTAATTGGATATGGTTACAACCTTGGCACTCTCTATGCAGGCTTTCTTCCAGGAATTCTTTGCAAATATAAGTTTTGCCTTTGAGAAGTACTCCGGATAATGAAGCGCCTGAAGATCGTGGATTACTGTTATATACGGTATTCCGCCTTTATCTACGCTTAATGATGACGGTTTGGAATATACTGGTATCAGCATCTCTCCTACACCCAGAGACCTTGCAAGTTTATCAAGTCTGGCGTTCTCCCAGGCTATTCTCTTAAGCCTCTTCATGCTGTCTACATCGCATACCTGTATCTTCATATTTGGATACTGTTCGTATTCCCTAAATGTTTCCACAGTATCTCTTCCTGTAAATAGCATATATTCATTTTTATCATCATACCTGCCAAAACCTGTCATAAGATTTCTTATAACAGATTCGGTGCCACCGCATATACCCGGTCTCACCCATAGCAAATCTATTCCTATAAGCATAGGTTCACCTTAACTTATTATATATTTCGCCGCTTCTATTCCCACACATTCACACCAGGCTACCAGGCCACCATAGCCGTTATTCTTATATGCCTGATATCTGTCGTGAATCCTCATCTTACATTTCTTAAAACTCTTCTGGTTACTGGCGCCGCCTGTGGCGAACTCTGCTAAAACCTTATTAACAATCTTTATCTTAGCACTAGCCCTTCTGGCTCTAAGATAGAACTCGAAATCATCATGGATTCCTTCGCACTTATATGTGCCCATTTCTTCGTAATAACCACGCCTTACTACCATGGTCGGATGGTTCCAGTGTCTGCTTGTTGGGAACTTATCCATCTTACTTTTCTTTATGATGGCACTGCCATTGGCCTTAACAAGTTTTATATTCCCATAGAATAAGTCATATGGTTCTTCCTTATAAGCCTTAACTGCTGTTTCTATCATCTCCGGAAGATACATATCCCCTGAATTAATAAGTCCAACCAGTTCTCCGGCAGCCCTGGCTATACCTTTATTCATGCCATCATATATGCCCTTGTCAGGCTCTGAATATATATAGTATTTAATACCTTTATCTTCCAACTGCTGCCTGTAAGATTCAGCAATCTCTACTGTCTTATCTTTGCTGGCACCATCGATAATGATATATTCTATATCTGTATAGGTCTGTGACAGCACTGATTCTATTGTCTTTGCTATAACTTCTTCTGAGTTATAGCATATCGTAATTACACTAACCATTTCACAACCTATATTGCGTAACTTTTATACTCTTCCTTACCAATCTTCCTTGGCTCTTTAAGTACAAAAACTTCCCTTAGGAAAATAAAGAATAACGTAAATCCAAGCTGCCCTACATTCCAGGTAAGTTCTGTCATTCCAAAAAGCCCAAACGCTGTAATAAATAACAGCATCATAAATCCTGCATCTTTGTCAGCCTCATCGCCCTTAATGAGCTTTATCAGGGCTGAAATCAGCATAACTGTCATAAATATAATCCACAGTATTCCAACCGGAGTACCATAGCAGTACGCCATTTGAATGAGAATATTTTGTGTATGAGTAGCAAGAAGTGATTTATGCACCCATACCGGCACCTCAGAAGCAGGATGCCCCATCATATTAAGCCTCGATAAGTAATATCTCCACATCTCTGCCCTTATGGTTCCGCTTCCTATTCCGGTTCCCCATCCTTCAATGAGCGTATAATCAAAAGATGAACCCGGCTCCGGTATTGCCATTTCGGCTATAGCGTTCTCATCAAGTTCAGCTGCATATACAACATTATATCTTCTTCGAACATCAAGCTGTTCCTCAGCCTCTTCTTCTCCGAATCCAAAATACTTAAATATGCTCTGGCTTAAGATATAATCAAAAGATGTATATTTCTCTGAATCTATCGGATCAACAGCCGGATCTATTATATATTCCCTGTTATCCATTGGAAAAGTAATCCTGTGATGCGTTACCGCAGGCACATAACGAACTACATAGTAGCTTATTGGGAAGAAAATCAAAGACATAATCAGAGTAACTGCTACTGCTGCCACAGGCCATATCTTCTTTTTCTTTTCATACTTAAATACTCCACATATGCCATATACCATTACAAGAACAAAAGCTACCATTGCACCTGTTCTTGAGCAGGTAAGGTACATATGGCCTATAACCCAGGAGATTCCCATGACAACTGCAATTTTCTTAACTATGGCATTTTCCTTTGAATTATCAAGTTTCCAGAGTCTGTATATAAACCCAACAAGCACCAGGCAATAGAATAATGCCGCCATGTTGGAATTCTCATATATTCCTTTATATCTCTCGGAATCAAAAGGCCTGAACAGGTCTCCAAGAAGCTGAAGAATAATAAAGCTTGCGATAAGCCCATAGCTTACCCCATCCATCCATATCTCATGCCTCTCCTTCCCCATATCAGCAAGATAGAAGGCAGTAAATATGATTCCAAAAGTCACTGGCCAGATAACCTCATATCTTGAAATCATCATCCAAAACAGCATATATACCCAGAGGATATAGGTCTTACTTATCTGAAGCTTCTTAGTCTCTATTATTCCAAGTATCTCTCTAAGTAGAATGAGTCCATAAACGATAAATCCAAGAGCAAAGAATAACCATCTCTTCCTGTTATCATCTATGTGAAACTTAGCAAAATATAAGACTATACACATAACAGAGCTAAATGCCAGCCACACATAGTACTGCCACTTAAGGAAGTCCTTTAGCTTATAGCAGGACAGTATCACAACCGCAATCACAATCCCTAGCGTAGCCTTTACGCTGTCTAAGTTCCAGGCATCAAGCTGCCCGGTCGCCACGTCCATAAGGCTTAAATATACGATAACCGCCGCATATATAATGGTTAAGATTATTCTTTTTTTCTTCGAAATATCTATACTATTCTCCATCTGCCATCACAAACGCCCGAAGTTTTTCCAGGCATTGCTGCCTTAATTCTTTCCCTGATACTTAATCCCCGGATATATACTAAGCCACTTATCATAGCACATACTGCCAAATGCCTTATTGGTCATCTTGCCCATCTTACCAGGCACTAAACTTGCGATATAAACAAACGGATTAAGAAGCCCTGTTACCCAGATTTTCTTTCCATTTTCCTTCGCAATGTCCGCTACCATCTTAGACGTTGTAACCCACTCTTCATCCTGAGGCATCAGAACAACTGCCTTACGCTTATAGCTGGAAATCAGCATAACCTGGCATAAAAGTTCGCACAGATTATCAATATATAACATAGACCTGTCATTATGAATATTCGGGAAGACCGGACTCTTTAAAGCAATCTTCTCTAAGGTCTTATAATTGCCCTTTGAGCCGTCTCCATATATCATTGGAGGTCTTAAAACGATAACCTTAAATCTTGTTGTTGCAAGACGTCTTAAGTACACATCGCCCTTAAGTTTGCTGTCTCCATAGAAGTTCTCCGGCATCGGTACGCTGTCAGGTTTTATCATCCGATCCTCGCCAACTCCTGCAGATGCCCCGTAAACTATCATTGAGCTCATATGTATGAATGTCTTAACACCGTCTCTCTTCGCCTTCTTTGCTGCATCTACAGCAAGGTCAGCATTCACGTCATAGTAGCATTTCTTCTCGAATGTTGAGATATTATCTGTATCTGAATGAGCAATTCCTGCCACATTGAAAACAATGTCATAGTCGGCAAAAGAATGCTCTCTCCAGCTTTCATCCCTCATATCCATCACATCTATTGTCAAATTATCGCCGTAATGCGCCTTGGCATAATTCTGGAAACTTTCGCCAATAAAGGAATCCTTGCCTAAGATAAGCACACGCTTCTCTGCAAGTTTACTTACCCTTACAACTTCTCCGAATCCGATATCACCGATTAGTTCTGCCTCATCAATCTCTTCTCTTCCCCATGAGAAATCATCATTTATTCCCATGCTTCCGGTGCCGCCTTCTACGACGCCCTTTGCACCAAGCACCGAAGAGAAGGTTCCGAAGAAGCATTTAACATCCATCATAAATGCCTTAACGGAATTCTTCTTAAGATTTGTGACATACTCTCCGTCGAAAGCAGCCTTTACAGGAATTTCAAGTTCATCCCTGCCATTTATCTGAGCCCAGCCTGTAAGGCCCGGTTTTACATCATTAGCGCCATATATGTCTCTCTCGGCCACCAGGTCAGCCTGATTCCAAAGCGCCGGTCTTGGTCCCACAATCGACATATCTCCTACAAAGATATCCCAAATCTGCGGAAGTTCATCAAGGCTAAGTTTACGAATAATCTTACCAACCCTTGTTATATACTGATCAGGATCTTCTAACTGATGTGTCGGTATATCGGAAGGTGTACTCATCTTCATGCTTCTAAACTTATGAACATAGAAGAATGTCTTATTTACACCAACCCTCTTCTGCCGAAAAATCACCGGCCCCGGATCATCCACATAAATACACAGTGAAATCAGCCCAAATATAGGAGCAAGTACCACCAGTGCAAGGAAAGAAAGCACCTTATCAAGGCATGGTTTACAAACAGCCTCATAAATATTCGGAATGCCGTCAACCTTCGGCTTACCTGCGCCATCATATGCATTTTCTTTAAGGAAAGCATCTTTCTTATGCTTCTTTTTCTTGCACCACGCAATTATCTGAAGCACGACAAAAACAATTCCCAAAAATGTAAGAATCTTCTTGAATTTCTTATTATCCTTCATACTAAGCCCCCAAAAACTAAATACTTGGATTATATGTCTTTACTACCTTTGCAACAGCGCTGCGTATTTCATCATTATCGATATTTTTATACGCAATTTTTATACGCAAGTTCCGTAAGTCCCCTTAACTCTTCCAAGAATAACTCATGCTTAAAATCAAGCGGCTTTCCAATAAGAATTGTCTTATTTGAAGTCTTTGTTAAGCCCTCTTCTGCCATGAGTTTTTCTTCGTATAATTTCTCGCCAGGTCTTAAACCTGTATATTCAATCTTTATATCCACATCAGGCTTAAATCCTGATAATTTAATTAAGTTTCTTGCAAGGTCATCAATTAAAACCTGCTCTCCCATATCAAGCACGAAGATTTCTCCACCCTTGGCATATACCCCTGCCTGAAGCACAAGGCTTACTGCCTCTGAGATTGTCATAAAGAATCTTGTGATTCTTGGGTCTGTAACTGTTACAGGACCCCCTGCTGCTATCTGCTTCTTAAAAAGCGGAATAACAGAACCGTTACTGCCAAGTACGTTACCAAATCTTACTGCCATAAATTCTGTCTTGGCCACAAAATTATCAGGAATATTTAATTCCTCATATTCCTCATTATCATGGCTTATCATGGCTGTAAGAGCCTCCGGTTTACCTGCCTTAATATAATAATCAAAGGTCTGGATAACCATCTCGCATAATCTCTTGCTGGCTCCCATTATATTGGTCGGATTAACCGCCTTATCCGTACTGATAAGCACAAATCTCTTACATCCGTGTATCATTGCAGCGTAAGCTGTCTTATATGTTCCAACCGCATTATTCTTAATGGCTTCGCATGGGCTGTCTTCCATTAAAGGTACATGTTTATGAGCCGCTGCATGATAGCATATATCAGGCTTATATAACTCAAAAACCTCATTGATTCTTCTTGAATCCCTGACAGAACCTATTAAAACTTCAAGGTCGAGTTTAGGATAATCATGACGAAGTTCCTGCTCTATGTCATAAGCGCTGTTTTCATATACATCAAAAATTATTAACTTGCCAACCTTGTGACCAGCAACCTGCCTGCAAAGTTCAGACCCTATTGAACCACCGCCACCTGTAACAAGTACGGTCTTACCCTCAATATATGAGCATATCTCATCAAGGTTAACTTCTATTGGCTCTCTTCCCAAGAGTTCCTCAACTGCCACATCCTTCATGGCTTCCACATTTATTTCGCCATTAACTATCTGATACATGGCAGGAAGATTCTTAAGTTCGCATCCAGTTTCCTTGCAGATATTTAAGATATCTCTCTTATTCTCAGGACTTGCCTTAGGGATAGCTAAATAAATCTTATCAATTGCATATTTCTCGGCATTAGCCATAATGGAATCTCTTCCACCCACTACCGGCACGCCGTCAATATATCTGTTCCACTTATTAGGATTATCATCAATAATGCAGTAAACCTTGCCCTTGCCTTCACGCGAAAGTCTGATATCACGAAGCAGCATCTGTCCTGCATTACCCGCACCAATAAGCATTATTCTGTCAGCCTTTGTAGTTTCCTCATTCTTTGACTTAAAGATAAGTAAAAGCCTGTATGAAAACCTTAATGCCATCATAAACATGTACTGGAATGCTATACCGAATACGAAATAAGATATAGGCATTCTTCCTACAATGGCAAAAGCAATGATTATGTGCAGAATAAGCGCCACTCCCGCCGCATAGGTCGTAAGCTTAAGTTCATGGTAACTAGCAAATCTCCACACACTCTGGTACAGCTTAAATATAAAGAATACCACTATACATACTGCCGCATATATAAAGATAATCTTATAATACATTGCCAGGTACTTCTCAGGTATCGATAAGAATTTAAGATCGAACCTTAATAAAAGCGCAAAACCATATGACCCAACCGCAGTCACATAATCATAGAACATCATCCCCAGCATTATAACCTGCCAGTGCTGAAGCCCCAACGCTCCCTTCTTCTTCGCATTATCCTTAAAACTCTTAATGGTACCTTCTACGCTGTCTTTATCAACTTGTATATTATCTGTATTCTTGTTATCCATCTATCCGTTCTCGCACGCCCCAGCATTCCTCGCCAGCACCTGTATTTCCACACCTCGCGCGCACACAATAAAAATGCTATAATAAATCACTTTATTATAGCATATTTCCTAATAATTATGCAATTTTTCATCACTTTTTAAGTTTCTTATTCGGTCGCTTAAGCAGTGCATCAATAATAGGATGCAACATCTTATAGTTTTCTATTAGGTTTATGGAGCAAACCTTCTTGCCCGCATCTTTACTTGATGCGCCACAATGATATACTTTTTCACTCTTCAATCCATAGTCAACAACAACAAACCTATCATGACAATACGGATTAGATTTGACCTGTAAAGTTGGGTATTCTTTGTTAAAATCCGCCACTTCTGATGCAGTTAAAAACTCTTTGCATCTTCCAAATCCATTTTCAGTAAAAATAATCACCTCAATACCCTTTTTCTTATGTGTCAACAAATGAAGAGTTTTGATATTCACATAATTATCTATAACATATATTCTCTTTTTTGCTCTCTGATATATTTCTATAAAAGCTTTATCAGCTTCGAATTGCTCCCCTTTATATATAACAATATTTTTATCGTTTTCAAATTCGGCTGATTTTACGCTCAAATCGTCTAATCTTTTTTCAATACTTTGAATAACCAAGTCTGTCTTTGCTTTATACTCATTGAATATTTCCGTTGCTCTTCGATACTCATCCATACTGACATATCGACATGCTTCTGAAATCTGCTGTCTCATATTTTTAAACGCCCGCATGATAATTATGGACTGTTGCACTGCTGTATCACTTTTTAGGACAGCCGCAAGCATATATATTCCTTGTTCTGAAAATACATATGGCAATGCACGTCGCATGGGGTTAATATTTGCAGTGTCATTTTGGCACCACAAATCCTCCACTTCTTCCTTTGTGATGCGAAATGCAAAATCATCAGGAAAACGTACGATATTACGTTGAACCTGCCTGTTGAGATACTTTACTTCATATCCATAAATATCCGCCAGATCAGAATCAAGCATTACCTGGCGTCCACGGATTACATATACAAGTTTCTCAAAATGTTCCTTTGTTACAAGTTCTTTTTCCATCACTTCAATTTGCCTTAGTTCTGTTCAAAAATACCTTGAATCGCATCGATAATATCCGCCTTTTTCCTAAAATCAGCGGAGCAGATTATAGAATATTTCTTTTTGCCAACATCAATCAATGTCATTTTTTCACAAATCACATATCCTTTTTTTTCTCCAATAGAAATTTCGATATGCAATGCTCCGGCAGGACCATCCTTATATATTGGGCACCCCATAATCCCACCTGCCTCATTAAAATAGTTTTTGCTGGCTACAAAAATAGGTCTCGATATTCCCTCAATCCGAAGGACATCTCCCTGATTAATCTTATTCTTCACCATTTTTCTTCACCTACTTTTTCTCCCCAATCAAATTCTCCATCGAGAATAAGTTTGCCACCATATGCTGCAACTCTCTCCTCCAGGCTTCTATGTCTGAACTGTTTTTCTAAAACGATTTTCCCATCCATTACGCTTATATCCATCACATCATTCACTGACACTCCTGCCTGTGTGAGTATTTCTTTTGGAATCCTTATTCCCTGACTATTTCCCCATGCTTTTATCGTAGTTTCCATAATTCTTCCTCCGTTTACCAGGTATATACATTGTATATCCTTGTTTTCAAAAATGCAACCCCTTTCCCATAAAAAAAAGAGCCTAAGCTCTTTTTTCCTTTTAATTAGATTTCATGCCTATAAATCTTAAACCTTTTCCTAAGCGAATTTACTTCGTCATTTTCTTTAATTATCTTATCATGTATCAATCTTCCTGCCACGATTCCAGGATGACGGTTTATCTCATCTGCAAAGTTTTTTATATCCTGCAAACCAAACTCTCCACGAGAGACAAACTCTTGATAAATATCATTCGGAATTAGCATATTTCTGGCAAAATCATTAGCTTCGCTTTCTTTTTTTCCTTCTTCTTTATCCATAGATATCCCAAAATCGCCAAGCATAATATGACCAATCTCATGAAACATGGTAAACCAAAAATAATCTGAATAATTTTTTCTGTCATTAACCATGAGCATAACACTGTCTCCAACTTTTTTTGATGCACCACTGGTGTTGGAATTAGCGAAATTCGGAATAACCACAAGAATAACTCCCGCCTGATAAAATGCCTCTCTTACATCTTCGTAAAAATCATTGTTTACAGTTTGTTTCAATGCATAATCAATGGCATTTGTAAATAGTGCTTTATTATACTTAGGAGCATCAACTGACAACACTTCATTTGTCGCCATTTGAACCATCGTATTAGCTTTAATTCTATCTTCTTTTGATAATAATTCAGACTTACTTCTAAAACATACCGACAAATTATCTTTATCTAACAATGTTAACGATGACAATTTCAAGAATCGTCTTATTAAGGTTACTGACAATTCAACATCCTTCTTTGAAACCGGCAAGTTATAATTTGTTTTAAAATAACTATAATCCATTATGTTGTATATATTTTTTTCTTCTTCAAGCATTTTATCGGAAATAGACTCTGCCTTAAGTGCATCAAATTCATTTTGCAGATTTAGCCAGTATATTATGCTTGTATCTAACATTCTGGATAGTTTTGTCGCTATATCAATGGATAATGATTGCTCGCCCCTTATTAATAAACTTAAATTTTTAGGTGTCGTATCCAGTCTCTTTGCAAAATCTTCTTGCGTAATTCCCATATCATCAATAACTTCTTTGATATAATATCCAGGATGAAATGCCATTTTATCGTTATATTCAATGTAACAATTACTCATAATGCTTACTTACCTCCACAATTTCAACACTCCGTGTTATTTTCGCGATTTGATCAATATTACAAGGGTTATAATAGTCACCATTTTCATCCAATGGTCTTAATATAATTCTCCAAGGCTCCTTGGATGTCTTAACATCAATTGCAAAATACCCTTCCAGCTTATTCCTGCCTATATCTTGTAATTTATGAAAACGAAAAATCTTTTGAACTACTATATCATTAAGCGTTTCTGCAGCAATTAATGCCTGCATCCTGGACTTAAGTTTTACAGTCAAAGTTTCATCACCGCCAAATAGTTTCCTGGCACTTTTTACACTTAAGCATTGATTCTTAACTTTTTCATCAGAGTAGTATATATTCAAATCAAACCTCCGCCACTGCTGATTACCCGTCAGGTAATTTCATTGTAATAATGTTTTTGACATATGTCAACACGTATTAGCGGATTTCCCATAAAAAAAAGAGCCTAAGCTCTTTTTTCCTTTCACGCTCGCTTTTTACAAAACTCCACAAACTCCCCATACGGTATCGGCTTGGAGAAATAGAAGCCCTGGCTGTACTCTATGCCAAGTCCTGAGATATAATCAACCTGCTCCTTGGTTTCAGCCCCTTCCGTTACGATCTCAAGCCCCATATGCTGGAACATCTCGGAGATTCCTTCAAAGACGATTTTCGCCTGCTGATTCTTCGCAGCATCCCACAAAATGCTCTTGTCTATCTTAATTATCTTAAACTGCATATTAAGAATCGATGACATATTACTAAGCCCGGTGCCGTAATCATCAAGCGAGAAGGAAAATCCCTCATCCTTAAGTTTAATATAATTATCAATAAAGATATCCTCCGAACGCTCCGCCGTAGACTCAGTAATCTCTAAGTTAATATCATCCGTCGTGACGTTGTATTCCTTCATGATATTCTTAAAATCTTCCGCGATATTCTTCTTCATAAGCTGTACCGGCGAAAGATTAATTTCAATAAAATCAATGCCATATTTCTTAAGTTCGCCCTTGGCAATATCCTGGCAGACCTTCTTAAACATCTCTTCCCCAACCTCAAAGATAAGGTCACTTTCCTCTGCAACCGCAATAAATTCATCCGGGGAGATGAATCCAAGTTCCGGATCAATCAATCTCGATAACGCCTCCGCAGAATGCACCTTACCTGTCCTGTTATCATATATCGGCTGATAGAAGACCTGATAAGCCCCGCTATTAAGCCCGTTTTGCAGCGCCTTCTCAACCTTAAGTTTCCTGTTTATGGTCTCTAATTTCTCACCCTTATAAACCTGCACGCCGTGCTCATAAGTCCTTCGTAGGGAGTCAGAAAACATCAGGATATTATTAAGCGAATCCGCATCCTCAGGCACACGCAGACATACCACATTTATGTCCGCAGGAATATTATAACCGCCAACCTGAATGGCCTCTCCAAACTGCCCCTTAAGTTTCTCAATATACTCATCCATATCCTCCCTGGATGAATTATTAATATAGGCAAAACCCCCGCCGCTTAAATAATACAAACTGCTGCCCTTACCAAACGTATCCTTTAGTTTCTCAGACACGATGTTCAGCATATCATTCACATAATTATATCCAACTGCATTATTAAGGTGATTGAAGTTTGCCATTCTAATCAGCACAACATTATATCTGACATTCGCCTTTATATACTGCTCCACATCGCTGGCAAAAAGCGCCCTGTTGTATAATCCCGTAATCGGATCACGTACCTGTCCTTCACTTTCCGTAAAGCCGCAGATAGAGAACACCGCAACTGCCTCAAAGAATAATTCACATTTAATTTCCGGGTAAACAAACTGAATTCCCACACCAATAAGGGAGAGAATGATAAAAAGAATAATCTCATAAACCTTACGAATACCAATGGCCTTGTGATATTTGATTATCATATATATGGTAAGTATCAAAAAGGCAATGGCGATAACATATTCAACCAGTATGCCGTTTCCTCTGTGATATACACCATCTTCCACCGTAAAGGCCAGTTTCGTCAAAGGATTGGATAATAAGATAAGATAAAAAATCCCTATCGGCGCGAAGGTAAGCGCCATCTTGATTTTGTTGAAAGAATACCATCTACCGCAGATATCAACTGCATACAGAAAAACATGCACAATAAAAACAACATGTATCGCATGATACAGATATAAACTAATCAGGTTAGTATCTAAAAACGGACTTACTATCTGATTCATCTCAAGGATAAGGGATGCAAGTAATCCATTCAGATTAACCATGAATAATAATTTATTATTTCTTCTGCTTAAGCCCTTGTCGGAAAGCATCACGAAACATATTCCGAATACTATGACAGCGGCTATGTAAAATACATATAATTCTTTCATATAAATCCTTAAAAACAAAGGGGATGGTTTTGCCCATCCCCAAATTCTTGCTTAATTACTCAGCTTTGAAATTCTCTTTAGGAACTCCGCAAACCGGACAAACAAAATCAGCCGGCAAATCTTCGAACTTGGTACCAGGAGCTATTCCCTGATCTGGTGCACCAACTTCTTCATCATATTCAAAACCACAAATCTCACATACATATTTCATAACAAATTCCTCCTAAAAAATCAAATCCAATTTCCAATTTTACGTAAAATCAAGCCTTCCAAAGTGAATGCAAATTGCAGTAAGCATATACAGCAAGCACTTCATCACCCTCTAAAAGTGGGAATACAGCCTTAGGCTCATCTGTAGGTGTCAGAGTCTTTCTCTGATTTCCATTCTTGGTCTCAATTGCAATCCACTCAATGAAATGCGCCTCTGTCATAGGATGAACAACTTCGCCTACTGTAACATAAACCTTGTTATCCCTAATCTCATATACAGGTACATGCTTCTCAACTGCTGCATCTGTTGTGCCAGGAATAATCTCTTCCATTGATTCGCCGCAGCATTTGGTTGGACATGCTGAGTCTTTAACAATAGCTACAATCTTTCCACAGCCTTTACAAATATAAAACTTCATTTTAAATACCTCCTTGACCCCAATTTCTTAAATTATATCATATCGCCCCTCAATTTAATACTCAATTTTCCCTCATGTCAACTTTTCTGTAACTCTTTCTTATGACCACAGAATTAAGGTTAAGCGCCAGTTCCTTCATAGTCGCCGGACTGTGCTTTGTTTCATCATATTCAAGGATATATTTCTCATATCCGTTAATGATTTTTGCCCCCGACGGATGCTCAATAACTCTGGCAAAATTCCCGCCCTGATACGTCGAATGCACATGCCCGTGCAGCATATATAAAGGCCTTGTCTCTTCCAGTAATTTATTAAAGCAGTTGAACCCTCTGTGTGCCACATCCTCAAGGTCTCCATACCCCTTGGCAGGAGCATGAGTAACCAAAATATCAACTCCTCTGTGCGCTAATATCGACACACCGGCCCTGTTAATTCGCCCCTTCATCTCACCTTCCGAATACATAAACGGCCCGTCCTTATATCTCATGGAACCACCCAGTCCCATAATACGAACCCCCTTATATGTCACCACCTTATCATCTATGCATATGCACCCAAGCGGCGGTTTTTTCACATAAGACGAATCATGATTTCCCCTGACATAATAAACCGGCACATTAGCCATTGTCATCAGAAACTCAAGATAATCCGCCTTTAAGTCTCCGCATCCGATAATCAGGTCCACCCCCTTCAACTTCTCGGGAGAATAATAATTCCACAACGACCTGCATTCTTCATCTGCTACTACTAATATCTTCATTCGTAACCCCTTTTTCACCATATTGCCACTAGGGACGGGGTAATGTGCATCTTTTTACGCCCATCCGCCAGCGTGTCCACCTATGGTTCCATTATTACTCTTCACTCTTTGGCAATTCGCCTTCTATATTCTCATTAAGCCAGTCCAGGGTGGCGATATTGCCATCACCTATGGCCTCCTGATGTACCGATACTTCAAATAATCCGGCGGTATTCTCGCTGACGAGCCCATTTTGCGAATGAATCTCACCGGAGAACGGATCAACGCCGCCCGAAATAATCGCGCTCTTTAAGAACGAAAGCAGTTTGCATGTCTGATATGGAAGGTCAGCCGCCGTAATGATATCAACCACACCGGTAGATAAACCAAACCAGTAGTTGGTCGCCGTCTTGCCTTCCTCAGTCTTCTCATTCTTAAAGCCGTCTTCCAGCATATATTCAACAATCTTTAAGTAATATTTACCCCAGTTATAATATGGCGCGCCCAGGAATCTGATATTATTTTCTTCCATCACATACACGCCCGGCCTGTTATTCTCACCATACACATACGAATACTCAATATCCGCATAAACCCTGATATTCTCGGACTTAAGAACCGCCATGTAATCCATGGAATTCTCCAAAGTATTCCATATGATTTTGACCTTTGCATTAGGATCAATCAGCGAAACGCCAATTGCAAAAGCATTCATGTTGGCAATTGAAATATTGGCAGTATTTCTCGCCACATATCCAATAACATTTCTGGTCTGACCATCGCCAGCCCCGACCCCCGACGAAATCTGTAAAAGCCTGTCCGCCGCAAGCACGCCCATCAAAAACGACGCCTCATAAAGCTTACCATGATAACACCTAACCAACGGATGAGTCTTACCAACCGAGCAGTTAAAGAATTTGATATCCGGATGCTCAATCGCACACTTAACAGTCTCCGTCAGCATATAAGATGACACTGTAAAAATAACCTGGCAGCCATCATAAACTGCATCCCCAAGCGCCTTCTCCACGCTGCCATCCCTCGGATTTGAGAAATAACTCTTGGTAACAACATTGTCGCCACATCTTTCGTCGACGTAGATTTTGCCCGCTTCATGGGAATCAAGCCATCTGCCCGACGCCGTATTACTTGAATTAAATACAAACGCCACATTCAGCGGATTCGCCGCCGTATATTTATTATTCACGCCCGGAAACAGCGTATTAATTATATTCTGCGGTCCCTCAACCTTCGGCGCCTTCGGGGCCTCCTCCACAAACTCAATATTCTCCACATCGCCGTCGGACAAAAGTTCCTCTCTCGCCTTCTTCATCCTCGCAATAATCTGCTCATCAGACATCTCAAATAGCGATGACATCGGATAAAAACTTAAGTATGTCAAAAATGCGCTGCTCACCGCCTTATCGTCCTGATTATCAAGAATCGCCCTGCAATTCTTCTCAAAGACAAAATACGCCGCCTTCAAATCATTCCTAAGTTCCTCTGGCCACGCCTTATCCAAAGTCTGTCCAAGGTAAGCAGCCAGCTGCTCGTACTCACCCGGATTTGTAAATACAAAAAGGTGATTTCCAGTCACATCATAGAATTTCAAATATTCATAATAAGCCACCACCCTCGGGTCATCGCTCTTAGGGGGCAAAAGTCTCGTAACATTGGCAGGAATGAATACACTGCCCCCGTACTTGGACACAGAAACCCTCTTATTTCCTTCCTGCACATAGTAATGATTCATATATTCAAAGCACTCAATTGGATTCTGGATTCCTTCCTCCAAATATGAGTCATATAAAGCGCTCCACTTGGTTGCGAACTCCGTACTCTGCTCTAAAAGTGGCATAAAATTAAAAGCGAAGGCATTATTCCTTCCCTCAGTCTTGGTACCCACCACACGGCTAAGCGGAATCTCGATAAGGCTTAATTTGATATTTCCATGAGCCTCTTTCGCATCCTCCATGTTATCAAGCACCTGCAGATACGGATCCGTTCCATCCTTCTGCGCCTTTTTAATTGCATCCATCCCAAGCTTCCTCGCCTGGACATAATCTTGTATCATATAATACCTCTTATCTTTCTTACGAGATACATTATATCACATATTGCAACTGTCTCCCACCTATCGCCATTTCTCTCTGCCTCACGCCTTCGCCGCACCCAAGCCTTTTTTCCCAACCCTCCCACCCTTCCCACCTGTCCGAGGCGTCTCAGGCGTGTGGAGGAGATGGCCCGAGTCGCGGATTGGGTTTCCTCTGCCACGCCCCTGCGCAGATTGGAGTTTGCCTCTCCCCTTTCCCATGCCCCCGCGTGCCGAAGGCACGTGGGGGCATATAGGGGTGGGCGGGTGGGCCTAACATAAAAAGCATCGCCCTAAAGGCGATGCTTCCTCTTAGCGCTTCAGCGCTGCCGTAATCTTTTCCATCAAACTATCCTTATTCGCCGGCTTAAGTATATACGCCGCCGGCTTAAGCGCAAGCACCGACTTGATATGCTCCATATCCCCAAGCCCCGTCAGGAAAATAACCGGTATATCCTTCGTATCCTCATCCGAACGAATCATCTCCAGAGTCTGCTTTCCATCACAAACCGGCATCTCATAATCAAGCAAAATTACATCCGGCCTCTTCTTCGCCATCGCTGTAATCCCCTTCATACCGGACGTCGCAAGCGACACATCATACTCCCCATCAAGTATCGCCTTAAGACTCCTGAGCATCATCGGATCATCATCAATAACCAGAACTCTTATATCATCATGCGGATCTTCCTCCACCTTCGGCTCCTCCAGCGGCTCCACACCCCCAAGCATATCCGAAAGCCCCGCAAGCTCTGCCTCTATATCAATATCATCCGCATCCGCTTCCTCAATCTCTTCCCTCTTCTTAACAGCCCTGTACTCCTCAACTCTCTCCTTAATAATACGCACCATTTCCTCTTTATCCACATCCTTGTCGATATGCGAAAACTGCTTATTTCCATAGAAGTACATATAATTCTTACGCTCTAAATCATTACCAATGGTAATCGTCGGAACCCCCGGACATACTCTTGCAACCGACCGAAAAATCCCCGGGTCCATCTCTCCCGCATTCCCGATCATACTGATTACCACTACCATAGGTCCGGTAACGCCCAAAACTTTATCAAATCCCACAATCTCTTCAGAACATAAATGAGACTCAAAATACTGCCCAAAGAACTCATTTAATTCCTTATTGTGTACATTCAATTTTCCAACAATCAACATTCTGTCCATATTTATATGCTCCTAATTATTTGATTATTCATCATCTTTAGCTGCCAGAATCTCATCAACCAGTTCCGCAACCGTATCTGAATCCAGGGCCGTAACTGCATTCTTCAAATCCTTAACTTTTTCATTCATCTCAACGCCCCAGTTATATTTATATAGATAATCCGCAATCGGATCTGCAGTATCAATATCCAGGTCCTCCATGGACTCCTTTAATTTCTCAAGCTGATCTGTAACTGAGAAAATATCATATTCTTCCCTGGTAATCTCCGTCTTTTCTATATTGAATGCTTCCCTTAATTTCTCACCGTAATTATACCAGAAATCAATAAGTATCGAATGCATCCTCTCAATTGTATCTTTCTTTCCTTCTCTTGATGCATGCTCAAGCACGTTGGCCATACCTGCAAGCGGAATAATACCAAGGGTTGCAGCAACACTCTTCATTGAATGAACCTGGATTCTGTAATTATCCATTTCACCTGGTTCGTCGATTCGGCCATACATCTCATCGAGTTTCTTGGCATGCATAGGAATCATCTCAACGAAGTCCTTAACCGTAGCAATAACCAGGTCCTTCTGATAAAGGTGAGCCATGGCATAATTCCAGTCGATACCTCCGATAATTGGAAGTTCTCCAAGGTCCTCCTCTGCTGCCTTTGCAAGTTTCTCTTTCTTTTCTCTTTCATCCTTATCAGGCGCATGCTCAAAAAGCCTCGGCGAGATATTCTCTTTAATTACCTCTTCAAGTTTCGACGCCACAACAGGCTTTGACAAAAATCCATTGAAGCCTTCGCTTAGGTACATCTCCTTGGCACCCGTAACCGCATTGGCGGTAAGCACGAATACCGGCGTATTTTTATTCGGACCCTGAAGATTCTTCTTCATCAAATGAAGCGTCTCAATACCGTCAAGTTCCGGCATCATATGATCAAGGAAAATAATATCGTAATAATTCTTCTCCGTAAGTTCCAGACATTCCTTACCCGACTCAGCCTCAGTAATCTGCACGCCCGTATCCTTAAGAAGCGCAACAAATACCTTTCGGTTAAGAGCATTGTCATCCACCACGAGAACTCTGGCATTTGGCGCATAGAAGGACTCGTTATAATCATAAGTCTCTCCCTCTTTTTCATAAACGTCAAAATCCCCGATTGGGCTCTTATCCCTAATCTCCTGCTCTATTGTAAAATAGAACTTACTGCCTTCGCCGTATTTACTTTCAACTTCAAGTTTGGTACCCATGAGGTGCAGAAGATTCTGAGTAATATTCATACCAAGACCGGTACCTTCAATATTACGGTTTCTCTTCTCTTCAATTCTGTCAAAAGCAGAGAACAGTTTGGAAAGATCTTCTTCCTTAATACCGATACCTGTATCTTCTACCTCTACGTAAAGTTCGCAAGTCTGATCCTTAACAGTGCCGCTAACCCTGAACCATACAGTACCTGTCTGTGTATATTTGGTCGCATTGGTAAGAATATTTGTAATACACTGTTTTACTCTTACATCATCGCCGTATAACTTCGATGGCAATGACGGATCAACAGTAACTTCCAGTTTAAGATTCTTGGCATTGGCACGGAATGATACCATATTTACAAGGTCGCGAAGCATGGAATCAAGTTCATATTCTGCAGGTACAATCTCCAACTTTCCGGACTCAATTTTGGAAATATCAAGGATATCATTAATGATTGATAAAAGTGAATTACCGGCGCTTTGAATATCCCTTGCATAACTTCTTACATTCTCATTATTACTCTCTCTAAGAATCATCTCATCCATACCAAGCACTGCATTGATAGGAGTTCTGATTTCATGGGACATCTGAGCCAAAAACTGCGACTTGGCTTCATCTGCCTGGGTTGCTGCCTCAACTGCTTCCTGCAATACAAGGGTTGCTTTTTCCTGCCACTTTATCATGGCAAGCATGATATGGGATATAACCCCCATGCAAAGACCAAAAAGCACAACAAATAAAATATCATACTTAATAACATCGCCATATATATCTGACCATTTTCTAACATATACAACGCTAAATCCGGACTCTTCTTCAACCACCGACATAACAACTTTTCGCTTGCCATCATAATCCTTAAGAGTCACCGGGTCATCATTATAAACTGCCTCTAAGTAACCCGCCTGTTCCATGGATGTTGCGCTGTCTTTTTTAATTGAATAATCCTTATTAGGATGGCTTATGATATTACCGTCTTTATCAACAAAGAAGGTATATGCCGTATCCGTATTATTATCAATGATGTCCGTAAGACTTGAAAGATAAACGTCCATGGCAATAACACCATAGAACTCTCCCTCATCATCCATTATTTTCTTTGAAAGAGTTATGAAATAATCATTTTCATCTTCCCTGTAGAAAGGCGATGATACTGTAAAGCCCTCATTTCCCTTAGTATCCATGGCATCTGTATACCATTTAAGTTCTTCCACTTTTTCATCGGACGCGCTCTCTTTGCCATCACTTATAACAAGTGGCGTGGAAGAATTCGCATTAGCAAGATATACAGCATAAATCTGATCATACTGCCCTGATATCTGACTAATCATCTCTTCATTAGCCTTATTATCCGACGAATTATCACCGGTCAGCACGAAATTGGAGAGCATATCGAGTATGGTTTCCTGATGAGTTGTCCACACTTTAAGTTCATCAACTCTCGCACCAATATGACCCATCATACTGTCACTACCGCTTCTTACAGTTGAACTCGTTGCAACAATAATAGAAACGATGAATGCAAAGAAAAGCACCACAAGAACGCCCACCAGGAACAGTCTGCTTCTTCTTCCGCTCATTCCCGCCGTAACTTTCTGATTATCAAGATTATTCTCTTCCTGAACCGTATCAATAACCTTGGCACTTAATGAGATTTCATTCATTACATTCTCAATGCCGTAGGCATTTTCCTGAATAAGTTTCATGGCTTCTTCCATATCCACGTTATCCAGTCTGCTTTCACTTGAATGTTTCAAAATGGCATGAAGTTTATGACTTACATCCTCAGTCTTTTTATCAAGGAATTTTTCCTCGGCAATCAAAGTCTTCTCAACCTGATTCTGTCTTCTGTATGTCACAATATAAAGCACGATAAGCACGCCGATTAAAAGAATATTAAGAATCAGATTTCTTATAAGAGCTGTGTAATTACTTTTATATAAACCTGCATTTGAAACAGATGAAATTAAATACCAGTCATTATCTGTCTTTGTATAAAATACTGTACTTCTTTGTCCGTCAATACGGCTGGTGAAGGAGGCAGTGCTTTCGCCGGAGGCGATGATTTTGGAAAAGACATTATTATAACCCTTGTCCACATCTGCCAGGTTCTGGCCAACGTAAGATATGTCTCTGTAGGCAACTACCATGCCTTCGGAGTTGACGATTAAGGCATCGCCGTTCATGTTGTCATCTATGAATTCCACGCAGGCCTGCATGTCGGATAAGTCATAATCAAGGCCTACGATGGTTCTGCCATCTTTAAGCATCATGGATACTGAGAAGCAGGTCTCCCCCGTAAAATAATCGACGTAAGGGGATGAAACATAAACCACATCCACGCCGGATTTCTCCGCGCCTTTGTACCACACGCGGTCGCGAATGGTCAGGTCATCGCCCACCACTCTGTCAGGCACTAAGCACAGGTCGCCCCTTGCTGCAAAAACATTGATGCAGTTTTCATCTGCAAGTTCACTTTTATGCTGTCTTAATGACGCCACAATTGCCTCATCGCCGGCGCCGGTATTCGTAAGTACCGCCACGTCGGATGACACCTTAAAAAGTGACACTTCCGCATTATTTAAAGTTTCCTGAAGTCTTGAAGAAATGATTTCAAGCTGCTCACGGCTAAGTACCGCAGCCTGCTCATTCAGAGTATAGAAAAACAGCTGCCCGTTAAGAATTACAATTGCAAGTACTAAAATTGCAATTATAATAAACAGTTTGCTGCCATGCTTTCTTAAGAAATTATTTATTCTCATATCGTAACCCCTGGCCATCATGGCCCATGCTGATTTACCTGCGTCCCCGCGCAAGCACGCACAATTCCTTAAATATTATACCACAAGTCGTAATTTATGTAAACATATTCCTATATTTAAAAGCACCCCTTAAGATTTACAAAATAAGCCTCAAGGGGTGTATAAATGACTAAATGGTTAATTGTGTCATTATGTAAACTATTTTTCTTTTTTCTCTTTAACCAAAATTAAGCAGATAAGAAGGGCTGCAATGTAGAAACAAAGGGTTGCGATAAGTACAACTTCATATCTGTTTCCAACAAAATGCTTGATGATTTCAGTCATGTTATTTCCTGTAATACCTGCGATTGCCCAGGCGGAAAGTGACAGGCCGTGGATTTTGCTAATCTTTTCCATACCAAATCTTGATGAAAGAAGTGCAGGAAGTGTTGAGAAGCCGCCGCCGTATCCAAGGTTAACAAGGAGAAGAAGGCAAACTGTAATCATACCAAATACAATGGTCTGAGGTCCCTTTGTGATTGACTGTGTAACAAGTGCAATGCCTGTGATTAAGATGCAGCTTATGAAGATAATCTGGTAAACCGTATTTCTGTCCTTCATCTTATCTGAGATGGTTGAGTATCCGATACGGCCGAGCGCGTTAAATGCAGCAGTTACCATAGGCACAACGCTGACCATTACTGCAAGAACTGCCATGCCTTCAAATGTTGTCTGAATGATCTGCTTTTCGTATGTGATAAGTGCAAGGCCGCAGTGAATGTTGATAAAGAACATAAGCCAGATTCCAAGGAATACTTTGTTCTTGAACATGGACATAACCTTGAAGCCGTCCTTGTTATCCTGAGGCTCAACCCAGCCTTCCGGCTTCTTAAGAAGGAAGTGACCGAGTAACATCATGACAAAATACACGCCACCTAAAATATAGAACATCGCAGAGATACCGAATCTTGAAAGGATTGCTTCCATGATAGGTGTGGCGATTGCTTTGGCAAGACCGAAGCCCATGATGGAGATACCTGTTGCAAGACCTTTCTGCTTATCAAACCAGAGCATAAGTGTTTTAACCGGTGTAAGATAACCGACACCAAGGCCGATACCCATGATGCAGCCGTAGAAAATATATATTGAAATAAGGGCCGCAGGTCCTTTTAAAAACTGAATTGATGCGCCTGTACCGAGCATTCCGACGGTAAAGCATATGCATGAAATAAGGGATGATTTATGAATATTCTTCTCTACCATCTTACCTGCAAAAGCAGCCGACATGCCAAGGAAGAATATAGCCAGGGAGAACGCCCAGCCTACACCGAATGTGTCCATTCCGATGGCTTCGGAGATTCTCTCTTTGAAAGTAGACCAACAGTAAACTGTACCTATTGAGCAGTGGATTAAAAGTGCAGGTACGGCAGCTCTCATCCATTTGTTGTTAAGAAAACTCATATAAACCTCCATCTTCAAAAACCCGCAATTGTCCTTTCTTATACTGTGCCACTAGGGACGGGGTAATGTGCATCTTTTTCGCCTGCGCGGCGTGCGCGGCGGGATGCTCCCCGGCAAATGGGTATAATAAAAGGACAATGCCACAAGACATTGCCCAGACGGTCGGCTTATACTGGAAAATCCAGCTACTTACTACACTGTGTTATCACATAATACCGTCAGCAGTAAGTATTTCAATTTATGCTCTAATTATAAAATACCAGCCCCGCAAATACAAGATATTTCGGGACTGGCATTTTGCCGATTTTTATTCTCTTATGTAAAGCGAAATTATAAAATTTTCTCAATATGCAGACCTGTTTCCTTACTTAAGTCATAAAGCTGGAAGTCCGTCTGAACGATTGGCTTGGAAAGATAGGACTTGTTATTAAATACAATTGTACCCTTTTCACCATTACTAAGAAGAACATCATTATGAAGATATGTATTAACAACATTCTCAAGGAAATTAATGATAAACTCCGGATCGTATTTCTGGAAGCCCTCATTTTCATATAATTCCACAACTCGGTACGGACACCAGGGTCCTCTGTATACTCTGGCAGAAGTCATTGCATCATAAACATCCGCAATACCAACGGCCCTTGCATATTTATCTATCTTCTCTCCCGCAATACCAAGAGGATAACCTGTGCCATCATATCTTTCATGATGCATAAGCGCTGAATAAGCAATATGCGGATCAAGATATGAATGCTCTTTTAAAATCTCATAACCCTTGATGGTATGAGTCTTAACTATCTTATACTGATTATCCGTAAGCTTGTTAGGGCTCTTGATGATGGAATCAGGAATCTTTAATTTACCAATGTCATGAAGAAGTCCGCAAAGAGTAACCAGCTTGGTCTCCTCAGCATCCCACTTCAGCCACCCTGCAAATACATTACAGATAAGCGCTACATTCATGCTGTGGGCAAAAGTAAGGTCATCATATTCCCTCATGTTCTGAATCATATCCATTGTGGATATGCTGCTGTCACTAAAGGTTGTCATGTTGACAGTCTGGGCAAAAAGAGCGTCCGGATCAATTGGCTTATTCAGAGTTACGATATCATTAATCGAACCCTTGAAACTCTCCAGATTCTCCTCGAATTCCTTCTTGAATTTCTGGAAATTCGGACTTGCCTTAACCTTCTGCGAATGCACACTTTCCTCAAATACCGGAGGAGGTGCAATCTCTATGGGCTTTATCTCTTCATATTTTAATTCTGCATTGTCATCCTGGATTACAACTGAAGGTATTGAATAATAGGCAAGACGGGTTATAGCCTTATCCGTCAGTACAAAATCCTTGGAAA
Organism: uncultured Lachnospiraceae bacterium; assembly: GCA_902789665.1. Classification (GTDB taxonomy): domain Bacteria; phylum Bacillota; class Clostridia; order Lachnospirales; family Lachnospiraceae; genus UBA3766. Next base: position 85,494 of record CADAOY010000002.1, on the reverse strand, counting down.
AGACCAGCTGCCCTGTGAAATTAAGTATATCATCTGCCAGCACCATTCCCGGCACCAGTTCACTAGTTAATACCTCTCTCATAGCCTACCCTCATTGATATAATATCACTAAATAATTATATCATAATAGGGGTGGGGTGTGCCATAATATTTTTACTCTGCGACGAGCAAAAAACACCTGCCACCAACACGCAAGGAAGCACACTCCAGCCGGCGCCGAAGGCTTTGGCAGCACTGCAAAATTCTTTCTTCGCTCCTGCCGGCGCCGAAGGCGACGGTGGGAGCCCTCATAAATAAAGACCTACACGTTAAGTGCAGGTCTTACTTTTACGCAAACTGCTTAATATTAAACTTCGCTATATCTTCCCGGTTTTCAAATCTGTAGATATATCCGCCAAGAGCCCGAAGTTTCTCATCGAAATATTCATATCCTCTTTCAACAAGCTCAGCCTGTTCAATGATACTGCACATAGGCACATCAAAGATTGGACTATCTTCAAGTTCTCTCGGAGACTTGGCTGATAATGCGGCGATGACAAGAGCAGCTCCCGCTCTTAAGTCGCAGGCATTAACATTTGCCGGTGTATAATTAGACACTGAATTAATATTGATTGTGGTGCCTGTAACACTCATCTTGGCTCCCATGTTACGAATCTCATCAACATATCTGAATCTGTTATCAAAGACTGTCTCAGTAACAAGGCTCATACCGTCTGCCAGACCAAGAGTTACTGTAATAAGTGGCTGCATATCCGTTGGGAAACCTGGATATGGATGAGTCTGAACATTGGTATGTCTTATATAATCTCCGGCGATTACCCTGATGGAATCGTCATATTCCTCAACTCTGCAATTCATCTCGCGAAGCTTACCGGTTACGCAGTCCATATGTTTAGGAATGATATTCTTAACAAGAATATCGCCTCCTGTAATGGCTGCTGCCATCATGAATGTTCCGGCCTCAATCTGATCAGGAATAATTGTATATTCTGATGCGTGAAGTTTAGGAACACCGGTAATACGGATGTTATCTGTACCTGCGCCTCTTATGTTCGCTCCCATTGAGTTAAGGAAGTTCGCAATATCAACGACGTGTGGCTCTTTGGCTGCACTTTCAATTACTGTCTTACCTTCAGCAAGAACTGCTGCGAGCATAACATTAATTGTTGCACCTACAGATACTTTATCAAAATAAATATGTGTGCCATATAATCTGTCAGCCTTAACTGAAATAAAACCATTGGAGATTCCAACTCTGGCACCAAGAGCACTGAAGCCCTTCTCATGCTGGTCGATACCACGTGTACCTAAATCACAACCACCAGGAAGTGGAACCTGTGCTTCATTATATTTACCAAGAAGAGCACCAATAAGATAATAAGAAGCTCTTATCTTCTTAATCTGCTCTGTCTCTACTATCATATTGTTAATGCGACTGCCGTTGATAGTATAAGTATGAGGATCATCCTTAGACTGCTCAACGAAGGCTCCGATACTTGCTATGGCATTAAGCATTGCCTTAATGTCAGATACCATTGGCACGTTATGAATCACAACGGTCTCATCTGTCATTATGGAAGCTGCAATAATGCCCAGGGCTGCGTTCTTAGCACCGCTAATATCAACTTCACCCTTAAGTGGTTTGCCTCCATGCACTAAATATAGTGACATATTAAAACTCCAATCGTTATTACTGTCTACTGATATATACAATATCTTGTAAATCTAAAATTACCCAATACTAAATATCCGAATAGACACTTTTACACCATATTCTATTATACTATGTTAGATATTTCTTGTAAATATTTAATTATAGGGGGTGCCTCGCCCCACACTTAATTCATATACGAAAGTGGATTAACCTGGCTTCCATTTATCAAAATCTCGAAATGGATATGCGGTCCTGTACTTACACCGGTATTACCAGATGCCGCAATCTTCTCACCCTGCGATACCTTCTGTCCAACTGATACATAAATCTTGGACAGATGTCCGTATCTGGTCTGTCTTCCATCCGGATGGTCAATAAAGATTACATTACCATAACCCTTCGCCCAACCTGCTCTTGAAACCGTACCACCACAGGATGCCACAACAGTGGTACCAACAGGAGTAGCCCAGTCAATACCTTTATGGAAGGTAGACGCGCCGGCTGTCGGAGCAGTTCTTCTACCAAAGCCTGAAGTGAATCGCCCACCTGAAATCGGCTTGATATATGTAGGAGGAATCTTGGTTCCGCGCTCGATGATTTTTGGAACCGCCTCCATCAAAACATCTTCTTTTACAATTAACTTATCTATCTCTGTATCATTCTCATAGGTCATATCCGCCACAATACGTCTGTATCCGGCGCTTGCCTCCTGAACGGTAACTTTCTGATTGGTATACCAGTCATCATTATCGATGTAGATGATATCAGCCTCATAACTCTCCTCGTAGGAAGTTCTCTCCGTCCAGATAACTGAGAGCGTCGGCTCCGGCACAGTAATAATGAGGGCCTGATTCTCACGAATCGTGGAATTGATATCCTCCATTGTGTCCCTGTTCATCGCCACAATATCTTCCATCGGAATGCCAACTTTAATGGAAATCTCGGAGAGGGTATCACCCGCCTGAACCTCGTAAATTTGCTGCACATCCTGCTCATTTGTAAGCAGGTTAAGCGCCGTATCAATATCCGAAATCTCGCTCTTATTTACGTAGGTTCCCGCAACTTCCACCTCTTCAGAAAACTCAATATTTCTAAGGCCATACTGATACTCATCAAAGGATTTCTCCCTCTCATCATTGGCCTTTTCAATGCAATCATTCATATCATTTTCTATACCAACCATTGGGACAAAATCCCCGAACTCGTCAGCCTTCTTATAAACATCAGCTGTATATGAGTCAAAGACTTTCTTCTCATTTCGGTCAAGTTTGAGATTATATATGCCTTCCGTATCATATGCAAGAAGGGTTTTCTTAAGAAGAGTCTCCACATCATCCTTGGTGGCAAGATTTACGATTTCTGAATTAACCTTAACAGTGTAGGCACTTTCAAGAGCGTCCTTGTGATTTGCGCTCATAAGTTCAACCATGCGCTCCTTTACAACTGAAGGCGAGTCAGTTTTGCTTATTATTGACTCTTCGCCGATAAGTTCGAGATCAGGCTCAGATATCATATAGAGCTTGTCCGTATCCATCTGAAGCTGCTTTCTTGCTTCATTCATAAGAGAATAAGCCTCTTCCTCAGAGCCTACAACGCCCACGGTTTCACCATACATTTTAACAGTGAAATGATTGTCCCCGGTGGATTTATAAATTGTAAAATTCGGGATAAAAAAGAATGCAACAATAAGGGTGCCCATGAGCACCCTTAATAAATATGCTTTATATCTAAAATGAAATCTTGATAAATGACGACGTTTCATATACCTATCCGATAATACCGAATACGGATAATGCTGTAAGTGCAATATTAACAAGTGTAAGAATGATTGCAATTACGATGGCAACTCTTGTAGCCTTAAGCTTATCATATAATACACTGTTATGCTTCATAAGATTATCTGTCTGTTCCTTAATCTGCTCTTCAACAACAGCCTGAACATTACGATAAACCTTAACATTCTCCTTATGGGTGAAATCATCAGAAGCTCTGAACATTTCCTGAATTGCAGCCTTGTCTTCCTCAGCTCTCTGCAGGCGTTCCTCTTCCTTGATTCTCTCCTCTTCGGCTCTCTTAGCTTCCTCTTCCATCTTACGAACCAGGTCGTCCTCTGACGGATTATGAATATTCTCAACAGTACTTCTGATATATTCCAGATGATCTGCGATTTCTCTATTTTCTCTTCTCATTGTAAGAAGAGCATTATCAACTGTATTCTTAACCTGTGTCTTAAGTTCATCATTGGAATTCTTAAGAGCGTCTGTAGTTGAACGAATTTCCTGAGCAGATACCTTCATATCCTCAGTGCTAAAAGCCGCCCCGCTTACAGATGACTTAAGTTCCTCTATTGTAGCCTTAAGTTCACTTGCAGTTGCATTAACTTCACTTGCTGAATTTCTAACATCATCAGATGCACCTTTTATTTCATCAGCAGAAGCCTTAACATCATCTACCATCTGACGAACTGATGCAACTGAACCTGATACCTCAAGTGATGACTGCTTCATCTCATCAACAGGTATCATGAGAGTATTGTTAACTGAAGCATTAAGTGCTTCATCAAGTGCTCCCATTATTGCTTCACTAAGACCTGCACTGATATCTGACGATTCTACAGCCACATCTTCTGATCTTGAAGACTGGAACTTGGTTATACTCTCATCTACCAAAGCATTAATCTTATCGGTAAGCTCTGAGTTCTTATAATTAAGTTTGCGCATATCTGTAAGAATTGCTTCATATGCAGCAACCTGTTCTTTAAGTCTGTTCATCTCATTGGCCTCAGCCTGAGCATTAGCTTTAATCATCTCCTGAGCGTTGAACTTAGAAGCGAGCTTATCTGTGAAATTATCCATTTCAAACCTCCATTACATTAGAGCGTGTAATTCTAAAAGCGTACTTAAAATATTGTAACATTTACCCCCGCTTTGTGCAAGGGGTAGACCAGCGCAAGGACAAAATGCTCTCGCCAAAGCGATCCTGTACAGCTTGCTGCAATGAGCTTTGGGGAGAGTAGTTTTGGACGAGGCGCAGCGTCGCCTATCCTATCGACACACTATCGAGTCCAAGTGCAAGCAGTTCATCGATATACTCTTTCTCTGCTGCCAGTTCGCCGCAAGCAGAAACTGTGATGCCTTCTTCGTGAGCATTGTCGCAAACCATCTTAATGAGTTTCCAGAGAGCACTCTTATCTGTAGTGATAATATCTGCCATTCTCTTATCATCTCTGTCACATGCATAAACATATGCTGACAAGTCATTGGTTCCGATACTGAAGAAATCAACTTCCTTGGCAAACATATCACTTTCAAGTGCTGCTGCCGGAGTCTCAATCATAATACCAAGCTTAGGCACATTGAATTCAATGCCTTCAGCGGTAAGTGAATTCTCAACTTCTCCCAGGATTTCCTTGAATGAAAGAAGTTCCATTCTTGATGTTACCATAGGAACAAGAATCTGAATATTGTTAGCCTTGTTGCTCTTATATATTGCACGAAGCTGATTCATATAGATTTCAGGCTTATCAAGATAATATCTTACGCCTCTGATACCAAGAGCCGGATTAATCTCTTCATCAAAATGCATATACTGTGGTTTCTTATCTGAACCTACATCAAGAGTTCTGATAACAACCGGCTTTCCTCCAAAGAAAGATGCGAGTTTGCTGTATACCTCAACCTGCTCTTCTTCTGTTGGCGCCTTGTCTCCTCTTAAGAATAAGTATTCCGATCTGAATAATCCAACGCCGTCATATGTCTCAACAAGATCCTTGGTAAGAGAATCCGGTGAAAATACATTAAGGTATACCGGAATATTTTTCTCTTTTATATATCTGTAATCATACTTGGCTTCGATGGTTGCATAATCCTGGCTGAGTGCATCAGAGTTAACTGCAAGACCTTTTGCTTCAAGATTCTTAATATATTCATCATCTTCTGCATTCTCAGCAATATTAACTTCACCCTTATATGAATATAATACGCACTGCTTGCCGTCATATTCAGCAACTATCTTTGAATCAATGCCTGATACTGCAGGAATAAGCAGGCTCTTTGCAATAATCATGATATGTGATGTTGGTGATACGTTGTGGCAGATAATACCTTTAACCACGTTCTTGTCAAATGAAAGAAGTTCATCAATTGTTATGCTTTCGCAGTAATAAATAAGCGGAACCAGACCTGCTGTAACAAGCTCATCTCCATCCTTCTTGTTAAGTTCTCTTAAAAGAAGATCCTGGAAACTTTCAAGGTCATCCACATATCTGTCGCTCTTTCCACTCTGGAAACCGGAGATATAACCATCAATAACTTTCTTTGCTGCTTCCGAGGCGGTGATTTCTTCATCGTTGATGCATCTGATTACATCTGAAACAAGTACCTCATCCTTGGTAAGTGCAGCTTCTGCCTTAAGGATATCCGCAATGGCGCCTGTATAAGATGCTGCCTTGGCTTCAAGATTTGCTTCAACTGCCATAAGTGCACTGCTAAATCTTGAAATCTCCTCTCCACAGGATGTAAACTCCTCTTTTTTTAAGAAATGCTCTTCTTTTTTCTTAAGCATTCCCTTACCTGTGTAATTGTCAACACTGATTCCCTTTAATACTTTCATACAAAACCCTCTCTAATCCTTCTATTTTTTGGGTCTATATTCCCCTGACCTTCATCGCCTCTTTTTTACGTTTCTTAACTTCGTATAACATTGCATCCGCAACTGCCAGCGCCTCTTCCAAATCCTGATCAAGATTTGCATACATCACCTGATAACCACAGGATACCGTTACATCAAAAGGTTTGTTGGCTTTCTTGTTCGCATCATCCAATTTCTTATCAATAAGCTCGCTGATGCTCTCCCCTGTTTTACCATCCTTAACCGGAATGACCAGAGCATATTCATCGCCTCCGATACGTCCGCAGACGCCGATTTTGCCAACGACATTTTTTAGAATCTTTCCAACAAGCGACAGGGCAAAATCCCCTTCCTCGTGACCATATTTATCATTAATGATTTTGAGATTATTCATGTCTGCATACATGGCAATTACATTGGTGCCATCAGCCCTGCAGTCATCCACAAGTTCGCCTGCATTAGTGAAGAAGCCACGTCTGTTATAAAGTCCCGTAAGCATATCCATGTTGGCAAATGTATCCAGCACGATATTATTCTCACGAAGGAGTTTCAGGTTCTCCATAAGCTGACGCTGAATCTCATCATTCTCTCTAAGGAGTCCAAGCATCTTAATTGCTGAACTGAACTGGTTAACCAGTATCTCGGCTTCGTTAAAATCACTGAGGCTCAAATCCGTGAAAAGATATCCGTACAGATGCGCTCCTGAGAAGACCGGATGCATTACCAGGGTATCGCAGCTTCTCCAGTTTAAGTAGAAGTTTCTGAACATATCCTTGGTATTTATCTGCTGCCTTGCAAACGAAAGCATGGATACTTCCCCATCCTTCATCATGGCTTTCAACAAAATCTTGTTTGGAAGATGAAGGCTCGAACCCTTAACAGGGTCAACCGCATAATCAAAAAGATATAAAAATGCATTTGATATACCTAGGTATTTTAACTTATCAAGTATGTTTCCGTAGCTGTCTTCATCGGCATCACCGAAGAAAAACAGGTCCTGGGTAAAGAGCTTGAAATTCACGGAATTATCATATTCCTCAGGTCTTCTCTTATACAAAGACTCTATGAATTCGTGCTCAATTGCTTCAATCTCTTTATTTCTGGCATCCTTGTATTCACCATTATTTGAACAGGTGAATGAAGAACGCATTATAAACTTGGTAGGCATTTCGAAGTTCTCAACTTCAACGCCCTTCATGGATTCAATCAGCATCTTTACTGCATTCTCACCCATCTCAAAAGCATCCGCTCTTATGGATGAAAGGGACGGCTTAATACGGGCCGCCGTATAATCATCGTCAAATCCGAGAACTGAAACATCCTTGCCCGGTTCTTTTTTGATCGACTCAAGAGCCTTATACATGGCAAGGGCCTGCTCATCATTGGCACAGAATATTGCCTCCACATCAGGATTCTGCTCAAGAAGCTGCTTTGCTCTTTTAACACAGTTGGAGGTATAATTACCTGCCACATACATGTTATCTGAATATTTGATTCTGTGCTTCTTAAGAAACTTTCTGAAAGTTTCCTTTCTTTCTATGGCATCGATATTGCTCTCAGGTCCTCCAAACATCGCATAGGATCTGGCGCCGCTTTCATACAGCGCTTCAAGCGCTTCTAAGATACCACTTTCATTATTAAAACAGATACTCGGATATCCATCAATTTTATGAGATGCCACAATTGTTGGAATCCCGTCAAAAGTATGAATAAACTGATCTATATTCTCCTTGTTTGTAAAATTACCGATTGAACCTGCCTCGATAATAATTCCATCCAAGTTACAGTCTGCCGCAACCCTGAAAAGAGTATTATACTGATACTCAAATTCCACATCCCTGTTGGTTGCAGAAAACCTGTTTATGTATTTGCCCGGTATGATAATAAGATTAAGATTATTCTCTGTGGCGGCCTTCTGAATGCCCTTACAGAAATTCTGGACATAGTCGCCGAATAACCCGCTTATAAGTACACCTATAGTTCCCTTTTTTGCCATAAAATATCTTCCTTATTGCTTTAACCCGTTAACTACCCTAATTATACCCCAAATTAAGGCTTGATGACAACACAGTTAAGTTTGTCAAAATACCCGGTAAATATAATCTTCTCCTTCGGTTCATCCTTCAAAAGATTATACAAATCTATAAAATAATCGTCCGTCATTGATGAGATATAATCACATACAATGCTGTTTGGTTCTTCCTCTTCATAAGTCCATTCCACCTTAGGCCTGTCCGCGCTCTTATAGTAATTTATGCGGGCGTTGCTTGACTTAAGATACTCGATGTGATGCTTGTAGATAAAGGAATCCGTGTTATGATTCTCCAAATCCTTAAGGAACTTCTCATAGAAAAACTCAAACATCGGAACAAGCTTCGCATATCTTTCCTTTACCGGATCGCTGCCATATATATTCTCATAATTATCATTCTTAGCCTTCTTAAGTCCCTGATAAATCACATCATCCATGGCAAGATACGGCTTACCATATGAATTCTCAATTATGCTGACTGTAATATTATTTATAATCTCAGAGTTGGTTCTGCCAAGTTCATTATGGAAAAGTTTCTCAGCCTCAGTCGGCATCTTCTGAACATCAAGCCCAAGGAGCTTGGCATCCTGTCTGTCCTTACCAAGATATGCAATAATATCCGAAATTCTTACAACGCAGCCCTCTAATGTGGCAGGGCACAAATCCTTGATACCCTTCTCTTCCACATAGCAGTGCTCCATTTTATTTCTAAAGACCTCGAAAGCTGTCTCAGGGCTCACGCCTTCAGTATCCGGCTTATATTCCTTTGCTTCCATCTCACCGTTATGACAGATAATTCCATCCAGGGTCTGGAAAGTAAGATTGGTCTTAAAGAGCGTGTAAAATACCCGCCCGCTTTGTATATTATGATTAAAGAATCTTCCGGTTCTTTCGTTATATAGCTTACTAAGAAGCCTCTCTCCTTCATGTCCGAAAGGTGTATGCCCAATGTCATGACCTAAGGCCATGGCTTCAATGGCATCAGTATTTAAGTTAAGAACCGAACCGATATCCCTTGCAATACGTGATACTAACTGCACATGGCTTGCACGCCTTGAGATATCATCATTCTTAACAAAAGAGAAAACCTGGGTCTTATCCATATATCTGTTATAAAACGGATTATTCATAATTCTCTCAACATCCCTTACGAATGTGGGTCTGTGAAGTGAATCATGGTCGCCGTTTGTGGTTTCCCTTATTGCATCTTCATTTTTTAATGCATAAGGATTAACCGCATGTTTCTCTCTGTCTTCAAATATTCTGTTTTTGACTTCCGCGCTTACTTCGTTAAAAGCCATCAATTCTCCTTCGTGGTTATAACCACATTTTACATCTGACCTTCTGCCTTCTTCTCCAGATTCTCTCTTGCAACAGAAAGCATAAGTTTGATTCTGTTTTCCTGATTTACCCTGGTAGCACCCGGATCATATTCAATGTCAACAGCATTGATAATCGGATTTTCCCTTCTAACCTTATTGAGCATACCCTTAACTGCCACGTGGCAAGGCAGGCAGCCAAAAGGCTGAACACAGATTATATTCTCATATCCATGCTCTGATAATTCCAGCATCTCTGCTGCTATATACCAGCCTTCACCCATACTGTTTTCAGTATGAACGATTCCCTTTGCTCTTTTCTTTAAGTCGTTTACTCTTTCAGGAGCTGTAAAGTTCGGCCATTTTTCGATATTCTTAATTAAAAGATCCTCAATGAAGAAATAGTATTTCATAACTACTTCCATTGCGATTCTCTTCCATAATGGTCCGCCGTATGCTCTTAAATCTTCAAGAGCGCCGTTGGTCTTATATGCACCAAAGCCAAGAACTGTCGGAATGAAATATTCGCAGTCCTGCTCTGTCAAAAATTCTTCAAGATGGTTGTTACCAGGCACTGAATACTTAAGGTATAACTCTCCAACAATTGCCACCTTAACCTTCGGCACCTTCTTAATCTCAATCTCAGAGAATTCCTTACACATCGCCTGAAGATTCTTATTCATGGCATGGGCTGTATATCCTCTGCCCTTTGTGAATATCTTTCCGATCTTTTCTATCCACTTATCCAAAAGCGCATCAGTCTCGCCCTTATTCACCTCATAAGGCCTTACCTGATTGGATATAAGTGTAAGGCAGTCGCCATATACCAAGCCTGCAACAGCCTGCATCATGGTAATCGGCGACAGGAAAATCCCCGGCGCGTACTCCATATTCCAGGTATTGGCTGAGATGAAAGGCACGTCAGGATAACCGGCTCTTTCAAAAGCCTTACGCATTAAATTAATATAATTTGAATCCCTGCAGCCGCCGCCTGACTGTGTAATAATCATGGCAACTTTATTTGGATCATACTTGCCGCTCTCCATTGTCGCCAGCATCTGACCTGTAATTAATGAACAAGGATAGCAGATATCATTATGAACATACTTAAGACCTTTCTGGATTACATCAGGTCCTTCATTCTCCATAAGTTCAACCTTGTATCCCGCTCTCATGAAAGCAGGTCTTAAAATTCTAAAATGTATAGGACACATCATAGGTGAGAGGATAGTATAATCCTTCTTCATCTTCTTTGTGAACATTAATTTTTCCTTGAAATGAGGGCTTGTTCTTACCTTACTCATTACTCTGCCCTCCTTCCGGATTCGATGGCTGCAACAAGGCTTCTGAGCCTGATTTTTACAGCGCCAAGGTTTGTAACCTCATCGATTTTAATCTGTGTATATAACTTGCCCTGACTCTCCAGGATTTCTCTTACCTCGTCAGTTGTAAGTGCATCAAGGCCGCAGCCAAATGATACCAGGTGAACCAGGAAAATATCATCTGCCTTCGCTACATAGTCAGCCGCCAAGAACAGTCTTTGATGGAAAGTCCACTGTCCCACAATATTGGTTTCAAACTTATCCACAAGATTTGTTACTGCATCCTCAGATACAACTGCAAAACCAAGGCCCGCAATAAGTTTATGAATTCCATGATTGATTTCAGGATCTGCATGATAAGGTCTTCCTGCAAGAAGTACTATCTTCTTGCCCTCTTCTCTAGCCTTATTCATTATCCATGCGCCCTGCTCGCTTACCTTATTCTTATAAGATTTATATTCGCTGTAAGCTGCCTCACACGCCTTATTAATCTCCGAACCTGTCAAATCAGCCCCGCCAGGAATCTGCTTAATTATCTCTTTTATCTTTTTCTTAAATACCTTAGGCTCGTGAGGTCCAACATAATCATTAATAAACTTAATGTTACCAAAGTTTACGGTATTAGCCGCTATAACTTCAGGATATCCTGCAATAACTGCGCAGTTATAATTCTTTCTGCCCTTCTTCTCATCAAAATGATAAGTCATGCCCGGATAGTAAATTACATCAACGCCCATTTCAATTAATTTCTGGATATGACCGTGCATCATTTTAGCCGGGAAACATACGGTATCTGAAGGAATTGTTCCCTGTCCTTTCAGATACATGGCTCTGTTGGAAAAGCCCGATGTCACAACCTTATATCCTAATGCTTTAAAGAATGCATACCAGAAAGGCAGCATCTCATACATATTCATGCCAAGAGGAAGACCGATGGTTGCCTTGCTGCCACCCTCTTCTTTTTCTGCATCATTATATTCTTTTAAAAGTGATAATTTATATTCATAAAGATTAAGTGAATCATCCTGAGCCTTCTTGGTTACAGGCTTTTCACATCTGTTACCGCCAATGAATTTTCTTCCGCCTGAGAATGAATTAACTGTCAGCTGGCAGTGGTTATTACATCCATTACAGGTTACGCTCTTAACATCATAAGAAAACTCCTGAAGATCCTTCGCTGTAATGATTCCGTTATATCCTTCTCTGTGGCTGCGACCACCATTTATATAAAGTTCCTTAGCATACAATGCAGCGCCATAAGCACCCATCATTCCTGCAATGTCAGGCCTGATTACATCAACGCCCATCTCCTGCTCGAAAGCACGAAGCACTGCATTATTTAAGAAGGTACCGCCCTGAACTACAATCTTCTTACCAAGTTCGTCAGCAGAATGTACTCTGATAACCTTATATAAAGCATTCTTAATAACGCTTATTGAGAGGCCTGCCGAGATATTCTCAACGCTAACGCCTTCTTTTTGCGCCTGCTTAACGGATGAGTTCATGAATACTGTACATCTTGAGCCCAAATCCACAGGATTCTGTCCAAAAAGACCGAGATTTGCAAACTCATCAATCTTATATCCCATGGAACTTGCGAATGTCTGTAAGAATGAACCACAGCCTGATGAACATGCTTCGTTAAGGAAGATGTTATCGATGGCTCCATTTCTAATCTTAAAGCATTTCATATCCTGTCCGCCGATGTCGATAATGAATTCTACATCCGGCAGGAAAAACTTCGCTGCTGTAAAATGCGCCACCGTTTCAACCACGCCATATTCCACATCAAGCGCTGCCTTAATCATATCTTCGCCATAACCTGTAACGGCTGAAGACTGAATGGTTGCATTAGGATATTTCTCATACATCTCTTTAAGAGATTGGGTAACAACATCAATCGGTTTACCCTGATTGGACTCATAACGGGAATAGAGAATGCTTCCCTTGTCATCAGTAAGTACAACCTTAAGTGTGGTAGAACCTGAGTCGATACCAAGATAGGCATCTCCGTCATATGGTCTTCCTTCTATTCTCTCGACTCTGTCCTTATTATGTCTTTCTATGAATTCATCATATTCTGCCTGATCTTTAAATAAAGGATTAAGGTCTGAAACCTTAATTGAATCCTTGGCACTTTCAATAACCTCCAAAGCCTTTTTAAGATCCACTTCCTCAGTTGCATAGTATGCTGCTCCCATTGCAACAAATAAAAGTGACTTATCAGGACATGTTCCCTTTAACTTAAGGGCATTGTCAAAAGCCTTGCGAAGTTCTGACATAAATGTAAGCGGTCCACCAAGGTAAACAACATTGCCTTCAATAGGATGACCCTGGGCAAGTCCTGTAATTGTCTGATTACAGATAGCACCAAAAATAGACGCGCTTATATCTTCTTTTCTTGCTCCCTGATTAAGCAGAGGCTGTATATCAGTTTTGGCAAAAACACCGCATCTTGAAGCAATCGGATAAATCTTGGTTGCATCTTTGGCAAGGTCATTCATGTCATCTGCAGATACCTGCATAAGTGATGCCATCTGATCTGCGAAGGCTCCTGTACCACCGGCGCAGGTTCCGTTCATCCTGACTTCAAGATTACCTTTCAGGAAGAGGATTTTGGCATCCTCACCACCAAGTTCAATAACAACATCTGTACCCGGAAGTCTCTTACCTATGGCAACCTTGGTTGCATATACTTCCTGTACGAAAGGAATGCCTGCCTTCTCTGCAAGTCCCATACCTGCTGAACCTGAGATAGCGCAGATAACAGGTTTATCAATATTAAACTTATCGATAAGTCCCTGTATAACTTCCTTTGTTTTCTCAGTTATAAGAGTATAATGTCTCTCATAACTTTCATGTATTAAATTACCTTCATCATCAAATACTACAGCCTTGATAGTTGTAGAACCGATGTCCAAACCTAATTTCACTTATAACACTTCCCTATATTCTATTTGTGGTTATAACCACATTTTATCCCATGAATCTCTTAAGGTATTTAAGATACTTAAGACCTATCTTAGACCAGCTAAAGCCAAGATCCTTAAGTACTGCTACCGTATATTCGTTACTCATCGGGACATTTCTTGACTTGGATGCAATTGAGCTGTAGAAGGACAGCACTGCCACATCCTTATCATATATTTTCTCTTTTAAGAGCTTATCATATAATTCCTTAGGCACCTGTTTACACTTAAAGAGGAGCTTGCTTGATAACTTCTCAATGGTGAAAAGATGCGGATTATATAAATGATAAATATTATTAATTCTGTTATGAAGCACAAGTCTTACATAGGCATCAGCACATTCATCAACTGCGGTGAAGTCCATAGGGAACTGGGCAATCTCAGGGCTGAACAATCTTGCCTTAAAGAGACCTCTTGCTCTTCCCACAAAACCGTTATCTCCCGCATTCTTCTGGAACATACCGTCCGACATTCTCCAGGTAAGATTACCAATACGATAGATGTTGGCCTTAAGACCTTCAGAACGAGCCTTAAGCACTGCTTCTTCTGCCTTATATTTAGAATGAATATAAACATTCTGAACATAGTCCTGTCCGATGTCTAAAATAAATTCATCAAATACCTGATCGGTTTTTGGAATTGAAACAGTACCCACACCATTAACAGATGCTGTTGATGTATAATGAAGCACTGCCTTGGCATCCTTACAGAAATTAATTACATTCTGTGTACCCTTAACATTGGTTCTTTCAAAATCTTCATAATGACCTGCATGATGTACATTGGCTGCAGTATGAATAACTGTATCAACCTTATGTACCAGGATTTCATATTCTTCATTACTTAAACCAAACTTAGGTTTTTCAATATCGCCCTTAACAACTTTATATTTAAAATATTTATACTTATCAGGGAAATATCTTCCCAAAGTCTGACGAAGTCTCTCTTCATTTCTTACAAGACATACAACATTTAAGTTCCTTGAAAGAAGCTCTCGTAAAATGTGCGCGCCAAGGAAACCTGTGGCACCTGTTAAGAGAATTCTCTTATTGGTCGGATTATAGAAGAGGTTGGCATTTTGCTTAATAAGTTCATTTACATCCACACTTCTGTCATCTTCCACAGTTTCGTCATTATTGGCCATATATCTTGCGAGGGCCTTAGGTGTTGGGAACTCATAGATTTCCTGAGCATCAACACCAAGCATTGCTGCGATTTCAAAAGCAGATAAGGAATCGCCGCCCATCTCGAAGAAGTCATTAAGAATACCAACCTTCTTATTAAGCACTCTTTCGTAGGCATCAACTATTCTCTTCTCAGCCGCATTGGTCGGCTCCACATATTTAACTTCATTCTTGCCAAGTTGTTCACTGATAAGCTTCATTAATTCATGACGCTTAATCTTCATTGTAGTTGTCTTCGGGAACTCTTTATGAGTGAAATTAATGAATGTTACCTTCTTGTAAGTCGGCATGGATTCATTGATTTTCTTAATCTCATTTTCGATGACTTTCTTCTTCTCCCTGTCTCCCGGATTATTCGGAAGCACAAGCACACAGAGTCTTCCCTTGTCCGCATAAACAAAGGAATCCTTAACGCCGTCAATTACATTGAATCTGTCCTCAAGTTCCTCAGGATAAATATTCTTACCATTATCAAGAATAATAATATTCTTGCATCTTCCTGTTATATATAAAAAACCGTCTTCATCCACATGTCCCAAATCGCCTGTATGGAACCAGCCGTCCCTGATAACCTCTTTGGTTGCCGCTTCGTTCTTGTAATAGCCAAGCATTACGCCGCTACCCTTAACAACAACCTCGCCGTTATCTATATCAAGTTCCATGGTTCTGATTGGCTTACCAACAGAGCCTACCCTGTTAAACTCAGGATTATTTGCTGCAACCAATGGTGCGCACTCAGTTAAGCCATAGCCCTGATATACATTAATTCCAAACTGGTCAAAATACTCGCATATTTCAGGTCTTAAAGCAGCTCCCCCGACTACCACATTGGTAAGTTTGCCGCCAAATTTATCAATAAGGGATTTGAAGATTCTTCTTCTGGCGTCGATTTTGAGCTTTGACAGTCTCTTAACCGTCTTATATCCACGGTTCATCTTCTTTCTTGTTTTGGAGTCTTCCTCAGCCTCTTTAATCTTCTTATAGAAAACCTCTGCAATTGCAGGCACAATCAGGATAACTGAAGGTTTGAAGAAGTTCATGTTATCCACGATTTTTTCAAGTTTGTCATTTATACAGATGGTTGCGCCGTAGGCTAAAATGCCCAGGTTATCAACTGTCAGTTCAAATGTGTGGTTAATAGGAAGTACGCTTAAAACCACCTTCTCCCCATCCACATTTGATGCATAATCAAGGTGATAAATCTCTCTGATATTGCTGACGATATTGTCCTGTGAGAGCATAACGCCCTTGCTTGCGCCAGTGGTTCCTGATGTAAAGAGGATTTCGGCTACTGAGTGAATGTCGGTGTCGGGTATTTTGCCCTCTTTTGTACACAAAAGACCTGTAAAATCCCTGGCGGACATATCCTTGATACTCTTGACCTGCTCGATGTTCTTCTTGGCTTTTTGTGCCACATCTTCATATGCATTGTCATAGAAAATCACGTCCACATCGCCGCTTCTAAAGAGGTTCATCATCTCCTCTTCAAGCAGCATCTTGTCGATCGGAATAACCACATTTCCGCTCACAATAACAGCCAAAAAAGACACAACCCATTCGTAGCTTGTGCCCCCTAAAAGTGCAATGTGCTTGTCCTTATAACCTCTTTTTACGAAATAACTGGCAAGGCCGTAAACATCATCTCGTAAGTTCTTATAAGTCCTTGAATCAACACTTTCTTCACGGAAGAATCTGTAGGCCACCCTTTGGCCATACTTCTCTCCGATTTCATCCACAAATTCCCTAATTGTCCTGACTTCTGTCTCCATTAAAGTCCCCTAAAAATTAATCTTTCAGTCCCAAAACTCTTGCTGCATTATCATGAAGAATCATCTTATTTACCTCATCGCCGAGGCCTAGATTTAAGAATCTCTTAAGCTCACTTTCCGGTGTCCACATTGGAAAATCACTGCCGAAGAAAAATCTGTCCGGTCCGAAGTAATCGATAAATCTTTTTGCTGTTGATTTATCAAGCGCAAAAAGTGATGAACTTGTATCATAGTAAACATTATCAAGTTTCGGATTGTGTATTGAATCTGCCCATCTCTGATATCCGCCAAAATGAGCCGCAAATATGGTAAGTTCAGGAATCTCCCTTGCAACCTTGACCATTCTTGCAGGCGCAGAATAATCATATCTGTCATCTCCCATATGGAATAAAACAGCAAGGCCATTTTTCGCCATTTCCTTATATATTGGCATCTGCTTTGGATCGTCGATGTCAATTTTCTGCATATCATGATGGAACTTAATTCCGGTAAATCCAAGTTCCTTAACTCTTGCAATTTCTTCTTTATAATTGTCGTAATCTCTGTGCATTGCACCGAAAACCACGAACTTGTCAGGATGCGCATTAAGTGATTCTGATAAGAAGTTATTAATGCTTTCAACCTGCTTAGGCGCTAAGGCTGATGAACAAACCAGCACCTTTCTTGCTTCAATTTTGGCTTCCTCTTTTAAAAGTGTATTAACACTTGCATCACAGTCCATGTGAAGACCGTAGAATTCGCCGATGGATGCGGCTGCGCGGTCGGCGATTTTGTCAGGGAAAATGTGACTATGCATATCAATTATTTTCACTGTGTGTTTCCTCTTCTTTCGTTATGATATTTTCCTCAATCTTCCCTTTGTCTTCCTGAAATCCAAAATGCTCGTCCTTAACTAACCAGAGCGAAAGCATTAATAATACACATCCAACCGTTATGCAGCTGTCAGCCACATTGAATACCGGAAAATCAATGCACTTAACATATATCATGTCAACTACAACGCCTTTGAACAGTTCACCCCTGAATACTCTGTCCACAAGGTTTCCGAATCCGCCGCCTACCATCAGAATCAGAGGCAGACGAATAAGCCAGGATCCCTTAACCTGACCGGATCTGAAATATAAAAATGTAAATACTGCGATGGCAATCACTGCTACTGATATAAGTACTACCTGATTGCCTGCGAACATTCCCCATGCCATACCCTGGTTGTATACAAGGTGCCACTCGATGATTTGGTCAATTACGGGAATGCCCTCGCCGGTAGCTGCAGGCGGGTTTGAAAAGAAGTTTATAAATCCATTCTCACCTGTAACGGCAGCTTCGCTTAAGTTTATAAGCGCAATATACTTGGTCCACTGATCCAGGATAATCAGGAAAAGCGAACCAAGGAAATATGCAATTATTTTCTTTGTTTTGAAACTCATCAAAATATCCTTATAAAAGATTTATTCCATTCTCAGAAGCTATGTCCATAACTTCCTTAGGCCAGATACTTGACTGTACCTCGCCGATGTGTGCTCTTTGTAAGAAGAACATACAGATACGGCTCTGTCCGATACCACCACCGATGGTATATGGAAGTTTGCCCTCTAAGATTCCCTTCTGGAATGGAAGGTCTGCTCTTTCAGGGCATCCTGCCTTATCGAGCTGCTCCTTAAGGCTTACCTCATCAACTCTGATACCCATGGAGCTAAGTTCTAAGCTGCTTCCAAGGATTGGATAGAATACGATGATGTCACCGTTAAGTGCCCAGTCATCATAGTCTGGAGCTCTTCCGTCATGCTTCTCGCCTGAAAGAAGTTTGTCACCAATCTGCATAATGAATACAGCGCCTTTTTCTTTTGCAATCAGTGTTTCTCTCTCCTTCGGAGTTTTATCAGGCCATCTGTCCTCAAGTTCCTGAGTAGTTACGAAACTAATCTCATTTGGAAGGAACGGATCCATGAAATGATACTTACCGCACATATAATATTCTGTCTGCTTAATTGCCATATAGATGCGGAATACTGTCTCTTTAAGAGTATCGATGTTACGTTCTGACTTGTCGATGATTTTTTCCCAGTCCCACTGGTCTACGTAGATAGAGTGAATGTTGTCTGTGTCCTCATCTCTACGAATCGCAGTCATATCAGTATAAAGGCCTTCGCCTTTCTTAAAGCCGTATTCCTTAAGAGCCATTCTCTTCCACTTTGCAAGAGAATGCACAATTTCAACCTCTCTGTCATCCTGCTCCTTGATTCCGAAAGTTACAGGTCTTTCAACGCCGTTTAAGTTGTCGTTAAGACCGCTTTCAGGGAATACGAAAAGCGGAGCTGACACACGTGTAAGTCCAAGTGCATCGGACAATGCTCTCTCGAAATAGTCCTTTACTTCCTTAATTGCTTTTTCTGTTTCTTTAATGGATTGTGGGCTCTTGTAGCCCTTTGGTACGAAAATTTTATCCATTGTTTTGTTCTCCTTAACACATTTTTTTGCCAGTCTGTGAATTGGGTGGGGTCCCGGGGCATTGCTTAGCTGACGGGCAGCTTGGGTGGGCTCCCGGGGTGTGGGCGGCACCTGTTTCTTCCGGTCATCGATCTGTGAACTGGGTGGGGTGCCGGGGCTAGTTCCGGTCTTCGAAATCTGACCTGGGTGGGGTCCCGGGGCACCAATCGGTTGCCAATCTGTGAATTGGGTGGGGTGCCGGGGCCTTTGTCAGCTGACATAGCAGCTTGGGTGGGGTGCCGGGGCGAAGGGGCGGCAATTATAACTCGCAGTTATTAACAGTTCTTGGGAATGGAATAACGTCCCTGATATTACCCATACCTGTCAAGTACATAATCGCTCTCTCAAAACCAAGTCCAAAACCTGCATGGCGTGCCGAACCATATCTTCTCAAATCAAGATAGAATCCATAATCCTCTTCCTTAAGTCCAAGTTCATTCATTCTCTTA
Organism: uncultured Lachnospiraceae bacterium; assembly: GCA_902789665.1. GTDB lineage: Bacteria > Bacillota > Clostridia > Lachnospirales > Lachnospiraceae > UBA3766. The sequence continues at coordinate 65,680 of CADAOY010000002.1, read as the reverse complement.
AGCAAAAGATCAAGATTATCCTCTCTCTGTGAACCACCAATAATTTCCCCAATACCAGGAACCAGGCAGTCCATAGCAGCTACAGTCTTACCATCCTCATTAAGTTTCATATAGAAAGCCTTAATCTCCTTTGGATAATCTGTAACAAAGACAGGTCTTTTGAAGATTTCTTCTGTAAGATATCTCTCATGCTCAGTCTGAAGATCTGATCCCCATTCAACCTTATATTCAAACTTATCATTATTCTTCTTAAGAAGCTCAATCGCCTCTGTATAAGTAACTCTTCCGAAATCTGAATTAGCCACATGCTCAAGTCTCTCAATAAGACCCTTGTCCACAAAGTTATTGAAGAACTGCATTTCTTCAGGTGCATTCTCAAGCACGTATTTAATGATATATTTAATCATTGCCTCAGCAAGTTCCATATCATCTTCAAGATCTGCAAAAGCAATTTCCGGCTCAATCATCCAGAACTCAGCAGCATGACGTGTTGTATTGGAATTCTCTGCTCTGAATGTAGGTCCGAAGGTGTAGATATTTCTAAATGCCATTGCATATGTCTCACCATTAAGCTGACCTGATACAGTAAGATTGGTTGGCTTGTTGAAGAAGTCTTTTGAGAAATCAACCTTGCCATCTTCTGTCATTGGAACATTGCTTAAATCCATAGTTGTAACCTGGAACATCTCACCTGCACCTTCACAGTCAGAACCTGTGATAAGTGGTGTATGAACATATACGAAATCTCTTTCCTGGAAGAATTTGTGAATTGCATATGCACATAAAGAACGTACTCTGAATACTGCCTGGAATGTGTTGGTTCTAGGACGAAGATGAGTAATTGTTCTTAAATATTCCATTGAATGTCTCTTCTTCTGGAGTGGATAATCGGGTGTTGAATCACCTTCAATCTCGATGCTCTCAGCCTGAATTTCATAAGGCTGCTTAGCTTCCGGTGTAGGTACAAGCTTACCCTTAACGATAACTGCCGCTCCTATATTAATCTTGCAAATATTAGAGAAATTCTCCAGAGTATCTGAATAAACTACCTGGATTGGCTCAAAGAATGTACCGTCTGAAATAACCAGGAAACCAAAATTCTTGGAGTCACGGTTATTCCTAACCCAGCCTGCAACTTCTACCTGATTGTTCAGGTATTTGTCCTTGTTACGATGAATTTCTCTTAATTCAATTGTTTTCATATATATATTTTCCTTTCAAGAAATATGTTTAACCATCCACCTCCCGCTCGGCGGGAGGAGAATGGATAATAATCTTTTATAAGGGGCGCCATGGGGGGGCGGCCTTGCGTAAGTCTACAGGGCAGCATGGGTAGGCGCCGGCGGCCTTGTGTAAGTGTTCAAGACAGCTTGGGTGGGGTCCCGGGGTGTGGGCGGGGATTACTCCAGTTCCACTACTCTCATCGAATCAGACGAAACAAGTATAAACCTGCTCGATATGTTGGTTGGGACCATAGTAATGATACTATTATCAAAACCACCTTCAAACTTATCCATCGAACCAATACTTCTAATCAGGCACTTATCCGGTCCATAAACAACGACTCTCTTGCCATCAAAGAATATATCAGTAAAACTATCCGCATAATAAATCGTATCTTTCAAACTTCCACTGGCATCATAAATATTAATCTTATACCTGGCCTCAACATCAGTATCCGTATTATTAAATACAACCGCCACATGGCTCTCTCCGAAGTAAACGCCCTTGATTTCTTCATTAATCATGACATCCATTTTACTTTCAGGATACTGATCTCCTCCATAGAACATCAGTCTGTTATCAGCCACAGCGCATGCCTTGGAAGATGACAGGAATTTAAGTTCCGGCACAACTGCATCAGCATATGAATACTCACTAACTAAGTTATCCGTACTATTTTGTCCAACTGCTCCAAAATTATAGAAAGCAACCGACGTACTAAACTGCGTTCCGCCTACAAAGAGATAGGATACTTCCACAAGATATCCAGTCGGCGAAATCGCAATATCAATCGGATATCCGCTGTTTGCCATGGTCGTACTAAATGATGCAGCAAGCCAGTCATTCTGCTCCTTGGTAAAGTCATAGACATAAATCTGTGTCTGCAGGGAATTATCTACAATAACAGCTGCACACTGACGCCTTGAAACTGCAACGTTACGAATCGGCTTATCTGTCGAAACCTTGGCAATGAGCCCTTCTTCATTAAACATGTAGAGTGTACTGCCATTGTAATCTGCAAGTCCCAGAATGTTATCATCAATCTCAATCATCGGATTCTGCATCTGGTAAGTCTCATTCCAGACCACATCACCCTTGCTGTTGATACATTTAATTCCGTCATTATTATATACAACCACCGAATTATTCAGTCTCACAGCCTGCGAATTGGATGTGATGGTGTTGTCATACTGGGCGACGATTTTGTAAGAAGAGTAATGACGATTTGACAGCCATGCTCCAAAAACCCAGATGAGCACTACAAAAATCACCACCCAGAAACCAATGAAAACCACCTTCTTAATGGTCTCCTTCATAATCTGACGGTCGTTGGCCTCCACGTCAGACATCTGGCGTTTCTTTCTCTTCTTTGGATTAAGCGTAACCTTCTTAACTGAACCAATTGGAGTTATATTATCTTTTTTCTTTTTTCCAAATCCTTTAGCCACTTCTTCTAATCCTTATTTGAAAATAGAAAATGCATAAGTAGTCGTTGTCTTATAGGCCTTCTTAGGTCCGTAAACGGCCTGTGGGAAGTTCTTCTCGTTAGCCACATTCGGATAGAACTGAGTCTCAAGGCATAAGCCCTGTCTTGGTCCGTAAGGCACCTTACCCTTGGCAGCCTTCTCCCCAACCCAGTTTCCTGTGTAGAACTGAATGCCCGGAAGATCTGTATATGTATCCATTTTGATATGTGATACATCATCCCAAAGTGTTGCAACCAGGCGGTTCTTTCCGTTGTAATTATTAAGAACCATGTTGATGTCATAGCCGTTGCAATACTCAATCATTTTATTATTAAATGTGAATTTCTCGCACACCTCGCGGCCTTCCTTGTTAGTGAAGTCCATTGGAGTTCCCTTAACTTTGGCGATTTTGCCGGTAGGAATTCCGCCCTTGTGGATAGGTGTGTAATTATCTGCATTAATCCATAATCTTTCATGGAAAATGTTTGTATCGTCATGACCATTAAGTGCAAAATATGTATGGTTGGTCATGTTGATAACTGTCTCTTTATCTGTATCTGACTCATAGGAAATTATGAGTTCGTCCTTGTCTGTGAAGGTGTATGTAACGGAGACGCGCATTTTACCAGGGTGTCCCATTTCCTTATCTTTCTTAAGAAGAGTAAGCGTAACGGAATCCTTGCCCTTTTTAGCCTTCCAGAGTCTCTTCTGGAAACCTTCCTTCGCGCTGGTGTGAAGGTTGTTCACGCCGTCATTAACCTCAAGCTTATATTTCTTATCCCCTATGGCAAAAGCCGCCCCTGCAGTTCTATTGGCAATCGGTCCCACGATGGCACCATAACAGTTTACGTCTTTGGTATAAGGCTTAACTTTGTCAAAGCCCAAAACCACATCCTTTGGATTGCCATCTTTATCCTTGATGATGATTTTAACAATGATACCGCCAAAATCAGTGATTGCAACCTGGTTGCCCTTCTTGTTGGTAATGGTATAAAGATGTGTCATCTCACCTGTAGCAAGTGTTCCAAAATCCTCGACTGTAATTCCCAATATTCTACCTCCTGTACGCCTTTAAGCGTTATAATTCAATTCTTCCATCAAGCGCTCTAAGGAGCGTTACTTCATCAATATATTCAAGGTCGCCGCCTACCGGTACACCGCTGGCGATTCTTGTAACCTTAATGCCTGTAGGCTTGATTAATTTGCTGATATACATGGCAGTTGTCTCGCCCTCCAGACTTGAATTTGTGGCAATAATAACCTCGTCCACATCGCCTTTTAATCTTTCAATCAGTTCTTTTAACTTAATGTCATTAGGGCCGATGCCAAGCATAGGCGAGATGGCGCCGTGAAGCACATGATAAACGCCCTTGTACTTGCCGGTTTTCTCATATGCAGATAAATCTCTTACATTTTCAACCACCATAATGGTCTTATGGTCTCTCTCAGTATTCTTGCATATGGTGCACACTTCACCATCTGTTAAGTTAAAACACTCATGACAGTAGTGGATATTTTCCTTGGCATTAAGCATACTGTCTGCAAGCTTCACAACTCTTTCCATTGGAAGACCAATGATGTGAAGTGCCATTCTCTGGGCAGACTTGCTGCCGATGCCAGGAAGTCTCTCAAGTTCTGATATTAAATTATCAAGATAACCGCTGCCTATATCCATTTAGAAACGAAGTCCTCCAAGATCCAGTCCGCCGGTCATATCATTCATCATACCTTCGTTAGCTGAATCAACCTGTTTTAATGCCTCGTTCATTGCTGCCATAATAAGGTCCTGAAGCATTTCAACATCATCAGGATCTACAGCATCTTTGGAAATTTCAACCTTGGTAACTTCTCTCTTACCTGTAATTGTTACAGATACAGCGCCGCCACCTGCGTTGGCAGTGAACTCTTTGGTCTCCATTTCCTTCTGATTCTGCTCCATCTGTCTCTGCATACGCTGAGCCTGCTTCATAAGATTGTTCATGTTGCCAGGCATAGCACCGCCGCCTGGAAATCCACCTCTTCTTCCCATAATAATTCCTTTCTGGTTAATTAATCATATCATTTTTATCTTTTACCTGAATCGGAAGGCCCAAAGCGTCTTCCCAACTTGGCAAAAGATCATCAATATTTTCTTCCACTCCGGCATAAACAATATCCAGAGAAACTTCTTTATTCACGTAGCTGTTTATCACGTTCTGGATTTCACTCTTATTCTCTTCAGTAGTTAAGATATTGAATCCAACCTGGTCGTGGCAGGCAATAATAAGTACATCGCCTCCGCCCGGTCTTATGACACACTTGCCAAGATATACTGCCAAAAGTCCGTTAGCCATGCCGCTGATTTCTTTCCAGTGATCCTTAATGGCAATAATCTCTTCTTCCACCGCCTTTGTAAGCACTCTCTTAGGTTCCTTCGGTGCTTCAGCCTGAACTGCAGCATTGGTGGTTTGAACCACGGTTTGTTTAATGCCTTCTGCTTTTAATTTCTCAAACTTCTGATTTAAAACATTAAGTCTGTCAGCAAGTGACGCTGTATCCGTCTCTGTTTCAGGATGACAGAGTTTAACTATTGTTACATCAAGAAGCACTCTCTTTTGTGATGCTTTCTTAATATCAGAAGCCAGGGTTGTAAATATTCTTATATCCCTGTATATGGTATTAATTGCAATTCTCTCACTCTGCTCCTTAAGGGCTGCCATGGTTTCCCTTGATACTCCAAGCATATCCTCTGTAGGATTGGAAACCTTAACCAGCATGAGATTACGAAGATAACTGCACATATCTGATACAAACTGATTTACTTCACGGCCTGCCGCGATAATATTGTCAATTACCTTAATACACCTTGGCACATCCTTATCGATGACTGCATCCATAAACTCTGTGAATATTGTATTATCCACAGCGCCTAACACATCAAGCGCCTTCTCATATGTAAGTTCCTGACCAAAATGATATGCGATGCATCTGTCAAGAAGACTTAAAGCATCACGCATGGAACCATCAGCCACTCTTGCTATATAGTTAATGGCTTCGTCAGTTACCTGTCCGCCTTCCATCTGAATAAGTTCTTTCATTCTGTCCGAGATTGTCTCAACGCTGATTCTTCTAAAATCATAGCGCTGACATCTTGAAAGAATTGTAATCGGTATCATATGGGCTTCTGTCGTAGCTAATATGAAGATTACATATTCAGGTGGCTCTTCAAGTGTTTTTAAAAGGGCGTTGAAAGCTTTATCCGAGATATTGTGAACCTCGTCGATAATATATACTTTATATTTACCCTCTGCAGGTGAATATGAAATCTCATCTATCAAAGATCTGATATTCTCTACACCACTGTTTGATGCCGCATCTATCTCTGCCACATTCATACAGGTGCCTTCCTGTATGGCTTTGCACATATGGCACTCACCGCAAGGGTTGCCGTTTTGTGGATTCTCGCAGTTTGCTGCCTTGGCGAGGATTTTGGCAGTGGTTGTTTTACCGGTTCCTCTTGTGCCGCAGAAAAGGTACGCGTGGCCTATTCTATTCTGTTTTACCTGATTTCTTATGGTCGTAACTATCGGATCCTGGCCTTTGACGTCGTCAAAGATGCGAGGGCGGTATTTACGGTATAATGTCAAATAAGACATGTGTTACTCCAATCTCAATCGCCAAAGCTTATGCCTAATAACTTAGCTTCTTTGATAATAGACGCATCCGCAGGAATTGATTTAAGCTTACCTGCTACATCTTCAAGCGGCACCTTAACTATCTCTCTATTCTTATATCCAACCATAAATCCATACTCACCCTTAAGTATAAGATTACCAGCCTCAGAACCAAGACGTGACGCAAATACTCTGTCATAAGGACATGGCGAGCCACCTCTCTGGGTATGACCAGGAACAGTCACTCTAACATCCTCACCTGTCAGTTCATGAATCTGATCTGCAAGTTCATAGGAAATACTTGGATATTTACTCTCAGCGAGTTTCTTCTTATAATCCTTCTTGCTAAGCGCAGCGTCTTCCTTCGAAATAGCGCCCTCTGCAACAGCAAGAATTGTGAAACTAGATCTCTTCTTTCTCTTCTCAATGGCCTCGGCGATTTTGTTAATGTCATATGGGATTTCAGGGATGAGGATGATATCCGCACCTGACGCCATACCTGCATTAAGTGTAAGCCAGCCAACCTTGTGTCCCATAACTTCCACGATGAATACTCGTCCGTGTGAAGCTGCGGTTGTATGGATGCAGTCGATGCAGTTTGTTGCGATATCAACTGCGCTCTGGAAACCGAAGGTCATGTCGGTTCCGTAAAGGTCATTATCTATAGTTTTAGGAAGTGTAACAATGTTAAGCCCTTCATTCTTAAGAAGGTTCGCGGTCTTGTGTGTACCGTTGCCGCCAAGAATAACCATACAGTCAAGATTTAATTTGTAATAGTTATGCTTCATGGCTTCAACCTTGTCGAGACCGTTCTCGTCCGGATCTGTAATGGTCTTAAATGGTGTTCTTGATGAACCAAGAATTGTTCCACCCTTCGTAATTACACCCGAAAAATCCTTGCTCTCAAGCATTCTGTAATTGCCATATATAAGACCTTTGTAACCCTCTAAAAAGCCATATAACTCAATTTCTTCTCCACTGTTAAAGAGTGTTTTAACAACACCACGCATAGCTGCATTAAGTGCCTGGCAGTCACCGCCACTAGTCAACATTCCAATTCTTTTCATGCTTTTCACCCCCTGAGTATATTATTTAAAACAACATTATCCTCATCATAAAAACAATCTATACTATTATAACTCAAAAACTACCCAAATAAAAGAGATAATTCCTTGACCTTTAAGATTTGTAACAATATAATATTGATGTTGGCAGAGGCGAGTATTTTGCCCACAATTTGCACAACTACCATTATTTGCAGACGTATCGAAGCGGTCATAACGGGGCGCACTCGAAATGCGTTTGCCCTCCGGGGCACGAGGGTTCGAATCCCTCCGTCTGCGCTAATATAAAAAACCAGAGTTTCCTCTGGTTTTCTTTGTTCTTACAGCTTATTTAGGCGCAAAACAAGAGCAACATCTTTGGATTGCCCTTTTGCGACATCATTATTCTACATTTCCCTAAGTATTTCCGGTGCCTGGAACTTATCCCTGTCCATATTTACCGCATATGCCATATCAATTCCTGAAAGTTTTCTGTCATTAAATACAATTCTTTCGCCAGCCGGCATATTAAATTCGATGGCATCATATCTGATACCGCTTTCCTCAAGAAACTTAAGGGTAATGTCCTTATATTCGTCAGATCTTGATGTGAAAATCACAATTCTGTCTTCCTTCGGAATGGTCTTAAGATAATTCTTCACTCCCGGAAGCACGCTGTCCACACCATCAGTCTTATATCCATTATACTTAACCAACACTCCGTCCAAATCAAAGATCCATGTCTTTGGAAGGGTTGATAATGTAAGGGTTTCTCGATTTGTAATCATTGAGATTGTCTCCTTGTGTAACTTAAACTGTTTTTATTGCCACAAAGTATTATATGTTAGTTGAGTGGGTTTTACAACTACATGTTTATAAATACTCTTGCATACTCTTGTCCAATTCCTCAAATAATTGCAAATACTTATCCTTTGCACCTTTGACGATATCCTTAGCAATATTCTCATTATATGAATGAGCCACATTATTTCTCGTCTGTAATGCCTCAAGCCAAGTCTGTTCGTCCTTAATCAGTCCAGCGCCAAAAGCTGTCTTCAATATTTGTTTAGGAGAACCTGTCTTAGCCTCGGGAAATCCCTGATCTTCAAGAATTTCTTTCATGGCTTTCCATGCCTGTTCAAAGCAAATCTCATAGAGACCAACCAAACCTGTTAAAGTAACAGTATCGTATGGCTCGTTATAATTCTCTATTACTTTTAAATTATTTAAAGCCTTACAAAAATTCTCATACTTTTTCATAAATAACTATCCCCTCTTTTTCTATTACTTCTCTAAGTTCATCCTGAATCCCAGAATTCATGTCAACATAGTCGAATGACAGTAATGTATCCACATACTCCTCAACATCCGCAGAAAAGTTTGCAACATTACCTCCATATATGGCAAGATCCACATCGCTTGTCCTACGATAGTCGCCTCTTGCCCTGGAGCCAAACACACACAGTCTCTCCACATCATTATTCTTCGCCTGAAGAATAACAGCCTCTATTATTCCTTCGCGAAGCCCAAATTGTACATTGTAATCTGTTGTCATTTTTACTCACCCGTTTTACTAATATACTGAAGTTACGTACACCACAGTCAGTCTGCTCATCAGCAAGCCAGAGTTTAAACGGCTCTGCTTTTTTAGATGGTATCGATTGAATAACACAGAGAAGTTGCTCTGTATTTGCCACGTCGGTGTATCTTCTTTTCCCATCCTCAGTTTTTAACTTCAACTGACTACAATTTGTAGTCAGTTCACTTCCTTCCTTCTTTATATGTCTGCCCCTTTTGGCACCGAAAGTTCTTCAGTGCTCTCCAGAATTGGAAAAAACCACGCGCAGTAATCTCTTAAAACCTTCTTCTTCGTAAGAATAACATTGTAGTTAAACAGATACCTCTGATCAAGAATATCTTCAAAAGCATCCGAATACTCCGGTTGCAATTTCCTCAAAGCCTGATTAAGTGTTTTCCAAGTATTATTTGTTAGTCATTTTACAAGTTAATCATACTCAGGCTCAAAATCAGTTATCTGTAAATAACGTCTATCTTCCGCCATACGTCCACTTGTTTTTCTGACAATTAGCAAGGGATCATAAAAATCAAGATGTAAATCCCGAAGTATTTCTCTCAATCGATCTCTGGTACGTGGCATACACCTGTCTTCTAAAAAAAACATGAAATCTTCCCAATTTGGTTTTTTTATAACACCAAAAGCTCTTTTCATAGGATTATCAAAATAATCATATGTCAGCACGCGTTCACGTTTCATATCAGCAAGAATTGAAGTTAATACTTTATCATCAAGCATATAGTCGATTCGCAAATTATAAAGTTTTAATTCATCTTCTGAAAGATTGAAAACACTATTCATTTGCTTCCAGCAAGGCAATGAGCGAACCACCATTCCTTCTTCATCATCAAAATCGTTCTTAATCAACGCAAGAGTATTATCTATTTTTGTTTCCAGTTTGTTCATAGTAATTACCTCCTGAAAACAGAATCTCAATTATTACACCAACATCCTGCAGTTTGTATGCACCACTATTAATCGGCTCCAAAACCACCATTTCCAAGCGCTTCATTATACCTCATCAACACTCCATCCAGATCAAAAATACATATCTTAGAAAGCGTAAAAAATGCAGCTGATCCCTTCTAAATAAAAATATATTTCTCATCTCTGTACTTGCATACTTTTCTTTGCTTTATAAATTTTTCTTTACCTTATTACATCAATAATTGTAATACTTACTTAATCTATAATAATGGCATCCAGAAAATATAATTCGTAATTCCCTTATTATCAAGCATATCTTTTATTTCATGTTTAGTAATTGATTTCATCACTGCTATAACAATACCAAAATCGTCATTTTCCATTTTTACTTCTTCCAAGGAAAAAACACGCACCCCATCAATAACCAATAAATCATTTGGTTTAGTTTCAATAAAGCCAGCCGGTTCATATCCCAACATCCTTATAACATGCAAGCAACCTCTTCCACCTTTGCCTGCTCCATATAAAAAGACTTTTTTATTTCGTATAAAAAAATCCTTGAGATCGTCATTGTTATAAAGCACTCGTTCTATTTGATGCAACCTATTTAAACCTAGATACTCGTTCAAAACTTTATTCGACTTTAACGCAAAATCTTGCGCAGCATCCAACAAAAAGCAACTATATTCCTGAGTCATCACAGTTTTAGACTTATATCCCGCATCCTCCACAACATATGGAATAATTCTTTCGATTGCATGACTTATAGTCCCATCATCAGCCATAGGTTCTTCATCAAAATCTTCATATGTCCATCCATAATTTAATAGCTTATTCAATGAAACAGTTCTTGCCCAAAAGACCGTGCCAAGCGAAATCGAATTAATATTACGATTTATCGTTACATTAAGTTTAATTTTCTTTGCCAAATCAACTACATTCTCGTAATTTGAACTCCACGAACTACAATACCAGCCAGATACATATCTTCCAAAAGGTTCAGGCGGAACAAGTAGACCACATTCATCATTATTTTCAAGGTATGTCACCACATTGTTGACATATTCTTTCGATGCCAACATATTGTCCCACAGATTTTTTATCCATAATTCTACATCGTTCTTAAATACATCTTTTTTTGCTTTTTTATCATGAATAAAACAAAAATAAGGATATTTTTGTATAATATCTTTTGCAGCCACGAGAAGAGCCGCTACATCTCTACCACGGTTAGGTTTGTGAATAATTTTTATTTTATTACCATATCTTTCTAATAATAGACGACGAACACTATCAGAATCTGTCACTAACAAAACGTCAATATTATCCATATCAACTATATTATCAAGATACAAAAAATAATCCTTAACAGTATCTTGATAATGCATAAAAATCACAATTAGACACTGGGATGTAGCAATCGCATTAGTTCGATTATCTGTTGGAATAATTAAATATCTTGATTTTGTCGAATAACCCATAACATAGACCTCAAAACTATTTTTCTACTTTAGTATATGTCCAATGCTTCAAGAACCCTTCTTGAGCTCTGGTCATCACGAAAGTCATGCATTAGAGACGCAATAATATGTCTTTTCTCTTTTGAAGAATCACCCCGATGAATAATCTCATCAACAAAAGAAAAGAAATCCTCATTCGAAAAAATCTCCACACCAGGTAACCATTCTCGAATGTTATCAAACACAAATCCACGATTCTTTTCGTACTCCTCTACATCGTCCAATGTGAATCCAATCGGTCTGTCTAATTGCAAATAATCTACTGCTACAGATGAATAATCACTTATTAATGCATCAGCATGTCCCAGCAATTCATTAATCTGTATTCCAGCATCGAAAATCATGTCATTATCCAGAAGTATAATATTCGAATAGCTACCCAACGACAAAGCTTCTCGATTTTGAAATGGATGTAATTTAATGACCATTTCAGTATTGCCTCTGGACAATATACTATTAAGTTTTCCAAAATCATCTTCTGAATACAAAATAGGGAAACCCGTTTCGCCTTCAGGCACTGTCTCATTCAATTCAGACAATTGCCCAACACTTGCCCTAAAAGTAGGCAACCAGAAAATATATTTTTGTGCATCCGGAATATTAAATGCCTCTTTCCATTTAGTATATGGGTGATAAAGCCAATCTTCCTTAGGATATCCCGTTATTAAAACTTGATCATCTCTAAGACCATATATCTCTTTATGTATTTTTTTATATAAGTCACTTATAACAATATTATATTCATAGCGATGCTCACATCTGGAGAAAACCGTTCTGGTTTTAAAACCACATCCATGCCAAAGTTGAACTCGAATCTGGTCATTTCTTGCATATCTACAAAATCCATACGCATCTGTCATAAAAATGTACTTTGCAAGACATAAAGCTTCATAATACTCGTCTCGTTCATTCTTGTCATCTGATACTGCTCCGTCATATGAAATAAAAGATACATTCTCATTATTATCTTCAATTGCCTTAAAATCATTTGGATTCTTAACAAACCAAACCAACTTATATTTCTGGTTCAATTTGATTAACAGCATATATTCAAACAGAGCTCTAGCATTGTCTGCATAGTCCATACCATAGACGTATGACGAAACCGCAGGGCCACTTCTAAAAACAATTATATCTTTAAGTTTCTCATCTAAATACTTATCGTTATATTCCATATAATATTTTGTATCTTTATTTGCATAGTAATATATAACATTACCTGCATTTTCAGATACGCCATGAGAAAGGATTTCGTCATAGTTTTCTTTGAAATAACCATTAGTTATTATGAGAATCGAATTCTCCGGCAAATTATTCAAAAAGTCATACCCATAAATTGGCACTTTAACGCCATGAAACTCTTTAAATCCTTGGTTTCTTTCTTTTAAGTCAATTCCACCTGAAACTACCGGGAAATCAGGATATATGGAATAAATCTCTTCAACATAATTTTGAAACCATGTGATAAAATAGATTTTTTTATTCTTAAATAGCGCAACATGTTCTCGTTCAAGCCTAATTAACTGCATCCTTTATCACTCCCATATAAAAGGATTGTTTTCTTCATCCAACTTCATTAATAACTCTTTAACATTTATAACCTTTTTAAAATTATTATTTTTTAAATTAGTTAAAATGTTTTCACAATCTGTAACCACTGTCACCAAAATAACATCCTCAAACTTATTACACTGTTCTAGGGTTCCAATCGGCACATTTGTTTGAATATACTCAGCATTTTTATCGATTAGATAAATACACTCTAAACCTTCTGAACATAACCTTCTTTTTATATGTTTACCAAAATCTCCATAACCGTAAATTATAAATCTATTAATATTGTTATCTTTTAAGTACTTAACAAGACCCATCTTCTTTTCCTCAAGCCTTTCAAAAAGATCTATAAGCAAAAGTGTTGTCCTTGCTTTCATCTGCACAAAGTTCTTTCTTTTAAATTGGTTCATAGGTATATTAGCAACTTGTTCTCTTTCTTTCCCTGTAAATATATTGTTTTTTAGAAGAACTTCTGACATTTCACGATCAGACAGATATGCCGCATACATATCACTTGAAAGATTAACTGAAGTGCTACGATGCCTGTAAAGTTTATTATCGTTGAGAACAAAAGTATTATTATTTCCAAGCATGCACAACCAAAGCATATAATCGTCACACCCACTATTTTTGAGAATTTGTTCTCTCCAGATAGTTGGAATAGACTCTTTTTTAACTAGTGCCTGACCAGGCGACATCATCGGAACTCTGACAAAAAAATTTTCCCTTTTGTTTGACTGTTCAAACACACTGTCAGTATTATAGATTTCTGTCCAATCAGAATAAGCTCTGCAATATGTCACATCAGCATCCCCTATTGTCATTAATTGACTCATGTAAAACATAGGAGATATTTCATCATCCTGGTCCAAAAAATGCACATATTTGCCCTGTGCAAAGTTTAGACCATATACTCTTGCTCCATGAATACCACGATTAACTTCACTATTAATCACCTTTATAGATAGTATCTCAGAATCTATATCATCTATTATCTCATCAGGAAAGTCATTTACCAACAACAATTCAACCGATTTTGATGATATTTTTTGGCAGGCTCTCTCAATTTGGTCAATTATTGAATTTATATATTTTTTCCCTTTATATAATGGAACTATTACCGAAATTTCAAACAAAATACAGCCCTCATAATCATTTTCTATCACGAACTATCTCTATTGCTTTTTTTACCGCTTCAAGATTCGCATATCCATACTTCATATCAGGTTCCAAATGAGCACCTTCAGCCCACTCATTCCACGCATTGACAAAAACTATATCTTCATCTTTGTTATGGATTTTTTTACTTTCTAGCATTATATCAACTAACCACTGTTGAAAAGTTTGTGGATTAAAACCGATAAATATATTCGCTCCACCATAAGCTTTGCGAGAGGAATTATCCCAAGATGGCACAGCAGCTCTAAAATAATCCTTGCTTCGAATCTTTTGTAAATATTCTTTTTCTTTTATAAAATCACTTGCATCACGAATATATCCAACAAAGTTAGGATTCAAATAGCCATCAATTCTTGTATTTTTTATGAACCTCGGGAAATTATGTGGAGGGAACTCGGCGACAGCATCTGCACCCCAATCGCTTGCTTCCTCTTCAAACCCAAATGTGTTACAAACAACAATATATAATTCTTTATTTATTATTTTTTTGCATTCTTTTCGTATATTACCAAATAGTATATTCACTCTCTCTTTCGTCCAGAGATTTGGACGATATAGAATCAACAACGGCTTATCTCCTACCGTTATATATCTTTCATCCTCTAAATATGGTATTAAATCAGAAATGAATTTAACATCATCCTCTTCTTTTAAGTTTTGTTCAAGTATTACCTCTTTCTTTCCACCATCCCACAAGGTGCTCCAGTTTTCATTTGCCCATGTAATACAATACTTAAAGTCTAATTCTTTATGAGCCAAAAAGTATTCTAAAGGTTTTTCCAACTCTCTTTTACCAGAAAACCAATAATAGTAAAACGAAAAGCCATAAACACCATAGTGTTTAGCCAATTCTATTTGTCGAACAAAAACATCCGGGTCATTTAAATCATAATAACCAACATCATACGGAATATGCGGTTGGTAATGATTAACAAACATTGGCAATGCCTTTGAAGTATTTACCCAATCGGTAAAGCCCTTGCCATGATATTTGTCATTAGTTTTTGTTTTGTGATATTGTGGCAAATACCATGCTATTATTCTAGTATCGTTTGAATTCAGTTCTATTGAGGACTGAGTGTAAGCTTTATACAAATCATCTTTAGTGTTTATTCCGTTTTCCAAATAATGAACATATTCTTCTATTTGTTTTACAGTATTATGACCAAATGGATTAATAACAAATACATCTTTATGATTTTTCTCTATATAATCTCTAACTCGACTCTCAATCAATCTATGATATATCAAAGCACAAATAATAATAACATCTATCTTATCACATACATTTGTGATTGAATTTATTTCATGTCCATGAAATAAATTCCCAATATTGGGAGAATCATCGGCATCTACAACCTCAATTATTTGTTCTTCATATCCATTCTTACACATTATCTGATAGATAACTTCCGCACCATCACCCGTACCATACAATGCAATTTTGGCATTTTTTTCAATAGTTAAATCAGACAGTTTTTTTTCATAAATTTTAGTATATGTATCAATCATTTCTATTCCTTTTTTTATAATCAGAATTTTTACTTGAACAGTAATTCTCTTAATCCCATTGCATAATAGCCTTTTTCTGTAAGCCTTTGTACAATATCGCCTTCATTATTTATTACAGTCACTATCCATACAACATCTTTTGCCAAATCATCATCCACTGAATATGCTTTTACAAATGGAGTAATGGTTTGAATTTCATTAATGACTTGTTCATTTTTATCTTTTATATATTTAACAACTATATTGGTATTTATCAACTCATCAAATAGTAAGCGTCCGTATTTGGACATTCCATATATACCTACATTTTTGTGACCCATTTGATTTAGAATTGTAGCAAGGTCTGTGTTTGTTAATACGTGCCTTATCCAAAGTGTTTTTTCAACAAAAACAAGATCAGTAACTTCTCTAGCTATTGACTTCAAATAATTATCTACTTGCCTAAGTAATTGTAAACGCGCACTTTTATCTAGATTATCAACTTTCTTTTCTAGGCAATTATTATAAATTTTCATTAACCTTTCAGCATATAGAGAAGGTCCAAAATAAAATCCGGCAAAGTCAAAGGCATTTTTTGATATTATATCAAGTTTTTCTTCGGACAATTCCATTGCCTTTTTAATTGCCTTAGCCAAGTCAAAATAATCCTGAGATTTATATAAAAATCCTTTAGTATTGTCTTCACCAATTATTTCTTTTGTTCCTCCTGTATTAGCACCAATGACAATCATACCGCTTTTCATTGCCTCAACAGTTGTTCTTCCTAACGCTTCATTCCATGAACATGTTAATGCAAATTGACACATACTCATTAGTTCATATAAATCTTTTTTAAAACCAACTAATTCTATATTGTTGCTCAAATTATTATCATCAATGTATGATACAATCTCTTCTATTTCTTCATCTTTTCCCGAGCCAGCAATGTATAGTTTAGTGTTTATGTTGTATTTGCTTTTTAAATAATTCACAGCCTTGATTGCATCCCAGACTCCCTTTCTCTCATACAATCCGCCAAAAAACAACAAGTTTTCTTTTTTTCGGTTGCTGCTGATTATTTTACTACACTCAATATAATTATATACTTGTTCAGAATTAAGCCCATATTCCTTTAAAATATAATCCTGAACTGTTGAAGATATGCTTACTATTTTATCAGCATAATTCCATAATTGCTTTTTTATCGTAATATTCCAATATTCTCCTGCAAACTGTTCATTTAACATTTCCCTAAAATGCCACACATGAGGAACGTTTAATCTTAATGCAACTATAGCTCCAACATCACTCACGCTTGTATTGCTATGTACAAGTGTAATATTTTTATCTTTTATCACATCACATATCTCTATAGATGCATATAAATTAATAATAAATTGCCTGTACTCATCCTTCTTCTCTCTATCAACATGAAACATTTCCAAATATGGCACTTCAAAACATTCCACATCAATGTTTTTTAATTTTTCAACCAAATATCCATCAGAAGGTACAATAACAATCGGATTAATATAATTTTTCAAAGCAACAATCATATCATAAAGAGACTTATCAGAACCTCTCCAATCTGATGAATGCGCTATGTACAGTATAGATTTTTTATTATCATCAGGAATCAAGTTATTCACTCATATCACTCCTTAATGTCAAGTTAGTTTTATTATTTAATCTCGTTCTTTATATCTCTAGAACTTAATCCTGGTGTCCTTTTTAAATGAACAACTTCTTTTCCATTGTTAATACACCACTCAATTGCTTCCTTTATCCAATCACTAGTTTGGTCTTCCCCAACCGCAAAAATATCGAAATCAAATTTTTTTATATCATCTTTAACACTCTCAAATAAAACCACTTCATCAACTAATGATATTGATTGAATAATTTCAACACGTTCATCTTCAGAATATAAAATATTAGCTTCCGGTTTAAATACTTTAATATACTCTTCTTTTTGAACAGCAACAATAAGATAATTGCCATAATTTAACGCTTGCTTAAAAAGACGCAGATGCCCTAGATGAAAATAATCAAATACACCAAAAACTATAACTTTCTTCATTTTTTTCTCTAAATCTTTTTTAATATCTCTTACTATTAATTCCGAACTTCTACCAAAATAATCATTTCTAAAGTGCTCATCTATAAACTGGACTCTATCATTCTGTTTACTATCTCTACCCTGTACAACAACTTTATTAATAAAATCCTCTATTTCACTATAATCATTTCCCCTTGCTGAATAAACTTCATCCTTTATCATTTCTCCTACAGTATTCAGTTCTCTAGGCTTTTCTGGCAATAGGCGAAGTTGAGGCTTATTGGTAAAAAAATATTCTATCAAAAAAGAAATCGAATCATGTATTAATGCATCAGACGATAAAAAAACATCCAGATAATCACCGGCTGCCATAACTCTAGCATTGGGCAACTTATCCCATTTATTTAAATAGTTATGATAGTCTTGCAAATTATCGAAAATACCTGCTTCAACAACTCCTAATTCCATACGTGGATGAGGATGCACTATCCATGATATCTCTGGATTTTTTTTTGCAAATTCATAAAAAAACACATAATTCTCGAAAAATGTGGCGTTTTGTTTCATATTAAAATGAGGAGCCCAAATAATCTTATATTTTGCTTCTCCTTTCCATATATTTTCTCTGATTTTTACACTACTTTCTATTAAATCATCTAGTTTAGGCATGCCAACAGGAATCATATTATAATCACCCAATAAGCTTTCAGAAGCCAAGAAAGATTTTTCCAAATCACTGGATGTGTAACATTTCCATGCCATTTTAATAATTGGAGATTTTTTGAACTTTTCTTCAACCGGTTTAACAAGATAAAACGAATATGGAATATGTATGATAAGTTTAGATATACTTTGATTTTGCATATCCAGGTTAAATGGAATCATTGTATTTTTACTAGTAATAAAATAAACCAATATACTAAACTCACTAAGCCAATCTTGATTTTTAGGACCATTTGAATATCCTGCATAAATCACATTATGCTTAGGTTCTGATGTCCTAAAATATTTACATGTATCGACATAAGTATTTCTAATTGTTTCATTTGAACCATGAGAATAACCACACACTATAACAACAGGATCAAACTTATCATCATCCTCTAACATTCTATATATTTTCTCACATTGCCATTCCGATGAAGAATAAACTAAAAAAGCTACTTTAATTGGCTTTTTTTCTTCAACTAATCTACTGACATTATACGAAAACAGATTTTTCATTGTCTTGATGGCACTAACATCATCAAGAGAGTCAATGTATTTCTCAAGTTCTTCGTAAGTGATTATTGAAATTTTATCATTTATGTTATTGTATGTTATTCCTTTTAATAGTTCGTTAATCATAATTACACCTGAAATAATATTTCATCAATCAATCGTATTTCACCGACATAACCATTTCTACGTAATTCATCGCGTATTTCGCTAAAATAAAATGGAGACGTAACAATAATAGCATCTACATTTATGTCATCTGTATAGTTTTTCCTTTGAAATACGGTATCTACGGTAAATTTTTTATCAATTACACAATCTATTTGAACATCATTATGCAATACTTCTTCAAGTAATTTACCGAGGTGACCATATCCATAAATGGCTATTTTTTTGTACCCCATTTCACTTAGTAAAGCAGATAATTTATGATTATTATGCTCAATTGTAACCCACTGAACCAAGTCTTTTATTATCATATTATCGCTATCTATTATCCTTCGTAGTCTATACTCGTCAAAAGTTTCACTCATTGTTATATCCTTTCAAATATTCTCTTTTCAGATAACTAATGGCTATATCAATTGGATCTATAAATTTTTTATTAATATTTATAAAATCTGTCTTTTCATATAAAACTGGAAGTTCAGTACAGCCTAAAATTATATATTCTAATGGTATTTGTTTTACATATGTCTCAAAGTTATTTAATTCTTGATCAATATTATTCTGCTTTACACTCTCTATAAAATTCCGTATAACTGGGTAATCCTCTTCCTTAGGGACGACTATATCAATTCCATTATTTGCAAAACAATCATCAAATATTCGTGTGATTAACGTACCCTCACTCGCAATTAAAAACACTTTATCTATATTTTCATTTATGGATACTTCATCTGCGCACATTTTTATGATATTAAGTAATTTTCCCTTTGCCTCTGGTGTCCTTCGAATAATATTATCGTAAAAATAATGACTAGTATTGCACCCTAAAATCACATAATCGCATCCCATACCAATCATATTACGAACCGACTCTGATAATTTTTCCTCAACTTCATCAACTTTTTCATTATAAAGAATAGCTCTAACACGGCTAGGCATCGTACACCTATTGTCAAT
The DNA here is from genome assembly GCA_902789665.1 of uncultured Lachnospiraceae bacterium. Taxonomy (GTDB): domain Bacteria; phylum Bacillota; class Clostridia; order Lachnospirales; family Lachnospiraceae; genus UBA3766. The sequence continues at coordinate 45,645 of CADAOY010000002.1, read as the reverse complement.
TATTATTCTTGGTCTTTCCCATTCTTTTTGCGCGGGGAAAGCATCTACAATCCTTTTAAAGATATCAACTGTTGCGTAAGATCCCATACCGCCCACTAATCCAATTGTATATTCTCTCATTGTTACTTCCCAAACCTTTCGGTTAAAATAATTGATGTTTTTCTAGCTCCACTAATACTCAAATGGTCTGTATCCATAAAATCATCATTTTCAAACACATAGTTTTCATTATTAAAATCAAGTAGTTCACAGCAATCCGCGATAGGCGCTATTAATTCTTGGAATCCACACATTAAATCTTTATCAATATTATTTAAATATTCATTTGTGAATTTCGTAACTACAATGATTGGTCGTATATTATTTACCCGTAACAATATTACACTCATTCTTTATTTTCATAGCTCTTTCAAATCTGCTTTTTAGCCAAATTTTGTTGTAATCTTTTTGAATAATTTCATCAAATGTACTCATTTATGCATTCCAAATATTCTTCTAAGGTGTTTTCGTTATTTTCGCGAATAATTTCATTGCTTTCACCTATAATTTCAACTATTCTGTTTCTCTTTAAAACAATCTTGTTCTTTAAGCTAAACTGTTTTTTATCAAAAATGTAAAGGTACTGGCTTACCATAGAGTAAACATATATCTCATCTTCTTGACTAGTTGCAAAATAATGTGTAAGAGTTGACCTATCTAATCTATTAAGCGTTTCTTCGGTTTCTTCTTCATTTTTCATCTCTATAGTGCTCGGAATGAATGTAGTCTTATTTACAGATATTATCTTACTTCCGCATCTAGGCAAAAATATAACTTCATTTGCTGAACATGTAATATTCCAAAAAGGATACTCATCAAGAAGGCTTTTCTTATGTCGAATTTGTTTTTCTTTAAATTTTTCAAACAAAGATATTTCTTCGAAATCATATTCTATTTTTATTACATTTTTTTCTTTATTAATACAATATATATATTGTTTTCCACTTAACCATAAGCACTCTCCATCAAAGCATATGTTTGCAAATCCAGTCTCACTTTCGTCAACATTAATCCATTCATAGCTATTGGTATCACAATTATAAACCAATACTTTGTTTTTATCGTAAAACGCCATATATGCTAAATTATTGTTCATCGAAACTTGCGGTGCAATATCTCCAATTATATCGTTTGACAGCACTTCACTTATTACACCATTAAGTAGATTTACCTTAATTAGTTTTTTTTCGTTTTCATATTTAAATAAATAAACATCATTATTATGTACAAACGAGGTTCTATATCTTCCTTTTTCCACATCTATATAATCATAATTTATTTCATTCTGATTTGCTGTAATCTTAAGTATTTTTTCTGAATTACCTGGTATAAAATAAATTGCATCATTTAACTTAAAGCAACTATTATACCTTCTATACAAATTACCCAATTCACATTCAGGATAATAATTATTTTCTCCTGTTTTTGTATCATAATAACAGAACCCCGAAATTTGCATAGGCGTGTACCATATCTTGTCGCCATCTTTTATTATTGTTTCTATATCATATTTTTTACTCATTGCAATCGTCCTTTTCTAAATATAGTTGACTAAATATTTTTAATCTCTCCCAAACAAATCTCTTGTGTAAACTTTATTCTTCACATCCTCAAGAATCTTCTCATACCTATTTGCAATTATTACATCAACCTGATTTTTAAAACTCTTTATATCATTTACAACCATGCTTCCAAAGAATGTAACTCCATCTTCAAGCGTTGGCTCATATATAATGACCGTAGCGCCTTTAGCTTTAAGTCTCTTCATAATTCCCTGAATACTGCTCTGTCTGAAGTTATCACTATTACTTTTCATAGTAAGACGATATACACCAATGGTGATTGGATGCTCCTTATTTTTATCCCACATACTACTTCCTGTGTAATAACCAGCCATTTCAAGAACTCTGTCCGAAATATAATCTTTTCTTGTTCTATTGGCTTCAACAATTGCTGTCATCATATTCTGAGGAACATCTTTGTAATTAGCCAGCAGTTGCTTGGTATCCTTTGGCAAACAGTATCCACCATATCCAAAGGATGGATTATTGTAGAAGTCCCCAATACGTGGATCTAAGCAAACGCCTTGAATAATTGAAGCCGTATCCAGTCCCTTGATCTCTGCGTATGTATCAAGTTCATTAAAATATGAAACGCGAAGAGCAAGATATGTATTAGCAAACAGCTTAACTGCCTCTGCCTCAGTCAAGCCCATATAAAGAACATCAATGTCTTCCTTAAGTGCTCCCTCTTTAAGCATCTCAGCAAATATTACAGCCTTATCCTTTATATCCTCATCGCATCCAACAATAATTCTACTCGGATACAAATTGTCATATAAAGCCCTAGATTCTCGTAAGAACTCCGGACTGAATAATAAATTCTTATATCCTGTTTTATCCTGGATTTGTTTAGTGAAACCAACCGGCACAGTGGACTTTATCACAATTGTTGCTTCTTTGTTCACTGATAAAACAAGATTTACAACATCTTCAACTGCTGAACAGTCAAAGAAGTCCTTCTGAGGATCGTAGTTGGTTGGAGCAGCAACTATGACATATTCAGCGTCTTTGTACGCACTTATACCATCACATGTTGCCTGTAAGTTCAAGTCCTTATTCTTCAGATAATCTTCAATTTCATTATCCTGCAATGGACTGATACGATTATTAATCTTATCAACCTTTTCTTTAAGTACATCAACTGCTATTACCTCATTATGTTGAGATAATAATACGGCCAGACTCAATCCCACATATCCAGTTCCTGCTACCGCAATTTTCATTTATCCCCATCCTATATATTTTTTTATCTATTTTTTAAGAAACCCTTATAATTACAGACTTTCCATCATCTTTTGTAAATTATTTCAATGGAATTTCAGCCAAAAAATAAATTTTTTCAATGAATTTTTGCCCATTTTGTAAATTTTTTCAATGATTTTTCGACCAAAAATGAAATTGTTTCAATAAATCCAGACCAAATTCCCTAAATTTTCAATATTTCATTCCCTAATTTTTCAATTTACCCCACATATATTTATCGACATTTTTCATTATAATGCTTACATTTTTGCCTTAATCATGAAGACAAATATCTCATAAAATTCTCTTTATTCTCCAACGCGCTCGTAGTAGGCCTTCCCAAATCTTCACGAGCACCTATTGAACTCTTTATCTCGATAAAACTTAACTCATTTCTTTCTTTTGCCATATTAATTTCCCTGTCCAAAGCATCGAAATCATCAACACTTACAGCATATTTATATCCACATGCTTTAGCAATGGCAATCAAATCTATTGATGAGGCAACAGTTGGCATTCCTCCAACTGTTTCATGAGCTCCGTTGTTAATAACAATATGTACAAGATTCTCCGGATTATTAGCGCCAATTACAGGCATGGCTCCCATATGCATCAAAAGTGCTCCATCTCCGTCAATACACCATATCTTTTTCTCAGGCTTATTTATCGCAACACCAAGGGCTATTGATGAAGAATGTCCCATGGAACCAACTGTAAGGAAATCATATTGATGGCTCTGTTCATTCGCCTCTCTAATTTCAAATAACTCCCTGCTTGCCTTTCCCGTGGTCGAAATAATCGGATCATCACCGGATACCGCAACAATATGTTTAATAATATCCTCTCTTTTCATAATGTTGTCATTCTTATATTCGACCTTTGGCGCATCGGTCAAAGCACCTTTTCGAATTACAAATGCAACATCCTTGCCTGCAGAAAGCAATTCCTTAAAATCGCACATGGCATTAGCAACTTCATCATCTGTAGTCTCCGGACCTATAACAAAAGAACTAATTCCCATATCATCAAGAAGTTTAATGGTTACTTCACCCTGATAGATATGCTGAGGTTCATCATGTACCCCTGGCTCTCCTCTCCAGCCAATGACAAATATTACAGGAATAGCATAAACCTTATCATTAAGTAACGAAGCTCCCGGATTGATAATATTTCCCTCGCCGCTATTTTGCATATATACAACCGGCACCTTACCTGTAGCCAGATGATAACCTGCGGCAATAGCAGTACAGTTTCCCTCATTAGCTGCAATAATATGATGCTTTGAATCAATACCATATTTATCAATCAAAAAATTACATAATGATTTTAATTGTGAATCTGGAACGCCTGAGTAAAAATCAGCGCCAATAATGTCAAAAAACTTATCTACTCTCATATCAGTTATATTCTTTCTACTTTTAAAATTTGTTTATATAACTCTCTTAAGTCGTCTTCATTTAATTTTAACGGATGATTCTTGAGTCTCTCCGCATTAACTGAACAAGCCAGTTCATTTAGTTCCCAATCTGAAGCAACCGGAATATCTAACTCAAGTTTTTCAAAAATTACATCAAAATTTCTAACTGCATCCTCGATTTTTTCAACACCAAATGCATTTGAAATTTCATCAAATAAAGTCTTTAAATAATCTTCTCCTCTTACATCTATGCACTTGTCAGTTTTTTTTAGCATTTCAGGGAACAGTACCCTGTCGCATAGCATGGCAGCATGTCCATGAGATATTCCAAAAAGACTTGTTATCTTATAACACATCGCATGTCCGGCAGTTGTTTGTGCTATATTGATTGCCTGCCCTGCAATATTTGATGCCTTAAGCATCCCTTCGTTTCCCTCGTCAGTATTATTTAGATATCCATCCATATTCTTTAGGATTTCTTTAATGGCCAGAGCACTATATTTTCTACTTTCATCAGTACTGTTTACTGACCAGAACGACTCAATACCGTGGCACAGAGCATCACACATAGTTGCTTTTCTTTGATACATTGGAAGTGCCTTAAGTGCACCCGGATCAAACAGGACTGCATCTGGAATACAACGCTCATCCGTTAAGCCCTGCTTAACTCCATCTTTATAATATACTGCAAATTTTGTCGACTCAGATCCTGTTCCTGCCGTTGTAGGAATAGCCATAAAGGGTGTCTTGACCATAGAACTGTATATCTTTATACATTTGGCAACATCCATTGCAGAACCTCCGCCAATGGCAATTATTCCATCTGCATGTGACTTCTTAAATAAATCCACACCATTAACCACTGACTCATATATGGGATTAGGTGAATAATCACTAAAGAATATTATTTCAATTCCTTTGTCTTCAAGTTCATAAATTTTATTACTAATTCCAGTTAGATGTTTAAAAGTATTACCGCATACCACAAACAGCCTGGTTATGTGATTATCATTTACCCAGCAGTCTATGCTTTCATAATTATTCTTATTATCAAAAAACAATTGCTTCATTTTCACCTTATTCTTCCGGAATCAGATTAATAATATCCTCAAAGCTCATACATATATCATCGCACTCTTTGGCTCTGTGATTTTCAAGAATCATCTTTGCTGCATTCTGCATTGCAGGAAAACCTGTTCTTGTTAACTGATTTGCATAAATAATAATATTCGCACCTCGTTTTTTAAACTCTTCTTCATAAACTGTATTAAAGGATGTCGGAACAAGAACTATAGGGGTTTTACTGTCTCTTTCTCTGAACTTCTCCATAAATTCAAAGATCTCATCAGGTTCTTTCCTTCGGCTATGAATCATTATGGCATCAGCACCGGCCTCAACATAGGCAAATGCCCTTGTCAATGCATCATCCATGCCTTTTTCAAGAATCAGGGATTCAATACGTGCGCATATCATAAAATCAGTGGTCTTTTGTGCTTTTTTACCAGCTCTGATTTTGTCACAGAAATTCTCAATTGTATCCTGAGTTTGTTTAACTTCTGTTCCAAAGAGACTATTCTTTTTAAGGCCGGTTTTATCTTCAATGATGATCATTGAAACGCCCATGCGTTCCAAAGAGCGGACAGTGTAGACAAAGTGTTCAACCAGTCCTCCTGTATCTCCATCAAATATAATCGGCTTTGTCGTAACCTCCATAATATCATCAATGGTCCTGAAACGACTTGTCATATCAACAAGTTCGATATCCGGTTTTCCTTTGGCTGTCGAATCGCACAAACTTGAAATCCACATTGCATCAAACTGTTTTGTACCACCATTTTGGTATACAACAGTCTTTTCCACTATCAGACCTGTAATACCGCTATGTGCTTCCAACGCCGTCACAAGACCTTTCATATTAAGTAATTTTTTAAGTCTTGCTCTTCTCATATCCGGAAGAGACAATTCAGCCCTTACCCTTGCATCAAGTTCTCTGTATGATGGGCTGTCAGAATATGGAAATTCAACCAATTTGCCACCATAGGAATTAAGGATTTCAATCACTTCGTCTCTTACCGGTTTTTGAACACCATTTTTCCAGTCATCACCATGAACAACAATGTCCGGCTTATACTTTTCCAGATTCTCTTTATATGATAAAGTCTTTTGATAAACTACCTTATGTACTCCGGATATGTTTTGAAACATCAGTTTTCTTTCATTTTCCGGAAGCATTGGATATCTTTTATATGTGGATATTGCCTCATCAGTTAAAACACCTATTATCAGTTTTCCAAGGCGTTTTGCTTTTTTAATAATGGCGATATGTCCACCGTGGATCATATCTGTTGAAAAGGACATATAAACCGTTCGGGATTCTATTTCTTTAACCTTTGCAGAAACCTTTTTCAAATCCTCAGGATTATCCACCTCAGCACAAAGCTCATCTTTCACATCAAGCGCCCTTATATTACATGCACCATCCAGTTCATTTAACGCATTCTCGGCATACACAGATGTATTCCCGTTTTCACAATACTCTGTAATCTTCGCCATCCATTTTGATAAATCATCCCTTTTTAACTTATACAAAGGCTGGGCTGCAAGTGCGTTATCAAAGAATTCAATTCCTACCTTTTTAACATATCCATTATCAACCACTGCCTTAAAATCCTTTTCAGGAAGACTCAAAGTGGAAGATACTGTCATGCAGGATTCGACGCTGTCAATAACACTTTCCAGTACGCCATCATCAAAAACAAGATCACCATGCATTAATAAAATATCATCATCAAGATAATCTTTTGCGCAGTAAATGCTGTATATGTAATTTGTATCTTTATATCTTGGATTGTGCACTAACTGAATTTGAAGCGGCAGATCAAGTTCCCTGCAATATTCAGCTAAAACATTATCATAATATCCCGTGGTTATAACCACATTTTTTATATCCATATCAGATAACTGTTTTAACTGCCTTGAAAGAATTGTTTCACCATAAATTATCTCAGTCATGCATTTAGGATGTTCTTTTGTTAATACTCCCATTCTGGACCCCATTCCAGAATTAAGAATCAGAGCTTTCATTTGCTATCTCCCAAAAAACCGACTTTTTCAAGTCGGTTTCAACATAATTCAATCATAATTATCTTCATTAACCTCACTACCCTGAGGTGGCGCAAAGCCTTCATTTTCCTTGGCTGTTTCACTTAAACTCTGCACATCTCTTCTGGCTACAAGTCTCATAATGATTTGCGGCGCAGCATGAGTAAGTACGCCCAAAATGCCTGAAATAATGAGACCTACAATTATTATTCCAAAAAAGATAATTCCAAGAACTGCTACAAGTATAAGATGGTACGTCATAACTCCCCCCTACTAATATCTGTTAAACTTTCCATCTGATGTTACTGAATATTTATTCCAGTAATCCCTCAAACTTCCCTCATAAACAACTTCGAACCTGTCCGATAATCTGAAATCTTCCGGTTCCACCTTAATATAAGGCTTATCTGTAAAATCCACGCCGGCGCTCTGTACAATATATGCCGTAAACTGTGAACAGAAGAAGGCATGCTTAACAGGAAGATAAATCTTAAGAGCCGATACCCACAGACCTATGGTATTATATGGTCTTCTGTATCTGTGATTCCAAAGATCAATAAGTGCATGTTTTGCTCTCTCATGCTGTTCCTCAGTTACCTCTGCCCTTAATAAAACCATTTTTGTATTAGGCTTATGCTTATAGAGATTTCTGTCAGGAAGTTCATGAACCAGTCCTGCAATGGTTGAACACCAGAACCAGATTCTTCCGTAACTGTACATGTGATGCAGCCTTCTGTCAAAAGAAACAGATGCATGTGCATATGGTTTCTTTCTGATTACTTTAATAAGTCTGGATATCCATGTATTAGTCTGAGAAAGCATAACGTATATGTATTTTTTTTCCATTAATCAAAGCGGCTAAATTGAAATCTCGCCAAGTTTCCCATCAATAGTTTTCTTGATTTCTCCTCTGTCAAGGTCAAGTACTATAGCAAGTTCGCCTATCAGCCTTTCCTCCGCCATTCTGTAATATCTGTCATCGCCTGATGTCATTTTTTTACCGGCGGCGATTTTGGAAACCTTTTTTACGTACATGGTTTTAACAATTTTCGCCAGATCCCGGAAGTCATTCTTATGAATCAGTTTCTTATAAATTTCGTCTTTTTGCTTTTCATTGGGAACATCGATGTCATCAAAAAGCGCAATATTATCAAGAACTTCTTTGGCTTCCTTCTTCGTAATAACATCACGAAGTTTACCCTCTTCATTGCCCACAAGGGCATAGACCTTACTTCCTGCCCTGAAAGGTGATAAAAGAGTGTAATATGTGTCATCTCCCGACACTCCGCTTAAATCCAGAGTGCCGATGTTGTCGACTTTGAAAACCCCTTCGCCACAATACACAACATACTGTCCTACTTTGTACATAAACTAACCTCTCGATATTAAATGCCAAACACAACATTCCCCTTGTCTCTCAAGATTACACAAAGTTCATTCCCTAATAATATTGTAGCAAATCCAAAAAATTCTCGTAAGTTTTTTTTACCAATCCTGGTAGAGATAATCATACCATGATGAGGCTCCTTCGGAGTATGGATCATCATAACTGTCGTCATAATAATCATAGTAATAATATTCATCATAGTAGAATTCATCATTTGAACCCCAGCTATCGGAATTCATATAATCCTGCCAGCATTCAGGCTCGTACCACTCATCTGAGTAATCGTAACTGTCGAATCCATAATCATCCTGAGTATAGTTACTCCAGTCATATGATGACCAGTCATAATCATCCCAGTTAGATGTACTGGTGTCATTCCAGCCATCCCATGTAGATGAACCCCAGTCGTAGGTTGTTCCACCACCTGACGCTGTTACAAACTTCTTTAAGAATGAAAGGTATGTGGAATCAAATCCACTATTTGAGAAGACTCCGTATAATTCGTCATAGAAGTCATCATCGTCATAAGGAAGTGTGACAGAAAGTCCTGTCATATTCACGTCTCCATTTGTTGCACTGGAGTAAACAATGGCATATCCAAGTGATGACTTAAGGGCTGCTGCCTCCTTGGTATCCAGGGTATTAGCCAATGCCAAAATATCCACCGCGTAGGAATATTCCTGAAGCACACCATCATTAGACGAAACTCCAAAGAATTCCTGCCAGCCTTTCGGCTCATCATTGTCAAAATACCTGCCGTCAGCTCTGTCTGAACGCTGCATCTCCATGTTGTAATTCTGATTTAGAAGATCAGACTCATTAGCATACGCGAAAGTCGTCCAGGACGAATACATAAGTCTTGCATATCTTAAATCGATAAGAGCCAAGATACCGTCGCTGCCATAATAGGATCTGGACTCTTTGATAAAATCATCAATTATCACTTTTCCAACATCCTTCATTGGTGTGGATGAATTATATCCAAGAAGTGTAAGCCAGTTCTGATATTCCCATCCTGCTCCGGATTCAAAATCCTCGGACGCCACAAGATAATCAGAATAATCACTAAGCGCACAGGCTACTTCAAGGCTGCCCATAAGGCAGGCATCAAAACCTATCATTTCAAACTTAAGACCTGACTTATCAACTGCGCTTCTTATTTCATCAAGAGTCAGCGCTGCATAATAATCTGTCGCATGCTCATCATATCCAAAGCCATATACTGCTCCTGAACCATGATCCCAGAAAATCAGCATATTTCTGTCTGCCGGATAGTTGTACTTACAGTAATTGATGAAATCAAGCAATGTATCTTCTTTTGTAATATCAAGCTGGTCAAGTGTATCATCCACAAGTACCAGTTTGCCGTCCTTAATAATGAATCTCTGTGAATGCTTGGATGAGATTGCATCAGTTTTCCACTTCTTTGTTCCACCTGTCTGGATAACAACGTTAACATTATCAGACAATGTAGCATTAAGCATTTCCTTAAGGTCTGCTGTGGCACATCCGTCATCCGACTCAAGATTTGAGCCATTCATATATACCATTACTGTTACTGTATCTGTTCCATCACCTTTAAGTTTTACGAAAGGATCTCTGGTAGCCGTTGAAAGAAGGGCAATATTCTCTGTGGAATCAAGAATACCGCCGTTATCATATGTTACCGAATCCTCTGTAGTTGTGGTGGTTGAGCTTACTACATCAACTGATGGAGTATAAGTACTGTTTCCTCCTGTATATGCATCGTCAGCTACAACAACTTCGATATCATCATCCTGACCTGAGAATGCAATAAGTGCACCTACACCAATAACACCCAGTGCTGCAAAAACAGCCCCCGCAAATATTACAATCGCCATAATAATTGCAACCGCAATCATCCAGCCGTTTTTCTTCTTTTTCTTTGGCTTGCCCTGAGGTGGAACAGGTCTTGCTCCCATCGGTCTTCCATACATTCCGGCCTGTGGAGGTCTTCCGCCTGGCTGTGGTCTTCCACCCTGAGGAATTCCCTGTCCCTGCATTTGAGGAGGAACCGGTCTTCCCTGCATCTGTGGATTTGGTCCCTGAGGTCTGCCCTGCATCTGTGGAGCACCCTGTGGAGGTCTCTGACCCTGCATCTGCGGATTGCCCTGTGGTCTCATCTGAGGCTGACCCTGCGCACTCTGCGGTCTCATCTGAGGCTGTCCCTGCGGCTGTCCTAAAGGAGCGCCTGCCGGTCTGCCCTGATTAACCGGCGGAACATTGGTTACTCCACCTGTATACATATATACTGTATTAGGATTACCCTTTACTATCTGAAAACGGTAACCACACTTATCACATACCATTTCATTAGGAGAAATCGGATCTCCACAATTAATGCAATATAACATCTCATTCCTCTTTTCTCAATAAATAAAGCAGTTCTTAAAACGGCCTTTTCCCTTATTTAACATTATAAACCATTTATTAAATAAGAGCAATGACTCCGGCCATGGTTCCTCTTTTTCCTTTGGTAAATCTATGCGAGAAGAAAATATCATTGTTACAGCAGGTGCAGAGTCCGGAGATGGTGATTTTGTCCTCGGATACTCCTTTATAAATCAGGTTGTCGTGAAGCACGCGCCAAAGATCAATATTATATTTTGTCTCATCATCATTTTCAAAATACCAGCCTTCAGTCAGAAACGGCAGCTCCACAAATTCCATGAATACGTCAATATCAACCTCAAAGCAGCACATTCCGATGGACGGTCCGATGCCAACCTCAATATCCTTTACGTCACATCCGTAATCAGATATCATTCTGTCCACCATTTTTCCGGCAAGGCCGTTGGCACAGCCCCTCCAGCCGCAGTGAGCAATTCCTACAACTTTTTTAACAGGATCTGTGAAAAATACCGGCACGCAGTCTGCGAAAGTTGCCACCAAAGATACACCTTTTTCATTAGTCAGAAGGCCATCTGTTTCGAGATAAACATATGGGGTAAGAAGTCCCGAGCCGGCGTCTTTTTGAGTAACATTTCCAATATCATTACCGTGAGCCAGTTCCGGTATTACAATGGAATTAATATCAAGGCCCAGTGTCTTAAAGAAAATCTCATAATTAGCCTTAATATTATCCATATCATCTCCGGTCTTAAGACCTAAATTAAGAGATGAATAATAGCCTGTTGATACGCCGCACTCCCTGGATGAAAAACCATGAATCATGTAGTCACTGTTTTCCCAGTTTGGGAATGTATAATATAAAACTTCATTCTTGTAATTGGAATTCATTTCTTATCCTCCAAAAAAATAAGCCTACCAATAACGTAAGGATGCCTAACTTCCCGACTCAGGAACCCTTACATCACCCGGAAGTATCTACTTAGTGCTGCTTTGTTCCCAACCTGACACGGTTCATAGGCCTCCGCCGCATAAGACCCGAGCCGGGGAGTTATTCATCCTTTTTTCGCTATTGATAAGCTTTGGGGTTTACATTACCCGCAAGTCATAGTCTATCATTTATTGCCCCGGAGTGTCAACCGGGGATGCCATCACTCAATACCAGTAACTGTGTAATCTTTATCTTCAACTGCTGCCTTTAATACATCATCAGCCACGTCCGCACTTAATGATACAATTGCTGTTCCATCTGTATGACTTACCTTCGCCTCAGTTACTCCGTCGATTTTCTCCAAAGTTTTCTTAACTGTAGCCTCACAGTGCTCACACATCATACCTTCGATTCTGATGGTTTTTTCCATTTTATTTTCCTCCCTTATTTCCGGATTTATAACTGTTTTCAAATCAGGTTTTACTTTTCTTCTTCTCTTTATGTCATATTTTGAATTATATATATTAAACAGATTAAGTCTTAAAGCATTTGTTACCACACAGATACTTGAAAGGCTCATGGCTGCTGCTCCAAGCATCGGGCTCATAACTATGCCTAACCTGGCATATGCGCCCATCGCAACAGGAATCAAAAGCACATTATAAAATAATGCCCAGAAAAGATTCTCTGCAATTATCATATATGTTCTTCTTGATAATCTGATTGCTGCAGGGACATCTAAGAGATTACTCTTCATAAGTACAACCTCGGCCGCATCAATTGATACGTCAGTTCCGCTTCCTACTGCAATACCAATGTCTGCAGACATAAGAGCAGGTGCATCATTAATTCCATCACCGACCATTATTGTCATGCCGTTAGCCTTATATCTGTCGATTACTGCCTTCTTTCCATCCGGCAGAACTTCAGCGATTGTATCTTCTATTCCGGCAATTTTGGCCATGGCCTCGGCGCTGTTTTTATTATCACCGGTAAGCATAACAGTATTAATGCCCATATTTTTAAGCTGCGTCATGGCTTCGGCAGATGTATCCTTAATTGTGTCGGCCACTGCTATAAAGCCAAGATACTGTTTATCAAGACCAAAATAAACTACGGTCTTTCCTTCTTTTGAAAGCCTTTCTGCTTCATTAAGGGAATAATTATCGATATCCACAAATGAGCTGATGTACGGATAGTTTCCGCCTCTGATTTCTTTTTTATCTATTATCGCACGGATTCCTTTACCCGGAACTGCCTCGAAAACTGTCAGTCCTTTGGACACTGCAAGATTTCTCTGCCTTCCAGCCTCGGCAATAGCCTTTGATATAGGATGCTCACTTCTTGATTCGATGGAGTAGGCATATTCCAAAAGTTCATCTTCACTTATTCTGTTATTTGGATAAATATCCGTCACGGAAGGCGTTCCATTGGTTATGGTTCCTGTCTTATCAAGAATTACAGTTGTCGCATTACCGGTTATCTGAAGGGCCTTGGCATTTTTAAAAAGTATTCCCTTTCTCGCTCCAACTCCATTTCCAACCATAATGGCAACCGGGGTTGCAAGTCCAAGTGCACAAGGACAACTGACTACCAAAACACATATGCCTCTTGATAATGCATATCCAAAACCCGCCCCTGATATAAGCCATATAAGCCAGGTTATTATGGCGATTATTATTACAGCCGGCACAAAGAAAAGAGAAATTCTGTCAGCCAGTGCTGCGATAGGCGCTTTGGATGCCGACGCTTCACTTACCATCTGGATGATTTTGGCATAGGATGTATCTTCTCCAACTTTAAGTGCCTTGCATCTCATATATCCTGATTTATTAATTGTTGCCGATGATACCTTATCTCCAGGCGCCTTATCCACAGGAATGCTTTCACCTGTAAGGCAGGACTCATCAACTGCGCTGTTTCCTGATATGACAATGCCGTCAACAGGGATACTGTTTCCCGGTCTTACAACAAAAATATCTCCAACTAAAACTTCATCAACAGGAACTTCTACTTCCTCATCGCCTTTTATTAAAAGAGCCGTCTTAGGAGCCAGATCTATTAAACTTTTCAAAGCATCGGTGGTTCTTCCCTTTGAGTAGGATTCGAGCATTTTGCCCACAGTAATGAATACAAGAATCATTGCAGCTGATTCAAAATATAATTCATTCATATATGGCATGGCAGCCTCCATACCACCTGCCTTTTGGGCAAGATACATCTTAATCAGCATGGCCACGCTGTATATAAATGAAGCCGATGAACCAAGGGCTATCAATGAATCCATGTTAGGTGAAAAATGAAATAAAGATTTAAAACCGCTTATAAAGAATCTTCCGTTAATTATCATAATAATGAACGCAAGAATCATCTGTATTATTCCAAGGTATACATGATTACCTGACAAAACTTTTGGAAGCGGCGCATTAAACATCATATGTCCCATGGAAAAATACATGAGCACCAAAAGAAAGACCAGCGATATCAGCAGTCTTAAAAGAAGTTTGGGAGTTGTTGTATCTTCAAGCGCCTTTTTCTCGGCATTGATTCTATCAGAGATTCGGGCATTTTCCTTCGAATCTTCCCTAAGGGATGCACCGTATCCTGCATCTTCAACAGCCTTAATAACAGCCTCCTCAGATACATCACCTTCAACACCCATTGAATTGGTAAGTAATGACACCGAGCACGACTCAACGCCTTCAACCCTGCCAACAGCCTTTTCAACTCTGGCCTGGCAGGCAGCGCAGCTCATACCCGTGACAGTATATTGTTTCATTTTTATCTCCAGTAATGATAAATATTACATCCGTATTTTCCAACCCACATTCCCGGGTATGCCTCTTCTGTATAGCCAAGACTTTCCATATATTCAGTCTCGGCATCTTCTATTTCTCTTCCGGTAAAATACCAGATTTCATTAAGTCCGGTTCCGTTTGCATCAGCCTCTGAAGCGATATTAACTGCCGTATCATCCTTAACTTCGTTATCAGGATAATAAAACGAAAGCACAGTCCATGCCAGATGCTGAACATCCGTTGCACACATAATGGCACCTTTCGAAGGCTGACCTATTGTATCAAGAGTTATATTTGTAAACAGATTCTCTGTTTTGCAAACGCTTCTGTAGTATCTGAAATCAAAGAGTCCTATGGCAAGAACCATAAATCCAACTGCCATTATGATGGAGATGGTGATTTTGCCAAATGTGGTTTTAACCACATTTTTCTCTTTATCTGCCTCGCTCATTTCTTTCTCATCTGTCATAGCCATGTTAACCAGACCTTTAATGCAAAGCATAACAATCATAACCACCAGTGGAACCGCCGGATATGAATATCTGCAGGTAAAGAGCGGTCTTATAAGATAACTTACACCATAGGCAAATGTGAAGAATAAAATCAAAGTTATCCAGCAAACAATAAGAGCAATTAAATCTTTGTCTAATTTCTTATTCTCAGCCTTGAATCGTATTACAAGTTTCCCTTTTTCCATTTTGAATAATAAAAGGAAAACTGTTGCCACTAAAGCAAATGTTCCAAGTACCGGAAGCATATGCTTTCCGCCAAATATAAACTTAAGCGCTTCATTAAATGGATCAGGTGCTTCCATCCACCAGGTTGTTACAACTCCGCTGGACTGATGGCGAAGCACATTAAGCCATGGCCAGTAGAGAACAAAATATCCTATAATGCAGCCGATTCCATAAAGAAAGGTAAGTTTCTTATGCATTATGTAATAAACAAGGGATGTTACAAATATTAACAGTCCTCCCGTTACTGCGCCATAATAATGAGTATATGCCGCAAGTACAGCTAAAAGCGTTAAGGCTATCCAGTTAAATATGCCAATCTTTTCTGACTTAATAATGTCATAAGCTGTGAAAGCCTCCCACATGATAAAGAAGAAAGCCAGGGAATACATTCTGATTTCCTGATTATATTCAGCGCATACTGCTGAAAGACCTGTAAATGTTATAAAGAAAAATACCGGAATACTGCCAAGTCTTTTTCTGTATTTTGTTAATGCAAGTATTACGCCTCCTGCAAATGGCACAACTGAAGCCAGGTGATAAACCCAGACTCTGTTTCCAAGAAGCAATGCCCAGAGTTTAATGTAAATATAATAAAGTATCGGGTGGTTATCCCAGTATAAAACTCTCTGGTATATACCTGCTAAATCAGTATCCCTTACAGTATTGATACTGAAAGCCTCATCGCCCCACACAACGCAATCCCATATAAGACTTAAATTAAGGAGCACTACAACTGCGGCAAAAATCCAGATGCCATATTTAAATACAATATTGTAAAAGTAAAACCAGAATCCTTTATTTTCACTATTTTTACTACCTGTCATTGCGATTTCTTAACTCCTTAAAAAAATTAGTCAGCATGCTACTGCATTCGTCATGGCAAACATCTTTTACCACTTCTACCTGATGATTGAATTTATCCACATGGAACATATCTATTATGGACCCTGCACATCCCGCCTTCGGATTATCACAGGCCATTACAACTTTTGGAATACGCGCCTGAACTATGGCGCCTGCGCACATCTGGCACGGTTCTAAAGTTACATACAAAGTACAGCCTTCAAGCCTCCAGTCTTCTATCACTTTGGATGCTTTCTTGATTGCCAGTATCTCAGCATGTGACAGCGCCGACTTATCTGTAATTCGGCGATTGTATGCCCTGGCGATGATTTTGCCCTCGTATACTATGACGCAACCAATTGGCACTTCCCCTAAAGCATAGGCTTTCTTCGCCTGCTTTATGGCCTCCTTCATGAATTTTTCATCATCAGTTAATCTTTTCATTTGACGCAAAAGGGGCCGGCAATAAACCGTCCCCTGTTAATCTCCTAATATCTTAAAACTAATTCATAATCTCTCTTCTGAATACAATAAATGTATGAGGAACTACTGAACTTACCTTAGGTTCTCTGTAAATCTTATCCAGTTCCCAACCAGCTGAACCATATCTGTTAAGAAGTTCTTCGAAGCTCTCGAAGTCACCGGCCAGATGACCATGAGGTCTGTCCTTCTCGGTAAGAATTGTTGTCAGCTCTTCAACCCTGTATTCAAAAGCCTTATTTACAATTCTGTCCAGCTTATTATCAAGTGATGTAACTGTATCAAGTATTGATACATTAATTGCATCCCTGAGTTCGTTTATTGAGGCCTTTTCAAAAAGATCCGTCTCCTCAATCTTACGTTTCTTTACTATAACTGTATCATAGCCTTCAGATACTTCCATTATCATCTGCTTGGCCATTTCAACATTGTCTGCTCTTCTTCTGTATCCTTTTTCATCAAGATAAGCAAGAGCTGCTGCCATTATGTTATCTTCATTCTTGGCAAGTCCTGTGTCAATTAATTCTTCAGTCTCTGCAACATATGATGTCTGGATTCGGGAATTCTTACGAACCTCATCCAGCATGACCTGTTTCATATCCGCCATATTACACACCCCCGTTATTACATTTACGAATTTAACCTCGCCCTATTAGTATACAACAAACACCAAAAAAAACAAACCATTTTTTATGTATTTGCCTGCACGGAAAATGTGATATAATTGGTATGTTATGGAAATACATGGACTTAATAAAACTACATTACTTGACTATCCGGAACATGTGGCCTGTACTGTGTTCACCGGGCACTGCAATATGCGCTGTCCTTACTGTCAGAACGCAGACCTGGTTTTATATCCGGGAAGTCAGCCGATTCTTGATGAGGAAGAGTTCTTTGCATTTTTAAAAAAGAGAGCCTTTTCTTTGGAAGGAGTGTGCATCACGGGAGGAGAGCCTACACTTCAGAAGGATTTAAAGGATTTTATCAAAAAGATCAAGGAACGCTCTTTAAATGTAAAACTTGATACCAATGGCACCAATCCTGCCCTTCTTAAAGAACTGATTGACGAGAAGTTAATTGATTACGCTGCCATCGACATTAAGTCTTCTAAAGAAAACTATGGCAAGTGCATGGGAATAGAGAATTACGACACATCGGCTGTGGAAGAAAGTGTTTCAATTCTCATAAACGGGGATTTGCCATACGAATTTAGAACAACTGTTGTTAAGGAACTTATGGACAGAGAAGACTTTGTTTCCATCGGCAACTGGCTTAAAGGCGCAAAACAGTATTTTCTCCAGAGTTACGAGGAATCCGGAAGAATACTTTATAAAGTTGCCAATAATATAGATGAATCAGAAACTGTATTTCATGCTTATTCAAAAGATGAATTGCAGGATTTTGCAGACATGCTTACAGGCATGGGAATTAATACAAAAGTACGAGGTATTTAAATGACAAGAGTAGCAGTAATGGCAATCATCGTGGAAAACAGCGAATCAACCGCAACTTTAAATGACCTTTTGCACAAGTACGGTGAATATATAATTGGACGAATGGGGATTCCATACCGCGAAAAAAGCATCAATATAATCAGCGTTGCCATTGATGCTCCTCAGGATGTTATATCAGCCTTAACCGGCCAGATTGGTGCCCTTCCGGGCATTAGCGTGAAAACCGCCTACTCAGGGGTTATGTCCGAAAAATAATGTGCCATTGGGGACGGGGGAATGTGCACCTAGATGCATTTTACCCCGTCCCACCTGGCTCTTTTCTGATAGTGAAGAACGCACTCACCAAAATTAACGGCAAACAAGTAAACATTGAATAAATATATCTGAATTCTGCATAGACAGGGGTCGAGACAAGTAGTGTTGCAATAATTGCCAGCACAGGAATGCTCATCATTATGGCTCCCCTGTCTTTTCTAATTATTGCGGTATAAAGCGCCACCAGACAAAGCCAGAAATTAAAGCCTATGCATATGCATAAATTAAGAATAGGAATATGTGTATACATATTGGCATAAGCATTTATTACTTTATTAAAGCCCGGCACCTTGCTAACCTGTCTGATTCCAAGGCTGTTTTCAGCAACTTCCGAGTAATAATATTTCCACTCAAGATATCCACTATCCCAAAAGCCCACAGTCTCGTCAATTAAAGCCTGGGTATAAAGGAAAGGATGTCTGATTCCAATAGTCAGATAAGTGCCGGCAAAAATAAATGCCGATTCCTTAATTCTTGTCTGATTACCACTTTCCCTTACCAGATATTTGATCGGATCAGATGTATAACTTACATAAGTTTCAGGAACCCTTTCTATATCCACAACTTCAGAAAGAACTGATCTTTCTGATGATGTCAGATCATTACTTACGGTTATTACTCTTGCTATCTGCTGAGCAGGAATGGAAAGATGCTCTATTGTATCAGGCTGTTCTATTCCCATGGCGCCAAGCGAAACAAATTTCAATATAATACTAAGGAACAATGCTCCCGCAATGACAGCCACCATTTTCTTGGCTTTTAATCTGTATACCAGAAGCAGCACAAGACCATACAAAAGGAACGCTACCATTCCATTACTTCTGAATATGCACATTCCAGTTCCCGATAAAAGCACCACAATATAATTAACCCAGCTGTTGCCAATACCCTTAAATACCCTGTAGGAATAAAGGGAAAAGATAAGTACTAAAGCAGCGAACGGGGTATCTTTCCACATGGCAAAACTAAAGAGTATATGATATGGCATCAAAAGATAAAAAGCATAAATTATTGCTATGCACCATCTCGGCACACCAACTGAAACAAGAGTCATTATCAGAAGGGAAAATGCCAGCGCCATGCAGAATATTGAAAAGTAGGAATAAACCGAAACTGCAAAATTAATATTATTGGCAGGCGAAATGATATTGGCGATATCCATACATGCCTTTATTATCAGGGTATGATAGAAAGGATGATGATTGGAATATACTCCTGTCATGGTCTGCGTTATCTGATCTGTGGCATCAGAATTAACTATTCCGGGATACATTCCCATGGTCATGATAAGAGAATAAACCACCATAAATGAGAACATGCAGAAGATGAAAATCTCCCAGGATTTCATTTTGCCTTTTTTACCATAAATGGAGATTCTGCCGATGTGACAGGCAATCATTTTGAAAATATTATATGTGGCATAATAGGTTCCAATTCCAAGGCTAAGGAATGCGATTATTCCGTATAGCGCCTTGATTGCCGGATTATCGCTGCCACTTGGATTTACATACAGATTATAATTTGCGCACAAAACAATTATTGTCATAAGAATGGCAAAAATAACCGTCGTATTTCTCTCGTAGGTTTTCTTTAAGAAAATAGCATTAATTGCATTGTGGTTACTTATAAAGAAATTAAGGCCCAGAGCCACTAACCCTGCGCCAAATAAAACCAGATAAGGCAGATAGGAACCCCTCGCCATGGTAAGCTGGCCCATGGCTGCGATAATCATTATAAATTGGATTACTACCCACCATCTGTTCTTCATATACTTAAAACCTTTTAAAATTCGTTATTCTTCTCCTGATATCTCACATATCTGTCTACCATGGAGGCGATTTTGAAAGTAAGAGCATCATCGAATACCCTTACATCAAGTCCTGTGGACTGTTTGAGTTTATCAATACGATACATCAGCGTATTTCTGTGAATATATAACTTACGTGCGGTTTCTGATGCATTGAAGTCGTTGTCCAGAAATCCGTTTACTGTATTGATAACTTCAAGGTCCGTATTATCAAGTTCATCTGAACCATAAACTTCCTTAAGGAAAATCTTGCACAGATTAACTGGAAGCTGATAAATAAGTCTGCCGATGCCAAGGCATTCATAAGCGTTAATATTTCTTTCCGGATAGAAGATCTCGCCAACCTGTGAGGCCATAACAGCTTCCTTATAGGACTTGGAAAGTTCCTTGATATTATTAACTATTGTGCCGTATCCAACCTTCGCCTTGGTCATAACCTCAGTGTTCATTATGTCTTCAATCACTGCTGCCACTTCTTCCATATTCTCCATTGTTTCATCGTCCGCAAGCGTATGAACAATAGCTACTTTACTTTCATCTATGGCAACAACATAATCATTATCCTTATTATCGAAGGCACTTCTTAAGGCAAGAAGCACATCCTCTTCATCACTTTTCGTGGTTTCAGCAACGAAAACAATTCTTCTTGCACTGTCTGAAATATTAAGTTCCTTAGCCCTGTTAAATATATCAATGGCAAGGAGGTTATCCAGAAGGAGATTCTGGAAGAAACCAGCATTGTCATACTGATCCTTATAAGCCACCAGCAGATGCTCAAGTTCATTGCAGGCAATGCGGCCGATAATATATCCGTCAGCATTGGATGAATGTGAAACCAGAACATATACAGGCTTGCCCTCATCCTTTACCTTAAAAAGATAATTACCGCTGATAATCTGACTGTCTGCATGGGAATCAAAGAAGCCCTGCAGCATGGCAGTATCCACATTATTATTCTTGAAGGTGGTTGCCAGAAGCAGTCCTTCAGTATCAATAATCATAAAATCAACTTTTGTAAGTTCTTTCAGTTCATCAATACATGTCTGAATAATCTGTTTAGAAATCATATATTACCTCACCCATTCTTCTATCCCCTTCATTGCACAACAAAAGGGCGCTCTTAGGCGGAAGTTTAATCTTAATTCTGCCGCCTGTTACCTCATATTCTTCGCCTTCTAATGTATAATCTTCCCTGTATGTCAGCACTTTTCTTGAAAGCACTTCCCCATTTCTAACGCCCGCAATCCATGCCGGCACAACTCTTTCCATCTCATGATGGTTATTGTTTACAAATACTAAAGTAATCGAGCCTTCCAAAGATCTGGCATATGAAATGTAATTATAATCAGATTCAAGTTTAATCAAAGAGCCCTTCAAAAGTTCCTTTCTTTCCTTATGAATCTTAATCACATCCCTGTGGAAATCTATTAATCTTGTATCCTCATGTCCCCAAGGATAAGTACGTCTGTTATCCGGGTCGGTAAAGCCGCATACGCCAGCCTCATCACCATAGTAGATTGTCGGTGCGCCAGGCCATGTCATCTGCATTACAACAGCCTCTCTTAATACCGCCTTGTCAACATTCTGGTTTGCAGCCTCAGCACCAAGCGTATTGATTCTTCCCACTTTGTGATTGGTTCTTGTTAAGAATCTTGAATGGTCATGGTTACTAAGTTCATTCATTGCAACCTGCAGTGACGAATTTGTAAAATTCGTGCCGTGATGCTCCATGGCTCCCCAGAAAGAATCCGCATTGCCAAGTAAATCCTCCCTGTAATCATCACTATGCTTCTGCATACCTGTCAAAAACCAGGTTATCGGCTCCATGAAGGCATCATAGTTCATGACGGTATCCCATTCATCACCCTTAAGCCACTCTCTTGATGAGCCATAATGTTCAGCCAGAATAATGGCATTCGGATTAGCTTCTTTAACAGCCTTTCTGAAGTCCTTCCAGAACTGGTGATTAAACTCAGGGCTGTGTCCTAAGTCTGCTGCCACGTCAAGTCTCCAGCCATCCACATTATACGGAGGAGAAACCCACTTACGGCCTATGTATAAAATATAATCATATAATTCTCTTGAATTCTCATAATTAAGTTTTGGAAGAGTATCATGTCCCCACCAGCCATCATATGTGTGATTATAAGGCCACATATGGTCTTCGCCCTGGTGGAATCTGAAGTAATTATGATAAGGGCTGTCCTTGGTTATGTAAGCGCCTTTGGCGTATCCTTCAGCATCCTCATATATTCTTTCCTTATCAAGCCATTTGTTAAAAGACCCGCAGTGATTAAATACACCATCAAGGATAACCTTCATGCCCCTTCTGTGGGCTTCTTCCACAAGTTCAGCAAAAAGCTTATTACTTGCTTCAAGATTTTCTTTATTGGTAACTCTGTTTATATATCTGCTGGCAAATCTGTTCTCAGTCTTATCGCCATCGAGAAGTTCACCCTCGTCATTAACAATTCGTCCGATATGCGGATCTATATAATCATAATCCTGAATATCATATTTATGATTGGATGGTGATACAAATAATGGATTAAAATAAATAACATCAACTCCAAGATTCTGGAGATAATCCATCTTATCCATTACACCCTGAAGATCGCCGCCGTAGAATTCCCTTACGCCCATCTGATCCGGATATTTGCCCCAGTCATTAACATGCCTTGAATAATCTCCAAGATAGAAATATTCCTTATTAAGCACATCATTGGTTGGATCTCCATTATAGAATCTGTCCACATAGATCTGATACATAACTGCGCCTTTTGCCCAGTCAGGAGTATGGAAATTCGGTATAATTCTGAAATTGTAATAATCCTGGATTTCTGTTGTCACGCCCCTTGCATTGTAGAAACAACGCACCTGGCCAACCTTGAGTTCGAAATAATATTTAAGACCTTTTTCAGTGATGGTGTAATGACACTCATAATAGTCAAAATCACCGTCGCATCTGACTTTTCTCATAGGGATAAAGCCGTCTTCATAAATTAAAGATACCATATCCAAATTATTCTTACCGGCTCTGAATCTGATTGTAACATCATCCCCTGCATTTGGCTCCACAGGAGTCACATAGTCAGAAGTAGTGTCGGAGAAAAGAGCCTTCTTGTTAAGAAGAGGCCTCATACTGCCAACATAATGCAACACTCTTTCCAAGTGTAACAATTGCCCTACATCCATTGTACTAATGTCCATTGAAGTAACCCTCAGTTCCGGTATGAAATATAAGCCTGTTTCGGCTAACAACCACTTAATATTGTATTATATTTCACTCTAAAATACAAGCATTAGGGCAGATTCCATATAGTATATCAGCTGTTTTGGAAATAAAAAAATACCTATAACGTAAAAAGACAGTCATCGTTAGATTAACTGTCCTTTTAGAGAAGGTATTTCTTCTTATGGGGTATAGCAAAAAACTATAATGTATTGGGGGGTTACAAGTATGTTATACCATAGTGGTATTTTTTTAACAAGGCATAAAATGCACAAACTTTACAAAGGACTAACCAACTTTTTGTGCATTTTTACCAAGAGGTATTAAAAAACCGCGTAAATACGCGGTTTTTAGCATTAAAATTATATATTCGAATACTCAATAATATTATAAACTGTGCCATCTTCTGTTGAAAGCACGTGAACTAACTTATCATCCACCCTTGCTTCCTTAAGAATCAGCACATCCCCAAGGTATGCGGCCTTTCTGTAATCAACTCTTACCTGATTATATTCAAAGTCTTTTGGAACATATTCAGTAGTGGCAATTACATACCAGGCATTATTTACATGCTTATTCATATCAAGCATATAATCTTTTACTTCTATTTCGCATATTTTTGTATATGCTGCTTCTTCAATTTTCCTGATGTCGATTTTGCGAGGGGCATAATCCATCTCATATGGAGGATCAAGGGCGTATTTCTTAAGCTGCTCATCATCCACCTTTACCGGACGGAGAGTCTCCATATCAAGAAATGTCCAGATGGAGTTGGCATTAACCAGCACTTCCTTATTTTCATCAAGGATAAAGAAATTACGCTGTCCTTCAAAAGACCTGAACTGATGAGGCGCTGTGCCGGCGAATATTTTGTCACCCAGTTTTGGTTTCTTTTTAATCTGAATCTGCCAGGAATTAAGCACCCAGAAATGATGCTCCAAGTGAACCTTCACAAATCCATTATCAAGAGAATCCGACTGAAGTTCAGAACAGTCCTGAAAATAATTAAGAATGCCTTTAAGGCCTAAATATCCGTCTGTATCCACTTCACTGAATCTAACTACGCTTTCAAATGTAAACATATTTACCTCTCATACACAATTTCATAAAAAGATGACGGGTCGCCCCGTCACCCTTATCTTTTAACTTTAATTACACTTCCGGCTTTGGCTCTTCTTTGAAACCAAATATATCTTTCTTTTCGAATAATTCATTGAATTCTTCCATGGAGATTCGCTCTCTCTCTATAAGAAGATTTGCTGTCTTATGAAGAATCTCGATATTATCCGTAAGAATCTTTTTAGCCTTGTTATAACACTCATCAATGATGGATTTGATTTCCTCATCAATCTGGCTTGCAACGCCTTCGCTGTATGGCTTTGAATGAGCCAGGTCGTTACCAATGAAGACCTCGTCAGAGTCTGACTTATAATTAATAAGACCCATCTTCTTGCTCATACCGAATCTTGTAACCATATCTCTTGCAACACTTGTGGCTCTTTCAATATCATTGGAAGCACCGGTTGTTATATCGTCAAAAATAATCTCCTCGGCAATTCTTCCACCAAGAAGTGTCTGAATATGCTGAAGCATTTCACCTCTGGTTCTGAACATGTTGTCATTTGTTGGAAGAGGCATTGTATAACCTGCTGCCGATACGCCTGTAGGAATAATTGAAATTGTATAAACTTCATCCATATCAGGAAGCTCATGGAATAAAATTGCATGACCTGCTTCATGATATGCGGTGATTTTCTTTTCTTTATCACTTACAAGACGGCTCTTCTTCTCTCTACCGATACCAACCTTAACAAAAGCCTTGGTAATATCCTCATCTACAATGAAACTCTTATTTTCTTTTGCAGCTGAGATTGCAGCTTCATTAAGCAGGTTTTCAAGATCAGCACCTGTAAAGCCTGCGGTTGTCTGGGCAACCTTCTTAAGATTAACATCATCACCCATCTTCTTGTTACGGGCATGAACGTTAAGAATCTCTTCTCTTCCCTGTACGTCAGGTCTTCCCACCATGATTTTACGGTCGAATCTGCCCGGACGAAGAATAGCAGGGTCTAAGATATCAACTCTGTTGGTTGCAGCCATTACTATGATTCCTGAGTTCTCCTCAAAACCATCCATCTCAACAAGCATCTGGTTAAGAGTCTGCTCTCTTTCATCATGGCCGCCGCCAAGACCTGTACCTCTTTTACGTGCTACTGCATCGATTTCGTCGATAAAGACGATACAAGGCTTGTTCATCTTTGCATCTTCAAATAAATCCCTTACTCTTGAGGCACCAACACCTACGAACATTTCCACGAAGTCTGAACCGGAGATTGAGAAAAATGGAACTCCCGCTTCTCCCGCCACAGCCTTGGCAAGTAATGTTTTACCTGTTCCCGGAGGGCCCTCAAGTAAAAGTCCCTTTGGAATTCTTGCGCCAAGATTTGTATATTTGCCAGGATCTTTCAAAAAGTCGATAACTTCTGCAAGTTCTTCCTTTTCTTCCTTTAATCCTGCAACATCTTTAAGTGTATATTTGTTGTCTTTAATCATGCGGGCGCGGCTTTTGCCAAAGTTAACCAATTTGGAATTGGTACCACCACCCATGGCTGCAGTCTGAGCATTCAGGAATAAAATCATCACGAATATTACCATGATTCCCGCAATGAGAATTGGTAATACATTATATAAAAACCAGCTTTCCACCGGAACTGTGCTGACTTCAGGGTCCAGTCCCTGCTCTCTTAAATACTGCTCCGTATTGGTTACGTTTGTAACATTAACGGTTCTCTCTACGCCGTTTGAAAGTGTTACTGTAACGCTTCCGCCTAATGAATCCTTATACTGATCAATAAATACGTCGACTACTCTGCCCTGCTCAATTTCTTTCTGGAGCTGACCCATTGTGTAATAACTGGTCTGGCCTGCAAAGAAATAGTAATAGATAAGGGCGAGAACTATGAGAACCAGTATAAAGAAGATAAGACCTACGCCTCTTCTGTTGTCCTTGTTCATTTTTCTACCTTTCTAACCTTTATTTATCGTCAATCAAATCTGATTAGTTTTCAAATTCCACGATTCCGATATATGGAAGATTACGATATTTCTGGGCATAATCAAGGCCGTAGCCAACCACGAAATAATCATTAATCTCAAATCCCACGTAATCCACATCAACCTGAACTTCTCTTCTTGACGGCTTATCAAGAAGTGTGCAGAGTGTAAGGCTCTTTGGATTTCTGTCTGTAAGAATCTCCTTAAGCGCCTTAAGAGTATTACCTGAATCGATAATATCTTCAGCAATAATTACATTCTTGCCTTCGATATTCTCATCAAGATCCTTAACAATATTTACATTGCCCTTGGACACTGTGCCATTACCGTAGCTTGAGGTGCACATGAAATCCATAACCACCGGGATATCAATTCTCTTGGCTAGTTCACATGCGAAAAAAGCACCGCCTCGCAAAATCCCCACCAGCACAACGTCTTCGCCCTGGAACTTTTTGCTAAGCTCAGCGCCAATCTCTCTGATTCTGTTATCAATCTTTTCTTCTGATATTAATTCAGTGATTTTTTCAGCCATAATTTCTACCCCCGTTTTCTCTGGTTATCTCATCTCCATGGAGACTTCGATTATCCTTTTTGTATTATCATCAACCTTGGCATTTGCACCAAGCCTGCCCGAAAGTACCCACAATACTTCATTTTTATTATCGCCATCCGACAATACAACAACCTTGTTTCTTACCGCTGACGGCACTTTAATGTCTACGAGATAGTCCTTTATTTTCTTAAGTTTGTCTCCCTCAATTCGAATATAGTCATCAGGGGCTATATTACGAACACACAGACAATTAATTTTATCACAGTTAATCCATTTAGTATATCTTTTTATAGGATATTCTCCCTGATTTCTTCCGGATACCGCATTAAATGTAAGCTCACACCCCGGCATCTCAACACGGATTTCTTTTCCATTAAGAACTCTCTCGACATCAATTTTGACAGAGGCTATATCCCAGAGATAATAATCCTGTCCACTCTTTAATGCCATTTCTTCATTTTCTTTTGTGGTTATAACCACGCCTTTTGCAGTTCTTACTGCAATAAGAGAATAAATGAATTCTCTTCTTTTTCCGCTTTCTGCATTAATAAGGTCTGCAACGGAATCTATCTGAACTTTTCCTATATCCTTACGCCTTCCGGCCACTTCGCAAAGAGCCTCTAATATTACCCTGTCCCTGATTGCCTTATGCACATAGGAAATCTCATTACGAATTGTCAGGCTGCCATCTTTTTTTACCACATGGGCGCTGTACGCCCTTTCAGTCATCATGGAAAGATATTCTTCCACAACCTCCAAGTTGTCAGCGCATCTGATTATATTCTCAAGCGCTCCTTCTGAAACTTCCTCAAGTTTTGGGAGCACCGAAGACCTTATGATATTCCTGCCATAATCCTCAGTAAGATTGGTCTCATCTGTCACGAAAGATAAATTTTTTTCCTGAATATATCCTTCAATTTCTTCTCTTGTAAGGCACATAAGCGGCCTTATAATATCATCATTTTTAGCCTGTATTCCTGTAAGCCCTTTAACAGAAGTACCCCTTGAAAGGTTAAAAATCACCGTCTCCGCTCTGTCATTCTTATGATGGGCTACCGCAATCATGTCACTCTTTGTTTCTTCCTTTAGTGTCCTGAAAAACTCATATCTGACTTTTCTTCCGGCTTCTTCAAGACTTAAGTGTTCTTCATTTGCTACCTTAGGCACATCTTCTGTAAGGCAGTAAAAAGGTATATTTCGATCTTCCGAGAACTTGCGCGCAAAATCCTCATCTCTTTTGGCTGTTTCCCTGATGGAATGATTCACATGGGCTGCCACAAGACTTATATCCAGTTCTTTTGACAAACTGTTTAAGATTTCAAGAAGGCATACTGAATCCGCTCCGCCCGAAAGAGCGACAACGATTCGGCTTTTTGCCGGGATCATTTTCTTATCAAGTATGTAGTTGTAAACTTTTTCTTCGATTTTTAACATCAGTTCACCTTATAAAGATAAATACAGTATGAATATCTGGCATCATCAAATCTGTTTAACAGTGTATATCCTCTTTCCTCTGCTCCACTGATTTCGCCGACAGAAAGGAGATAATCACAGCCAAGGGCTTTCATTGCAGCAGTATCGAATTCAAGGTCGGTATATACTACATGATCTTCTCTTCCCAAAAACTGATTTCCGTTAAACTGGGCGGCTAAGAGATAGCATCTGTTGCCCCAGTAATCATAATACCACACATTATTAATATTCTTATCAAGTTCTTTGGCAATTATTCTTCTGAATTCTTCTTTATATTTGAGCGGGTAATTATTGGAATAGCCGTCTATTGTATAAAAACCGTTTAGAATCGCCACCGCCGGCTCAATTCCCAGGCTTCCAACCCTGTATTCTTCCACGCTCAAGCCTTCTTCTTTTTCAATAAAGGCTTTGATGGCATCATATTCATCTTTATCAACATAGTCTTCAAAGGTAAGTGAATTACCCTTATTTCCCTTTATAACCTGCCTTAAATTATAACGGAAAGTTCCCACGTAAAGAATATTTGCAGCACAGATTCCAATGATTCCAAGTATGATTACAACAGAAGCAATATTGGTTATTACTTTTGCCTTTTCATTTTTTTCTGTTATTATCTGCCTGAAATCATTGATGATGCAGGCTGATACTCCAAGGCTAAAATACCAGAGCGCCGGATAAAGCCAGTAGAACCTGTTGGACTGAAAAGAGCCCAGCGTTCCCAGATGATTACGAATATTTGCAACAAAATCGCTTACAAAAAATGAATTATATAATGCAATCATTATTCCAAGCACCATAAGAATAGCAAGAATTATTGTATGGTTCTTTAGATTTTTATTCTCTGTTTTTCTTTTATCGCTCTTTACAAATATTACATAACATCCGCTGATAATCAGTGTAACAAGGGATATCCAGAAACAGTACTGATGATAACTTGGCGTCATGACAATTCCCTTAAAAAGCACATTTACAAAGGATTCAACAAATGGTGAACCAAAATATACCATCTGGGATTTATGACTAACCTCTCCACTTATCAGATCTTTTATGAGGTCAATATTGTATAAACAATAGGTTGAAATTAAGACTACTGCACCTGTGACAAGGCCCTTAATCTGTTTCTTTTTCATTATTCTATAGATTATTACAATTCCAAGAAGGATTATAACCGCATATCCTGTTAAAACCGGCGAAGAAGCCGCGCCATATATAATCAGTAATACATAAGGCCACAATTTTTTATGATCTTTGGCAAGTTCCAAAAATGCAATTAAAACCATTGGTATTCCCGGTCCACACAGTCCGTAAACCGCGAAAAACGGAATATATGCAAAGGTAACTGCAACGCCTGCTGAGATATAAGAAGGCGCCTTAAGATATTTGTTTAAAAGGAAATACATGCTAAGATAAGCGGTGATTTTGACAACGATGAAACTTAAGAGGTAGCCGGTATATACGTCGCCAAAAGCGTAGAATACGGCCAGAATCGGCGCCGGTGCAATAATTGACGCACCCTTTAAACCACCCATGATTTCCGGGTAGAAATTGCCGTTAAAAAGATGCCTTCCACTTAAGTAATATGCCACGATTTCCCCATCAAACTGATCTCTGACCTCAACAACTGCCGAAGTCCCTAGGTAAATCATGACGAGGATTTCCACCATAACAGCCAACAACCCAAAGGCAAACCACAAATAAGATGTTATTGTTTTATCTGTCCTGTTATTCTTCATTATCAACACTTATTCTACAATACTGACTAAATCTGTAACAATAATATATAAAGCATGCGAGATTAATAATCGACAAGACTATCCACGGCATAATGGTCAGTGCAAACAGATAATATCCATATGTCTGGAAATCAAGCATTAGCAGTCCGATATACGCCGGTATCGTTTTCTTATCAATAATTACGATGAGAAGTCCAAGGATTATATAGATATAACTGTATCTTTCATGCATGCTTGGCAGGAAAAATACTGTAGTATAGGACATAATAAAAGCTATATAAATCAGTTTCTTTTTGTCGATTTTGAGGTCGGATTTTACAATCCATAAAACCAGCAATCCCAAGGCTACGACAGCAACAGCCATGCAATATGGAGATATAAATGGATAATTGCTCTCATTTCTGTTGTCCGTAAGAAAGATCCAGATTGATGGGTAATTATAAGATACTAGTGGATACTCCTGAACCTGATAGAAGTATATTTTAAATACCTCGACTATGGTTCTTCCATTTATTAAACCACCTATACTAAGAACTGTCATCATAACAGGTATCCAAAAAAAGTTTATGATTGATGTTTTCTTTTTGTAAAAAATATAAAAAAGTACAAATGGAAGAATAAACACAGCCTGAAGTTTAAACGCAAAAGCGACTCCATATGCAATAAATGCGAGATTAAACTTTTCCTCTACAAGCCCATAAATACACAAAAGACAAAAGAATGTAAAAATCGAATCACACTGTCCCCACACAGAAGAATTCATAAAGATTACAGGATTAATAACTGTGATAATATATGCAACACCTGCCAGCAATTTACTGCCTGTTAATTTATTTGCAAATCCGGCAATAAGGATACAGATTGCATAGTCAAAAATTATTGAAGTAATTTTATATGCAGCTACCGATGTTACCGGCAGATACGTCATAATAGCTATCAGAGTCTGATACGGAATACCATAATTACCTACCTGAGTTGATAAAGCCTTAAATCCACCAAGATTACTTATATCTTTATACCATGGAATCAAATAAGCCTGTAAATCTCCGCTTTCAAACTCCTTCATTATGAATCTGAAATAGAAAGATAAAACTGTAACCAGTATCATTCCGATTAATAAGAGATTCTTTGAAATCCACTCATAAATCTTATTCTCAAACTTGAAACTTTTCATAAATGCTCCTGTCATCATTTGTTGCTTTTATTTATTATAACATATAAAGCAAAAGCGACTCGGATTTATTACCGCGCCGCTTGTTATTCTGCTCTGAATATAATTTCTTTATCCTTAACCAGTCCGAATTTAACTCTTGCAACTTCCTCTATGTATTTAGTTGTCTGAGCTTCCTTCTCGAACTGAGCTATCTGCTCTGCCCTGTCTTCTTCTTTACTGATCAGAGTCTGATAATATTCAATTTTCTCTTCGCTCTGAGCGTTCTGAACTCTTAACTTATGGGAACTGTATAAAAACCAGGATGAGAATAAAAATACAAGAACGATTACAAGAATCAAGCTCTTACGGCTATTCTTCATGAAATCCGGTTTCTTCCACTTATATGAAGAAGCTCTGCGTCTGCCTCTTGATGCCATCTGCTACAATAACCTCCAGCCAAATACACAAATATACTTGTCACGTGCTTTAGCGCGTTAACATAATTATTATAGCATATTTAATTATTACGTCAACTAAAATAAATAATTTTACGTTAACCATTTTTAACAAAATTTCAAAATATTTTTATACAATTATCTCATACATATCTTTGGCATCTTCTTTATGAATGGTCTCCTGAAGGGATAAAACCCTGGCAACAAGGTCTCTGTCGCCGAACTTGATAGTAATGATATCCCCTACTTTTACCTCATATGAGGCCTTGCACACTTTACCGTTCACACTGATCCTGCCGGCGTCGCAGGCCTCGTTGGCAACGGTTCTTCTCTTTATTAATCTGGATACTTTAAGAAACTTATCTAATCTCATAATTGGCCTCCTTAGTCATTTTATGTTAACGCATTATACTATATTTTGTGTCAATTTATGTAACCTGGCACAAGTCACGGATATAAAGGAAAAGGCAGCCATGAAAATGGCTGCCTCTGATGTTCATATTAAACAATCATCTTATTTAGCATTAACAGCATCCTTTAAAGCCTTACCAGCTTTGAACTTAGGAGCCTTTGAAGCTTTAATCTTCATTGTCTTACCTGTCTGAGGATTTCTACCCTCTCTAGCTGCTCTCTTAGCAACTTCGAATGTACCGAAACCAACTAACTGGATCTTTCCACCCTTCTTAAGTTCCTTTGTAACTACTTCTGTGAAAGCCTTAACTGCTGCTTCAGCATCTTTCTTTGAGATCTTTGCCTTGTCAGCGATAGCTGCTACTAATTCTGTCTTGTTCATTTTGAACTCCTCCTATTAATAATACATCTTTTTACTACGGTGACTCACCTAAGTCATCTATAATTCATTATATAAAAATCTAGTGTTTTGTCAAGGAAAAATGCGATAAAATCAAGGATTTTAGGCATTTTTTAGATTATTTTTACTCAATTTTCGTCAATTCAGAGAATGAGTATCTCACATCGGCCTTATCTGTCTCAAAATTCAGTGTATAACTGCGTGTCTGATAGCCCGTCATACGCAGTGTTATAACCATTTGTCCCGTATGAATCGGCATGGATGTCGGAGCAATTCCGATATAGTTTCCATCAGCATAAACTTCTGCTCCCTGTGGGGCATCCACATATACCTTACATCCGTTATCTGATGTGGATATGGTCTGTGAATTACTATCCGTTGGAACTATGGTCGTGTTGCCGCCCTGGGAGTTGGTTGCAGATATATTATTATTGGTATTATCAACCTTTTCGCCCTGAGTTATATTACCGCCAATATTAGCAGTTCCATTAGTCGCTGCGTTTGCGGTTCCTGTATTTGTGCCATTGGCCGTTCCGTTTGTTGTACCATTGGTTGTTCCATTAATCGTACCATTGGTATTATTAACAGTATTAGCAGTATTGTTTGCGTTATTAGTGCCATTAGCATTATTCGCAGTATTCGAAGAGTTATTATTATCTGCATCAGCGCTGTAATCTACTTTATTGTCATCAGCCTTTTCAAGACTAAGCACTATTGACGCAGATGCAGAACCCACATTGATATAATTTGACTTTGTCACATATCCGTCAGCCCTTGTAATAACCTGATGAACGCCATACTCAAGTTCCACACCTTCTGTCGTGGACACCTTCTCACCATCAATATAGACCGTTGCCCCTTCAGGCTCTGTAACAAAGAAGATGGTTCCATATTTAATCTCTACTTCAATGTCAGAAAGATCCAGGGTCACTTCCTGTCCTCGTCCAATGGTAACACTCTTAACACCCTCGGCGCCGTCATTGGTAAGTCTTACCGTATAACTTCCTTCCGGAACAGTCAGTACCATACCTTCTGTAATTCTGTGAATTATGCTGTTTCCAACTTCAATGAAGCCATCCACAAAATATGTATCATTAATAAGACGAAGATAGCCATGCCCCTTATCAACTGCAATTGAATACAGCCTGTGGTCTTTGGTATATGCGGTTATCTCGTCTCCTTCCTGAAGCTCAATTAAATCAAGGGAATCATTACCTGAAAGTACCACAGCATAATCATCAATGGTATATTTATCTCCCATGTAGCTGATTTTGGTCTGAAGATCATTTATTTCAAAATTATCGATATGTGTATCAACACTGAAAGAATTATCGAAACTCATGGAAAGAAGTTTCTTGCTGTCACTGTTGAAATTGATATTATAGATTCCTCCAGTTGAGAGCTGATTTGCCGAAACCACAGCGCCATACCTGTCATACATAGTGGTGGTTCCGTCATAGGTAAGAGTATATCTTAGTCCCGTCTCAAGATTCTGAAACTTAAGACTGCTGCTGTCCGGATCTGTCTTTATAAGAATTGCCGTATCATCATAAATATAATTTATCTGATTCACAACCTCTGCAGGAGTGCCTGTGACAAACTCATCATCCGGCTTCTGACTTCCGTTACAGCCGCAGACAAATACAAGAACTCCAAGCGCCATAACCGGCATTAATATTCTTTTGATAGCTACTTTTAATCTCATTTTTCGCCCTATTTCACATATGTGCTCATAAGATATGTTTTATCATTATGCTCAGGATTATCAATTACATCGCTTAACATCTCATCCAGAATTCTTTTAAAATCCGGCCCCGGATTAATTCCTCTCTCAATCAGATCCCTGCCATTTACAGCAAGATCCTTAAGAGTAAAGCAGTCCTTTGCTTTTATTATCTCATTATAGACATTCTCATAAGCATCAACCAGCGCAAGTTTTTCTTCACGTCTGTAATCGCTCTGAGCCAAAATATCCGCCCTTTGCACCTCAAAAAAGTATGGGAATGCTTTTTCTCCCACCTTATTCATAAAACGTCTGAATGCCTTAGGTGTAGCCTCAACTCTTGTATCATGAATTGAAACCAAAGTTGAAACTTTATCAATAGTATCATTATCCATCTTAAGTTCTCTTAAGATGCGTTTAACATTTTCCGCGCTTTTTGCAGGATGGCCTTTGAAGTGATCCACTCCGTCATCCCCCGTAGTCTTGCATTCAGGCTTTGCACTGTCGTGAAAGAGCATGGTGAGCCGGAGGATTTTGTCATTATGCACACCTTCCATAGCCTTAATTGTATGCATGCCAACAGTATACATATGATTGGGATTATGCTGCTCGCACTCCATCATCTCATCCCAGATTGGAAGAATTACTTTGGTGATTCCAAGTTCATACATCCTTATCAGTTCTGCCGGATTACCTGAAGTAATTGTTTTAATTAACTCTGCCTGAATTCTCTCAGCGCTTATATATTTAAGATTGCCAGAGAGTTCCTTCATGGCCTCGCAGGTGCCCTCATCAATATCAAAGCCCAGCGTTGCCGCAAATCTTGATGCTCTCATAATACGAAGCGCATCTTCAGTGAACCTGTCTTTAGGCACACCTACGCAGCGGATAATTCCTTTTTTAAGGTCTTCCTGACCTCCGAATTCATCCACCAGACCTTCTTTATCATTATAGGCCATAGCATTAATTGTAAAATCACGCCTTAACAGATCTTCCTTAAGAACCCTGCTGTAAGTCACCGTCTCTGGATGTCTGTGGTCTTTATATTCGCCGTCAATTCTGTAGGTGGTAATTTCATATATCACCTTATCAAGAAGAACCGATACGGTGCCATGCTTGATTCCTGTGTCGATGGTATGGGAGAATATCTTCTTCACATCCTCAGGAAGAGCGTTGGTCGTTATATCCCAGTCCTTAGGCGCCACTCCCATAAGTGAGTCTCTTACGCATCCGCCAACGGCATAGGCTTCAAAGCCTGCGTCATAGAGTTTATCAATTATATATTTAACGTTTTTCGGTAACTGTATCTTCATGAGGGTATTATATCACACCGGCGGCCGGCTGCCTACCCACCCCCGCTACGCGGGGGCGGGCAGGCATGATGGGTGCGGAGGGGAAGGACGTTGCGCGGCGGCACAGGCAGGGCGCGAAAGAGCGCGGGGCGGCAGGCAACGCGGGCGGGCAGGCATAAAAAAAACGAGTAGAGCTTTAAAGCCCTACTCGCCATATTATGCTGTCTCTATACTATCTGCCTTCGCAAGATTATATTTCTTAACCGCATCTTCTCTCATCTTATACTTAAGAATCTTACCTGCCGCATTCATCGGGAAGGAATCCACGATATCAACATACTTAGGAACCTTATGCTTAGCCATATGGTCTCTTACATACTGCTGTATCTCTTCCTTGGTAAGTTCTGTATCTTCCTTAGGAATAACGCAGGCCATAATCTCTTCACCAAGCTGTTCATCAGGAACGCCGATAACCTGAACGTCCTTAACCTTATCATAAGTATAAATGAATTCCTCGATTTCCTTAGGATAAATATTCTCACCACCTCTGATGATCATATCCTTAAGACGACCTGTGATACGGAAGTTCCCTTCAGGAGTTCTGCAGGCAAGGTCACCTGTGTGAAGCCAGCCATCTTTATCGATAGCCTGTGCTGTAGCCTGAGGCATCTTGTAATAACCTTTCATGATGTTATAGCCTCTTGCCACGAATTCACCATTTTCACCATCCGGTAATTCTTCGCCTGTTTCAGGATCCACAATCTTACACTCAACGCCAGGAAGTGGACCACCTACAGTATTAACTCTGACTTCAAGCGGGTCATCAGCCTTACTCATTGTACATCCAGGTGATGCCTCAGTCTGACCATAAACGATGGTGATTTCAGTCATATGCATCTTATCAACAACTTCCTGCATAACTGAGATTGGACATGGCGAACCTGCCATGATACCGGTTCTCATGTGAGAGAAATCTGTCTTCGGGAAGTCCTCATGTTCAAGCATTGCAATAAACATTGTAGGAACACCGTGGAAGCAGGTGATTTTTTCCTGATTAATGCAGGCAAGTGCCGGCTTTGTTGAGAAATATGGAATCGGTGATATGGTTACGCCGTGAGTCATTGACGCTGTCATGGCAAGTACCATACCGAAACAGTGGAACATAGGCACCTGAATCATCATTCTGTCTGCGGTGGATAAGTCCATTCTGTCGCCGATACATTTACCATTATTTACTACATTGTAGTGAGTAAGCATAACGCCCTTAGGGAAGCCTGTAGTACCTGATGTATACTGCATGTTACATACATCATGCTTGTCAACAAGACTTGAGCGACGATATACTTCCTCGATTGGAACGCTCTCACCAAGTTTAAGAGCCTCTTCCCATGTTAAGCAGCCAGGCTGCTTGGATGACACGTTGATAACGTGACGAAGGAAAGGAAGTCTCTTTGAGTGAATAGCCTTACCCGGAACATTGTCCTTAAGTTCAACAACAAGTTCCTGAATTATATCCTTATAACATGAATCTCTGAAACCATCTATCAAAATCAGCGTGTGAGTATCTGAGTTACGGAGCAGATATTCCGCCTCGTGGATTTTGTAAGCGGTATTCATTGTAACTAAAACCGCACCGATACGGCAGCAAGCCCAGAATGAGATATACCACTGTGGCACGTTGGTTGCCCAGATTGCAACATGTGTACCCTGCTTAACACCAAGCGCAATCAGTGTTCTTGCAAAAGCATCCACGTCATCTCTGAACTGTGAATATGTTCTTGTATAATCAAGTGTTGTATATCTGAAAGCATACTGCTCAGGGAATTCCTCAACCATTTTATCAAGAACCTGAGGGAAGGTCTTATCAATAATCTCTTCCTTCTTCCAGACAAAATACCCGGTTCCCGCCTTATTGGTATAAAGGCCATCCTCTGCAAGAATTGCTTCCTGTTTATATTTGGACATGAAGTTAACGAAGTGTGGGAATACAATGCCGGCGTCACTTAATTCAGGCATCCATGATGGAATCCACTCAAGAGATACAAAGCCATCATAATTAATGGATCTTAATGCTCTCATGAAGTCATCAATTGGAAGTGTACCCTCTCCGCAAAGATCATATTCATAACCATCTGCTGTTTCCTTTGAATCCTTGATATGTACATGTTTAACATATGCACCCAGATTCTGAATTGTCTGCTCCGGTGTCTCGCCACCATTACGAACTGTATGATGTAAATCCCAAAGTGCTGCAACATTATCTCTTGCGAAAACATTAAGCACATTGTGAAGTCTTTCAGAATCAGCATAAGGTCCAACTGTTTCAATAAGAAGGCTTACTCCGTTATTATCTGCTTCCCTGTAAGTTCTGTTGATACATTCAATTACAGGCTCATCTGAAATCTCTTCACCTGAAACTTCCTTGCCTGCTCTTAATCTGATTGCAGGGCAGTGAAGAATATGGGCAATACGAATGTATTCCTTAATCTCTTCTACGTTGGCGTCGATTTTGTCAGCGTCAGCAATATCGCAGGTTGCATCGATACACGGTATTGAAAGGTGCATGCCGGCGATTTTGCGAGCGGTCTCAACTATCTGCTCGTTGTTGAAAGGACGATTCTTGCCTGAAAAAATCTCCTTCTTGATATTATGAATTTCAATTCCCTGGAACTGCACGTCCTGGGCTGTTACGTAAAAGTCAGTCCAGTCAAAATCATCCCAGCCGTTTGTACTAAATGACAGTCTCATACTTATTTCTCCTCATAAACAATCTTGTTAATCGCATTAAGATAAGCCCTAATGCTGGCGCCAATGATATCGGTGGATACACCGCTACCTGAATATAACTTACCATTGGCTCTTAGCTTAACAAGTGTGTTTCCTACAGCTCCGCTACCTTCAGTTACAGCCTGAATGCTAAACTCATCAAGTTCATAATGGCATCCTACAACCATTTCAACTGCAAGGAATGCTGCAGCGATTGGGCCGTCGCCTGAGCTTAAGCCCTGTAACTTGTTGCCATCTTTAAGAAGTGTAACCTGAGCGGTAGGTGTTATTACATTACCACTGTTAATTACGAAATTATCAAGCTGGTATGTTGGCGGAACCTGAAGAGCTGTGGTCGCAATAATTGCTTCCATTTCCTTAACGCCGATAACGCTCTTCTTCTCGCAAACTCTCTTGAATTCCTTGTATACTTTGGCATTATCATCATCTGATAATTCATAGCCCATAGCCTTAACTGTTTTGATAATCTTGGCAATGTCAGCATCAGAATCCAGTTTAATATCATCCAATGACTTATTAACCTCGCCTGTATCAAATGAGAATTTCTTGCTTGTATTATCCTCAGTTAAGTGCATCATTCTTACGGTTTTAGCCATGTCAGATCTTGCAATGGCTGTTGATACGTTAAATGATTCTCCTCTTTCTGAAATCATATTTACAACGCCGTCTGTTGATGCTGCTGCCCTTCCGAAAAGTGAAGTTACAATCTCATCAGCATATGTATTAATCAAGCTGAAAGCATTGGCCAAAGCCATTCCCATATTATCAGGACATGTTACTGAAAGTTTAACTTCATCATTAGCAAGTTTCTCAACCTTTGAGCAGACATCATTTACAAATTTTACAAATTCCTCTGGTAAAATCAGCCCCGCGCTGTCTCTAAGATTAATTACGCTTGCGCCGTTATCAATTGCTTCATTAATTAAGGAAGCAAGGAACTCAGCATCGCTTCTTGTTGCATCAACTGCGCTGAATTCTACTTCGAATCCTGACTCCTTTGCTACCTTTATGACTTCGACTAACTTGGCGGAGATTTTGGCAGGTTTAAGACCTACGTGATATTCCATCTGAACAGGTGATGTAGGAACGCTTACGCAGATACGGCCTTTCTTTGCACCTGAAAGAGCCTCGGCTGCTGCCTTAACTTCTTCTATTGAAAGACCTGCTTCAACAGAAATTGTTGCTTTATTTATTACAGGTGATAGTGCCTTAACAAGTAGTGCTCCTGATTTACTGTCTGCTGCCGGAAGTTCAATTACATCAACTCCCAGTGAATCCAGCGCTCTGGCGATTGCCATCTGCTCTTTAAAGGTCAGGGCCATATCGGCGCTTCCTGCTGCCTCTTTGATTGTCATGTCCGAAATACTGATAACTTTCATAACTACATCCTTTCTAAACTTTATAACAATAAAAAATCCCTAAGACTTTTCAGCCTTAGGGACGATTATTACTAACCGCGGTACCACCCACATTGTTGCTTATGCAACCACTCATTCAGATACCATCATATCTGTTGCCTTGATAACGGGACATCCGGAACTTCTTACACGCCATAATGGTTTCAAAAGTTCTGCTCAGGAGTGAGACTGCAATTTTCATTTCGTATCGGCTCGCACCATCCGCCGACTCTCTGTAACTGCCTGAAAAAGCATAATTCCTTCATAGCATTAAACATATAAATTTTCGAAACTGAAACAATACTATAACAAAAGAACCGCCTGTGTCAAGAGGTTTTTCACTTTTTTATCATCTAAACTTTTAAAATAAAAAGACGATAAATATATTAGATGTGTGATTATATTAATAGAGGGATTAATTATGAATAGAAAACCTGGAAAAAACAAAGGCTTTACCCTTGTGGAACTTATTGTAGTGCTTGTTATACTTGCATTGCTGGCGGCTCTGCTTGTTCCTGCGCTTCTTGGTTACATCGATAAAGCCAAGGAAAAACAAACACTTCTTAATGCCAAGGCATGCGTTGATGCTGCCCAGGCACAGTTATCTGACCTTTACGGAAGAACAGCTGTGGTACCTGATGGAAAACCTGTAATCAGCGGTGCCACTGACTGTTGCACAGATCGTAATGAAGATCAGGTAATAACGGAGACTGATTTTGCCAAAGAAGTATTGGATATGGCCGACATGGGCGGCGATAAAAAACCATATTTCTTTATGATTGGTATTGGAAGTAACGCGGCCAACAATGCGGCAGTAGGCGTCAATATGACAGACCATGAGAAATATACAGTTTATTATGCTGCATATAAAGAGACCAAGGATTCTACCATGCTTTATTTCTATAATGGAGCCTGGTCAAAGGTTAATCCAAGGTTTGTCGGTTCCAATACTCAAACCGAAATATTTACTGCTGACAATGTTGTCAGAACCGGTGAGTTAGAAGGAAAAAGAATTCAGTATTATGTTATATCACTGATACCTACTGACTGGGGATCTATCAGCAAAGGAAATTTCTGGACTAAGGTCAAAGCATTAAAATAATACTAAAACAAATTGGAACTAAAAAACGAGTAGAGATATAATCCCTACTCGTTTTCTATTTTAGTAAATATTAACCATTATACAAGTCTGCTTCCGCAATATGGACAGAATCTTGTACCATCAGGCGCACCAAGACAGTGTGGACACTGAAGTGGAAGTTTGGCTCTCTCCTGAGGGGACAAATCATATTTCTCCTTGGTCTGATGCTGTTCTTCCATAATCTTGCTCATCTGAGCTTGTTTCTCAAGTTCAATTCTTGCAAGTTCTTCAGCATTACGCTGATTTATCTCAGCCATGTCTCTGGCATTCTTCTCATTAATTGCACCGGTAATTGCTGTTGATGCCGCGTTAACGACCGCACTTCCTATTGCACCGCCAATCATTCCGCCTAAACTTGCGCCGCCAAAGGAACTTCCAAATGCACTTCTTTTAGGTCTTCTTGAAAACATTGTTTTACCTACCACATTCCCCAAACTTGAAGTAGTCTGTGCCATCTTCGGGCCACCAGCACTACCAACTTTCGCTAAACTGCTGCCAATTCTTACCGCAGGACCAACTCCCCTGGCTGTACCTGAAGCCACATGACCTGCCATTTTGGCAACCTTACCTGCGTTCTTAAGTAATCCACCTCTATGTGCCATATTCACCCCTTTTTAAATCCATAATAAATATAACATCACTAACTCTAATATTACCTATTTTTACCACAGATTTCAAGATGGATTAGGCTTTTTGGATGATCTATATCAAATTTTGTCCTTCCAGATAATCCAGAAATCCGTTGCAGCCATCAATTACATCTTGGTAAGTTTTCTCAAAGTCCCTGGTATACCACGGATCTGCCACAGCCCTTGGGTGGTCTGTATAATCAAGAAGCAGGCTGATTTTGGGATCATCATTTCCCTTGCCCAGTATCCTGTGCATCCACTTATCATTCAGGTCATCCATACCTATGATATAGTCATACCTTTCATAATCGGCTTTCTCAAGAAGCTGAGCCCTTTTGCCCTTACAAGATATGCCATGCTCTTTAAGCAGGCTTTGCACCGGCGGATATACCTCACTACCCACTCCATTCCATATCTCATCCGTATGAGTTGCCCTGGACTCCACATGAAACTTATCAGCTATCCCTCTTTTATTAATCATATCCTTAAAAACAAACTCTGCCATAGGGCTCCTGCATATATTGCCCCAGCAGACAAAAAGCACTTTTATCATCGCTTACTAAATTCCCTTCAATTGGTCAAAAACCCGATATTTGCTGACATTCTAAGACAAAACAATTATGCTATATTCTGCCCAAAAAATCCATTGCAGCTGCAATATTTATAAACAAATACAGCGCTTCGAGCACAAACGCCAGCACGAGAGTAGAGCCTGCAAATTTCCATACAAAAATTGTTCCGTTCTCGGTAAGCCATATACACTTACCTTGTTTTAGCATTCTTTTTTGATCTATAAATGTAAAAATGACCACCAGAATCATAAGGATCAGATGAACGGCTGCCAGTATGAGCAATAAAATAGCTTTTGTATAGTTATCATTAACAGACAGGATCAGATAACTCAAACCCATCCCGGCAAAAAACAACAAAAGACATATCGTACTTCCCAACAATGCCCTGATCTGATCAGTTAAATTTTTCCCTTTATTAATATTCTTTCTGCTCATTTATCGTTTATTTAGATTATATACTTCTCAATCCCGCACTGTTCTACAACCCTTTTCCCAAGAAGAGTAAGTGCCTGTTTAGGACATTTATTGATACAACGATAGCACATGGTACATCGGTCACCTGAAACCGCTTTTTGTTCCTTAATAGTAATATTCTTCATCGGACACAGTTTTTCACATAGCCCACATCCGATACATTTGTCAGTATCAACCTTAAGTTTTGAGGAATATGCTCTGGTCTTATGGCCAAAGTATGCTCTCTGTCCAAAGAAACCGGCCAACCTGTACAAAACACCTATACCTTCCTGTGTCGGCTCTCCGGTTTTCAGTCGCTTTACGGATTCTTTTATCTTCTGTTCTGCCTGTTTTATAAGTTCTTTATTCTTTTCAAGCGGACGTTTTAATGCTTTCTCGTCAGCTA
Organism: uncultured Lachnospiraceae bacterium; assembly: GCA_902789665.1. Classification (GTDB taxonomy): domain Bacteria; phylum Bacillota; class Clostridia; order Lachnospirales; family Lachnospiraceae; genus UBA3766. Next base: position 2,294 of record CADAOY010000002.1, on the reverse strand, counting down.
TACTATCAGGCATCTTTAGATGAAGTCCGCCTATTACATTAGCGCCGCAGCTTTGCAAAAGTCTCCCGAGGGAGCCCGACCCATCACCGCTAAAAAGCCCCATCGTAGCAATTATAAAAACCTTCTTGCCAACCCACAGTTCTTTATAATCCGTAATAAAATCCCGCAGAATCTTCGGAACTGTACTAAACTGAACCGGGTATGCAAATACGATAAAATCCGCTTCTGTTATAGCTGTTAATGTTTCTGTATCCTCTATAGAATATGTAAGGGATTCATTTTCATATTCCTTACAAAATAACTCCACCGCATATTTTGAATTACCTGTTCCGCTAAAATATATACCTACCATTTTTTCACATTTCATTTTAATTCACCACTCCAAATTTAGATTTGTCATCGTCTATAAAACTGAAATATAAAATTCTTTTACCCAACACTCAATAGATTCATGACCATAGTCGTCATGATGTCTTTTTCCTTAGGGTCAGACTCGGCTATCATAAGAGTGATAGCTACAAGAGCACCGTCACTGATAACCTTATGTCCATCTCTGAATAGCGCATTATTTCTGTTCAAAAACTCAAGGAATAAAGAAGCTGCGATTCGTTTGCAGCCGTCTGCAAAAGGGTGATCCTTTATCATAAAATACAAAAGATTGGCTGCTTTCTCCTCCAAAGAAGGATAAACCTCCCCTCCAAATACATCCTGATATACAGCGGCCAGAATACCTTCAATCTTGCCCGGTTCCTTCTCGACTCCGAAGACATCTGATTTGAAGCTATCTTCCATGCGGTCAACCATTGCGCGGCAGTCAGTATAAGTAATCCTGTATATCGGCTGATTTCCTTCAGGCTTCTCCAAAGACTGATGATCATATTTATCAAGTAAAGTCAAAGCCTGAGTATACAGATTTACTGCTCTTAAAACCTCATCAGAGTCACCTTCAATGGCAGTAGCCAGCATCTTGGCCTGAATTTCCACAGTCTTTTGTAAGGCCTCGAGGCGTTTGTCATTTATTGCATAGCCCTTAATGATATAATCCTTCAAAACTTTATTGGCCCAGCGTCTGAATTCGATACCCCTCTGGGACTTGACGCGATAGCCCACAGAAATAATGACGTCGAGATTATAGTATTTTGTTTTATATTTTTTACCGTCAGATGCAGTTGTCAAGAAATCCTTGACAACTGAACCTTTGTCCAGTTCTCCCTCTTTAAAGCAATTGTTTATGTGCAGGCTGACATTTTGCTTAGACGTATCAAACAATTCCGTCATCTGGGCTTGTGTCAACCACACTGTATCTTCTTGGATAGGTACCGTTAATCTAACTTTTTCATCTTCCGTTTCAAATAATACAATTTCATTTTCTTTAGCCATATTCATCCCCCCTATTACTTCTCATTGATGCCATTCTCATTAAGTTTATGCTGCATCTCGACATAATACGAAAGCAGTCTGAGAACATACGGGGGAGCATTCCTGTGGCCCAATTCCCACTCGGTCATCGTTCTGTAAGGAATCTCGAACTTTTCGCAGAACTCCTTGCGATTCAGTCCGGTAGACTCTCTTAATTCTTTCATTTTTATACTAAATAATTCATCAGACATAGCAGTTCTCCCTTCATTATTTTACTCATTGAGTATATTGTAACACATATCTTCTGTTTACACAATGAGTATTTTGCGGGAGCCACTTTATCTTTCTCCAAACGTAGTTTTTTATGGCCCTATAAACTACTCGTACCTCTGCGTGGGTTCACTTTGATTTGCCGTGGGTTCACTTTTGAACCCATAAACCCATTTTTGTGGGTTCATTTTAATTCACCCCTCCAAATTTAGATTTGTCATCGTCTATAAAACTGTAATTAAATCGTAATACTATCTTTGTATTCTTCAAACAGCTCGTGTGAATACTCCTTCTTCATATCTGAGTCCCTCACGATCTTCCAAAGAGATGCAGCTGCTTTCAGTCTTTCATCATATATCTTCGTTGCATCATCCGCACAAAAATCTTTTACAAACTTATTCCATTGAAGCGCAGATTTGTCATATTTGACATATGTTCTTTTTCCATAGTAGATATCCAGAAGATCCCCCAGTGTAAAAGACTCATCTCCATTTTCCTTTACAGCCTTAGCTGACGCAACCATATCAACATTGAACTTGAACGGTCTTACCCCTGTCTGCTCCGCATAGAATTCCCGGAATCTGTTGCCAAAAGTAAATCCGCACTCTATAAGCCCTGTACTAAGAGTCAGTTCCTTTATCGTGGTCTTAGAGCGATTACTTTTC
>CADAOY010000001.1 GCA_902789665.1 uncultured Lachnospiraceae bacterium | reverse complement strand
TTACTTTAATTGTTTCCATCAATCTCTCGATTGACGGCCTCGGATGTCTTCTCTTGATTATCAAGAAAAATTTGAATATATTCGGTTTTCAAGGTTCCACGTCCACGTCCGCTCCGCTGTTGTTCGCACCCTCGGTGCTCACCGCGCTTCGCGACGTCTCCTCTTTCGCGTAAATGCAAGCATTTCCGCGAGGCCCCTTCGGGGCAACTAAAAGGAATCTTTAGAATAGTTTTTTACTATTCCATGAGCCTTTCGTTAGAAAGGCGAATGGAGATGGAGAGATTCGAACTCTTGACCCCCTGCTTGCAAGGCAGGTGCTCTCCCAACTGAGCTACACCCCCATAAAATCCGGCAGCCACCTACTCTCCCATATCGTCTCCAACATAGTACCATCGGCCGCTTAAGTCTTAACCATCGTGTTCGGGATGAGAACGGGTGTTACCCCTAAGCGCATCACCACCGGAAATGAGTGTTATCATTTAAGATAACTGTTATTTAATTGGCTGTCTTGATTAGCGACAGCTTAATAATAATAGCACTCTAAAAATACATTGTCAATAACTTTTCTTAAAACTTTCAATGTTTTTTTAGAGTGCCTTTTTTTATACAAAGTTATGTAAGCTATATATTAACTATTAGAAGATATTTCTCTTCTGCATCATGCCAATAAACTCTCTGTTATTCCTTGTTTTCTCAAAGAGATCAAGTACCGCATCAATTGCTTCTTCAGGTTTAAGTACGTTGAAGGAGCGGCGCATTTTGGACATAGTCTCTGTTTCTTCTTCTGATAAAAGAAGATTCTCGTTTCTTGTACTGGACTTGGCAATATCAATTGCAGGGAAAATCCTCCTCTCAGAAAGTTTTCTGTCAAGAACCATTTCCATATTACCGGTTCCCTTGAATTCCTCGTATACAACATCGTCCATACGGCTTCCTGTGTCAACAAGTGCTGTTGCAAGAATGGTAAGACTTCCGCCCTCTCTCATATTACGGGCTGCACCGAAAAACTTCTTTGGCATATGAAGAGCCGCCGGATCAAGACCACCTGATAAAGTTCTGCCGCTTGACGGTACAATCTGGTTATATGCTCTTGTAAGTCTTGTAATACTGTCAAGAAGGATAACAACGTCCTGCTTATATTCAACCAGTCTCTTGGCCCTTTCAATAACCATTTCGGCCACTCTCTTGTGATGCTCAGGTGTTTCATCAAATGTGGAATAAACAACCTCAACATTAGGACCTTCAATGGCTTCACGAATATCTGTTACTTCCTCAGGTCTTTCATCAATAAGAAGAATCATCAGATGCATCTTAGGATCATAAGCCTTAACCGACTTGGCAACAGCCTTAAGAAGTGTTGTCTTACCGGCCTTAGGAGGTGACACAATCATACCTCTTTGTCCCTTACCAAGAGGGCTGATAAGATTCATGACTCTCATTGATATAGGGCATCCTGGCTGCTCAAGATTAATTCTTTCATTAGGAAAAATCGGCGTCATCTTCTCAAATACATATCTCTTAAGTCCTTCTTCCAAAGACTTTCCATTAAGACCTGTCAATGTATCAAGTGCGCCAAACTTATCAGTAGGAGCTCCCGGCTTGGACATACCTTTAAGAATATCGCCTGTCTTAAGACCATATTTCTTAATAAGTGCAGGCGATACATAGATATCATTATTACCAGGAAGGAAATTGTCAGAACGAATGAAACCAAAGCCGTCAGACATAACCTCAAGTACGCCTCCAACTTCCTTTACACCACTTTCACGAAGTGCTTCTGCACTCTCCGCCTCAGAACTCTTTTCATTATTCCTTTCAGCACTCTTCTCTGCACCCTTATCAGAAGCCTTTTCGCCTGCAGCGCCTCTGTCAGACTGTCCCTGCGCATTACCTCTTTGCGCATCTTTCTTTGGTGCCGCCTTTTTAGGCGCTTCACTCTTTACAGTTGCTTCCTTAGCTGCACTGTCTTCTTTTTCTTTCTCAACCAAAATATCTATAAGCTGCTCTTTGCCCATAGAACTGTAACCCTTAACACCAAGCCCTTTAACAATGGCTCTTAAGTCGGTGATTTTGAGCATTTCATATTTTTCGCGCATATTACTCTCCTTTATTAATACAATGCCCGATTATACAACAAACACGCCAAAAGCATGTTATAAATACTTCTTAATTTTTAAATATACAATTCGCTTAAGGTAAATAAAAGAACAGATATCATATCCGTCTAGATAAATGAAAAAAATTAGAGAGGCCACTTAAAAAATAAGTGGCCTTGCATCTTAATTAAACAAAAATATCATAGAGCTTTGATGTCTCTATCTGAGCGGCTTTGCCACCCTTCTCATCATATACAGCGCTAGTGTCATTCTTGCCATTATCTTCTTCTTCGCTTACCTTGCTAACCTTGGTTTCATCCTTGGCTGACGCATAATAAGCTTTGAGAAGTTTACCATAGCTTCCACTCTTTACAAGTGCATAATCTGTAAGCACGCTTGTTCCTTTGGAACCACCGAGCACGCTGTTAGTAAGGCTTGCCATATTATTGGTTCCGCCAAGGAATGATGTTCCGCCTAAAACTGCACTTGTAACGTTGGCAGAAGAAGATTTGGACATGGATGAAAACAAAGCACTGCTGTTCATATAATTATTGTAGCTGTTATATAACTTATAATTAGATGAGATATTCATACCAAACCTCCTTTACCTATTATTACTGAAATTATAACCTAAGGGTTGATATATTTCAACAAATATTTATTAGTGAATGCTCTTATGTAATTCCTGAAGTGAGTGAACTGCAATAGAGCCACCGGACTTGATTGCTGCAATACCGTCAATACTTGCTCTGGCTGCTGCCATTGTTGTGATATAAGGTACTTTATGCTTGATAGCATTCTTACGGATGTAGCTGTCGTCGAAGATCTTATCCTTGCCTGCAGGTGTATTAACAATGAGCTGAATCTCTTTGTTCATGATGGCATCCACAATATTAGGTCTGCCTTCCTGCATCTTGTTAATCTTCTTAGCCGGAATATTATTTGCTACGATTAAATCATAACTTGTTCCTGTTGCAAGGATGTTAAATCCGTTGTCATGGAACTTCTTAGCTATTTCAACAAGCTGTGGCTTGTCATTAGCGTTAACACTAAAGAGTACTGTTCCCTCTAATGGAAGTGGATTCTGTGTAGCTTCCTGAGCTTTGTAATAAGCTTCACCATAATGCTTAGCTAAACCTAAAACTTCACCAGTTGATCTCATTTCTGGTCCAAGTAATGGGTCAACTTCCTGGAACATATTGAATGGGAATACAGCTTCCTTAACTCCGTAGTAATCATATTTGCTTTCTTTAAGATCTGCTACAGGATACTTCTTACCTGTAAGTTCTTCTGTAATAATCTGTGTAGCAAGTCTTACCATGTTGATACCGCATACCTTTGATACCAAAGGTACAGTTCTTGATGCTCTTGGATTGGCCTCAAGTACGTATACCACATCATCTTCAATGGCATACTGCATATTCATAAGACCTCTTACATTCATTTCAGTAGCAATCTTCATTGTATAATTCTTGATAGTCTCAAGATTCTTCTCTGAAATATGTACTGAAGGAAGGATACATGCTGAGTCACCTGAGTGAACACCTGCAAGTTCGATATGCTCCATAACTGCAGGAACGAATGCATGCTCACCATCAGAGATGGCATCTGCTTCACATTCCATTGCATTCTTTAAGAATCTGTCGATAAGAATAGGTCTGTCAGGTGTAACACCAACAGCTGCTCTCATATATTCTTTCAGGCTGTCCTGATCATATACAACTTCCATTCCTCTGCCACCAAGTACGAAGGATGGACGAACCATTACAGGATATCCGATTCTCTCAGCAATTTCTATTGCATCATCTACTGTAACAGCCATTCCTGATTCAGGCATAGGAATCTCTAACTTCTCCATCATTGCTCTGAATAAGTCTCTGTCTTCTGCCATATCAATTACTGCAGGAGCTGTACCCAAAATCTTAACACCATTCTTCTCAAGAGAATCTGCTAAGTTAAGAGGAGTCTGTCCACCGAACTGTGCGATAACACCAACCGGTTTCTCCTTCTCATAGATACTAAGAACATCTTCAAGAGTAAGTGGCTCGAAGTATAACTTATCTGATGTATCATAGTCTGTTGAAACAGTTTCAGGGTTACAGTTAACGATGATTGTTTCAAATCCTAAATCTCTAAGGGCAAAAGCAGCGTGTACGCAGCAGTAGTCAAATTCGATACCCTGTCCGATTCTGTTAGGACCACCACCAAGGATCATTACCTTTGGCTTATCTTCCTTAACTTCATTCTTATCTGTTCCGTTATATGTTGAATAATAATATGCGCTGTCCTGTGTTCCGCTTACGTGAACGCCTTCCCACTCTTCCACAACACCAATTGCCTTACGTGCATTTCTGATATCATCTTCAGGAACACCAAGAAGAATTGAAAGATACTTATCTGAGAAACCATCTTTCTTAGCCTTGGTAAGAGCTTCATTTGAAGGAACTGCACCTTTGTTCTTAAGGAGTTCTTCCTCTTCCTCAACTAATTCCTTCATCTGCTCGATGAAATAATGCTTAATCTTTGTAAGGTCATAAAGCTGTTCAACTGTAGCACCCTTACGAAGAGCTTCATACATAATGAACTGTCTTTCGCTGGTTGCTGTATGAAGCATACCAAGAAGCTCATCAAGTGATTTCTCATTGAAATTCTTGGCAAAACCTAAACCGTATCTGCCGATTTCAAGAGATCTGATAGCCTTCTGGAAAGCTTCCTTATATGTCTTACCGATACTCATGACTTCACCAACGGCTCTCATCTGAGTACCTAACTTATCCTGTGCACCTTTGAATTTCTCGAATGCCCATCTTGCAAACTTAATAACAATGTAGTCTCCGCCAGGAACATACTTATCAAGTGTTCCGTACTTACCACAAGGAATCTCATCAAGTGTAAGACCTGAAGCAAGCATTGCTGATACTAAAGCGATAGGGAAACCTGTTGCCTTTGAAGCAAGTGCTGAAGAACGTGATGTTCTTGGGTTAATCTCAATAACAACGATTCTGTCTGATACAGGATCATGAGCAAACTGTACGTTGGTACCACCGATAACCTGTACGGACTCGACGATTTTGTAAGCCTGTTCCTGTAATCTCTTCTGAAGATCTTCAGAAATTGTAAGCATAGGAGCCGAACAGAATGAATCACCTGTATGAACACCAAGTGGATCGATGTTCTCAATGAAACATACTGTAATCATATTGTTCTTGGCATCTCTTACTACTTCAAGCTCTAATTCTTCCCAGCCAAGGATTGACTCTTCTACAAGAACCTGGCCAACCAAAGAAGCCTGAAGACCTCTTGCCATAACTACTTTAAGTTCTTCTACATTATATACAAGACCGCCGCCTGCGCCGCCCATTGTATATGCAGGTCTTAAACATACAGGATAACCTAATTCCTCTGCAATTCTAAGACCATCTTCTACTGAATAAGCAACTTCGGAACGAGCCATCTCGATTCCAAGTTCCTTCATGGCGTTCTTAAATTCGATTCTGTCTTCACCCTTTTCGATAGCATCAACCTGAACACCAATTACTTTAACATCATACTTATCAAGGATTCCTTCCTTGGCAAGTTCTGAACAAAGGTTAAGGCCTGACTGACCACCTAAGTTAGGAAGCAGTGCATCAGGACGCTCCTTTGCAATAATCTGCTCTAATCTTTCTACGTTAAGTGGCTCGATGTATGTAACATCAGCTGTATCAGGGTCCGTCATAATGGTAGCTGGGTTAGAGTTAACCAATACGATTTCGTATCCTAACTTTCTTAATGCTTTACAAGCCTGTGTTCCTGAATAGTCAAATTCACATGCCTGTCCAATGATAATAGGTCCTGAACCAATTATCAGTACTTTATGAATGTCTTCTCTTTTACCCATGTCGTCCTCCTGAGATATATCTTTATATTAATTCCTTTATTTTTTACACATAAATCTTCTGATATACAGAATTATTCCTTACCATCGAAACAATATGTACATAACTTGCAAGGATTAAGTCCTACTGCGTTAACCATATCGTCAAGTCTGTTATATTTAAGGGATGTGAATTTCATCTGCTTGCAGATGCAGCCTTCCATCTCCTTGTAATTCTTGCTGTCCGGATTTGAATAATCCTGAAGTACTTCCGGAGTTACTTCCTTTTCTCTTTCAGCAATAACTCTTCTTGTAATAAGGTCCATATCTGATGTGCTTCTTGAGAAGTTCAGATATTTACAACCGTAAAGAAGTGGTGGACATGCAGGTCTTACATGTACTTCCTTGGCACCTGAGTTAAATAAGAACTCAGTTGTTTCTCTAAGCTGTGTACCTCTTACGATAGAGTCATCAATAAGCACCATTTTCTTGCCATCGATTAAAGGCTCAACAGGAAGGAGTTTCATCTTTGCAATAAGATTTCTCTTAACCTGTGTTGTAGGCATAAATGATCTTGGCCAGGTTGGTGTATATTTAATGAACGGTCTTGCAAAAGGAATGCCTGAAGCCTTCGCATAACCTACTGCATGTGCTGTACCTGAATCCGGCACACCTGCAACATAATCTATTCCACTAACATCATCTCTTGCAGACATATTTGCACCACATCTGTAGCGCATCTCTTCTACATTGATATTTTCATATATTGATGTAGGATATCCGAAATAAACCCAGAGGAATGAACAGATCTTCATTTCATCTCTTGGCTTAAGCAAAGTTTCATCATGCTCTGTATCAAAGAATACAACTTCGCCCGGTCCTAATTCTCTCTTTGTCTTATATCCCAAATGATGGAAGGCAAAATTCTCGAATGATGCACACTGTGCTCCTTCTTTGGTACCCAGAATAACCGGAGTTCTTCCGTATCTGTCTCTCATGGCATAAATGCCTTTTGAAGTCATAAGAAGCACGCTCATTGAACCATTAACTGATTCCTGAACGAAATTAAGACCTTCTACTATTGATTCTTTCTGATTAATTAGTGCTGCGACCAACTCAGTCTGGTTAATATCTCCACCGCTCATTTCAAGGAAGTGTGAATAACCATTATTAAACAGCATTGATGTGAGTTCACTCACATTGTTGATTCTTCCGACTGTGGTAATAGAATAATTACCAAGATGTGAACGTACGATAAGAGGTTGCGGCTCCATATCAGAGATACAGCCTATACCGATCTGTCCTTTCATTTCTTCGAAATCTCTCTCGAACTTGGTTCTGAACGGGGAATTCTCAATATTATGAATTGCCCTGTCAAATCCTTTTTCCTTATCATATAAGCACAGACCGCCACGTCTGGTACCTAAGTGAGAATGATAATCTACTCCGAAAAACAAATCAAACATACAATTTTCTTCGGAAACTACACCAAAAAATCCGCCCATTGGTTTCTCCTTCTTATCATCAGTTTTCCCACCTAACACACCACATAAAAGTATAAATTTCTTACCCTTAGTATGTCAAGAATTCTTTTCTATTTTTTCTTCCAGTTTACAAGCGTATTATAGGCTAAAACAAGGGCTATACTTAACATAACTCCACCTACAATATCCGTGGTCCAATGTACACCTGCAAGCAATCTGAGCACAGGCATAAGTAAACATAAAATTCCGATTACCACGCTCAAAATTTTTGCCAGATTTTTATTAATTTTCATAACAAAAAGATTAACAATGGAATATCCGAAAAATGCAAGAGTCAGAAGGCAGTGAGTTGAAGGATATGAACCCTCCAGGCCCTCATCAAGAATAATAGGACGATAGTTAATAACTAGCAAATGGTCAAACAGAACATAAACAGCCACTGTAATTACAGCAAATATAGCCAGTACATACAATCTGTAATCTACTTTTTTAAGGCTTTTTCTCTTTATTAACTGAACAAGTCCAACAACTGCCCAGGCAAGTATACTCAAAAATGCCAGATACATAATAATATCTGTTACAAAATCAAGGGTTCCATTATATCCAAAAGTATTATGCACAAGTCCGTTAATTGCAGCAAAACCGACCTTGCTGCCCTCAGGTCCTATAGCCTGAACATCAATAAACATAATCATGATTGTATATATAACAAAAGCCGCGAACACTCCCAGCGTTGTATATAAATTAATCTTATCTCTTTTCTCCATTTTTATCTCCCTGTAATCTTCCAATTAAACACAAAAACTAGCAAAGGCTATGGAACCTTAAGTTCCATAGCCACATGCATAATTATTTTTCATTATTTGATTCAACTTTAATCTCTTTGATTTCTTTTGTTGCAATCTCTTTAACAATTGCATCAACAAATTCTGAAAGAGGCTTCTGTCCTTCATCACCAAGATAACGGCTTCTTACAGATACCTTGCCATCAGCCTGTTCCTGCTCACCAACAATAAGCATATATGGAACTCTGTCGAGACGTGCTTCACGAATCTTGTAACCAATCTTTTCTGATCTGGTATCAACAGTAACATCAACGTTAGCCTTTCTAAGTTCCTTACGAACACTTTCAGCATAATCTAAGAACTTGTCAGAAATAGGAAGGATACGAACCTGCTCTGGACAAAGCCATGTAGGAAGGTTACCTGCATAATGCTCGATAAGCCATGCAAGTGTTCTTTCATAACATCCCATTGATGTTCTGTGAATGATATACGGACGCTTCTTATCGCCATTGGCATCGATATAATACATATCATATCTTTCAGCAAGGAACATATCCAGCTGAACGGTAATCATTGTATCTTCCTTGCCATATACGTTCTTAGCCTGAATATCAAGCTTAGGTCCGTAGAAAGCAGCTTCGCCTTCAGCCTCTGTATATTCAAGACCGATTTCATCAAGAATCTCTCTCATGTTATTCTGAACAACATCCCACTCTGCAGCAGTTCCAAGATACTTATCAGGATTCTTAGGATCCCACTTACTCATTCTGTAAGTAACTTCATCCTGAAGACCTAATGTTGTTAAGCAGTATTTAGCTAATTTAACACAGTTCTTAAACTCGTCAGCAATCTGCTCAGGAGTACAGATAAGATGTCCTTCTGAAATTGTGAACTGTCTTACTCTTGTAAGACCATGCATCTCACCTGAATCTTCATTTCTGAAGAGTGTTGATGTCTCACCCATTCTGTAAGGAAGGTCTCTGTAGCTGTGCTGTTTAGCCTTATATACGAAATACTGGAAAGGACATGTCATAGGACGAAGAGCCATAACTTCTCTGCCCTTGTCATCAACATAAACATGCTCCTGTGCATTCTTCATTGCCACATCAGGATCGTTATATAATTTCTGATCTTCATGAGCATCTGCATCGCTCATTAAGTCATCATTAAGTACGAACATACCATCTTTATAGTGGAACCAGTGATCTGATAACTTATAAAGATTTGACTTGGCCATATAAGGTGTTCTTGTACGAACATAGCCCCACTCATAATCCTCCAGGTCCTCAATCCATCTTTGCATCTTCTGGATAATCTTTGTACCCTTTGGCATGAAAAGTGGAAGTCCCTGACCAATAACATCAACAGTTGTAAATAACTCCATCTCTCTGCCAAGTCTGTTATGGTCTCTTCTCTTGATATCCTCTAAGTGCTCAAGATAAGCATTTAACTCTTCCTTTTTGGCAAAAGCACTGCCGTAAATTCTCTGAAGTCTTGCCTTCTTCTCATCGCCTCTCCAGTAAGCCATTGATGAAGAAATAAGTTTAAATGCCTTAATTCCCTTTGTGCTCATAAGGTGAGGACCTGCGCAGAGGTCAACAAAACCACCCTGGTCATAGAAAGAAATCTCTGCACCTTCTGGGAGGTCTTCAATTAATTCAACCTTGAATGGCTCGTCCTTTTCTTTCATAAGTTTGATAGCCTCTTCTCTTGGAAGAGTAAATCTTGTAATCTCATGTCCTTCTTTGATGATTTTCTTCATCTCTGCTTCAATGGCATCAAGATCTTCTCTTGAGAAAGGAGCATGGTCAAAATCATAATAAAATCCATCTTCAATTGCAGGACCAATAGTAACTTTGGCATCCGGGAATAATCTCTTAACAGCCTCAGCCATTACATGTGAACATGTATGTCTGATAACCTTAAGGCCTTCCGGATCATTAGCGGTAAGTATTGTAAGATTACAGTCATCAGTTATGATAGTTCGAAGATCCTTAACCTCTCCATCAATCTCGCCGGCACAAGCCATACGTGCCAAACCTTCACTAATAGCTGTTGCAATCTCAATAATGCTCTTTGGCTCATTAAACTCAAGACTGCTTCCATCTTTTAACGTAATAATCATACTTTCGCCTCCTTTATGTATGTAAGCCCCTGCCATGCCCGGAAGGGGATAAGTTATAAAAAAAATCCCATGCACCTAGATGCATGGGACGTAATATACGCGGTTCCACCCTGCTTGCAGATTACTCTGCCGCTCATAAGACTGTAACGTAGTCAACGGACCGGATTGGGGCCACTCAGAGTTAGTTTTCAATTGCTTCCGTGTAAGAATGCTTCCACCATATGCATTCCTCTCTGTTACCTTTCACAACCTACTCGTCTCGTCAACGTGTTAAATATAGTTAGTTTTAACTTACTGTGGTTATTGTATTGCGTTTAAATCCAAAAGTCAAGGAAATAACTTATGCATTCTTACCGCAGCACTTCTTATATTTCTTTCCTGAACCACATGGACATGGATCGTTAGGATAAACCTTTGCTTCCTTAACGATTGTTGTTGAAGACTTCTGCTCCTTGTAAAGAGCTTTTCTCTTGTCCTCATCAAAAATATCATTCCACTCTTCAAGATTATATAACCAGTCAGCTTCAGCTGCTACCATGTTCTTGTAAAGTAATTCCTTGTCAAACTCAAGAGATACTTCTGTATTCTCATCCATCTCCTCGATTGGATTAGGAGTTACCAAGCTTTCGTTGATACCATCAAGAAAACCAACCATAAACTTAAGTTCAACATTATATTTCTCAGCGAGTTCAGAAACTGTACCCTTAACTACTTCATCAGGATTAGCAAGAAGCTGCTGATAAATACCTTTCTCCTTGGTAAAATAAACCTTCCATAATCTTGATAATGCATTCTTATCATCTGCATTATAAGCTTCTGCTCTCCATTGTTCCAATAAACTCATAACTTTCACCTCATCACAAAATTTTTAAGTTTCAAACTAAAATTCATTATAGCAAATATACTCTTCGAATAAAAGTATATTTATTCATTATCTGCTTTACTTTCTTTTTCTGCCATGGCTTCTTTGATTCTTTCAGCTTCTTCCATGGTTTTCTCCATCTCTTCAGTTCTGAAAGATGCGATGGTCTTCTTTCCAGTAAGAAGTCCCACAAACCAGATTGCTATCCACAGAATAATCGGCAGAGCAATGCATCCAAACATAAAATATTTAAAAATCGCCGCGTGCATAACCGCAAGTACAAAGGTTACAACCACCCAGGCACTAATAAGCACAACCCCTGCCAGGGCAAGTATTCTTTTTAAGTTCATCCAAGTCTCCCTTTATTCCTGATCAAGCACCTTGCTCTGGTATTCAATACTTGTAATTGTATTGCTGCCATCAACATATAATCTGAGTCTGTCTCCGCCACCGTCGAATGTACATACGCCGCTTTCAAGGACACCCTCTTCGCCGATTTTTTCCTTCGCGGTATCTAAAGACATACCAATATATACGCCCTCTTTTGTTGTAACTGTATCATCCTTTAAGAAGATATTTGAAATTAAATCATCACTTCCGTTTGGATATGTATAGATTTCAAAACTACTGTAGGTATAGATTTTATCCAGGCCTTCGAAAGCGCAGCTCTTAACCTCATAGTAATGATTAGCCTCTCCCAAAACATTTAAAAACTCCTGACTGTTCATATCAGGAGCTAATGTAAGACCATCATACTCAAAAATGTATTTATTGGATGAATCAAGGATTTCCTGGAACTCAGCATCCTTTTCTTCACCGTCCTCTTTGATACCGTCTACGGCATCCTCGGCCTTATCTTCATTCTGATACATGTTCTCAACACCATCTGCAGCATCCTCTGCCGGATTGGAACATCCCACAAATGCCATGCCAAGTACAAGTGCTGAAACAACTAATAAAGCTTTAATTCTCATAATATCATCTCCTATCTAAAACAAGACAATAATACCATTTTTATATGTATGTGGCAAGAATTATTTGCCAGCATCCCTCTCTTCTTCCTTCTTTGCCAGTCTTTCCCTGTATTCAAGAAGTTTCTGATTATATTCCTCTGCCACAGCCTCGTTGGAGCGAAGATCCTCAAGGTCAGTATTTTCCTTAAGATATTCACCTAAATATCTTGTAAGTTTCTCAGCGCCATATACATTAAGATGTAAGCCCGCATCATAAGTATCCACGTTATAATCAAGGCCTATCTCATCTGTATGCTCTAAGAAGTTGATATAATCAAGATTATACTTAGCCGCATAATCCACCATCTGCGCATCCCATTCATCATGCCACTTAGGATAAAGGCTCGGCGCCTTAACCAGGATTAACTTTGACCCATGCTCTTCACAGATTTCCCTGATTGCATCCAGATAATAATATGCATTATCGCCAAAAGTATAATCACCAAGAGGCTTTCCTTCAGGCACATAATCTGCTGGCACAATGCCAACCTGCATGTAATAACCATTATCAGCCACCGTCGGCTTATCAAAGAAGTAAGTTATATCATCTTTCTTAAGTTCCGTAATTCTGCTGTGATAACGAAGAATCGGGAACACATAATCTATCATCTGCTCATCTTCCATCATGGAAGCCTTAATAGCACCAACCTTACTTGATGACCACTTCATACCATCCAAGGTCATACGATTGTAGGCTTCTTTTTGCGGCTCATTATACTGCATTGAAAGCACGTTAAAGATTACCACATCCGGATTCTCATACTTGTATGTTTCCTCTAATAAGTAGTAAGACTGCCATATAAGCTGCTGCGCGCTTCCTCTGATATATGATGTATATCCATAGTCCTCCCACAGTACTGGCGGAACAAGATTCTCATAAACTTCGCAGTCACCAACAATGATAATCTGATGATCTTCAATATTGTCATAGTATTCCTCAATCAAAGAACCTTCACCACTGTTGTCCATATACTTTGGCTCCACAAGCCTTTGCAGGAATGCAAGAATTGTGGTTATAACCACCAATGAGATTATGACCGTGATAAGAAGTTTTATATTAAATTTTTTTGTTTCTTTTTCTTCCATATCGTCCTTATATTATGAATGCCGACCGTCCTTGTGCTGCCGGGTCGACCGTTTTATCAATGTATACCCTGGGTGGGGTGCCGGGGTGTGGGCGGCAACTAGAATTGATTATATATAAACTGGCTGGCATCATACCCAATGCCATAAGCACCGAATAAAATAATACATACAAACAGTACTCCATAAACAACACCACGAAGTACATAACCTTTCTTCGCAATAATATCTCTCATATTCTCTCTTCTCGACATCATACTAACTGAAAAAAGAATAATCGTTCCGATAATCAGTATCACATAATCAACACCTGTCAGTCCGAGATTCCATATTCCTTCTCTGAGGACTGATGCAATATTCCACTTATACACCGTCGTACCCAGCATCTTAAATGTAACCGGCACATTACGATATAAGTCAAACATACGAAGTGAACACATAAGGATAAATGTTCTTATTATCTGGAAAGCCCTGTAATAATACTTCGACTCATTAATCTTAAACTTCTTCTTAACCCAGATATAAACCGGGTCAAGTTCCTCCGAAAGCATAATGAAGAAACAGTTTCCAAGTCCCCATACCACAAAGTTCCATGCAGCCCCATGCCAAATACCTGTTATGAGCCACACAATAATTGTGGAAAGATATACAGGAACCTTTTTACCAATTTTCTCGCCGAGGATTTTTCTCGCAACCTTTGAGATATCCAGCATCGGCTTACATACTGACACCGGATAAAACAGATATTCCGTAAAATACGCGCCCAAAGATATATGCCATCTTCTCCAATATTCCTTAATACACTTCGAGAAGTATGGCCTAATGAAGTTCTCTTTAACTTTTATTCCAAGTGCCTCAGCAATACCTATGGTAATATCAATACCACCTGTGAAATCTGCATATAATTCAAGCGCATAAAACAGTCCAAGAAGTACTACATAAAAACCATCCATGGTTTCATAGGAATCCTTAAGAGTATTAACTGCAGGAAGTATTCTGTCTGCTATGACAAGTTTCTTAAAGAAGCCCCATATAATACGCTCTATGCCTCGCATAAATTTATTAATGTCAAAAGGATGCGCCTCATATAAAGATGTAGACAGGTCTCCATATCTGCTGATAGGACCCTGCACAAGCTGAGGGAAGAATAATACGAAGAGCGCAAGTTTGCCGATATTCCTTTGAGCCTTAACGCTGTCTCTTGATACATCAATAAGATAGCCCATACTCTGGAAGGTATAGAAAGATATACCAAGCGGAATAATCAGATCAACAAACTGAAGCTCAGTTCCCGAATGGAACATCTTCATGATTCCATTTATATTCGAAATACCAAAGTTGGTATATTTGGTTACCGCAAGTATTCCAAAATTAAAGATCAGGCAAGACCAGAACAGCCATCTTCTTTTAGTTTTGTTTGCTCTTTTATATGCCTTCTTCTCTTCTTTGGAAAGAGTTTCCTTATGCTCTTTTATATAAGCCTTTTCCTTAACAAAACTATTATCAAGAAGTATTCCTGCGCCATAAGTTGTTAAGATGGTTATACCTATGAAGATAAGATAAACCGGTGAATTAAGAGCATAGAAAATAAGGCTAGCAATGAGAAGTATCACCCACTGAGCCTTACTTGGAAATACGTAATAAATTACGAATAATAATATTAAAAAAAACAAAAATGAATAAGACGTAAATAACATTATTCTTCTTCTAATCTTTCGATAAGTTCATAAAGTGCCTTTGCAGAGTTAAAGTTTTCTGGCACAATATGTTCTGCAGAGATAACCACATCAAATTCCTGATTAATCTCTGAAATAAGTGTAACGATATCAAATGAATCCAGGATACCGTCATCTATAAGTGATTCGCATGTATTATAATCTACATCCGGATGAATTCCTTCTAATATTTCAATTAAGTCTTCCATAACAACCTCCTTCAATTCCATAGGGTATTGTAGCACTATGACTTCATTATGACAAGTGTGTCAGTCTTTCCATAGGAGCGCAAGGACAAAATGCTCTCACAAAAGCGATCCTGTGCTGCTTGCAGCAATGAGCTTTTGGGAGAGTAGTTTTGGACGCAGCGCGATTACATACTAGCAAGTCCCTTCCTGTCAATCTTACCGTTATCAGTAAGCGGCATCCTGTCCAACTTCTCTACTCTGTTAGGAATCATATACCTTGGAAGCGAATCCTTAAGGTGATTAAGGACTGCCACCTTATCAATTTCTCCAACATAGAAAAGATTAATCTTCTCTTTCTCTTTATTATAAGTGCAGGCACATATGGTTATCGCCTCAAGCGCATTAACTGCGGCTTCAATTTCACCAAGTTCAATCCTGTGTCCCATATGCTTAATCTGGTAATCCTTACGGGATATGAAATAAAGATTTCCATCATCTCCACGCCTTGCCACATCACCAGTATGATAAACAATTTCCTTATATGCACTGATTAACGGATTAAGTGTATATACCTCATTGGTCTTCTCTTCGTTATTGAAATAACCTAAGGTTACACAGCTTCCGCGAAGCACAATCTCACCCTCATTAGCAAGCTTGCCTTCTTCATCAATTAACATTAATCCGGTATTCTTAAAAGGTCTTCCTATAGGAATAACATCCCCTTCGGCAAAATCCCTGTCCACCTCATAATAGCAGCACATACCTGTTCCTTCTGTAGGACCGTAGAGATTAACAAATCTTGCATTAGGAGCAGCCTCTTTCCACATATTAAACTGCTTAATCGGGAAAACTTCAGAACCAAATGCAACCAGTCTTAAATGCTCAGGCTTAATTGTATCAAAAGCCTTAAGTCCGGATATCATTGTTAATGCTGATACAACCCAGCATATTGTATTAATCTTATTCTCATTAAGATATTCAACCAGCTTTACCGGAAACATAAATAATTCCTTTGGAACCAAATATGTGGTCGCACAGTATTTAAGTGTTGGATATATCTCTTTAAGCGGTGAATCAAAATAAAGTGGAGTCTGATTACCAAATACTGTATTTTCATCAAACTTAAGAGCCTCGCATAAACTCTCAATATAATCAATTACATTTCTGTGGCAGGCACATACTCCCTTAGGAACTCCGGTGCTGCCTGATGTAAATACAATATAGATTGGATCCACATCAATTGCTGCATTACGAATTGTGGTTAAAACCACATTATCTGCTTCTGCAGCTATTACATCCTTAAATAAAATACACTTATGCTCACCCTCTAAGTTTGCTGCCTTGTCGATTGTTGTCTCATCACAGATTACAAGTCTTGGATTAACTGTCTGGATAATGAGATTGATTCTGGCGGCGGGCATTTTTTCATCGATAGGAACGTAATAATTACCCGATCTTATAACAGTAAAAAAAGCGGATATCTCTGATGGAGACTTGCTCATATATATAAGGATACCCTCGTTATAATATCCCTCATTATGAAGATAAGTCGCCCCCCTATCCGCGTTATCTTTAAGTTGTCTGAATGTCAGACTTTCTTTCTTGTCTATGAATGCTGCTTTATCCGGATTCTTAAGTACCGCCTCGTCCAGATAATCAAGTACATTATTTCTCATATCATCCTCCTATGCTGCACATCTTAACTGCTTCTTCTGCAAGCACATCAAGAGTGTCCACATATATATCATTTTTGTCTGTCTCAGCAACTTCAGTAAGTTCCGTACAGCCAAGTATAATCTTCTGGGCTCCCATTGAAATCATATATTCCCTTACCCAGTTAATATCAACAGAAGGAATATTCTTTCCTGCCTTAACATAGTTATAAATCATTGAACTGATAACAGACTGCATCTTCTCATCAGGAATAATAGCTTCGATTCCATACTGGCCCAGGCACTTCTTAAATAAGCCCATCTTTATGGTACCTCTTGTAGCCATGACTCCTGCTTTCTTAACACCCATCTCAACCAGTCTTTCACAGGTTAAAGTGATTGGATTAAGTACTGGAACTGAAGAACCTGCTGCTATCTCATTATAAAATGCAAAAGCAGTATTGCACGGAATTGCAATTACATCGCAGCCTCTTTTCTCAAGGTCCGTTCTTATTTCAACAATTCTCTCAACAGGGCTGTCAGTGCTTTCTCCCAGGATAAAAGCAGTTCTGTCAGGTATTGTCGGATCGTTGATTATATCCATCTGAATATTTTCAGCATCTGTTGGAGCTTTGGTATATTCAATTACTTTTTTCATATAGATGGCTGTAGCCAAAGGCCCCATGCCACCTATAATTCCAAGTTTTTTCATAATTTCTTTCCTTCGTGCATTTACTCGCAAATCAGAGATTTGCTCGTGCGCGCTGGCGCGCTCTGTTCGTCATAGCATAATTCTTTACAAAAGCAAGCTTTTCTTGCGAATTATGCTTATTCCTCACATGCACTTGTAGTTCGCGTCAGTTCCAGTTAACAGTTGGATACAAAGTCTTATCATACACATGTGATCTTCTTACTGCCTCATCACCCTGAAGCATACTTTCTGACCAGTAGAATACAACTGTCTTGTCATTACGAGGAGTTGCATCATAATGATACCAGCCGTCGCCACAGTCGATAAGATTCCAGAAATGCTTACTGAGTGTGGAATTTCTCTTTATATCAATATTAGGAATACCTGCTCTTGTAAGAAGTGCTTTGGAAGTACTTGCGAATGTATAGCAGTCTCCTCTCTTATCTGTAAAGCCTTCATATGCAGCCTCAACCCAGTCCTCTTTAATTGAATGTTCAGACCACATAATATTGGAACGAACCCAGGTAAAGATTGCATGTGCCTTATCGTACTGACTCATGTCATCTGTAATAATGCCTGCTAAAATCTCATCAGCCAAAGCATATAATTCATCAATTGTTACAACCTCAACACCTTCAGGGAGAACATTAACCATAGTGGTTACTGTTGCCACATTACCGCTATGGTCCGTTGCCGTATATACAACGGGATAACTGCCTTCCACATTAAGGTCTACTGCAGAATTATCTATCTGAACCTCCAAGTCTTCATCGCAGTTATCAACTACGCTTACACCGCTTCTGTATGATACTGTTCCGCCAACCTGAACACCAAGGTTACCTGTACCAAGAATTGTAGGAGGCTCAACATCTGGAACTAATGCAAGATTAGCTGACACCTCATAAGTATTGCCACCTTCATCTGTACCCACAATGGTTACGGTCTGATTTTCCAAAGTCATATCAGGCTCTGTCTTATAAGAATAAGTTACATCTGTTGCATCAACGCAGGATGTTACAAACTTGGCAGGATCCAAATCGTGACCTATATAATCATTAAGGTCCTGAACCTCAAATCTTGGCTCAATGCTGTCCACGATTTCAACCTTAACCTGAACTTCCTCACCATCTACCAAAAGGAATACCGGATAGACACCGCAGTGTGCTGAATCAACGAAATCCCAGCCTGACTGCCTGTATTCACACTCACCATCAGTCACCAGGAAAATCCTCGGGTCCGGCATATAACTTCCTGCCTCAATTGCATAAGGAGAAGCCAGGTCAACCTTTGATATATTAAGCGTCGAATTAATTATGGTTGTATTATTTCCTTCATCCGTTATTTTTACCGGAACTTCACGAAGTCCATATGCTGACCAGTCAACACTTTCAGCAAAATCAATGGTTACAGGTGTTTCATCAACTACATTCTCAACCAGGTCTTTAGCTTCACATGTATCACCTGCCATTAAAACCATAGGCTTTGGATCTGCTGTTGGAAATGTGGTATCAACCACATTTAATACACAGTCCCTGCTGAAATTATCAGCAGTAACAGAAACTTTCATAGAAACGCAGGTGTTGGTTTCTATTTTATCGCTTCCATCAGTGAAACTGATTTCCTGTACATTATGCTTTATAAAATCTGTTGCATATACAGTAGTACCTGCTTCAACCGTTATGGATGACTGTGTCTTGTCAAACAGATAAAATACGTAACCTGCCACACCTGCTGATATTCCGAGAACTATAATAACCAGTAAGGCTATTAAAGTTCCCTTTCCTCTTTTTGATAACTTTCTCATTTTCTTACTTCTTCTTCAACTTTTCTTAACTTTTCTTTTTAAAAATAAATTTTATACATTAATCGTAGCTACTACATTAAGTTCATCTTTATACTTCTCTAAGATTGGATTGCAAACTTCAGCCACGAACTTCTCAACCTGTCTTGGTGCTCTTCCCACATAGAGAGCCGGATCAAGTTTTGATTCCATCTCTTCTTTGGTAAGACCAAACTGAGGCTCTGCTGCAAGAAGTTCAAGAAGATTATTCTCAAGACCTTCTTCCTTAACATTCTTTCCTGCTTCCATTGACTTCTCTCTGATGATTTCATGAAGAACCTGTCTGTCTCCACCTGCCTTAACAGCATCCATCATAATATTCTCTGTAGCCATAAATGGAAGTTCAGCTTTGATATGTTTCTCAATAACCTTAGGATATACCTTAAGTCCGTCAGTTACATTGATACATAAATCAAGAATACCATCTGTTGCAAGGAATCCTTCTGCTACTGATAATCTCTTATTTGCAGAGTCATCAAGTGTTCTCTCAAACCACTGTGTAGCTGATGTAATTGCAGGATTAAGTGCATCACAGATTACATATCTTGAAAGTGAACAGATTCTCTCTGAACGCATTGGATTACGCTTATAAGCCATTGCTGATGAACCAATCTGGCTCTTCTCAAATGGCTCTTCAACTTCCTTAAGGTGCTGAAGGAGTCTGATATCATTACCCATCTTATGAGCACTTGCTGCAATACCTGCAAGTACGTTACATACTCTTGTATCAATCTTTCTTGAATATGTCTGACCTGATACAGGATATGTTGATTCAAATCCCATCTTCTTTGCAATCATTGGATCAATCTTATCGATTGTTTCCTGATCTCCGTCAAATAACTCCAGGAAACTTGCCTGTGTACCTGTTGTTCCCTTTGAACCAAGAAGTTTAAGAGAATCAATAACATAATCAAGATCCTCTAAGTCGATAACAAACTCATTAATCCAGAGTGTTGCTCTCTTACCAACTGTGGTTGGCTGTGCTGGCTGGAAATGTGTAAATGCAAGTGTTGGAAGATCTTTATATTCCTCAGCAAACTTGGTTAAGTTATTAATAACATTTACAACTTTCTTACGAACAAGAATAAGAGCTTCCTTCATAAGAATCATATCTGTATTATCACCAACGTAGCATGATGTTGCACCAAGATGGATAATACCCTTAGCCTTAGGACACTGCATTCCATATGCATAAACATGGCTCATTACGTCATGTCTAACAACCTTTTCTCTTTCTTTTGCAACATCAAGATTAAGGTCATCTTTATGTTCCTTAAGTTCTTCTATCATCTCATCAGTAATCTGAGTTAAGCCTAATTCTTTCTCAGTTTCTGCAAGAGCAATCCATAATCTTCTCCAGGTTTTGAATTTCTTCTCAGGTGAAAAGATATACTGCATCTCCTTGCTTGAATATCTTTCCGATAACGGGCTTACATAAACATCTTCGTTCATTCTTAATCCTCCATTTTTGAACCTATATACTTACTTTACTTTCATATTTTTCCATCATTGTCATAACTTCCGTGGAATATTTAGGATATGCCTTCAGAAGTTTCTTAAGTTCATCTTCTGCTGCCAGAGCATAGGCTTTACTTTCATCCATCTTCTTACGAAGCGCCTGCCTCTGACCTACAAGATGATGCCTTACCTCAACCATCTCTTTAGGATTCAATAAAGCATTGGTCTGATATTTCCAGACTTCAGGATCCTGTATGTGCAGCCGCCTTAGCTTATTACTAAGTTCCCTGCTGTAATAATCCCACTCTTCCTGAGTCTTCATCATCTTCATTCTTTCATCCCTGACCTGAATATATCTGCTCCAGATTTCATCCAGTTCAGAGGAACTTGCAACATTATACTTAATATAATAGTAATCCAGCAAGTTTGTATTATTAACATATCTTATTTTAACTGTATTATGAAGCTGGACAAGCCTTGCTATGTCACGCTCTATCACACGCTTTTCTTCCTGTCTCTCCATTACCTTTATGGCAACAATGGTATATCCAATCGCTGCTGCCGCAACAGTAATTAAGAAAGCAATCTTTACATCAAAGGAAAGCATAAGAGCAAATATAATCTCTATTGCCACACCTGTCAAGAAGCATATGGTAATTATTATAAGCGCCCCACCTAAGTTGGATATCATTGTCTCCATCTCACGAAGCCTGAATTTATATGCATTCTTTTCGGATTCCACATACTGAAGATCAGACCTGATTTTCTTCTGATAATTTTCAGCATCCAAAATCTGATTATACGCCTTTGGCATATCAGGTTCAATCTTTGTCATGATTGCATATTCACTCTCCGACAGATACGGCAGGTTCGAATCCAGAGTTGCCTTTACATTCTCCACATTATTAAGGGCTCTTGCGCACCCCATAATGTCTTCCTTGATATCCCTCGGGAAAGAATCAATCTGCTCAATATCACCAAGCAGTGATGTCAGTTTATCATACTCTCTTGAAAGAGAATCAATATCATCACCGGAAGCCTTCATCTGGCTTATGATACCTTCTATATACTTCTTTCTGTCCTCATCATTATCTATTATTTCTGACAGATAAAAGCTGGAATTCTCATAGTATTCATCATTCTTTTTTTTCGAAAAAAACTTTGAAAAAATCCCCATACATCACCTATACAAAACGCCTGTACTCTTCCTTAAGGTCATAAATCTTCTTATCAATAAATGCTTCATAATCACTGACTGACTGTGCATTCTCTTTGGCATTAACCAGCTCTTTATATTCTTCGCTTTCCAAAAATTCATTATTAATCTTAAATAAATCATCCTCAAGATTAATAATATTTGTATTGGCTTCATCCACAGAGACTTTTGCCAGATATTCCTTTTCACTTAAGGAAAGTCTCATTGCAGCCTTAGCCATATATTCGTGCTTTGGATCTTCATCAAGTTCATAAGCTTTATTAAAAGCATCTACTGCCTCATTAAATATAAAAAGCCTCGCCTTTGCAATTCCAAGGGAATGATATAATTCTGCCAGGAAGAATTTCTCTTCTTCATCCACAGTCTCAATAAGCTGTTCATATTCCTTTATCGCCGGCATGAATCTTTCTTTCTTTAAGAAAAAGTCGGCGTGGCTTTTGCGTCTGTGATAAATATCTGAGCTAACCATATCACGGATTATCTCATAGATTTCATTCTTCTCTTCATCAGATATGTAAGGCGCGCATTCAAGTATAACCTTAACAAACTGAACCAGTCTCGCATCACTTGTAATGAGCTTTATTATCTCTGCTGCAAGTTCTCTTGCGCCGCACTCACCCTCAAGCCAGATGGCAAGGTCTCTGGAGAAAATATCCTTCTCAATAAGTTCCGCATTCTCCGTAATTATATAGCACAGTTCTTCCACCGAATAAATTCTTAATGAAACCCTGTCTATATAAAAAGGCTTATTCGCTCTTCTGTATAAACTTTTATATACACCCGCCATTGTATCACACTTCCAAATCTTCTTCGAATATCATTCCTGTTGATGGGAATATCTCACCAAATCCCAGATCCTGCGCCTTGAAATGCACAATCTTCTCATTTGTCATGGTTACGTCCATAAGTATCCTTGAGATTCTGCCATTTCTTATTGGAAAATCCTTAAGCTTGAACTCCGCCACTGCTCCCGGCTTTCCATTAGGTCTTTCAATATAAATATTAATTACATTGGTATCCTTGATTATAACCTCTGCCTGGCCGTGAACATCATACCAGTTAAGTCCTGCAGGAACCACATTAATTACTTCATCTTTTCCGGCGGTATTCACCTTAAGTCCGATTCCGATTTTGAGTTTGCCTTTACCCATGTAAACCACATCCTCTTCGAAATTGGATGGAACCACCTTCTCCAAAGCCGCTATGCAGGCGCCTTTGCTAAACAAGTTATTACCCTTAAATACTCTTCTGTTCTTACATAAAAACTTAATTGAATTCTTAAGCCAGTCTCCCGCAAGACCGTCTCCAATTAAGAAAACTGAAGAGTAAATTTTATTCTCCATAAAGCCTGATACAATCTCCTGGAACTTGCTGTCCCTGAGTTCATATACAGACTCACTTACTTCCTCAAATTTAAAATCCCTGTGCTCATCTGCAAAGACACTTACAAAATTAGGCTTTGCAAAAGTATTCTTCTCTAATGAATAAATATTAAGATATCCAAGGGATGAATCACAAAGCAGCACATTATACTTACTCAAATCACTTTCCTGTCCCACCATGTAATAGAAGAAGCTTTCTTCATAGTCCATCATTTCGAGTTTGTCATTTGGTACCTGAATGAGTTTCGGGACTTTACGGAAAATATTAACCAGTCTTTCATCCAGCTTCGGTGTTGCAATGCATATGCCCATAACCTTCTCAGGCGTGGTCATAACTGAAAGCAGTCCAAGACTCTTTTTGATAAATAAAAGCAGCAGGTCTTCCGCTCTGTAGATTTCCCCGTCAACATTAATATTCTCATCTGCCAGGGCCCTTTCATAGAGATTCTTAATTAAACCTCCATCCCTGTCCTTCTCGGCTTCCAGGGCTTCATTACCAAACACCCACGCCTTTGTTGAACGGCGTCTTAAGATAACAAGCGGAATATTGAATTCCTCCGCACCTGTAATGGTACTTAATGTCTCAGGAGTACGCTCATCAATTCTGCAGTATGAAATCTGCGCAAACTCCGGATTAATATCGTATCCAATCACATATTTATCTTTACTTATTTTGTCAAATACATCCTTGATACTGTCTGATATCATTTACCTACCAACCTATTTGAATATCATTCTGGTTAAATAATCTTTTTTAATATACTCTTTAAGCATCTCTTCTGAATATGTATAATCATTCATCTTACGTGCTATCTCAGCCTCATTAAGAAGTGAATATCTCCATGATACGCTGCTCGCTGCATCATCTTTTTGACGAAGCACTGAACTTTGTGTAAGCATCTCTTTATTATTAAGTTCCTCAGTAATGTAATACTGAATTGCTTCATCTGAGAACAGGATAAAATCACTGACGAATATTCCGCCATAAAGATTTACCATTTCATCTCTGTGATACTCATTCTCCTTATCAGCTTCTCTTTCAATTGAATAATGAATTATTACCCTGCTTCTGTTATCACCCTTATACTGGACAAAAGCCCTGTCCGTAAACTTAAGCAGTCCCGGAACCATGGATATATATTCCATAAAGAATGGGAAGCATCTGTCATTTCTGATTTCTTCTTCAATAAGTCTTGTAACAAGTTCCTCATTAAGAAGAGTTTTATCCTTGTCGCTAAGGAACTGAAGAAGCGCCAGCTTACATACTCTTGGCATCTCTTCGCCATCAGCAAGGAAACCTTCTATATGGGCAAAAATGTCATCATTAATCATGCCCTCTTTTACGAAATACTCATATGCAGAACTTGCAAGGAAAGCCTTCTGCAAATCAGCACTTCCGTTCAAATGAACATATTCTTCAAAATATAACATCTTGGAAGATGAATATATTCCGCTGAATAAGAACTGCATTAATATCTTCTCAAGCAGCGGAAATGTCTCAACCTGGAACTCTTTACTTACTTCATAAAGCACTCTTAAATCCGCAGTTGTTCCATCCATGTTCTTAACAAGATATGTAAGAATATTCTGATCATATTTATCTTTTCTGTAGATATAACCACTTAAATCCACAAGATAAGGATCTTCATCAAAATCCCTTCTTTCAAGAAGTCTTGAACAAAGCCTTAATATTGTCTTATCTTCCACATGATAAGGTCCATATTCACATACATATTTAAAGGCCTCATCATACATACCAAGAGATACCATGATCTGAATCAAATCTCCCCTGTCGGATGGAGATATTACACTCATGTCAGGGTCAGCCAGAAGCTCGTCGAGATTCTTTATGTCATCAATGGAATGATAATATTTAATCAGCTTGACCATCAGTTCATCATGATAGGATTTAACCACTCTGTCTGAATCATATAATCTTTCATAATAAACCAGATTCTGCTCATCTATTGCATCATCATTATTGCCTTCTTCGCTGAAGTAGATACAAGGTCCCATACCCTTGGTATCAAAACTTCTCACATAAGTAATTAACTGTTCATCATCAATTACTTTCTTAACTTTGATATGCTCATTGTCCACATATCTGTTATGTCTGTCATCTTCCAAAACGATGCAGTAATCCCTGCTGTATATCGGAAGATATGCCTTACCGTCAATGATTCTTGCCTGGAATTCCTTACTTGCCTTGCCATGAATAATAATAACCATGGAAGCCTTAGGATTGGTTACCTCAATCTCATGCATGAAGATAAGCGGCACAGCCCTCTCAATATTATCCTCATTAATCATGTTCGTTGTAATATAATCCCTGTATAATCTTGCAAGTGACGAATTAATATGTCCCTCGTTAAGCTGATCTTTAAGGAATCTCTCGATTCCCTCCAAGAAATTAAGGGCAATATCCGGATACTTGTCCTTATTATCCATAACCTTGCGTATAAGATAAGACTGCTTCTCATATCCAAGACTGTTCTTGTATGTGAAATACATCATGATAATCTGCTTAAGTTCTATATTCTCATCCATCGGAAGTGAGTACATATAAAACTCATAAAGCCTTGTCAATCTGATGTCTTCTTCTACTGCCTTTTCATACCATCTGAAATCATCCCTGCCAACCTTATTACCCTTCATAAGGTACGAACAGATAGATGATAATGCCATCTTGTTTGGATTCTTGTTATAAATATAAACCAGCGCATTATAAATCGTTCTGTCAAAAGTCCTGTCCCTGTTGGCAAGAAAATCAATTCTCTCTGCGATTCTCTCATCAATCGCATCATACTTAAGTGCAAATCTCACAAGACTTCTTTCGAAGTCCCCAAGCTCAGTCACCAAAGCCGGATTAGCCTTGGCAAGATTAAGCGCCTGCGCTAGGAATAATGGGGAACTTACGCCTAAGTAATATTCTTCTTTTATAAATTCATATTTCTTATCTTTCTTAACTGCATATTCTTCCTGCAGGAACATATGCACATAAGCGATTATGGTATTATCCTTATTTCTGTGATATACCTTCTTAACCTTGTGCGCCGCCTTGTCCACATATGATGTGCTTCTGTCTGCCATTGCAGTTAAGTAAAGATAATATGCATATATCTCTTCTCCTGCCTTGAAGCTGTCAATCTCAGGTCCAACCTTCTCCAAAGAATATCTCGCATCCTTTACTCTGTCCTCAGCAATTAATACCTGAATTTTAAGAAGGGCTGACCACAATTCGGAGATTTTATCACCTCTTAACATTACCGCATAATTGGTAATCTTCTTGGCAAAATCCCCGAGTTCCATTTTACCTATCTCATAAAGAACATAGGCACGCTCAATATCCATTATTATCTTCTTTGTGTAATACTCGGATGTTGATGTAATATCGATTGCTTTATTATTAATTACAACCGGAATAATGATATCCCCATTGTAATGTTCTACATGAATATTAAGATAATTAAAGCCTGTATGCAGGGCTTCTTTATTAATCTCATATCTTACAACACATTCCCTGTCTTCATAATCATTTATGCGATATTCAGTCTTCTCGGTAACAATCTGAAGGTCGTCAGCATAAACCTTAAATCCTGTTGCACCATAAGTAGAAGCGTAGATCTTAAACTCGCCTTTTGTATCCATAACAGTATTAAGATTAATCTTTGATACGCTTGAAGATAAAGATACTCTGGACTTCTTTCTGATTCCAACCAAAAACTCATCCACATACTGCTCATTATATCTTCTTGATGATAATGCCCTGTACATTCCAAGATATCTTGCATCCGGTCCTTTAAGAAGATTAATAAACTCCGGAGAATAGAAAACAGTTACAGCCTCGTCAAAATTATCTGCAGCCAGATTGGCAAAATGGAACAGATTACGAATCTCTCCCTTGGTAGAATCGATATAAGAGCCAGACATATGTGCCTTATATGGAATTACATATTCACCTTTATTGGATACAATCTGGAACTCTCCTTCGATTTCATCACCTTCAGCCATACCGGTGGAATCAAAGGTAAAAGAACATACTGACTCCATTCCCTTGAAATAATCTGAAGTTAAGTACATCCTTGAGCCTGTAACATAGATATACCCCTCCATAGGGGTATCAGATGTGTTGATAATATTGAATTCGCCACTCTTCTTAGCCTCTGATAAGAAATCCAGTTCTATGCTTCCACAAGAGAATTCGAGACCCGGTGTACGATCAGAAAAATCATAATTATCTTCTATCATGGATTGAACGATATTTCTCAAAACTCTCTCCTCATTCCTATCAGGTTACTTTAAGTGTTGATTTTTGCGTTCGATGTTATATAATGATTTAAGGCATTTAACTTGCCATCAAACACAAAAAACCTTTGTATATTTTACCATAAAACAGGGGTAATTATCAACAAAAGAACACAGGTATATATGATGAATAAAAAAGAAATTTTTCATGGAAGCGATATTGAACGAATCGCTGAAATATACAATATAGATATTAATTCCATCATTAAATTTGGAGCTAATGTTAATCCTTTGGGCCTGTCCGGGAATTTTTTACAAAAGATGCCTAATCTTCTTGATAAAATAACCGCCTACCCTGACAGGGATTACGTCAGTTTAAGAAAGCACCTTTCTGAATATGTGAATACTCCATATGAGAATATTATCGTGGGTAACGGTACATCGGAACTTATTAACTTAAGTATCAGAGCTGTTAACCCGGGAAATGCTACAATTATAGCTCCTGCATATTCAGAATATGCCAATTCTCTTGAGAAAATTGGTTCTAAATGCAAGTACGCTTCACTTAAGAAAGAGAATGATTTTATCCTTAAAGAAGATCAGATAGATGATTTATTTGATGGTGATACAAAGATGCTCATCACCTGTAATCCTAACAATCCTACATCTACCCTGATTGACAGGGATATGATGATAAAGATTCTTGATAAGGCTGTTCAAAAAAATGCCTTTGTTTTAGTGGATGAAACCTATATCGAGTTTACACCGGACGTTAAGGTATATAGCAGTATACCGTTATGTGAGAAATATAAAAATCTTATCGTTTTAAGAGGCATCAGCAAGTTCTTCGCATCCCCTGGTCTTCGTTTTGGATATGCAATCTGCTCGGATGAGAACTTAAGAGCGGCAATTCTTTCTTCTCAGGACCCATGGAGCGTTAACTCTCTTGCCGAATGCGGTGTTCCTCTTCTTTTGGAAGATAAGGAATATATCGAGAAAAGCAGTAATTACATTCACAAAGAACGCGAATTCGTATATAATGAGTTAAGTCAGCTTAAGAAGCTTACAGTATATAAGCCATATGCCAATTTTATTTTATGTCATATCCATGACAGCAATTACAGCTCGGCGGATTTATTCGACATATGCATTAAGAAGGGCTATATGATAAGAGACTGTCAGACCTTCCAGACTCTGGATGATACCTTCTTCAGATTCTGCTTCATGGAGCATGAGCATAATGAAGGATTAATTAAGACTATTAAAGAGTACTTAAAGTAAACAAACGCGCGTCGCAGCGCGAGCGGAAAATATAAAAAATAAATGCTTACACTCCAGGCTTGCAGGTACTTCCTGGGTGGGGTGCCGGGGTGTGGGCGGCAAAGGAGAGAAACACATGGACGAATGTACACATGATTGTAGTAGTTGCGGTGCTGACTGTGCAAGCAGACAGCCTGAAAGTTTGATTGAGGAACCTAATAACCTCTCTCACATCAAAAAAGTAATCGCAGTTGTATCAGGTAAGGGAGGAGTTGGTAAGTCACTTGTTACATCAATGCTTACAGTAACCATGCAGCGCCGTGATAAGCACTGCGGTATCCTCGATGCTGATATTACAGGACCTTCAATTCCAAAGATCTTTGGTATCAATGAGAAGGCTACAGGTTCAGAACTTGGTATCTATCCAGCCAAGTCCAAATTTGGCACAGATATCGTATCTGTAAATATGTTCCTGGAGAATCCAGCTGATCCTGTTGTATGGCGTGGCCCTGTTATTGCAGGAACAGTTAAGCAGTTCTGGACAGATGTTATCTGGGAGAATGAAGATTATCTCTTCATCGATATGCCTCCTGGAACAGGCGATGTACCTCTTACAGTATTCCAGTCTATTCCTGTTAACGGAATCGTAATTGTAACCTCTCCTCAGGAACTGGTTTCAATGATCGTTGAAAAGGCTGTTAAGATGGCTAATTTAATGAGCATTCCTGTACTTGGAATTGTCGAGAATATGTCATATTTCAAATGTCCTGACTGTGGCAAGGAGCATAAGATTTACGGTGAAAGCCATATCGAAGATATTGCCGCCAAGTACGACATTAAGAATATTGCCAAACTTCCAATCAATCCTGAACTCGCAGCACAGTGCGATAAAGGTCTTATCGAATTATTCGAGGGAGATTATTTAGAGAAGTTTGCTGATGAACTTGAAAAAATCTGATAATTAAAACCAATTTAAAACACAGAAAAAGAGTGGCCGTCACAAGCCACTCTTTTATTGTTTTCATTAGTCAAATTATTCGTTATACCATCACATCGAAATTAGCACCAACACTAGGATTAACTGATAATTCCATTGCTGAACTGTCAATCATAGAAGTGATAGCATCTCCGGCTACATCCGCCATATCCATTGCATTACTAAGCATCTTAGCGCTCACTGCCTGCATTACATTGCTCTGAGCCATATTCATTGATAAAGCTGCTATGTCCATTGTGTGCTTCCCTCCTATTCTTTCGATGTAACTACATTATAAACTTCCGATTTTTATAATGCAATACTCCTAATTATTAAGTTTATATAAACTAATTTCTTGTGCCAAATTCAATTCTCTTAGCCATTTCTTCCTTAGCTTCTGCCCCTTGCATATATTCTAAGATTGCAAGGCCAAAATCAACTGAACATCCCATACCAGGAGCTGTAATAAAGTTGCCGTCAACTACAACTTTCTTATCCATAATTACCTCTGCGCCCTTAAGTTCCTCTTCAAAACCAGGGAAGCAGCATGCCTTATGACCTTCAAGAAGTCCTCTCTTACCAAGAATACTTGGAGCTGCGCAGATTGCTGCAATAGGATTACCCTTCTTTGATAAAACCTCTATGGCATTATTGACTGTCGGATCTTTATCAAGATTAAGAGTACCCGGCATTCCTCCAGGAAGTACCAGCATATAAACATCATTCCAGTTTACGCTTTCAACCAGGGTATCGCAGTTAAGCACAATGCCGTGTGAACTTGCAATTGTCTTATTGCCACCAACTGCTGCAATTGTTATATCTATTCTGGAACGTCTTAAAATATCAACCACTGTAAGAGCTTCAATTTCCTCTACTCCATTGGCCATACATATAACTACTTTTTTATCCATAAGAACACCTCCGCAAAACACATATTTAGTTATATTAATCATAACACCGACGGGGATTTTATACAACTTAAAAAGGGACTTTGCCAATGCTGCAAAGTCCCCTCAAATGTGAACCAAATAATCAATTATTTATGCTCATTGATATAAATCTGTACCCTGCTCTGGATAATTGAAGCAACTTCCTGAGCTGACTTCTGTCCTGACAGATAAGCACTTACTTCTTCAGTAATGATATTATCAATATCTGTATCATAGTAACTGATCTGATTAATGCTTAAGATTAAATCCTTGATTTCCTGAATCTGTGCATCATTTAATGGATCAAGCTTAACTTCTTCACCATTAAGATATACTGAATCCTGGTAATAAACCTTCTTATCGCCGTCCATATAATATGGGCCTTTCTTCATTTCCTGAAGTTTGGCATCAAGTGAATCCATTCTGATTGGAAGACCATATGAATACTGATCCTGTGCCTCTTTTGAAAGGAAACTGCTTAAGAAATCCCATGCTCCTTCAGGATCGCTGCATGTATTTGTAATAGCCATAACTGAGGACATTGAGATGGTTCCTCTCTGCTCAGCGCCAGGAGCTGAAACAAACTTATAACCTTCATCAAAATTATATCTGATTGAATTATTGATATAGTTAAGATCAGAAATAGTAAAGTTTGTCATAAGAGCATTATGAGCTCTGTATGCATTCTGATATTCCATGTAATCAATTTCTTCAGTATTGATATCATCATATGACTTTGGATACTGAGATACATATTCAAGAATCTCTACAAATTCCGGATTATCAAAATTACATGTTCCTGCTACAGGATCCATGAATTTCTTTCTGCTGTTGGAAAGAATTGTATTAAGTACATAAGGTGCTGCAGTATTGAAGAATGCCTTGCATCCATACTGTGATTCAAGCGCCTTAACTTCATCGATTGTAAGAAGTCCGTCTGCAGGTGCATCCTCACCATTCATTACATATGTACTAATTGTAAATGACATTGGAAGTGTATATAACTTTCCATCATATGTATTGATATCAACGATATTTGGAAGGATATCGCTGCTTGAAATATTACTGTTTGTATCAAGAAGAGTATTTAAGTCAACAAATAATCCCTTGGATGAATACTTCTCAGGATTTGAACCCCAGTCAAGAATAACCATATCAGGAGCATTACCGCTTATAATATCTGCGTCAAAAGCCCTGCCGCCTGCTTCAAAATCATCCTCAGTATTAAGCTGTGAATAATTAACCACTCTTATTCTGTACTGTGAACTTGACTTGTTGTAATCTACTACCTTGTTAAGAACTGAATAATCAGGATATACACAGCCAAGAGTAATAATCTCTTTTGCAGCTACCTGATCAGCAGGAACTTTCTTATATAAAACAACTGCGTAATTAGCATAATTATCATCATGCTCTGCTGTAACAATCTGGTCTTCTGAAACAGTTCCCATATAATCAATTCTTGATGGAGAAATATCTGAATCAATTAATGAACAAATAACTTCGCCCTCAGTTTTATCTGCAGAATAACCTGTAAGATTAATTCCATCATAGCACTCTGCTGTATAAGCAGCCATTGCAGAACCATTAGCATTATATGCTGTAAAGTTGCCTGATGATGTAAAGTTTGCATCTGCGCCAAACTTTGCTGCATTAATATCAATGGTCTTATAAGCATATTCAATACCGGCATCAGTATACTTGGATGTAATTGCTATAACTTCACCATCTTTATTTCTGATAAGTTTTTCAACATAAACATCATCACAAGGAATCTCTCCCTTTTTAACAAGGCTTCTGTCGAATACATAGATAACGCCTTCAGAGCTTAAAACAAAACCACCATTTCCATACAGGAATGTACCAGGATAGAAATATGAAACGGATGAAGCGTTGTTGCTTGCAATATCACCTCTTGCTATTTCGTTACCGTTTAAATCATATTCTACAAGGAAATAATCCTCTGAATAATCGCCATTATCAGCCTCTGTATAAGAACTGTATAATACAACAAATGAATTATCTGTTGCTGCAATTCTGTATGCATTTTCATTCGTTTTGCCTTCAATCTCAATAATTGTAGGCTCAGCATCACCTATCTTACCAATGGCAATATGTTCTGTAACCTTTGCATCTTCCGGAACATCTACATCAACTACATCTTCTGCATCTCCAGGCTCTACAGCTTCTTCAGTTTCTTCTGCTTCCGGCTCCTTTGCAGCCTCTGCATCAGCGTCTTCTGCATTTTCCTCTTCTTCATTTGCCGGAGTTTCCGGATCGTCAGCATTGGCATTTTCTAACTCTTCAAGAGTATTATCGCAATATTCATACTCCTGATATAAAGCTGCTATATTATCCTGATATACAGATATCTGCATACCATCCCAGCCTAAATCCCATCTTGCCACTTCCTGGTATACATGCTCTGAAGCAGCTTCCGGATTGGATAATTCCTCTGTAATTGCAGAGCCGCCACCATTGTGTCCATTCTGGCCACCATTCTGTCCACCGCCGAAAAGTTTGCATCCACCAAGTGACAGAACCATCATGAGTGCCAGGCTTGCACAAAGAATTCTCTTTGAAACCTTTCTCATATTTTTCCTCCTTTAATAAGATATACTATATACTTACATTTCGAATAATATCATAAATACTTCAAAATGTAAAAAACTACTTTTTCCTGGTTTTCTCACCAAACCAGTCTTCCATTCGTTCGACACTTTCCCTGTCAGGTTTGTGCTTAATTATCCATGCCGTAATTGATACTACATAAACAGTGGCAAGAATGCCCATGCATATCCACTGAACCCTGGCATATCCGGACAACTGATCTTCCAAGTCTCTGGCAATATTCTCCCAATAAGGAAATGCAATTTCATCAACTCTCATCTTACGGGCTCTCTTATTCTGAAGCACGTTCCAGTAAGAAGGCCAGGTGTATCTCTTTGAATTGCAGACAATTGTTTTGCTTGTAACATCTGCAAAAACCTTCTCGTTAAGCATATTTAAACCAAAGTTCTTAACCGGGTCCGGCATTACAACCTCATAGCATGTAATAGGAGTCTTACCCTCCGGATCCATTGCCGAATATGACATATAAATTGTGCTGTCTGCGTTACCTGCTATTTTATTAAGCTCATCATCAGGTCTGTTATATACTCCCGCAATGACATATAATTCGCCATTGATATTTACCCAGAAGCCTTCAACATCCGTTGCACCGAATAATGCCCAGGCGCACTCCCTGTCAATGAGCACATAGTCATCATTAAGAAAATCTTCAGTAAAATACGTGCCGGAAACCAATTCCAACGGGTGGAAATAGAAATAATCTCCCCCTACTCCCTTTGCTTTAACCTTGGCGCTTTTACCTGTATCGAGTTCAACAGTTAATTCAGATTCTCCATAATAGGCATCAACATAGAGTCTTCCTTCATAAGTATCCTCTTCAATACCATTTTCTTTAAGGGAATTCACCAGCTGATATCTTGTATAATCAACATTTTCCCTAACGAAATTTGCACTGCTTGGCATAAATACAGAGAACTGACCGAATTCACCTGAAGTATCATATCTGTAATAAGCCAGCTGATCTGTCAGTGAAAACTTTCCTTTATGAAGCACAAATCCGGTATAACCGATTATTGCACCCATAACGATTGTAAGCACAATAATTGCAAGCAACTTCCAGGATATATGTAATTTTTCCTTTATTATATCTTGCACTTATTTCTCCTATGGAAGTCTTACGCTGTCTCCCGGCTCTACTATCTTTGATGAGTTTGTTAATACATAATCCCACTGAGCGATATCGCCCTGAATGGCGGTCATTTTGTCATCTGAAGCAAGTACTTCAACATTAACTCTTACTGCAGAATATCTGGTTCCAAGAGGTGTTGACTTGCTTTCAATCTTAAGTACATACTTACCATTTACATCTTCTCTTACAGCAATATTAGGAACTACCATTTCATAACTGCTGCTCTTCTGTCCAACTGAAAGGTTAATGGACATACCGTCATATACTGATTCACCGGATAAGTTAAAGTTAAGTAACTTACCGCCTGTTGTGCTGTTTCTGTCAGGTGTGATTGAAACAAGATTTGCAGTTACATCATTGAATCTCCATGAATCTGTAAGTGTAACTTCATCACCAACCTTAACGCTTCTGGCCTGTCTGTCATTAACAGGAATACTTGTTGTGAATCCTTTGCCATCTATTCTGATTACCGCTGCAGGCTCACCTGCTACAGTCTTCTGACCTGATACATAATTAAGTGTATTAATTGTTCCTGCAACCGGTGATGTAATCGTTGCGCCTGTTGCTTTGGATTCTAACTTGGCAACTGCTGCAATTTTATTCTGATAATCGTCATATGCTTTTCTGATATCAAGTTTGTCTACAATTGTTTTCACATATGCAGTATTACCTGTATTAATTGCTTCAAGATTAGTCTTTGCTGCATCGAGATTAGCCTGAGCAACTGCAAGCTGTGCCTGAAGTGCGCCAACCTGTGCAGCATTCTGATTATTGCCTGTCTTTGCAGCTAATGCAGCGTTGGCATTGGCAAGTTCAGTTTCAGCAGCAATTCTCTTATTATCCATCTCTGTCCACTTAGCCAAAGCCTCGTTATATTCTGCTTCTCTTTGAGCATAATTAGGATCTGCCTCGTCGGTATTATCACGAATCTCCTTCTTCTGATTCATTGTAGTCTCAAGCATGCTAAGCTGAGCCTTGATATTATTTACATTAACTGTTGCATTATATATGGCATTATTTTCATTTGTTGTGTCGACTGTTTTAACTTCTGTGGAAGCAATCTTCTTCTGAAGATCGGCAACCTGGTTGGTATATTCATCCACTAATTTCTGTGCATCTGCTGAACTTGTACTTCTGGTTTCAACCAAAAGCTGGTAATCACCGATAGATGGCATATTACCACTTTCGATTTCAAGTCTTTCAGCATTGGTGATTCCTGCTGTAAGTACTGCCTTGTCATAAGCAAGTTTCAAATCTTCAAGTTCCTGTCTTGCCTTAACAAGTTCCTCACTCTCCTCATCCTGAAGATAATAAAGCACATCTCCTTCAGCTACTGTATCACCCACTTTAACAGCAACACCGGATATAATCCTTGTATCTTCAACGATAACATTATAAGGATCAACCGCTGCAACCACACCGGTTCCGGATACCCTTGTCTGAATGGTTCCGCTTTCAACCATCTGAGTTGATACTTCCGCTAAGGAATAATTCATAATTGTGTTTGAAAAGAATGTAAGAATCAACATTATAACTAAGAATATAATGGCGATGTTCTTAACAATCTCTCGCTTGGTACTTTTAACTTTAGAGTTTTCAGCCGACATCTTCGTACTCCTTCCAAATATGTATCTATTCTAAACTTAACCTTTAACGCCGCCCTGGAAAGTAATACCTTCCACAAGATAATCCTCACCATAAATAAACAGTAACAGGTTCGGAATCATATATATCGTAGCTACTGCGAAAGCCAGACCGACTTCTGCAGAATTAATTCTTGATAAGAATAATGATAATGGATATAAATTATCATCTGTAATCAGGATAAGTACCTGCTCTACCATATTCCAGTAGTCAATGAAAATAAGCATCGCTACTGAGAATATTGCGCCCTTACATAATGGCAGATAAATCTTTCTAAAAATCTGCCACTCCGTAGCACCATCCACCTTGGCAGCCTCAACAATGGCTGTAGGTATTCTCTTCATGTACTTGGTCAGAAGATATACCGCAAAAGGTGATGATATACCAGGAAGCCATATAGCCCATCTTGTATTAATAAGATTAAGCCAGTTTATAACCATGAAGTTAGGTACTAAAGTAACCTGATAAGGCATCATACATACAATGATATAAATAAAGAATACAATACTCTTTAATCTTCCCTTTAGTCTGGTAAAAGCATAGGACGCCAGGAGCGATATGGCTATCTGAAGAAGTACAATCGGAATTACATATATAACCGAATTCCAGAACTTAAACAGATAATCAGGACTTTGGAATAATACCGTTTTATACTGGTCAAATACCACCATATCAGGTATTAATTTAAGATTAACCTGCTCACCTATGAATACCTTGCCACCCTTTTCATTGGTAGCAAATACCTTACCGTAATTTGATGCGATTTCTTCCTTCGACATAAATGAGTTTGTTATTGTAAGTACTGTAGGCATGATAAATATCAGTGCACATATAGCAGCTACAGTAAACAAAACTGCCTTACGAAGAAATTTCAAACCTTTACGGAAACGTACATATAACTTGGAGGTATGCTTATATTTAATTGTGGTTTCATTTGACTTATCTTCCGTTTCAGTAGACTCGTTCAAAGTTTTCTCTTCCTGATCCAACTTTATTCCTCCATGTCTCCACTGTAATTATTCTCAAGGATATACATTATAAGAATAATGACTATCATGACCACAGACATAATAATCGCTGCCGCAGACAGTTTCTGATAGTTAAGAGAATTAAACATATTATTCATATAATGCTGCAATATATAAATACTTTCATACGGATAACTGCCGGTAAGCAGATATACTTCCCTGAATACCTTAAATGAGTTAATTGTTGAAAGTATGGTTACGAATACAAGTGTAGGTGTTAAATATCTGATTTTAATCTTCCAGAAAATCAGCCACTCCGAAGTCGTATCAAGCAGCGCAACTTCGATTGCATCTCTTGGTATTGTTCCAAGTGCTGACAGGAAAAGAATCATATTATATCCCACATTTTTCCAGAGGAATAATAATATAATAACCAGCATGGCATGTTCAGATTTAAGGAAATCTATTTTATCTCCGCCAAAGAATGTGACGAAGAGATTAACTACACCGTTATAATCAAATAAAACCTGTACAACTAAAACGATAGAAGCCACAGGTACAACCATAGGACTTAAATAAGCTGTTCTGAATCGGCTCGAAAGCGGAATCTTCTCATTTAATACCAGCGCAATCAAAAGCGATATTACAACTGCAAGCGGCACTGCTGTAAAGCTGAATTTAAAAGTATTCCACGCAGCCAGCCTGAAGGCTTCATTGTTAAATACATCAATAAAGTTCTGAAAGCCTACGAACTTCTTACTGATAGGATTATCTATAACCGAGTAATAAATAATTACGAAGAATGGTGCTATATAAAATAACAAAACACCAATCAAACTCGGCAGGATGAAACCCTGGATTTTGAGATTATGAATAAAATCCTTTTTCGTCATCTTGTACTTGGGGATTTTAATTTTTTTCTTTTCTTTTTCCTCACCCTTGTTCTTCATCTGCTTTTTGTTGTTCCTCTTTAAGCTGTTCTTTAAGATCAGCAAGTTCTTCTTCTATCTCTTTAATCTTCACATTAATAAGATTGTAATTATTCTGTATCTGCTGTATTCTCGCCTGTCTGTTCTTAATACCCCTGGCTGCCGCCTTCTCCATCTGTGACTCTGATGTTCCAAATTCCAGTCTGTAATTACGCCAGTTAATTACCATAACCACGAACATTGCAATGGTTAAGAATCCTCCGCCACCGGAAATATAGAATCCCATCGTCATCATGGTAGATACGGATGATGCGAACAGAATAAGTCCGAATATTATATATGCGAAGGTAAGCGCAAGGCATAAACCAAAGAGAATTGTGGATACAATCAAAGGAATACGATACTTACCATTCTTATCCTTCTCAAAATTCTCCATATCCCTGTGACAAAGAAACAAAGAATCCTTATATTCCCTAAGTTCCTTCTCACATTTCTGAATCTTTTCCAAGAGATCATTCTCTCTTTCGCTTATCTGTCTGAAATCCCCTATCATTTCTTCCCCTTTTTTCTATCCGTTAATCTTAATAACCCATACACCATTTATTTTCTGAATGCTTGCCTCATCAGGGAAACAAGGCATATTCTCAAACTCTTCAGTTCTAACAAGTTCCATTTCCTCATCAAAGGTAAGAGTTGTAACTGTAACATTGAGATAATGATAAATAAAAGATGCGAAGGCTGTACTTGATGAATAAATCAGGTCACCCGATGAGCCTGTATAATATTCCACATCTTTCACAGTTATGTCAGTAGATGGATATTCTCTTGGAATACCTCCAAGAAGTGCTATCTTATCTCCTGCCTTGTAATCTTCCATCTGTTCAAGTCTGTCCACAATTCTCAATGCAAATGCATAAGACTTCTCATATCTTTCATTCATGTTATAGTATGCAATGTTGCTTATAACGGTGAAATTGTATACCATTACAAATGTGGTTATAACCACAATTATTGATAACCACTGTTTCTTAAATACTTCTTTAAAAGTAATCTTACTGTCTTTATCAATCTCAGGTCTTACCCTGTCTGAAAGAGTAATCACATATACAAATGGCAGTATCCATGACCACTTAACCATCATATTGTAATAAATATCCTGAGACATTATATTAACCATATTGATTCCAAGCGGAAGCACACAGATAATAAGTAATGCGAGTAAATAACTATACCACTTTTTATATGCGCCTTTTTTGATAAATAAATATACTGTAAGGCCTACCCCTGCAATTACCATTATTAAGGTTGCAAGTTCAAGTGTAATTCCATTTCTAAATACACTGGTTCTTACCGGAAATGAATAAAACATGCTGTATGCTGCTTTAAGCCCGCTCATAATCCAG
This sequence comes from uncultured Lachnospiraceae bacterium, assembly GCA_902789665.1. Lineage (GTDB taxonomy): Bacteria > Bacillota > Clostridia > Lachnospirales > Lachnospiraceae > UBA3766. The sequence goes on along the minus strand of CADAOY010000001.1, from coordinate 350,183 downwards.
TCAGGACTGAAACTTGTAAGTTTATCCGTCCCCTGATATCCAAGGCCGTCAGCACCTTTAATGTTCATCATCACCTTAAGGGTTATAACATAAAATGCATAAGCACCAACTACTGAAAGTCCCATTCTAAGGATTGTCATCAGTATTTTCTTAATGTCCTCATTATCAAGAATCATAATAAGTACACTAAACATACAAAGAGTTACTGCAAATGAGAAGAATGCCTGATATACACCTAAGCCCAGTCCCATCATAAAGATGGCTGCTGTCCATCCAAAGCGGTATCTCTTAATAAGATATATGGCAAGCGTGCTGATTAAAAGTGCCAGCATATATGCATCTGCTGTAAACATACATGTAAAAAGCGAAGCAAGTGTCGGGAATGATACTACCAAAGCGGCAGTAACCATCCTTTCAGCCTTCCCCTTTATGCCTAATATTTCAGTCAGTATTCCTGCTGTAATCGATAAGAAAAATATTGAAAGAATCCCGTTTAGATAGTGCAGATCATAATCTGAACTAATATGAGCAAAATATGTCAGAAACTGACGTCCTGAGGTTATCATATCCTGAGGACTGTATTGATTCCATAATCCGTCATATGTCATGAAATTATGCGTAAGCATATACATATGACATATAAGCCCTGTTACCAGAGCTGTCATTATGGGTAAGAACATATTACTTGATTTAATTTTATCTATATATTTCTTCATTACTTATATACTATAAAAACTGACATAATTCTCAATTTAATACACACAGAATAATTATAGTACATCCATAAGTACAATTCCAGCATTTTTACATTATTTTGTAGTTTTTTAATCAGTAATTTACTAAATATTGTGCTTTCAATTATCACACTTGACTTTTATCCCACCATAAGTTACAATATTTCTTGCGTTTTGAATATTTGTGCGTTTAGCTCAGCTGGATAGAGCGTTTGGCTACGGACCAAAAGGTCGGGGGTTCGAATCCTCTAACGCACGTTGTAAAAAATAGCGATAGGAATTAAATCTGTCGCTATTTTTTTTACAAATTTTTACGTGTATATCTGGTGTGGTGTCGGGGTGTGCCAGCTAGTTTATCGACATGTATATTGGGTGGGGTGCCGGAGGTGTTCGCTTTGCCTCTGTGTATCCTGGCGGGGCGCCGTCCGGTTTGCCAAAATGTAACCTGGGTGGGGTGCCGTCCGGTTTACCAAAATGTAACCTGGGTGGGGTGCCGGGGTATGGGCACCTGCTTTATCGACATGTATATTGGGTGGGGTGCCGGGGTGTGGGCGGCTACTTAAGCATCCTCATTGAATTAAGTATAGCCAAAACGCAAACACCTACATCTGCGAATACAGCCCACCACATATTAGCAAGTCCTACTGAACACAGAAGCAGTATAAGTATTTTAACACCGAGCGCAAACCAAATATTCTGCTTTGCAATTGTATGTGTACGTCTTGCTATATCAATGGCTCTTGGAATTTTATCAAGTCTGTCAGTCATAATAACCACATCAGCAGCTTCTATCGCTGCATCAGAGCCAAGACCACCCATTGCTATTCCAAGATCTGCTCTTGCAAGTACCGGTGCATCGTTGATACCATCACCTACGAATGCAACGGCGCCGCTCTTGTTCTCTTTAATTCCTTTTTCAAGAAGTGCCACTTTATCGGCAGGAAGAAGTGAATGATGTATTTCATCAACTCCAAGGATACCGCCAACATGCTCTGCAATGCTTCCATGATCGCCTGTAAGCATTACATTAGCCTTAACTCCCAGGGCTTTAATTGATTTAAGTACATCCTTGGATTCTTCCTTAACAGTATCATTAAGGACAAAGCGTCCTGCATATTCGCCATTAACTGAAACATATATATTCGTTCCTACGCCTTCTTTAAGTTCAAATGGAACACCAGCATCTTTAAGAAGATCCGCATTACCGCAAAGTATCTCTTTACCATCATGTGTTACCTTAACGCCGCGGCCAGGAACAACTTCATAGCCATCAATAACTTCTTTTTCCTTTTCTTCAAATGCTTCCTCACCAATCAGTGCTTTATATCTGGCCTTAAATGCAAGTGCTATAGGATGATTGGAATGTTTCTCACATACATAGGCATAAGAAATAAGTTCATCCTCACTCATGCCATTAGCATCAATTTCTTCAATATCAAGTTCACCTTTGGTAAGTGTACCAGTCTTATCCCAGTAGATACGGCTTATGTTAGCAAGGCCTTCAAGATAGTTGCTGCCTTTAACTAAGATGCCTTCTCTTGATGCTTTACCAATTCCTCCGAAGTAACTAAGCGGAACTGAGATAACAAGTGCACAAGGACATGATACAACTAAGAATGACAATGCTCTTGTTAAGAATGCCAATACACCTGCCCAGTATGAACCATATGTACCAATGGTAAAGACAGGTGGTACAAATGTAAGAAGTACTGCAAGTCCTACAACAATAGGAGTATATACAAATGAGAACTTGGTAATGAAATTCTCTGTTTTTGACTTTCTTGATATGGCATTTTCAACAAGTTCAAGAATCTGATTAACAGTGGATTCTTCATATCCTTTCGTTACACGAACTGTTAAAACTCCATTAATATTAACGCCGCCACTTAATATATCATCACCCTCAGAAACTGTTACAGGCACTGATTCGCCACTTAAAGCTGCTGTATTAATTGAAGATGTTCCGGATATTACCACACCATCAAGAGGTACTTTCTCTCCCGGATTAATAATAATCTCATCTCCTATATTTACTTCAGACGGATCAACCTTCTCAGGTGCACCATCACGAAGCACATTGGCATAATCAGGTCTTATATCCATAAGGGATGCTATATTCTTACGGCTTTTATTTGTGGCATAGCTTTGGAATAATTCACCAAGCTGATAAAAAAGCATAACCGCTGAACTTTCAGGATATTCCTGAATAGCCAGAGCGCCAACTGTGGCAACTGTCATTAAAAAATGTTCATCAAACAGTCTACCGCTGAATATATTCTTAATTGCCTTCCAGACTACATCATATCCCGAGATAATATAACTGATTACAAAGGCTACAATACCTGGAATCTTATTATCAAGGAAATGATATAAGCAAAATGCAATTACAAATACAATTGCGCTTATTATGAATCTTACAAGTTTCTTCTTTATCGCTTTCATTTAATCACCACACAAAATTGTTGTTATAACCACAAATCAACTTAATTTAAATTAATTTAACTTCAACATCAGGTTCAAACTTATTAACAACCTTCTTAATCTCTCCAAACATCTCATCAGATAGTTCCTCAACTTCAAGAATCATCTTTGCAGTCAAGAAATTAACTGAGCAGCTGTCAACGCCCTTCATTCCTGCTACCTTCTTCTCAATCTTTGCAGCACAGTGTGCACAGTCAAGTCCTTCTAGTTTAATTGTCTTTTTCATCTTTCAATCCTCCAAATTTTTATTCATTAATGTGTTCAAGTCCTGCTTCAAAAAGCATAATTACATGATCATCGGAAAGTGAATAGAAAATGCTCTTTCCAGATCTTCTTGTCTTAACCAGGTTAGACCTTCTAAGTAAAGAGAGCTGATGTGATATGGCTGACTTAGTCATTCCAAGTGTTTCTGCCAAATCCTGTACACACATTTCCTTACAGTCTAAAGCCCACATAATTCTCAGTCTTGTCTCATCTCCCATTACCTTGAAGAACATAGACAAATCCTCGAATGTATCATCTGCAGGCATCTTACTTCTAACCTCTTCAACTACCTCGTAATTAATACTTTCAGCAGTTTCTTTTTTTCCCTGATTTTTCTCCATAAAAGTTTCTCCCTGTTTACCTTCTTCCCGATTAACTTCTTAATTCTTTAATTGTTTAACTGTTTAATCTTTTTAGTTTAACAGTTTCGCCCTCTTGCTTTTCATTTGAACAACTGTTCAACTGTTTTATTAACTTAAATTTATCATATATGATTTTTTTTGTCAATATTTGTTCTATATTTTTTATCAACCCCATATTCCTTGAATTAAAGCTTGTCCCCATCTATAATGATTATTAAGAAAATATGTAATAATGTGTGATTAGGAGTATATAAATGAATATTTTAGATGCACTGTCAATTGTTCTTCCTGTAGTATTAATGCTGCTTCTCGGATTCTTTTGTCAAAAAATCGGAATTCTTAATAAAAATGGAACTGCAACAATAAAGAAATATGTTATTAACATTGCTTTGCCGGTGGCGGTTTTTCACGCTATGGCAACTGCTGAATATAATGTAAGCGTTATACTTCTCTTCTTTATAATGCTTGCAGTATTATCTTTGGGATTAGGTGTGGGATTTCTTCTTAAGAAGCTTGTTAAGGAAGAATACAGACCTTATTTTCCATTTCTTATGACAGTCTATGAAGGCGGCCTTCTTGGTTACCCTTTATATACCAATATCTGTGGAGCCGAGCATCTTTCAACACTTGCGCTTCTTGATTTTGCAGGAATGGTATTTGGATTCAGTGTTTATTTCTCACTTTTGGGACTTATCGACAGCGGTAAGGAGATCAAGGCATCAGAGATTGTCAAAAGCGCGCTTAAATCTCCAACCTTCATTGCCGTAATAGCAGGTATGATAATTGGCCTGACGCCGCTCATGACCATGTTCCTTAATACAGATATTTCCAAGTTATATGTTGCATCCAAGGATATCATTACCGTCCCAATGAATTCCATGATTCTTCTTTGTGTTGGCGCTGACCTTGGCATTAATGCATCCTTAATTAAAGAGTGTTTCAAAACTGTGGTTGCAAGACTTATTGTATCATTATGCTTCCTTGGAGCTTTGCTTGTTATTTTTAAGTTTATGCATATGGATAACTACATGATACTCGCAGCAATCCTCTACATGTTATTAACACCAAGCTTCTCAATTTCATCCTTCGTAAAGAAAGAAGCTTCCTCATCATATATAGCCACAACCATCTCAATGTACATGCCAATCACCGTAATCGTCTACATCCTCCTGGCAGTATTCAAGAATTACTTTATTGGATAATAAGAATAGTTATGAGTTCTAACTAAAATCAAATAAATGTACATCGAGTAGGCGCCCTACTCGATGTACGTTAGGTGCAAATGCAGATTGGCATGTTTACACATGCCATATGAAACAGCAAATTATACCTTAGCACACAAGTGTGCACGGTCTATTTTGCTGTTACATATACTTGCAAGCAAGTCTGCACTTGCACCCTCTTCGCACAAAAAGGCGAGCCGTGGCTCGCCTTTACTAATTTACTAAATAATAATTATATTCTTTACTTCTTATGATACCTTATGCAAAGTGTTGTAATATCATCAAACTGCTCTGCATCTTCAACGAATTCAGTAACCCTTGTTCTGACTGTCTCATCAAGTTTTTCAACCGAGTCACCCGGGTTCTCATTAAGGGCATTAAGCATTCTTTCCTTGCCGAACATATTATTCTCTTCCTTCATTGCTTCAACAATACCATCCGTGAAGAGATAGAGTGTATCACCATCTTCAAGGGTTGTTTCATTAAGTTTATATTTTAAATCTTCAACCATTCCGAATATAGCACTGTGCTTGTCTTTCGGAAGTTCAAATTCACCCATATGACGGCTGATGGCCGCGAGTTCATGACCTGCATTGACGAACTTAAGAACTCCTGTATCAAGTTCAAGTACACCAAGCCATACGGTAACAAAGAGTTTCATTTCGTTGTCACGAATCAGTAAACGGTTGATTTCGTAAGCCGCTTTCTCAAGGTCATCTCCGTAAAGCATAAGCTGGTTTTGAATTGTATTCTTGGAAAGCACCATAAAGAGCGCTGCAGTGATACCTTTACCGGATACATCACCAAGCACAATGGCAAGATGATTATTATCTATTAAGAAGAAGTCATATAAATCTCCTCCAACCTGCTTGGCCGGAACCATCTTGGCGAATATATCAAACTCAGGTCTTTCAGCAAGTTCATCGGAAATCTTTGGAAGCATCGCAAGCTGAATCTTGCTTGCCGTATTAATCTCCGCATTGATTCTTTCTTCCGCCGCCGTCTTCTCAAATATTTCATTCATGTAGACTTTAATTCTCTTGGTTAAATCAGAGAATGCTTCGCCAAGCACTTCAATCTCATTACCGGTTTTATATTCATCCGTCATGGCAAAATCCATGTCGCTTTCATCAAGATTCCGGATTCTCTTTGTCATGGTCTTAATCGGATTTAATGCTTTTCTGGTTCTTAAACTAATGACATGCGCCGTAAGAATAACAATCAGTGATGTAACTATTAAAAGAAGTACACAGGATACCTTAATATTAGTATCAAGCCTTTTAATATTTTCTGCTGAAATGGCACCCATTTCATCCATGAGTTTCTGTGATGGCTCCTCTAATTCCTTACGGGATACAAACATCATTATAGTCCAGCCAACAGTTTTTATAGGAGCATATGCTGTATAATACATCTCTCCATCAAGTTCAACCTCAGCAAATCCCGTTTCCTGATCAATACCTTTTTGAACAGCTTCTGCAAGGCTTGGGGATGCTACTTCTCTTACATCTGTGGTATTATCTCCATCCTGCATCAAAATACCGCTTGTACTTTGCGTACAGATAATATGACCATTCTGACTGATAATAACTGAAAAACCGGTTTCACCAAGATTTCTTTCGGCAAGTTTCTGTTCCATAACTTCCAGGGATGTGCAGCCTTCTAAAACCGCCTCAAGTTCGCCATCAACATATACCGGCATACCCCATGTCACCTCAGTTAAATCATAAAAGAAGCTGTGAACATCTTCCGAAAAATATATATCTCCTGTTTCAACTGCGCCCTTAAACCAGGCTCTTGTTGATGCATCATATTTTATCTGCTCGCCATTTTCATCATATTTTTCAGCAGGCATATCATCCATTGCAATGGCGGTTCCATCCGGAAGAGCAACATAGCAGTCAATGGTACGTCCATCATTACCCCTGACAATCTCTTTCATCATTGGAGCCAGGTTCGCTATCCTTCCAAGTTTTTCTTTCACATCCGGATTATCTTCCATACAGGTCTTAGAACCTAATAACTGAAGATGATACTCACCATCATCCACTGTCTGCGGGTATTGAAGTTCTTTGATTTCATATGCGGAAGGATTCTCCAAAACTTCCACAACCTGCTCATTTAATACATTATAGTCATGTTCAAGTATCCAGAACTCATCGTCGATCTGGTCAGATGCCCAGGTAACTGTTTTAAGCAAAGAGTCAGTTGCAAGAGACATCATCGCTTCATCAGAACTGTCTTTGGCCAGTTCTCTTTGCTCAATTTCACTCTCATTTATTGTCAGATGAAGTGCATGAACAAGCAGGATTGTTGTTATCATGAAAAGAATAACCATAACAAAAGACAGACTAATTACTATCTTCATTATTTCTCCATGAATTCCTTCGTAATATTTTTCTTTATTTTTCTTCATACAACAACCTTCCCCGGATATTTAAGAATAATATAATTAATCAATATCAAGTCTTTGTCTCTTAACAAGTTCCGCAAACTTACCATCTTTCTTGATAAGTTCATCATAACTTCCCTCTTCTATTATGTGACCTGCTTCTAACATAATAATTCTGTCTGCATTCTGTATGGTAGAGAGTCTGTGCGCAATAACAATTCTTGTACAGTTAAGCTTATTAATTGAATCTGATATGCTCTGCTGAGTTACATTATCAAGAGCACTGGTAGCCTCATCAAAAATAAGAATCTTCGGCTTATTAACAATAGCCCTTGCAATCATGATTCTCTGTTTCTGACCACCTGAAATACTGCCCTGACCTTCAGAAATAATTGTATGCATTCCCATCGGCATACTTGAAATGTCATCAGCAATATTGGCAATGGCCGCTGCTTCCCAGGCATCTTCCTCTGTCTTTGAAGGCGCAGAAATCAAAATATTTGAAAGGATATCTGCATGGAACAAAGTTCCATTTTGCGTAACTGTTCCTATATTCCTTCTTACAGATGTAAGATTAAGTTCTTTCATGTTGTGACCGTCATAATAAATATTACCGCTCTTAGGTTCTTCAAAACCAAGAAGAAGTCTTACAAATGTAGACTTACCACAACCTGTCTTTCCAACTATGGCAACATAGTCACCACTGTTAATTTCAAGAGAGATATCATCAAGAACATTTGGAAGATTCTCTCCATAAGAAAATGATACATTCTCAATCTTTATATTTCCATCAACTTTTTCAAGTGTAATTTTATTCGGATCTTCCGTTTCAGGAACTTCATCAAGAATCGAACTTACCATACTTAAATCCGGGAATATTCTGGACAAGGATGCAACTATTCCGGCAATTGAGGCAAAAGCCCCGGACAGAATACCGAAACCAGCCTGGAATGCCATATAGTCGCCTACGCTTATATCCCCGGTACCTGCTGTAAGATAGATTACTATATTACCAATAAGGGCAATAAAAAGCTGGAACGAGGAACTGATAAGCATAATCTTTGGCGGATGATATGTAAGTCTTGCAGCCTTGGCATAAACTTCTGCCCACTTAACGAATATTCTTTTCTCAGCACCCGAGAGCCTGATTTTTTGAATGCCATTAATAACCTCGTAGGTTAAGCCTGCCGCCTTGGAAGATCGCTTAAGCTGCATTTTAACAACCTTCATACTTACGAAAGATATAAGAATGCTAAATCCCGTAGTACATATCAGAATGAGTACCGTAGGAATAACCAGAGTCGGTGTAAACTGTGAGAGCTGAACAAGATATACCATCGAAATCAATGCTGAAAGGAATGTCATAAAAACACCTTCAACCATAGAACTTGCAAGACTTATCATACTTCCTGTTCTCATTGACATTTCACCGGTATTATACTTTTTAAAGAAACCTGCCGGAAGATGAAGCACTCTCTCCATTGTTTTTCTCTGGATATTCTTAGAGAGCATCAAACTTACACGAGCCTGGAAAACTCCATTAACTGCTCTCATCAAAAGTGTTCCAAGTGCAGCTGATACAACAAAAACAGAGATTAATATAAAATAATTCATATCCTGTTTTTCAATTACGCTGCCGGTTAAAGTACGTGTAAAATATGGAATCAGCATACCCACCAAAGAAACAAGCAGACCAAATACCAGAGTTATGATTATATCTTTGACAGGAAGTGCGCCCATCATAAATGCAAGATACTCCTTAAGTCCTGCTTTACCCTTGTAGTCAGTATCATTGAACTTATATGTATCCTCATTTACCGCTTCTGCACTTGCAGCAACACCGGCCAGAGAAAGGAACGATTCACCAAAAGCGGTTTCATCATATTCTTTTCTTTCATTCAATTGATCTTCAAACCAACCCATTTGTTACTTCCTTTATTCACTGCTTACAAGCTTATAGTAGAAACCTTCAAGTTTCATAAGTTCACTGTGTGTACCCTGCTCCACAATTTTACCCTTATCAAGAACAACAATTAAATCGCTGTCCCTGATGGTTGATAGTCTGTGAGCAATAACGATAGTTGTTATGCCTCTTTTTTTGATGGCATTAACAGCTTCATATTCTGTCTTTGCATCAAGTGCACTTGTGGCTTCATCAAGAATAATTATACTTGGATCCTGAGCCAGGGCACGTGCAATCTCCATTCTCTGCTTCTCACCACCTGAGAAGTTCTTACCACCTTCAAGTACCAGAGCATCATATCCGCCCTCTCTTGACATTATAAGGTCATGTATCTGAGCATCCTTACATGCCATCTTAACTTCAAAATCAACGATGGAATTGTCCCACATCTTAATATTATTTGCTATGGTATCTTCAAAAAGAGTAATGTCCTGATCAACAACCGCTATGGAGCCTACGAAGACTTCATGATCTATCTCATCTATTCTCTTACCATCGAATAACATTTCACCGGACCACGGAGAATACAGACCTGAAAGCAGTTTGGATATTGTGGACTTACCGCTTCCTGTAGGACCAACGATGGCGATTTTCTGACCTTCTTCAATATTGATGCTGAAATCCTTAAGTACAGGTTCATCAAGTGAAGAATAACCAAATGTAAGATTCTTTATCTGAATATTACCTTTAACTTTCTGAATCTTATCCATCTGCACATGTCTTATAACATTCTCATCTAAAGGATATTCAAGAACATCTTCCACTCTTTCCATACTGGTTCTCATTTCCATTATGGTCTGTCCACTTGATATAACTGTCATGGCAGGTCCCATAAAGGCTGAAAGAAATGCCTGGAAAGCCAGAATTGAACCGACTGAGAACTCACCCTGCATGGTATAGTAAACACCCAGAATAAGGATTCCATAATTGGCAAGAGATGAGATAATCGCAGGAATAAGACCAAGTGACGCATTAAGTTTTGCCATCTTAATGTTTTGTTTATTTACATCCTCCTGTACTTCAGCCCAGGTATCGAAATAACTTTTCTCTGCACCATTTGACTTAATGGTCTCAATCATTTCAATAGCCTTGGATGTCATGGCACCTAACTTTGCCATATCACGGCTTTTGACACGGGATATATTTATTCTCACATTGGATATAACCTGCGATAAAAAGATATTAATAACAATATTGATAATTCCGATTGCAGTAAGAATCAGACTCTTTCTGAGCATTACAACCAGATAGAAAACAATCATTACGGAATTAAGCGCAAGCGGTGCAAAAACATTCACCAGAGTTTCAGCAATGGAAGCATTCTCTGACTGTCTGCCCTGAAGATCACCAACCATTCTTTGTGAAAAGAAATTGATTGGAAGTCTGAGAACACGCCACATATAATTGGTGGAACCGATTAAGTCGAGCTTACCTCTGATCTTATATCCGTATATTGTCTCTACAAGTGTTATAATACACTGCATCAGTCCGAAGGTTGCGAACAAAAGAACGAATGGCAGCAACCACGAAGGATTGTTTCCACCCAGAATATAATCAACGAAAACCTGCTGCATTACAGGTGTAACAATGCCAATCAGATTTAAAATGACGGTTGTCATTACAAAGAAAACAATGAGTGACACAGCGCCCTTAAGTCTCTTCTTGGCAAATTCAAGCATTGACTTTCTCTTACCACCTGTTTCAAAATCCTCGCCCGGAGTAAGCTGAAGATAAATACCTGTAAACATCTTATCAAATGTTTTAAGATCAACTTTTACCAGACCTTTGGCCGGATCATTGATAATGGCTTTATTTCCTTTGAAACCGCAAAGCACAACAAAATGAGCCATTCCCCAGTGAATAATAGCCGGGAACTGACCTTTTTCTCTTAATTTCTCAGTTGTATAAGCATAGCCTTTGCCTTCGAAGCCATATTTTCTGGCAGCGCGAAGAATATTCTTGGCATTACTTCCGTTACGGGACACACCACAGTCGCTTCTCACCTGTTCCAAAGGAACCCATCTGCCGTAGTATGCCATAATCATGGTAAGGGAAGCCGCACCGCACTCTAAGGCCTCTAGCTGCATAACTATGGGTACTTTTGCTGCACCTTTTGTTTTTGGTTTCTTAATCTCACTCATAATTATTTATTCATTAAAAACTCTACCGGTTTTATTTCTCTTATGACTATCTTGCACTTATATGCGCCATCTTTAAGTGGCATATCGGATATAAGAATTGTTCCGTCATCTTCCACTGAAAGCACGGTTCCGGCCTCATCTTCAATATATACTTTCTGACCGGCTGCTATTGATTTCACGCTCTCTTCTTCTGAATAAATGGCAACACTTCTGTCTGACACAACAGCAGTCATTTCCACTTTCTGTTCTATGGTTGCAAGTATTGCCCATAAAAAGAAGTTCAGAAGAAGCAGGATATGAACCCCAAGAACTATCCATACAACAGGATTTGTTCTTTTAAGGATCTTATCGAGTTCTTCCGGACCTGAAATATTCTTATTTACTTTTTTATCTTTTTTTGACATTTATCTCACACCATATCACATATTATAACTGCCGGTTTTACATTCCACTATATATCCAGCGGATTCTGAAGCGTCCAGCCATCAAGTGCTTTAACTACCCTGTCATACCAGCCATTTTCAAAGAAAACACACTTGGTAACATCCTGATGGAAGAAATCATCCTGCTTGGGACTGTATAATCTTCCAAGAGCCGGACAGCCACCCGCACATGCCATATAATATTTACAGTTACCACACTTATCATTACTGATAACCTGCTGAAGTAATGTTGCCATGGCAACATTTAAGTATTCACTTTTTGTAATTATATCTTTAAGCGGTCTTGTCTTAACATTGGCAAGACTGATTCCTCTCTCCAGGAAGAATCCAGACATCTGCATACATGGCACAACTTCTCCACCACTTGTTATTGCAATCATGCCTCTGTTGCCCGGGCAGATTGGAGTTCTTATATTGAAATTATTCCTGTTTGATGCAATGGGTTGCAAAGAATAAGACTTACTACTAGGATAGAGAAAATAAAACTGCCAGACATTTATTACCATCTTCATGTCGGACTTAATGTACTCACGGGCAAAGTCCAGCATGGTCTCATAATACATCTCAAGAGGAATTGTGGAATTAGGAGAATTCTGTTCCCACCTTGGCACCTCTGTTGTTCTAATGATTCTCATCTCATTAACGCCCATATCATTCAGAAGCCTTGCGGTATCCATCATGACATCAAGGTTTTTAAGATTAACCTGAACCTGGGCTTTAACACGAAAACCATTCTTAATACAAAGTTCGATGGCCTGTAGTGTTTTCTCTTCTGCCTTGTCATTCTGCCTCATCCAGTTATGATAGCCAACACCATCATAAGATATTTTGATAAGAGGATGACATCCGATTTCCTTGAACTCATCCAGCATTTTCTGAGTTAATAAAATGCCATTTGTATTAAGTTCGAAAACGAACATATCCCTGTCGTAGATAGCTCTTATTATGTCCATAAAATGCTTATGAACAGTAGGCTCTCCACCGGTAATTGTAAAACCATTGACTCCCGTATCTCTTGCCTGATCCAGGATATCAATAATCTCATCAAAACTTAATTCGCTATTCAGGCGGTCATTATCTTTCGCATTAAAACAGTGAATGCAGTTAAGATTACACTTACCTGTAATCATGAGATTCATCTTCGGAAAATAATAATTATCATATTCCTTTAATGTTGACCACTCAGAAGGTTTATTACCCTTTTCACACTCTTCAATGTAATGAAGTTCCAATAAAGAGTCTATGACTTCATCTTTAACTAAATCATGTTCCGAATCACAAAGAAGAAGTTTTTCAAACTGCTCTTTGGACACTGGCTTGGCATCAGTAACATTTTTTATGTATATTGAGCGGTCCACATATTTCCATTTTCTAAGACCAATATAATCCTGTATACGATAATACATACTATAACTTTATTCCAAGATTATCCCTCTAATCTTTCATCTCCCACATACTTACTCAACTTCAACAACATTATTGAATCCGCACATTTCAAGTATTTCCATAATGTCATTATTAGCATTAATAAACTTGGTCTGGCGCTTTCCACTCTTGTTCATATAGATTTCAGTCGCCATAATTACACGAAGTCCTGCAGATGAAATATACTCAAGTTTTGAAGCATCAAAAACAATGGCATTAACACTATCTCTTTTTTCTTCAAGCATAGTTTCTAACTCAGGTGCAGTCTTGTTATTAAGATTCCCCATAATCTCAACATATAAAACATCATCCTGTACATTCATATTAACTTCCATAATACCATTCTCCTTCTCATCTGAAATAGAAACACCTATAACAAAAAAACCTTTATAATTATACCATTAAAACAGGCTAAAATACAACGAAATAAACCATTAAAACATAATAAAAAGGCAAGCCTTAACGACTTGCCTTTAATATTTAAAATATCATAAATCCTATTCCGTAACTTCTGATGAAGAAACAGTATTAACTTTCTTATCTTCAGGTGACTTAACAACAACATTAACATCATCAAGTCCTGTAAGTGTAACATTCTTGTTAACCTTGGCTTCATAAGATTCAGCATTGATAATGCTTGCAAGATCAATACCTGTAGCCTCTCTCATACTTTCAAAAACCTTGGCCATAACAACAGGAACATTACCTGCTACCTGATCTACACCATTAGAACCGCCTTCGCCGCCACCAATAATGGTAATCTTATCGATACGGTCAAGTGGCTCAGCAACCTTGGCTGCAACATCAGGAAGAACCTTAATCATCATCTCGGCAACGGCAGCCTTGTTATACTTAGCATAAGCCTCTGCCTTCTTCTCCATTGCTTCAGCTTCGGCACGACCCTTGGCAGCAATGGCTGCAGCTTCAGCTTCACCCACTGCACGGATACCTTCAGCTTCCTGCTCTCTTGCATATCTTGCAGCTTCAGCTTCAGCCTTCTTAGCCTCAGCCTGTCTCTCAACTTCGAACTTTCTTGCTTCAGCTTCTTTCTGTCTCTGGTAAAGAGCTGCATCAGCTTTCTGCTGTGCTGCATACTTATCAGCTTCAGCCTGCTTCTTAATCTCAGCTTCCAAAGCCTGCTCTTTAACAGATACTTCTTTCTGCTTAAGTTCAATCTCACGTTCCTGACGCGCGATGTTAGCATTGGCTGTTGTAATTTCGATTGTTTTACGCTGCTCTTCCTTCTGGATTTCGTAAGCAGCATCTGCCATAGCTCTCTTTGTATCTGATTCCTGTAAAAGTTCAGATTTCTTAATTGCCAGTTCATTCTGTTTCTTGGCAATTTCTGTCTGAGCTGCTACAGCTGCATCATTGGATTCTTTATCAGCTGCTGCCTGAGCAACTTTGATATCTCTTTCAGACTCAGCTCTTGCAATAGCTGCTGCCTTCTTAATCTTAACGATATTATCAATACCGAGGTTCTCAATAACTTCGTTTCCATCTACGAAATTCTGAACGTTGAATGAAATAATATCAAGACCCATTGCTGCAAGGTCAGGCTCTGCATTCTCTTTAACGAGATTAGCGAACTTCTGACGGTCTGAAACCATTTCCTCAAGTTTCATCTTACCTACGATTTCACGAACATTACCTTCAAGAACTTCTCTTGCAACTGAAGCAATATATTCAGTTGGTTTGTTAAGGAAGTTCTCTGCAGCTAAATGTAATTTTTCCGGATCAGAACTGATCTTGATATTTACAGTTGCATCAACATTGATGTTGATGTAATCAGCTGTTGGAACCGCATTGGATGTTTTAACATCAATCGGAATAAGTCTTAAATTAAGTTTATCCAGTCTTTCAAAGAATGGAATTCTGATAGTCGCCTTACCTATGGCAAAACGCGCTTTCTTCTTATAACCGGAAATGATAAATGCCATATCAGGCGGAGCTTTAACATAACCGAGCATGAAGAGTATTGCAATTAAAGCAATAATAACAACTATAATGACCACAATTGCACCAATAATTGGGAATGGATTCATGTTTGTTCCTCCTTTTAACATAAAATAAAAAGCCTTACCCATTATAACATTTTGGTAAGGCTTATTCAATATTATTTGATTTTCTGCGCCATTTTACAGTTTCTTTGTAAGATTCTGTTTAGGATTCATATTCGTCATATTAACACCCTTGTTATCAATTCCTCTTCCAACAAGCTGTTTCTCAATGACTTTAAGATGCTCATTCATCATCTTCTTGTCAGCATTTAATAAAGTATGCACATTATTCTTATTAACCAGGTCTTTAAATGCCCTGTTATTATATAATTTGCCTGAATACTCTTTTAAATAATGCTTGCCAAATCCTGCATTTTTTAATGACTGATTCATCAGTTTTTCAGCATACTTCTTACCTATTTCAGCCTCAGGGCTCTTCGCATTGTCAATACAGTCGGTAAGGATTTTGACAGATTCGCAGACTGATAATCTGTTTTTCTGTCTGGTGCTTGGTTTTGGATTCTCAGCTACGTGATCCTCATAAGCCTTAACCAGTTCATTTAATGTCTTTGTATATTCCTTTAACGCATCCATCTTTTTGCCTCTTGATAAGGCAACATTCATACGGAAATCCTTAAGTCCCTCAAGAAGTTCAGTGTACTGCTTTGAATCATTTGAGAACGTGAAATTGGTTGCAACCATGGCATCATATAAATCATTACTTACTTTCATGATATCTGAAAGTTTGGACGCTGTTACCCACTTCTTTTCATATTCTTTTGCCATATAATCGGAGGTAACTTCATAGTCTTCGGTTTTTCTATGATCCTGTTTACTTAAATAACCATCTCCACAACAGTTAATAGGCTCAAAGTCATGTAAAAACTCACTTAATTCCATGTCAAAAATACCGTCCTTAAGATTAACCCACTTACCCTTAAAATCTCCGTTTTTATCCTGTGTATACTCCATACCATTGGCTATTTTAACGTTTTTGGTATGAGGATTCTTGATTCGAAGGAAATACTTGGTCGGATTCTCTGTTTTAACTGTTCCGATAATTGCATAAGCATGATGATGGAATACAAAGTTTACATCCTGCTTCTTTGAACGACTGCCTGCAAACATTGGAACTCCCTTGTCTACGTAGTTATTAATCTGTTCAATATACTGCGCGATTTCGAAATCACCATTTCCGTCCGGATGAGGAATAACTTTTGACTTACCTTCCTCTCCAAGGATAGTCTCCATGAAATTAGCGCTGTATCCACCTTCTATACCTGCAATGGAAGGTTTCCTTTTTTCATCTTCTCTGGAGAAATTAACAGGGAGTACATAGCCTTTATCACTGTTATAATGTAATCCTGATAAAGCATATGCCTTCTCAATCATATTTACCCACATACAGTCCTTACCAAGTCTGTCAAAAGCCCCGAGTCCAAGTTTTGGAACGCTCTTACTTACCCTGACATATACAGGAGTGTATTCCATTCCATTCATACCGGCTCCCCTGGCATAAAAACGAACCGTACATGTTCCATCGCCATTATCCTTAATCATGTTTTTAATCTTCCATGGATATAATCTGGCAAGTTCTCCTAATGCTGAATACAGATAACACTCACCTGAGTAAGCCTGAGTAACATCTGTATATCTTGGTTCATGCGGGAAGAGCGGCACATCTGACCTGTCTACATTAACAGTTGTATTCTTTCCCATGAAAACCATGGTAGATTCCAAAGCACCCATACCCTCTGAATCCATCTCTTTGTTTGGTTCAATTCCTGAGGCATTAATGTAATAAAAAAATTTACCGTTTTCGTCTCTTAAGTCATTAAAGGAATAATCTTTCTTATCTGCTTCTTCGACCTGTCCTTTAAATTCTTCCATAACATTCTTGTATGCTTTTTCATCAAGTTTTCCATCAAGCATGGTCTCAAGATAATGTCCGATATTAGCCACAGCCCTTAAACAGTTATCCAGGGTTTCTTCTTCTTTAATCATCTTTTTGTTATAAGCATCCTGCTTAGCCTTAGGCATGGCTTCAAATTCTTCTTTTGTCATTCTATTAAGTTTATCAATATGCTGCTGCTGAAGATTATAGATATATTTCTCAGTCTCTTCGAGTAAAAGAGGCAGAGTCTTAATGAATTCCACTTCCTCATCATATCCACTTGTAGAATGGGTATCTATCTCGGTATAATGCAAAATCGCATCAATAAATGTTCTAAGCTGGGTATCCCCTTCAAAGAAAACCCTGTACTGCTCAGCCAAATCCTTGATATTTTGCTTACCAACGAAGGCATTACCATCATAATCATGATATCCTGAATACTGCCTTGCATGATTATCAAGATTAACAGCGTTATTTCTGTTAGTTTTCTCAATACTATCTTTTTCGGCAACGATTCGGTCATAAAAATCCACAATATCCTGCTGCTCTTTGGTACGATTTTCTGCAGCAATTTTGATTGCGGCCATATATAAATCATCTTTTAATTTTTCTTCATCTTTCTTTTTCTTTTCTTTAGGTTCAACATTATTTATATTATCCATATATGCCTCCTGGTATTTTTTTCAATACTTCACCATTTTATATCAGAATGCGCAACAAAAGAGTAACACTAATATTCCCTTAAAACCAGGTCAGTCTGTCCCGGATTAGCTCCTCGGTCCAGTCTCTTAACCTTCTTATGGCCAAAATACTCGTACTCATCCTTAATCATGCGAAAAAGCGCATCCCCCCTGTTATACCCATGAATCAGCCTGATTCTGTAGGTGGAAGAATCCGCACTTTGCAAGGTCTTATTTATCATATGCCTTGCCTCATCCGTAGTCATATTGTGTAAGTCTAATGTAATAATCGGTTCGCTCATGATAATATGATAACTTTACGAAAAATCCTTGTCAATGTAAGTACTATTATTATAAAATGATTAGTGCCGTCTAAAGTTGGACGGATAGTAAATTAAACAATCGGAGGTTTATCATGAGTGAATTAAATGAAGCACTTGAAATGCATGCCAAATGGAATGGCAAGTTAGACGTTGTATCCAAGGCACCTGTTAAGTCCAATGCAGACTTAGCTGTTGCATATACACCTGGTGTTGCAGAGCCATGTAAGGTTATTGCTAAAGATAAGGATGCAGCTTATAAATATACAATGAAAGCAAATACAATTGCTATTATCTCAGACGGTAGCGCAGTTCTTGGTTTAGGAAACATCGGACCATATGCTGCAATGCCTGTTATGGAAGGTAAAGCAGTTTTATTCAAGGAATTCGGTGGTGTTAACGCAGTTCCTATCTGCCTTGATACACAGGATACCGAAGAATTAATTAAGGCTATTACATATCTTGCACCATCTTACGGCGGAATCAACTTAGAGGATATTTCTGCTCCAAGATGTTTCGAGATTGAAGAAAGATTAAAAGCAACTCTTGATATTCCTGTATTCCATGATGACCAGCATGGTACAGCAATCGTTGTACTTGCAGGCTTAATCAATGCTCTTAAAGTTACAGGCAAGAAGAAAGAAGAAGTAAAAATCGTTGTTAACGGTGCAGGCTCAGCAGGTATCGCCATCACCAAGCTTCTCCTTCGTTACGGCTTCAAGTACATCACAATCTGCGACAGCAAGGGTATCGTATGTGATGGTGCTCCTAACCTTAATTCATCAAAGGCTGAAATTGCCAAGGTAACAAACCTTGAGCATAAGACAGGTAAGCTTGCAGATGCCATGGTTGGAACAGATATCTTCATTGGTGTTTCTGCTCCTAACATGGTAACAGAAGAAATGGTTAAGTCAATGAATGAGGGGGCGATTATTTTTGCAATGGCTAATCCTGTTCCTGAAATTATGCCTGATATTGCCAAGGCTGCAGGCGCTGCAGTAGTTGGTACAGGACGTTCAGACTTCCCTAACCAAATCAACAACGTTGTTGCATTCCCTGGTATCTTCAAGGGTGCTTTGGAAGGCAGAGCAAAACAGATTACAGAGAATATGAAACTTGCAGCAGCTGAAGCAATTGCTTCCATGGTTCCTGAGAATGAACTCTCAGCAGACTATGTAATTCCTGCACCATTTATGCCGGGCGTAGCTGATAAGGTTGCCGCTGCAGTAAAGGCTAACATCTGATATGAATAACGAAAGCATTAACCTTTACAAAATAATGATTCTTTATATGTTAAGCAAGGTTGATATTCCTCTTACGGTTAAGCAGATTTCTGATTTCATAACCGGAGCGGGATATACAGATTATCTTACATTGTCAGCTACCATATCTTTTCTTAAGGATAATAATTTTCTGACAACCACAACCAAGAGAAATCGTACCTATCTTGCATTAACAGAAGATGGTGAGAATACACTCAAGATGCTTAAAGACAATTTGTCAGAGTCTCTTATGGAAGACATGAATAATTATCTTAAGGAGAACAAAATCTCCTTCAAGGAAGAATATTTAATTATGTCGGATTATTCCAAGACTGAAGATGGCAGATATGTTGCTACCCTTACAGTTAAGGAACAGCGCTCAGATCTGGTGAATATTTCCATCACCGTTCCCGATGAGGAAATGGCCATTGAAGTTTGTGACAACTGGCAAAAGAAAAATAAAGATGTTTATAAATATTTAGTAGAACAACTGCTATAACAAAGAGCCACCTTACAAGGTGGCTCTCTTTTACTCTTCTCCTCTAATCTTCTTCATATGCTCAGTAATTTTATTCTCATATCCCAGTTCTCCAGGAACATAGAATTTCTCTTTCTTAAGCTCATAAGGAAGATATTGCTGATCCACATAGTGATTAGGATAATCATGTGAATATTTGTAATCAGTTCCATGTCCAAGTTTGGCAGCCCCCGGATAATGGGCATCCCTTAAATGATTAGGAACTGCAAGATTTCCTGTATTTTCCACTGTATTCATTGCCTCATATATTGCATTAACTACTGAATTACTCTTTGGCGCCGTTGCCACATATGTTGCAGCATGTGCAAGTATTATCTGTGCTTCCGGCATACCGACTCTTTCAACTGCAAGTGAAGCATTGGTTGCAACAACCAAAGCCATCGGATCTGCATTACCCACATCTTCTGATGCACATATCATAATACGTCTAGCGATGAATGTGACGCTCTCTCCGCCCTTTAACATTCTTGCAAGGTAATAAACCGCCGCATCCGGATCAGAGCCTCTCATGCTCTTTATAAAGGCTGAGATGATGTCATAGTGATTATCACCATCCTTATCAAAACTGTAAGCCTTTCTCTGTATACAGTCAGATGCAACTTCCAAAGTGATATGTATGATTCCATCTTCCGAGCGCGGTGTTGTAAGTACACCGATTTCCAGAGCATTTAAGGCATTACGGGCATCTCCTGATGCGCCTTCAGCCAGGAATCTCTTGGCATCTTCCGTAATCTCTGCCTTATAACTTCCCATACCCTGCTCTACATCAGTTATGGCTCTGTCTAAGAGTTTCATTATGTCCTCTGTTGTAAGAGCCTCTAACCTAAATATGGATGAACGGGATATTAAAGCTCCGTTAACTTCAAAGTAAGGATTCTCAGTTGTGGCACCAATTAATATGATGGTTCCGTCTTCCACATGAGGAAGCAGAAAATCCTGCTGCGCCTTATTGAACCTGTGAATCTCGTCTATAAACAAAATGGTCTTTGTATTACGAAGAGCCATATTCTCTTTTGCCTTTGCCACCACATCTTCCATATCCTTCTTACCGGAGGTGGTTGCATTAAGTGTACAAAAATCTGAACTTGTGGTATTGGCTATAACTCTGGCAATAGTTGTTTTACCGGTGCCCGGAGGTCCGTAGAGAATAATGGAGCTAAGCTTGTCTGCTTTGATTGCCCTGTACAGAAGTTTATCCTTCCCCAGAATATGCTCCTGTCCCACAACATCTTCAAGTTTTGTTGGCCTTAAGCGTGCTGCCAGGGGCTGGCTTGCTTCTTTATTAACTTGTTCCATGTAATTAAACAAATCCATAATAAATCCTTATGACGCGCCTGTATTTTGAATGCGCATCTAAAAGTTATTTTAGCACATAATAAGAAAATCGAGTAGGTTTTTATTCCTACTCGATTTAATATCTTTAAATTATTTAACTTATGAATCTACGCTGTAGTTTGGAGCTTCCTTGGTGATATGAATATCATGTGGATGGCTTTCTCTAAGTGCAGCGGCGGAGATTTTGACAAACTTGCCGTTTTCCTTAAGTTCTTCAATTGACTTGGTACCGCAGTATCCCATACCTGCTCTAAGACCGCCCATGAGCTGGAATACTGTATCTTCAACTGTTCCCTTGTAAGCAACTCTGCCTTCAACGCCTTCAGGAACGAGCTTCTTCGCATCTGACTGGAAGTATCTGTCCTTGGAACCGTTTTCCATGGCTGCAATTGAACCCATACCTCTGTATACTTTATATTTTCTACCCTGATATAATTCGAAATCTCCAGGGCTTTCGTCGCAGCCTGCGAAGATTGAACCCATCATACATACGTTGGCACCGGCTGCAATAGCCTTGGTCATATCACCTGAGAACTGGATACCACCATCTGCAATGATTGGAATATCATACTGTTTTGCAACATCGTAGCAGTCCATAACTGCTGTAATCTGTGGTACACCGATACCAGCAACGATTCTTGTTGTACAGATTGAACCAGGTCCGATACCAACCTTGATAGCATTGGCACCAGCCTCGATAAGAGCCTTGGTAGCCTCGCCTGTTGCAACGTTACCTGCAATAATCTGAAGGTCAGGATAAGCTTCTCTGATCATCTTTACGCATCTGATTACGTTAGCTGAATGACCATGTGCTGAATCAAGTACGATTACATCAACCTTAGCCTTAACAAGAGCATCAACTCTTTCAAGAACGTTAGCTGTAATACCAACACCGGCACCACAAAGAAGTCTTCCCTGTGAATCCTTAGCTGATAATGGATACTTGATTGTCTTCTCGATATCCTTAATTGTAATAAGACCTACTAAGTTAAAATCATCGTCCACGATTGGTAATTTCTCTTTTCTTGCATCTGCAAGAATCTTCTTGGCCTCATCTAATGTGATACCAGCCTTTGCAGTTACAAGATTCTCTGATGTCATGGACTCTTTAATCTTCTTGGTCATATCTGTTTCGAATTTGAGGTCTCTGTTTGTAATAATACCTACTAACTTCTTACCTTCTGTAATAGGTACACCTGAAATTCTGTATTTAGCCATAAGAGCGTCGGCATCTGCAATTGTATGTTCCGGTGACAGATAAAATGGATCTGAAATAACTCCGTATTCTGATCTCTTAACCTTATCGACTTCATCTGCCTGCTGTTCAATGGACATATTCTTGTGGATAATTCCTATACCACCCTGTCTGGCCATTGCGATAGCCATTCTGTGCTCAGTAACTGTGTCCATACCGGCACTCATTACAGGGATGTTAAGACGTATGGTCTTAGTCAGATAAGTTGATAAGTCAACCTGATTAGGAATAACCTCAGAATAACCCGGAATAAGTAATACATCATCAAATGTAATTCCTTCACCTACAACTGTTCCCATTGTTTTTCCTCCATTCTTATTTTTTATATTATTTAAAATTCTCGACCTTCATAGGGGCAAGTCTTCTGATGCACTCTATCATCTCCTCATCAAAGGAAAACATAATGCGTCTCTTGCCATCATAATACATTGTATAATTCTTTAAAGTCTCTGTATTATCTTCATTGGTTGAATAATTGGTATTTGTGCACTGTCTGTTCTCATAAGACTTAATCTTGTCTGAATCATTCTTAGCCAAAATCTCCATCTTATTTAAGTCCAGATCTTCCATATGTTTACGTTTAGACCTGTTGTAGATTCTGTCTATACGTAATTCCTTATCCATATATGTAAATTCATATTCTGTTGTAATTCTGCGAAATCCTAAGACATATGCAAGTATTCCGCTTACAAGAACACCTACAAAGAACAAAGGATGAACTAATACGGCACATAATGCCTGCACAAACGTTGCCGCAACAAGTATAATTGCAACAACCTGCGGCGTCTTGTCCGTCTGCTGTATAAGAAGTTCTTTATATGCTTCGTTCATTATTAATCCTTCAATCTTTTCCCAAAGTAGCTGTTGCAAGATCATTGCCACAGTATGATAATTTGGTGTTTCCACCTTCCCCAGAACCAAAACATTATAGAAAAATAGAAATAGACTGTGCTATTCATATTAGAATATCACAATAAGGTTAAGTTGACAACCAAAATAATTTAAAAAATTAAAAGAGCCTGCCATTTAAGGCAAGCCCTTTATAAACTGTTATTACTATTCTAAAAATCGAATAAATATCCCTCATTTACGTTATCGCTTGGAAGGTATTTATATGTAATATTTCCAGTCTTTTCGTATTTCTTTAATTCATCTTCAAATAATGGCTTAACTTCCACGTCATCTTTAACAACCTTAACCTCAATGAACGGTTTACCGCTCTTTGCTGATGCCATGGCTCTGTGGTGGCCGTCCACCATGAAGATATTTCCTTTTTGCTCCACGCAGGTAATGATGCTTGATGAACAGAAAGAATCATTGTCTTTTTCTTTTTCTAAATATCCATCAAGAGTTAATGAGCTGAATTCTTCAAAACTCTCTGTCGGATATACATTGGCAACGCAAAGTTCAACCTTGCCGACAAATGGCTCTTTCTTATATGCTTCAAACTGTCTGATAATCTCTTTTGAAATCTGTTCAGGAGTTGCTGCTGTGCTGTCTATGATTAAATTGAAATTATCCTTAGACAGATAATCAACATCGTAGAGTTCCTTGAAT
This sequence comes from uncultured Lachnospiraceae bacterium, assembly GCA_902789665.1. GTDB lineage: Bacteria > Bacillota > Clostridia > Lachnospirales > Lachnospiraceae > UBA3766. The sequence continues at coordinate 325,914 of CADAOY010000001.1, read as the reverse complement.
CTTGCTCTCTCCATGGACATTCTCTCATAAAGATTACGTGTTGCTTCCTCTATGGAAGAATATTTCTCAGCATTTCTTTCCGTATCTGATAATACTCTTCTTCCTGATTCATTGGTATCTGCAAGTAAGAATACCTTGAAACTGTCCGGAATGAAATGCCATGCCATTCTTGAATCGAATATGGCATTATCCTTTTCCTTACCGAGCTTAACACTTCTGTCATCTATCATCTTATCAACTGAAGGATCTGTCTTGGCAAGTTCATTCATCTCTAAAACAGTAATGCCCTTTTCATCAGCAATCTGACGAAATATCTTACCTGTTGAGATTATTTCATAACCATTTTGATTCAAAAACTTACATATTGTGGTTTTACCTGCACCCAGATTTCCTGTAATGGTTATATTCATGAGTAATCTCCTTTTTTTATCAATAATTACATCAATTATAACACAATATCCTTCGGTTTCAAATTGTTAATCCCTTACTTCATTGTTTTACACACCCCGTTATGCTATAATTAGTCTGTTATTATTTGCAAAAGGAAGAAAGAAAAAATGGCTCTGAAAGACGAAATCAAAGAGCAGAATAAAAAATTAAAAGATATGACTCCTAAACAGAAATGGGAGCATTTCTGGTATTACAATAAGTATTATGTAATGATTGCAGCTGTTGCAATCATATTTGTTATATATCTGATACTTCACTTAACTGTATTTAAGCCTCTTCCATTTGGATTTAAAGGCTATTTTCTTAATACCGGTTATGATGACATGACCATAACTTCAGATGTAACAAAACTTACGGATGCCTTTACGGATTATGCTAAGATAGACCTTAAATCATACAGAGTCGGAATTGATTATGTGACAAATATTGATTATAACGTATCAGATTCCTATACTCTTGCGCAGGACATCGCAATGACTGCTGAAGGCGAGCGTGGAGACCTGGATTTTATCGCAGGTCCTACTGATGTCATAAACTACTATGTTAATGCCAACTTTTTCTCTAAAACAATAGATAAATATCTGGATGAAGAAACCTTTAATTATTTTGATGAACAGGGGCTGGTTTATTATTATGAAGCAGAGGATCATAACCTCTATCCCATCGGAATATATATAACTGATGCGCCGCTCGTTAAGTCATATAATCTTTATCCTAATAATGCCAATGAAGAAACAAAACAGGAAATAGTTTATTCTATTGTTTCTTATTCGACGAGACCTGAGAAGGCGGTTATTTTGCTCAAGTATCTTTATCAGATGAATTAATGGAAAGGGGCCAATATGAAGGAACAACTCTATACAATCCCACTTAATGACGCAGTTAATGCTCATGATGAATGTCCTTTCTGCTTTGTAGAAAGAGAAGTTGAACAGAACCAGCTGGATTTTGTTTTAGGTTCAGGTTCTTCATATATGGTAAGCGATATCAGGGAACAGACCGATAAGGCAGGTTTTTGCAAGATGCATTATCGTAAGATGTTTTTATATGGCAATACTTTGGGCAATGCCTGGATGCTTAAGACACATCTTATGTCCATGCGCTCCGAAATGGAGAAAACCCTTAATTCATATACACCGGGTAAAACAACTCTTAAATCAAGATTCTCAAAGTCTGAGGAAATATCCAATCCCATTAATGCCTGGATTAAAGGTAAGGAAGAATCCTGTTTTATCTGCAATGCTTTTAAGGAAACCTATGCAAGATATCTTGATACTTTCTTTGTATTATGGAAAAAAGATCCTGAATTCGTTCAGAAGATTAAGGACAGCAAGGGCTTTTGTTTAAGCCATTACGGCGATTTATGTGAAGAGGCTGACAAGAAGCTTAATGATAAGCAAAAAGCCGAATTCTATGAGATAACAAAACCACTTATGGTAGAGAATATGGCCCGTATTCAGGAAGATGTTAACTGGCTTATTGAGAAATTTGATTATAAGCATACCAATGACCCTTGGAAAGAGTCCAAAGATGCTAACCAGAGAGCCATGCAGAAATTAAAGGGGGGCTATCCTGCTGACCCTAATTATGAATATAAAAAATAATTTTTGAAGGTATAACAATGGATACAAATACTCTTAATCAGAATATGCCAAAGCTTGATAACCTGGATAAATCTATGCCTATCGGCTTTATGGATTCAGGCGTAGGCGGAATCAGCGTACTTAAAGAAGCAGTAGCAATAATGCCAAATGAAGATTTTGTTTACATTGGTGACTCTGCCAATGCTCCATATGGCACCAAAGATACCATGACAATTAAGGAACTGACCTATAACGTGGTTAAAACCTTAATTAATGAGCATCATATCAAGGGCCTTGTTGTTGCCTGTAATACTGCTACCAGCGCTGCTGTAAGAGACTTAAGAAATCTGTATCCTAACTTTCCACTTGTTGGCATAGAGCCTGCCATTAAACCTGCTGTACTTCACAACCACGGTGGTGAAATCCTGGTTATGGCCACACCTATGACAATTGCTCAGGAGAAATTTAAGAATCTCCTTAAATTATATGAGAATCAGGCTGTCATTATTCCTGTTCCATGTAAAGGTCTTATGGAATTTGTTGAAGCAGGAATTGTAGAAGGTCCTGAACTTGATAAATATTTCAAGAGTACTCTCTCACCATATCTTAATGACATTACAGAGAGTATTGTACTTGGCTGCACTCACTATCCATTCCTAAAAAAAGAAATCATCTCCTATCTTCAAAGAGATGATATTACCCTTTATGACGGAAGCCTTGGTACAGCCCGTGAAATCCAGAGAAGAATTAAAGAAGCCGGCCTCAGCAATGACGCTGACCATAAAGGTAACATCACTATACTGAATACCGGCTTAAATGATTCTGAAGCTAAGATTGCTCTTTGTAACAGGCTTCTTAATCTGTAATTAACATATACTTAATTACATGGTCTGTAATTATCTGATTATCTGTCCCACTTATCACAAAGGGAATTAATCTGATCTGCGAACTTGGCCAGATCTTTATTTGTTCCACCCTCATTATGATTAATAACCGTAAGCAGTCTGTTGCCTGCCGCAAGAAGTCTTGCGAATACTTCAGATACTTTTCTGCCGCCCTCGGTCTTCTTAGTCTCTTTAATGTAATGAGGTTCTGCAACATAATCAAAGTCATCAGTTAAAATATCATATATTGTTCCACTGTATGGAGCAAACGAATTATGTCCATATTCATTATGGAGATATTCTTTGAATTCCTCAGCCACTGAGTCTTCACCATGAACTATGAATACTCTCTCAGGCTGCTTCTCAAATGCATTAATCCAGTCTGTAAGGCCCTGCTTGTCAGCATGTCCTGACATACCTGCAAGCACTTTAATATGTGCCTTCATCTCCACAGCTTCACCGAAAAGCTTAATTGTATTTCTGTTTGGATCAAGACCTACCAACGGATCATTATCCCTGTCAGCGCCATAATCAACAATTCTTCTTCCCAGGGTACCTACAGCCTGATAACCAACGAAAAGAATCGTACACTCTTCTCTCCAGAGATTATGTTTAAGATGATGTCTTATACGGCCTGCCTCACACATACCTGATGCAGAAATAATTACCTTCGGTTTCTCATTAAAGTTAATCTCTTTGGATTCCTCGGATGTGATGGTAAGCTTAAGTCCCGGGAATGTCAGAGGATTGATACCCTGATTAACCAGTTCCATCGCTTCTTCATCAAAACAGCTGTAAATATTATTCTTGAATATTTCCGTCGCATCCACAGCCAGAGGGCTGTCCACATATACCTCAAAATCCTGAAATTCTTCCAGGAGACGATCTGCCTTAAGCTGACGAATGAAATATAACATCTCCTGAGTTCTTCCAACTGCAAACGAAGGGATTACAACATTACCGCCTCTTTGGAATGTCTCCCTTAAAATCGCAGTAAGCTCAGATACATAATCAAGACGATTACGCTCATGATATCTGTTACCGTAGGTGGATTCCATTACTACAACGTCAGCATCCTTGGTATATTCAGGATCCTTAATTAACGGCTGGTCGGTATTACCTATATCACCTGAGAATACCAGCTTTTTGGTTATGCCATTCTCTGTAAGCCAGAGTTCAATACTTGCACTGCCAAGAAGATGTCCTATATCGGTAAAACGGCAGTCCACACCTTCCGCGATATTATATTTCTCGTTATAATTATAGCCGTCAATTCTGGCAATAACTCCATCAGCATCTTCCATTGTATACAAAGGTTCAGCCGGGCCAAAATCACCGCCTCTTTTATTCTTTCTGCTCTTCCACTCTGCTTCCTGCATTTGAATGTGTGCACAGTCTCTAAGCATTATGCTGCACAAATCTGCAGTTGCAACTGTGGTAATTACCCTGCCTCTAAAGCCAAGAGCATATAAATATGGCAACATACCGGAATGATCCACATGAGCATGTGTTAGGAAAACATAATTGATTTCAGATGCCGGTACCGGAAGAGGCTCATTCTCCAAGACATTGACGCCCTGTTCCATACCGTAATCAACAAGCATATTAAGCCCGCACGCCTTGATAAAATGCGCCGAACCCGTAACCTCGTGATCTGCCCCAATAAAGTGTAGTTTCATAGATCTACCCCCTTATCATTATAGTTTTATTTATCCCCAAATTCTTTTTTAATGCTTAATCTGTTAAGAGCTCTTGCTATTCTGGCTTCAGCACTCAGAATCTGCCTTGAACTGGTATCATTCTTAAGTTCTTCCTCTGCCTCTTTAGCTGCCGTTTCTGCCCTTACAATATCAATTTCTTCCGGCCACTCCGCCGATTCTGAAAGAATCTGAACATCATTATCTTCCACAATGGCAACCCCTGTTGAAATGGCCGCAATTCTTTTCTTCTTTTCCCCCGGTATGGTAAGTTCCAGTTTTCCCGGAATAATGGCTGCCATCATATCCTGATGATTAGCCTGTATACCATATCTTCCATTTGGTGTAGGAATAACTATGGACTCACAATCGCCTTCATAAAAGGTTTTAGTGGCTGTTAGAATATGTAAATTGAAAACTTCCATTATAGTCTCCTATTCACCCTCTTAAAGCTTCTCAGCCTTGGTATATGCATCCTCTAAAGTACCAACATTGAAGAAAGCACTTTCAGGAAGATTATCTACTTCACCATCAAGTATAGCCTTAAATCCTCTGATAGTATCCTCAATTGTTACGAAAGCACCGTTGGTACCTGTAAACTTCTCGGCAACAAACATAGGCTGTGATAAGAATCTTTGAATCTTACGTGCTCTGTTAACGATGAGCTTGTCTTCCTCGCCCAATTCTTCCATACCAAGGATAGTGATAATATCCTGTAATTCCTTATATTTCTGAAGTGTCTGCTGCACTCTGTTCGCTGTTTCAAAATGATCGAGTCCCACATTCTCCTCTGTAAGAATTCTTGATGAAGATGCCAGTGGGTCAACCGCCGGATAAATACCCATTTCGGCGATTTTACGGCTAAGTACTGTAGTTGCATCAAGGTGTGAGAATGTTGTTGAAGGAGCAGGGTCTGTTAAGTCATCAGCAGGCACATATACAGCCTGAACTGATGTAACTGAACCTGTCTTTGTTGATGTAATTCTCTCCTGAAGAGCACCCATTTCCTCAGCAAGTGTTGGCTGATAACCAACGGCTGATGGCATACGTCCAAGAAGTGTTGAAACCTCGGAACCTGCCTGTACGAAACGGAAAATATTATCTATGAAAAGAAGTACATCCTTATCTTCTTTCTCTCTGAAGTACTCTGCCATTGTAAGACCTGAAAGCGCAACTCTCATTCTTACGCCAGGAGCCTCATTCATCTGACCGAATACAAGGGCGATTTTATCAATAACGCCACTTTCATTCATCTCTCTCCAAAGGTCGTTACCCTCTCTTGAACGCTCACCTACACCGGCATATATTGAATATCCGCCGTGCTCCATGGCAACGTTATGAATAAGTTCCTGAATAAGAACTGTCTTACCTACACCGGCACCACCGAAGAGGCCGATTTTGCCACCCTTTGGATATGGCTCAAGAAGGTCGATTACCTTAATACCTGTTTCAAGAATCTCAACTGCAGGTCTCTGTTCCTTGAAGGAAGGTGCCTTATGATGAATAGGCCATCTCTCCACATCATCAGGAATCGGATCCATGCCGTCAATTGGTGTACCAACAACGTTAAACATACGGCCCAAAGTCTTCTGACCAACAGGAACGGTAATATTGTTACCTGTTGCAGTAACCTTCATTCCTCTGCCTATGCCTTCAGAAGTGGCAAGCATGATACATCTTACCATGTCTCCACCTATATGCTGAGCAACTTCCATGACTAATGTTTCACCATTAACATCTACAGTAAGTGCTTCTTTGATTCTCGGTAATCTTTCGTCTGTAAATCTTACGTCGATAACAGAACCTGATACGCTGACTATTTTACCTGCCATTTTATGACTCACCTTTCTTTAGAGCTTGCTCTCTCTTCTTCTTATGGGCTCTAGCCCCGGCAGCAACCTCTGTAACTTCCTGTGTAATAATATTCTGTCTTGTATAATTATACTGTTTGGTTAAATCTGCGATTAATTCCTGAGCATTGTTATTGGCATTATTCATGGCATTCATTCTGGCATTCTGCTCGCAGTAAAAACTGTCTACCAGTGCACCGTAAATCGTACCAAGTACGTAACTTGGAATAATGCTTTCCAGGACCTCAGAAATTGATGGCATCAATTCATAATCCGGCTTATTTCCGCTTTTCGCCTTAACATTGTTAAAATCACTACGCCTGAAAGGCAGTATTCTCATAAGTCTTGGCTTGGTCTCCACACTGCTTACGTAATCTGTATAAATAATGCAAATCTTATTAATTACACCAGCGTCAAAATCTTCCATGACCTCATTACAAATCTTTCTGGCATAACTTAAGCTTGGAGCGTGGGTTGGATATATGAAACTCTTTCTAACTTCCTGGCCATGCACTTCCATATAATGTCTTCCATATTCACCAACGGTATAGAATACATTACCATCCTTACCCATAAGCTGACGGGCTTCCTTGATTATATTAAGGTTATAATCACCGGCAAGACCACGGTCTGCGGTAACAACAATATAACCATAAGGGCCATCGATATCTGTCTTGCCCTTTGGAAACTTCGACGGATAAAAATACCTGTGCTCTATATCACCTTCAGTGGTTGAAAGAATTCTTCTTATCTCTCTTGATATGGCATTAAAATATGGATTGGTTGAATCCAGTTCCTTCCTTGCTTTTCTAAGCTTGGTGGAAGAAATCAGATACATGGCATTAATTATCTTCTGAGTATCCTTAACACTGCCTATGCGGTTTTTGATATCCTTCATGTCTGACAATTAAATCACCGCCTTATTTCTTTATCTCCAGTGTGCTTAAATACTCTTTGGCACTCTTAATAATATAATCTCTGTCATCATCTGACATATGACCTGTCTTATTAATCTTATCCATGATATCGTGTCTTTCTTCGTCAAAATACGCCAGCATACCCTTAACGATTTCTCTTATCTTCTTAACAGGATATTCAATGAATAATCTTGCGCCTGATGTAACTAATATAACAACCTGCTCAGCCTGTGAATAAGGAGCATACTGAGGCTGTCTTAATAACTGCATCAGCCCCTGACCATAGGTAAGTGTATTCTTGGTTGCCTCATCAAGGTCACTTGAGAACTGTGTAAATACTTCCATTTCTCTGTACTGTGATAAGTCAAGTCTAAGTGTACCTGTAGCCTTCTTCATGGCCTTGGTCTGAGCTGCGCCACCAACTCTCGATACAGACAAACCAACGTTAACCGCAGGTCTCTGTCCTTCGAAGAAAAGGTCACTCTCCAAGAATATCTGACCATCTGTGATGGATATGATATTTGTAGGGATATATGCTGATACATCGCCTGCCTGTGTCTCAACGATAGGAAGTGCAGTTATGGAACCGCCACCCTTCTCATCACTTAAATGAGCTGCTCTTTCAAGTAATCTTGAATGCAGATAGAATACGTCACCAGGATAAGCCTCACGTCCCGGAGAACGTCCTAAAAGAAGGCTTAAGGATCTGTATGCTATGGCATGCTTTGATAAATCATCATAGATAATAAGTACATCTCTGCCCTTCTCCATGAAATACTCACCAATTGAGCATCCTGAATATGGAGCAATATACTGAAGAGGCGCCGGATCAGATGCTGAAGCAAATACAACGATTGTATAATCCATTGCTCCCCTCTTCTTAAGATTGTTAACAAGCTGGGCAACTGAACTGGACTTCTGTCCGATTGCAACATAGATGCAGATTACATCCTTGCCCTTCTGGTTAACTATTGTGTCAAGGGCGACGGCGGTTTTACCAGTCTGTCTGTCGCCGATAATAAGTTCTCTTTGTCCGCGTCCGATTGGGAACATTGAGTCAATGGTAAGAATACCTGTTTCCATAGGCTTATTAACAGGCTGTCTGTCAATAATACCGGGAGCCGGGCTCTCAATTGCTCTGTAGCCTTGCGGAACAATATCCTCAAGTCCGTCAATTGCTTCACCAAGCGGATTAACAATTCTTCCGACAAAATCATCGCCCACCGGTACACCGGCAGTCTTATGTGTTCTTCTTACATAGCTTCCTTCATATACGAGCGCATCATCATCAAATAAGATGCAGCCTACGTAGTCTTCCTGAAGGTCAAGAGCCATACCCTTAATACCTGATTCGAATACAAGTATCTCGCCGTATGTAGCACCTGCAAGACCGGAAATTGTGGCAATACCATCACCTACTGTAAGTACAACACCTGTTTCTTCCTCATATACTGAAGGAGTCCAGTTATCAAGAGTCTCTCTGATAAGAGAGATAACATTCTCCTGCTGCTCAGGAATATTCTCCAAAGCCTCTTTGAACTGTCTTAATCTTCCAAGAGAACTCCATTCATAAGTTTCAGTACCTACCTCGAGCTTGAAGCCGCCTTCAAGGTCATCATTCTTAACCCATTCAACTTCCATTTCTCTGCCATACTTGTTGGCAAGGAAATTTTTGAAACGCTTAAGCTGAGTATCATTAGGTGCAGCACTTGAATATATAATTGCTTTTAATGCATCAACTTTACTAGACATCTGAATCTTTCCTTTCAACAGAAGCTAAGAAGTCATCATAGCTTTCACCAACTTCTGAATTAAGAACAATTTTTTCTGTTGCCTTGGCAACCATTTCCTTAATCTCATTCTGAGTTTCAGCCATGATTCTTTCTCTATCCATCATAGCCTTGGAATTAGCACTGTTAATGATTTCCTTGGCTTCTTTCCTAGCCTCGGATATCATCTGTTCTCTTGCTTCATCCATGTCAGCATTCATGGACTTTCTCATAAGGGAAAGTTCATTATCAAGATCAGCTAACTTCTTCTCGCTCTCGGCATTATTCGCTTTAGCTTTCTCAAGCTCGCCTTTAGCTTCAGCGTCCATATCTTTATAATACTGTTCTCTTTTCTCCATGAACTTCTTTACCGGAGAATATAAAAGGAAGTATAAAATTCCGAATAAAATTGTGAAGTTCAAAAGATGCAAGAGTATCTGCTGTATATCAATATTAAGTGGCAAATTCATGCACATTCACCTGCTTTCCTAAACTTATAATACGAATATAACCAGAACGGCTATGATAAGAGCATAAATAACAACTGTCTCCACGAATACAAGACCAAGCATCATAACTGTCTGTATCTTACTTGTTGCTTCCGGCTGACGTGCAACACCTTCAGCTGCCTTGGCAACTGCAAGACCCATGGCGATTGTACCACCAAGTGCTGCAAGACCAATTGCTATTGCTGCTGCATAAGCTTTACTGCTCAAAATACTGCCCTGTGAAGAAATCTCAGCAATTTCAGCACTACCTTCTGCTTCTGTTGTAACCTGTGTTTCTTCTGCCTCTGCAGCCTTAACTTTAACAGGAACAAATACAATACCTGCAAGTAATGCTGCCATCGCAACCATAATCATAATTTTATTCAATGTTTTCATTCCATTACCTCCGCATTCTGCGCTTTATTATTCTTTTCTTTAACCTTTTTTGGATGTTTCTCTGTTACCTCACCATAGAACATGGATGTCAGCATTGTAAGTACGTAAGCCTGTATTACTGCATGAAGTACGGTAAAGAGTACACCTACAACTACCGGCAGTACATAACTTAATACTGAATAGTAGTAAACAAGTTCCGTAACAAGTGCACCACTAAGGAGAGCACCAAAGAGACGGAAGCTCATTGACAACGGCAGCGAGAAATCTTTCAAAGTCTTAAGTAAGCCCTTGAATCCGTTTGATGTCACACCACCTACTAAAATAAATGTATATGACAAACATCCCAGCATTATCGCACCATTAATATCTGCTAATGGAGCCGGCAGTGATACCGGTGTGCCATGAATCGTTATGGCCTGGAAGCCAAACATTTCAAACATGGTTCCGATGAAAATATATACACCCGCAGTAAATATGTATGCTCCTAAGAAACCATTTCTGTGTGGGCTGTTAGTCTTGGCAAGCCCATCAAAAATTCCCACCATACTCTCCAGGCATAACTGGAATTTACCGGGGATCATTTTAAATCTTGGAATAATAAATAATCTGCATATCAATCCAAATACAAGCATAATTCCCGTTACGCTTATAGCCGAAATCAGTCCGGGATTCACATCCTTAATTCCAAAAAGACTGACTTTGGCATGCTCATGCAGCACGGCATCTTTAAGAACATCCTGTATGGATTCCTCTTCTGCCCCGCCGCCACCGGTTAATATAATACCGATTAAAAGCGCTATCAGAATCAATGCAAATACAAGGATGGACCAGATTCTTTGTTTCTTACTCATGTGTCCACTTCCTTTCTTATGCACAATCAAACATATTATAGCACTTATAATGTATAAATACAAACTTTGAAGGACCAATAATTATACTAAAAAAAGCCCGGTATATGCTTTTTTTACATATACCGGGTCATAAAACCTGATTCTTTAATTAATTATTATTCAATCTCATCTCTTTGGGACGTTTTTAGTCATTTTATCATACGCTTCTTTAGCCTTGTCATTTCTAAATTTAGCTTCTTCTTTAACAGTTTTATTAAGGTTTTTCATCTCCAAAAGCTTATTTGAACTAATAACACTCTCCACAAGTTTGGCCGGAGTCATTGTTTTATCTTTGTAGTAATCATCCATCATCTTCTTAAAATCTTTGTCCTTCATAATCTCTTCTTTAAGAAGTTTATTTCCCATTACATCTATCAAAGGACGATTACTTGGCATGGAAGCCATTTTAGATACATAAATATCTGCTACCATACTGTTAAAGTTCTCTTTTCCAGCCTTCGTCTTAGGCATCTCATCCTTACTCATAATACCTTCATAGGCCTTTTCCATATTATGAACTGCAAGATTCACTCTAAAAGTATGTAAGTCAGCAGTTTTTTGAAGGAAACCTTGTTTTATAAACTGTTTAAGCAGGCGATTACGTTCCATTTTGGCAAATGCTTCTACTTCTTTTGCACCATTCAGTCTGTCTAAACCTACAGGTGATGAAGTTCCGGCCTTTTCCTTCTGATATAAACGTGATTTATATACAACTTCATCAAGTTTGGCCAGGTAAGAATCGGCAAAATTCATAGCAGCGTCTTTGGAGTTGAAAATACTGATTTTGTCAATCTGCTCTTTGGTGAGTTCTTTAAAATTATTAGGATCTTTCTCAGCTTTTTCTTTTGCCTGATTAATTAAAACTTTCTTCTTTGCTTTTTCATCCTTCTCTAAACTGATTTTGCTTTCAAGCAAATGCTGAAGACCTTCAACAGCCTCTCTAAGATTTTTGTGCTCATCAGACTCTCTGTTACGCGTTCTTGGAACATTAAATTTATTTACGGCATCAGTGAATTTAATATCTCTTTCTGATTTGGTAAAATCAGTATTAAATGTTGCCTTTTCAAGCCCTGCATCAATTAGTTTTGTGCGGAAATCAACATCCTCTTTCACCTGATCAAAGTAGCCAAATACAGAACTGGTATTATTAGCACCATCAGAAAAATACAGATTCTTTTCTCTTGCTTCATTTATGATGTCAGACATTTCGTTAATAAAATTTTCACGATCAATCGAATTCTTAAGTTTGGTGGTCTTTATCTTTTCATACAAAGCCACAGCTTTCTTATAATGATTGAGTTTTTTGCCTTCAGGATCATTATTAAATTTTGGTTCATCCCTGAACTCTGCATTTTTCAGGGTAAGTGCTGATCTTTTGCTCATTACGCAGCTCTCTGTATATGACAGATAAGTTGAGAAAGCAGCCACAAGAGCAATATCATCTATCGCCCATCCATTTTCAAGACAGGCTTTATAAGTTTCATGAGTTTTATAAGTTGCTGTGATTCCTCTTGCAGAATAACCATGAATATGATAAGGGTTATTATTTTTATCAAATACATTATCATCAACCAGCTGTTTGTTAATATCCGGATCAATAACGCAGCTCATCATCTTTTGCTGATAATTAACCATTTTAACAGTTGTTTCATATAACTGTTTACGATACTTGTCTTCTATTTCAGCAGATAATTCACCTTTATTCTTTTCTTTTTCTTTCCAATATTCAGTCAGTGTTCTTAACTGTTTTTCACCATTTTTATAATATGACCAGAGTGGAAACTTTTTGTTCCATCTTTTCATCATTTCATCAGATTCTTTGTTGAATTTACCTGTCGAGCAGGCATCTATTGCGGAGTTAACTGAACCAAGAGGTGTTTTGCTTGAAATATAATCATCTGAATAACCTTCAAGTGTACGATTAATACGGTCTGTAGTGATAGCCTTAAATACTTCTGCATACTCCTCACTTATTTCTTCATTTGAAGCTGTTTCATCAATATATTTTTCTACCTTTTTGTTGAACGCTTTAGCATCCTTAGTCCATTTTTTAAAATCTTTTGCACTGGAACCCGGAATGATTTTAACAGTTACTCCCATTGGAGTGTAGAATTCACCTTCATAATCCTGGTAATTAAAAGCCTGAGGATAGTTTTCCTGCGCATAATACGATAATTTACTACTATCAGTAGACTGGCCCAAAGCTTCACCTTCTTTAGTGGAAATACCGGAACCCAGATTAGAATTAACCATGTCAAATGCTCTATAACAGGATTTCTTTTTCTTTTCATCTTCAACTTTACGCTTATCAATTTCCTTCTGTAATTCTACTAAATCAACTTCATTTTCTACTTCCTTCATAAGCTTTCCTTTCCAAAGAATTAATCTTTTACATAATTTTCAAATCTAATAAAACTTTATATTAAATGCTACAACAAAAGTGCAACATCAATCATCTGATTCTGAATGTCTTAGGAGATATTACTCTGATAAGCATCATAAATACATAAATAGCCAACAAGGTTCCCGGCACACATACAAGACAAAGTATCCAGGCCGGTATCGGAATAAATATTATAAGAAACTGCAAAGCAGCTATTACAAAATTCAAAGCAGAATATAATTTGGATTTAACCTGCAGATTACTGGCATAAGGCTGAACAAGATAATATATGCTTAAATACCATGCAGATGCAGCCACAAGTCCTGTTCCCACCAGAAGAACATTAAATATGCACTGAAACGGTGTTTCTTCACCACCGGTAATCAGTACGGAAACCACACTGAATATCGCAACAATAACAGCCGGGATTGAATTCGCTCTTATTACAGATATTAAACGCTCCTTATACATCCTTACCAGCGCATCCGGGCTTTTGTAAAAATTATATTTAAGCATTACAGAATCGCAGTTTGCAAACATAACATGACATATATAGTCAGTATAATTTAATGACCATACTGCAGGCAAAATGACTCCCGCATGTCTTGTAAACAAGCCTCTTATCACTGATTTCTCCGGAGCATGCAACTTAAATACTTCTAAATATATGAGAAATGATCCAAATATAAATGCGCCAAGTGCTAATAATGTCATAAGCAGCAATCTGACAGACAGGATATTCTTATGTCTTTTAAAGAATATCTCATTAAGATAAGCATATCCATTAAGTTCACTGTTAACATTTTCACCCTGATTAATTCTGGTTACGTCTTTACTTATCTGCGCCGTACCACTATTTGCTTTTTTATTCTTTTCCTTTTCTTTGGCAAGTTTAACCTTTTCACCGGCAAGTGCAATTCGGTAGTATCCGTAAGGGAACTTCTTTATGGCACCATTGGTGAAAAATGTGGTTATGGCAACGAAAAATACAATTGCATAAAATATATATGAAATGAATCCAATTTCCAGACGAACAATCACAGGAATTCCTGCAAATCCAAGCATCAGTATTCCAAAAACCAGTAAAAAAACAAGTGTGCTGGTGCCTTCAATTGAAATATCTTTCTTTTTATTATTCTTCTCAAATCCTTTTTGTCTTAATGAGAATATCCACATCTTTAAAGCCAGGGCGCCTATGTCAAATCCTATTCCAGTCAGCGGAATCAATAGTGCAATAAACCACGGAACTCCTGAAATAAAAGCCGCCGGAATTCCAAATAAAACATAACTGATTATCAGCCAGGCTATTCTATAGGTAAGTCTTGCCATAATAAACTTTTTGGCATCCATTCCCATACCGAATACAGCATAATCTGCTTCCAGGCTTCCTTTAAAGATTTCAAAATTAAATACATTAACAAGTGATGCCACTATAAAACCATACAGGAAGATAACGGGTTTTGGACAGCCTGTTCCATAATTTATGGCAAATGTTCCCATAGCCAGAAGAGCGAACATACAAAAATCACCAAAAATGGCTTTGAAGATTTCTGCCTGAATTGAGAGAATGAAGGCGATGATTTTGAACAGTTTTATGCCATATATTTCATCGTTGAACAAACCGCCAATTATAGGAATTCGCCTGATGCCATATAGTATTAAATTGGTATTTATTGTATTTCTTAATTTGGTAATTCGCCAAAGATCTTTAAGAATTATCTGCATCTTTCAGGGCCTCAATTATCTTTATTTTGAAATCTTCATTATCAAGATTTGATTTATCAACCTTCTCGAGTTTCCCATGATTAAGAAGAATGATTTCGTCGCACAAATCCAATGCTATATCCAGTAAGTGAGTGGAGAAAATCAGTACTCTTCCATCTTTTTGCTTTCTGAATATATCTTTCATCTCTTCAGCCACAACTACATCCAAAGATGTAAGAGGCTCATCAAGCAGCATGAGTTTTGGCTTGGCTATTAAGTTTACTATCATCTGCATTTTATTCCTGGTGCCATGAGAATAGTCTTTCATAAGACGGTCTCTGGTATCTTCAGGTATCATTACATAATCCATATATTCATCTATGGTCATCGGGTCTTTAATTCCGTCTGAGTGAATATCCATAAAGAATTTAATGAATTCTCTTCCTGTCATGAAATCAGGAACTGTAGGCGTTGAAAGAACATAACCTATGTCACTTGAATTAACAGCAATTTCCTTCTCGCTATCCTTAAAGAAGAATCTGCCTCCATTAGTTTCAATATCGCTGTTAAGGCAGTTAAACAGCGTGGTTTTACCTGCGCCGTTTCGACCTATGAGGCCGTAGATTTTGCCCTCTTCGAAGGTATAATCAACATCAGTTAATACCTGATGTTTTCCATAACTTTTAGCTAAATGCGATATTACAAATTCCATTTTTATATCATCCTTTTTTGTATTAAGCGCCTTTGATGCACTTTCCCCCGTCCCAGATGGCAATCAAGCGCCTTTTTTGTTTATCTTTATCAAACGCCTTTGGCGTCAACTTTGCATGTGAAGATACAGCCGTCATGCTCACCACTTGCGTACTCACCTGACGTGGTAATAAAGAGCATGTCCATGTTATCTCCATAAAAACAGCAGGAAGATACATTTCTTGCATCTACTTCAACTATCCCCTTAAGTTCACCGGTCCTTCCATCTCTATGATGCACTTTTCCCCCGTCCCAGATGGCAATCCATAAATCATCATTTGAATCGATGCACATTCCGTCAGGGAAGCCGTCAGTTATTCTTATGAATTCCTGTCTGTTTGATATTTCTCCATTTATGGCATCGTAATCATATTTAAATACTGCGCCATAGTTGGTATCAATAAAATAGAAGGTCTTTTCATCCGAGCTCCATACCAGGCCGTTGGCAAGTTTAGTATTTTCTATAGCGCACTTAACCACGCCTTTGTCATAGACATACAGACCGCCATAACATTCTATGTCATAGAAATTATCTACTATTGAGCCGAACCAGATTCTTCCGTTTTTATCCATCCTTGCATCATTGCATCTGTGATGATCTTTAAGTTCTTTATCAAGTCTGTAAAGAAGTTTCTTCTCTCCATTTTCAAGAGTATATAAGCCGTCATATCCTGCAACAATAAAACCATCTGAATCCTTCATTGGAATTGCGGCGCCGATATGCTGACCTACTTCGGTATATTCTTTTTTGCCATTTATAAGGGTATATACTCTTCCGTCTAAAATATCAATCCAGGAAAGGCGGTTTAAACTTTTGGTATAAAAAGGGCCTTCGCCAAGTCTGTATTTATTACTGTCAAAGACTTCTGCCTTATATGTTTTAACTGCCATATATTACTCCTTCAAAAAATCAGAAACATATTCCTTAACTGCTGCCACTACCTCATCAAGATGGTAATCATAGCAGTGCGAATCTCCCTTAATTGTCACGAACTTACAATTGGCATATCCGCTGCAGTCCTTCTTTGTTTCTTCAATGTCAACAGTCATGTCGGCATCTCCGTGAACCACTAATACAGGACCTGTATATTTCTTTACTGCTTCTTCCACGTATATTGTCTGAGCTACTCTTACATAATTTCCGCCAAGTACCCAGCCATCAGGTGAGTGTACCTCATCCGGCACATTAACAGGATCAAATCTTGTTCCAAGCATATCACCTTCCCTGCATCCCTTTGGTATCATGGTTGCCGGTGACAACGGAATTAAAAGTTTAACTTTATCTCTTTCCATTGCCGCAAGCAGCATTACCATAAGGCCTCCCTGGGAATGACCACATAAATAAATATCAGAGAATCTGCCATCCTCTTTAAGATAATCAATGGCAGCCAGACCATTTTGAATCCACTTATTTAAAGTATGATTAAAAAATCTTCCATCACTTCTTCCATGACCATACATATCAACTCTTAAAGTTGCAATTCCAAGGTCATTAAGCACATCCGATATTGCCACCAGATGTTCTTCTTCCTTGTTGCCTGTAAAGCCGTGAATAATCAGCGCGACGGGGATTTTACCTTTGCCATCGTAATCTCTTGGTATGGCCAGATCACCGTCGAGTTTAATCCTGTCATCATAAATTGTAACTACCATTTTTAACCCCTTTATAACATAATAATCCCTGTAAATCTTCATTTACAGGGACTTAAATTACTCTGACACAGTTTCTTCTTCGTGTGTTTCTTCTTCCTCAGTACTTGCTATAACTATGTTCTTACCATGCTGCTTACCATAATACATTCTTTCATCAGCCGTCTTAATAACATCTTCAGGATCATGATAAATATCGCTGCATTCTTCAACACCGATGGTCATGGTTGCGCTGATATGCTTATTATAGAACACGGTATCATTAGTCTCTATTGTCTTTCTAAGATACTCCATCTTCTGAATCGCCACATTCATGTCATAATCTCTCATAAGGATGATGAATTCCTCACCGCCCCATCTGCATATGTCGCAGCCATGCATCTCTTTTTTAATAACGTTTGTGATATGTCTTAAAACCTCATCACCACAGTCATGACCATATGAATCGTTAATTCTTTTAAAATTATCCACGTCGCAGAATGCGATGCAGAAATGATGTTTCGGCTCCTCATTCATAAGTGAATCAACTATAGGAAGGAAGCCTCTTCTGTTAAGAAGATTGGTAAGTTCATCTTCCTTGGCATCAACAGATAACTGCTTATTCTGCTTCTGAAGATTAACCATCATTTCTTCGCTGGAATAAATATACATGTAGTTATAGAAGCAGACTGAAAAAATCATTACGAAGTTTACAAATATATTCAATGCCTGCGAACTTGCTGAATTAAGTTGATATAATGGAATAGCTTCAGAATATATAAGACGAATGGTTGCAAAAGTAACAAAATCAAGCACAAGAAGGATTACGACAATCCATCTTTTTTTACCCTTAAATAATGCTGCACCGAAATATACAATTATTGGAACAATTGAGAATAGAAAATGGTGACAGCCGCTGTCCCATCCAATATACCAGGTTGATAAAAGGGAATAAGAGAATACTTCAAGCATTATGCTTATATATACAGGCATAATGTAACCTGTCTTGGCCAAAAGAAGACAAAACGAATAAACCACAACGCTTAATATATTAAACTGAACTAGTGGATATACACGAAAGCACAGCATAAAAATAAGCATTGCAATATGAACAAGCCCCATTACAATAACAGTAAAGAATAAACTGTTATGAACAAGAAAATGCATTAACTTGTCATAAAACTTATTAGCACTCAAGCGTTCCCCTCCCTTTTTACTTCTTACTATTCACCTATGACAGTTTTACACCTAAACATTATTATAACAAATATAGAGATTTTTTTGTAGATTTTCATAAAAAAAAGGAACCGGATTACTCCGATTCCTTTCATTTATACTTTTAGTCAGTATTTACAATTAGAACTTACCAGCCTTTGCTGCTTCTTCAATTGAAACTGCTGTAGAAACTGTCATACCTACCATTGGGTTGTTACCTGCACCGATAAGACCCATCATTTCTACGTGTGCTGGAACTGATGAAGAACCTGCGAACTGTGCATCTGAATGCATACGTCCCATAGTATCTGTCATACCATATGAAGCAGGACCTGCTGCCATGTTATCAGGATGAAGTGTACGACCTGTACCACCACCTGAAGCAACTGAGAAGTACTTCTTACCAGCTTCTACTCTTTCCTTCTTATATGTACCTGCAACTGGATGCTGGAATCTTGTAGGGTTAGTTGAGTTACCTGTTATAGAAACGTCAACGTTCTCTTTCCACATGATTGCAACACCTTCCTGAACATCGTTTGCACCGTAGCAGTTAACCTTAGCACGTGGTGATTCAGGATCTTTTGAGTAGCATTTTCTAAATACTTCTTTAACTTCACCTGTGAAGTAATCATACTGAGTCTCAACATATGTGAAACCGTTGATACGTGAAATAATCTGAGCTGCGTCCTTACCAAGACCGTTAAGAATAACACGAAGTGGTTTCTGACGAACTTTGTTAGCCTTCTCAGCGATACCGATAGCACCTTCTGCTGCTGCGAATGATTCGTGACCAGCAAGGAAAGCGAAGCACTCTGTATCTTCTTCAAGAAGCATCTTACCAAGGTTACCATGTCCAAGACCTACTTTACGACGGTCTGCAACAGAACCAGGAATACAGAAAGCCTGAAGACCAATACCGATAGCTGCAGCTGCATCAGAAGCCTTACGGCAGTTCTTCTTAATTGCGATAGCAGCACCTACAGTGTAAGCCCACTTAGCGTTCTCAAAACAGATAGGCTGAATGCCTTCGATTAAACTATAAACATCAATACCTGCGTTCTCGCAGATTGTTTTACATTCTTCAATTGAAGAGATGCCATACTCCTTTAAACAAGCAAGAATCTGAGGCTCTCTTCTTTCATATGATTCAAATAATGCCATTATGATTTGTCCTCCCTTTCTTACTCTTTTCTAGGATCGATTAACTTCACTGCGTCAGCTACACGACCATACTGTCCTGAAGCCTTCTCGAATGCAACCTTAGGTTCGTCACCCTTCTTAATGAAGTCCATCATCTTTCCAAAGTTAACATACTGGTAACCGATAATCTCATCGTTCTCATCAAGAGCAACCTTTGTGATGTAACCATCAGTAAGCTCTAAGTAACGAGGTCCCTTATCTAATGTACCATATGTAGTACCAACCATTGATCTTGAACCCTTACCAAGGTCTTCAAGACCTGCACCAATCTGAAGACCATCTTCAGAGAATGCAGACTGTGTTCTTCCGTATACAATCTGTAAGAATAACTCTCTCATTGCTGTATTGATAGCATCACATACAAGGTCAGTATTGAGTGCCTCAAGGAGAGTAAGTCCTGGAAGAATTTCAGCAGCCATAGCTGCAGAATGTGTCATACCTGAGCATCCGATTGTCTCTACTAATGCTTCCTGGATGATACCGTCTTTAACGTTTAATGAAAGCTTACAAGCTCCCTGCTGAGGTGCACACCAACCTATACCATGTGTATAGCCTGAAATGTCCTCAATCTTCTTGGCCTGAACCCATTTAGCCTCTTCAGGAATAGGAGCAGCGCCATGATGAACACCCTGAGTTACAGGGCACATGTTCTTAACTTCTGTTGAGTAAATCATATGATCCTCCTTTATATTTTATTGTAAATACTTAACACGTATTTATGTTAAAGCATAAAACGTAGCGATAATATTTTAACAAATTTGGGCTAGTATTTCAACCACCATAAATAAACGTATTTACCTTTTTTTCAAACCCATTTTATGTTATTATAAAAAAAAGGCGGAGGAATGCCTATGAAGTTCAAATATTGCAGAATACAAGGCAGGGAACTGGCTGCCAATACCAAGACCGGCAAGGGCATTTTCAGTATGCTTAATCAGATGGTTACCGATGGTGTTATGGAGCAGGAAGATGTTGAACTTTTTAAGGAAATAGATTCCTGG
This sequence comes from uncultured Lachnospiraceae bacterium, assembly GCA_902789665.1. Taxonomy (GTDB): domain Bacteria; phylum Bacillota; class Clostridia; order Lachnospirales; family Lachnospiraceae; genus UBA3766. Next base: position 305,108 of record CADAOY010000001.1, on the reverse strand, counting down.
TTTGCCGAGGAACTTCCATGGCCACCACAGTGCAAACGCCAGGAAAAAGTTATCTGCTATTTCAAAACAGAAAACAGCGAAATGATGATGAAAATGATCAATCCGCTGCTCTGGTTATTAGAGCGTTACGAGCACGCTTACTATGTTGTCTATACCAACTTCCCGGGTGAAATTGTATATGAAGATGAATACCAGGTTGTAGTCAAAGTTGACGAAAACGTGGTTATTGAAGACGTTCAGGACAGTTGGTCTCCGGAATAGGTTTTTAAGCACATGCAGGCAAATAATAATCCCCGTAAGTTAAAACCTTACGGGGATATTTTTTATGCTTGGATTTTTTCAGCCTTAATTATATTTTTCTACCGTTCCCCTCGCTCCATCTACAGTAACCATATCACCTGTTTTAAGCACAGTTGTTGCATTTCGGCAGCCTACTACTGCTGGGATTCCGAATTCTCTTGCCACGATGGCGGCATGGGATAATGGGGCGCCGATGTCAGTCACGATTGCTGATACCTTGGGAAAAATCACCGTCCAGCCGATGTTGGTAGCGCAGGTTACAAGTATGTCTCCATCTTCAACTTCATCGATATGACTTATATCACTGATGACGCGAACCTTACCTGTAACTACACCTGCTGCCCCAGGGAAGCCTTTAACATCTGAATCTTCATTACAATCCGTTTGCAAATCTGCACAGTAATAATCATTCCTTCTGCCCGGCATTGAAACCCACTCATCAGGATCAAACCTGCCTATAATAAGGCCTGGAAATGGCGGGTATTTTTGATTTTTTTCAAAAGTCTCTTTTCTTTTCGATATATATTTTACTGCACTATCATCGCCTCTTAATAAATTAAACATCTCATCACAGGAAAGCATGAAGATATCATCACCTAAATTATTAAGCTCACCTGCCTTTAAAATAAACTCACGAAATACGGAAAAAATCCACACGCCCTTGCTTCTTATCTCTTCCCTGAAATCATTGGCGTGAACAAACTTCGCTATGTTTTTATCTATCCATTTGGCTTTTGATGGATATTTAGTTTTGAACTCAGAAAGCGCTTCTTCATATTCCTTCTCCTGCTTTTCCTTCATCTTATGAAGATTGATTCCGCCTTCTTTTCTTTCACTAAGCAGATTATCAGGGAAGTCAGGATTCTCATAAGGACGAGGGCTCATAAGTTCCATTTCATTAACGCACCTGTGTCCGCATATGCTTACATATTCTTCTTTGGTCATTTTGCCATCAGCCACGTCTTCAAGCAAAAGCATCGGCTTCATACTATCAAGAATACCAACGCATCCACCGCAGAGACGATTAGCCATATCATCGTCAGAAATTCGGGCAATTTTCTTACGCATACTAAAAAGTGGAACCATGGCAGTGCCACACTCTGTCAGAATTGCAGCCAGACCATCATATAACTTCTTAAGAAGAACCTCATCCCAGTAACGAATCAGTTCTTCATTATTATCTATTTTACGTATGTCTCCCATGCACTCTTTTGAAATGACTGCAAGGTCTTCAACCATCTGCTTCTTTTCCTGTTTTGAAAGCGTTGATTTGTTCTTTGGAAACAGGAGGATTTTTAAGTTCTTAAGAAACTTACTTTTGTCAAAATACGAAATCGGAATAACTGCGCCATCAGGTATCTCTCCCACCAGATCTCGCACAGATTCATACGCCTTCTTTTCGCTCATTCCAAAGCTTACCAAAAGCGAACATATAACTGACACATTCATATATGCCTGACCTGCCACACAGTCAAGCCATTCCGGGAGCCCTAAGAATTCATTAATTCTCTCAAGCACACTCATTGTCATTGGGCTTACCGGATTCATAAAAATCTCGCCCACGTTTGTCTTTGTAAGAAGCTTATATCCTGACCTTGTACCGTTATAATCAAATGTATCTTTATTGTGACGGCGAAGCGTTGTAATCGGACGGGACTGAAGAATATATACCCCGCCATCAGATACTGCCCATTCTATATCCATCGGAACGCCGTAGAATCTTCTGATACTCAGGCAGTACTTTCTGAGAGTCTTCGCATATTTCTCAAACTCAGCATTTCCCTCATAGGAATATTTCATAACTCCAATTCGAAAAATCTCCGCATTGCTCTCACCACTCACCAGTTGTTCACCCTCACCGTGAACATAGTTGCCTGTAAGATAATCATCTTTTCCGGTTATGATATCCGATGTAAAAACAACGCCTGCAAAATCAGGCTTAACAAAGGTTTGTATTACCACACCGATGCCTGATTTATCTTCGCCAAAACTGCTCTTATATTCCTCTACTCTTTCACTGACAGATGAAGAAAAAACATATTTAACAGCATCAATAATTCCATCTGTTTTTATGTCAGTCAAAGTCTCATACTGACCTGCATATGACTGATTAAGACCGTCTTCTCCAATGGCGGAAGAACGTACGGCATATGTATGTTTTGAACTTAAAGTTAAGATTAATTGTTCAAGTTCCTCAAGAGCTTTTTCTTTTAGTTCCCCATTCTCAAAAGCATCTGCCGTAACAACATATCCTCCAGGAACCTGCACATTAAGATTATTTATCATCATGGCAAGAGAAGACGCTTTGCCTCCGATAAGATGGAGTTTGGAGGCGGGGATTTTACGTAAATTATGTATGTATTCCATTCCTATTCTCCCAACAATAAATCCACTCGCATATTTATATATTTGCGAAGTTCATCATCCTTATCAAGGTCGATTCCAAAACTTTCTTTGATATCTTCCTTACGGTAAATAATCAGCTGCATCATGGTAGATAATTCATACGCAATCAGTTTGCATTCCTCATCACTTTTCCTGCCATCATAATGCTTTTTTACATATGCAAAACTGAAAGATTCCTGACCAAGATTGCGCTTGAACAGGATGTAACTAGTGACAGCCTTGGTGAAAGTAAAATTATCAACAAGGCACTTTGCCACTATGTAATGCAGTTCTTTAAGCAGCTCTTTCGGGGTGATGTCAGATTCTATAAGTTCGCTCAATTTATCCTGGCTTACAAAGTTTAGATACTTCTTCTGAAATACATTATGAATCAGATTCTCTCTTGAGCCAAAGCAATAATTAATCATGGATGGCTTGGTTCCGGCCTTTGCCGCAATCTGCCTTGAGGTAACGCTTAACGGATCATCAGTCTGTTCCATTAAAGAGAATGTTGCCTCAATAAGATTATCTTTTGTAATGTTAAGTTTCTCGTCTTTTTGCATAATTATCTCCATTATTGAACGCGTTCAATAATATAATAATTTAATCCATAAATTTTGTCAAGAAACTGCTGTTCTGCTCTTTTTAAGTACATAAAAAAAGAAGTTCCCGGTTAGTGAACTTCTTTACTTTGTCGACGAATTGTTAAAAATTCAATTATGTAACATGGGATAATTCCTATTGTATAGGACATAAGATCCAGATAAGAAAAACCTGTGCCAATGATGATTCTTAATAACCTGTTTGTAATTCCAAACCTGTCGCAAAATCCCCAGAGCTGCAGGAACTCAACCATAAAAGAAAATAAAAGAATACATGTTGGAACAATATACCATTTCTTTGGTTTCTTAGGACTAATTGACCTGAATAAAGCATATAAAAGAACAACTACAAGCACATCTCCCAGATAATTTCTTATCCAGCCTGTAGCGTACATACCTATTAATATTTCCGTTATAATGAGCAGCCCAAAAGCGGCTATGTAATATATTCTCCTGATATCTTTCATATATGATTTACCAAGTGCTTTACATTGATCTCGGAACAGGGTCAAGTTTCATATTCGGTGCAGTTGTAAGCAGATACTCAAGCACATGCTCCATATCCTGATGCTGTACACCGTAAAGTCCCTTGTTTCCGTATAAATCTACAATCTCAAGATAATCAAACCTTGTATTTTCATTTAAGCCTTTAGACTCCCAATATGCTTTTCCAATTGCATCTCCTGCAAGGGATGCTGCTGTCCGCACGGGATTGTTAAGATAAATCACGACTCTGTCCGGAATATATGTTGCAGTTACGTTGCGGATATTCTTCAAATCCATTAGTTTGACATAGTCGTTACCAGCAACGATAAAATCCTCTGAAATCAGAGTAACCATCGAATGGGAGTTATCCAAAGAATATGCAATATACTCCGGATTTTCCAAACCTTTGCTAATACGCGCGGCCAGTTTTTCGGCACCGCCCTGTCTTAAAAGATCCGGATGCTTCTTTACGGCGGACATTTTAATAATCAGTATCACAATACCAATCAACGAAGCCACAAAAACCACAATAAGAATAATCGTAACAATATTTGAAAAGCCAAGACTTTTCGCACAAAATCCACCAAATCCACCTGTTGCGAGTGCTGCAAGTCCAAATATAATTATTCCATTTTTATAGTTTCCTTTAAGCTGTCTGTAGATATCATCTGCCGTTATTCCGAAATTCATACTGCTTCTCCCTCCAATATGCTTCATATAGTTATCCCACTATTAGCATTATATCATATGCTTTTCCATTATCACATCAGTACCACTTCCATGCCCAGAGTGGGGCGATTGAGATATTTATTTGGATTATTTTTCAAGCTGTCATATTTAAATACCATACAGCGTGATCCGACTTCCGCTTTCCTGTAGCTCGGTCTGTGTGTAATCTGATATTCTTCCTCTACGCCCCTCTCATCCCTTACTCTAAAATAATACACTATCCATCTGCCTGTGAAGGTTCCGTATTTCTCTGTCACTGTACCTGTCTTCACCGTATACTCACCATTTTTTACTTCGATAACCTTTCTCTTCATTGCATAAACAAGGCATGAATGTATCAGTACAACACCGATTGCCACGATTGTAAAACTTATGTTACCGCTGGAAATAACATGAAAAGCTTCTATAACAAAGAACGCATCTATAAGCAGGCCGAAAAAGAAGAGTTTGTATAAGGTCCCTTCCTTCCTCTTAATAAGACTGTCAGCGACCCATTGCTCGCTTGCCGTGATATTCCTGAAAGAAGAGGTCTGGTCCAGACTATCGGCCCTTACGCCGCCTGATTTCCTGTCGAAAAATAGAGCAATTATCACTAATCCCACACTAAGTAATAATCCAATCCTGAAAATCCACATTTTTATTTTCTCCCTATGAATTCGATTTTTGATTGTAATTTATCCCTGACAGTCACCATTATAAATCAATTAACAAATATCTACAAAATATATTTCTTGGGAAAATTGGACGAATGTCCATGAGCTTATGCGGTGTCGGCATTCATAGGCGCTTCGGCACCGCTCGTAGTGTAGAGCAGGTGATGGGAATCAAAATTTTTGGAGATTAAAATAGCCCGAAAATACGGGTTTTCTGGAACATAAAACACGAGGGAACTACCCAATATTTTGAAAGGAAATGCGGAACAACATCATCTTTTTTGTCCCTCCCAAGAGTCGCATCGTTTCTCAACGGCTTTAAAATCAAGACAATTTTTAACTATTTTTTCTTCTGAACCTGCAGATTTTTTATTATATAATAGCTTGGCATTTTTGATGATCAGTTTTTCATTTTTTCTTATAAACTGCATTTCTTTCCAAACAAGATTTTTGTAATTGGAATCTGCTTCAGAATCAATATTATATTCAATAAGTTCGGAGGATGGTACCGGTATCATTGTTCCAATTTGCAATGTTCCCTTAAGTTCTTTACTTTTAGGCTCATTTGAAACAATTCGAATAACAATTAAGGAACTTTTTCTTATTTCTTTTTTTCCATCAACATCTATATAGTCATGTTCTTTCTTAGGGGAGGATAGCGGAATATAATAATTATATCCGTTTATTTCTATTACGGCTCCTAAGTACTTTCGAGTATGAATTCTATTGTCTTCTTTATTGGAATATACTCTGGGAAATGATTCTCTTAAATAAGAAATATATGCATCAGATACAGAATATAACTTCATTAATAACTCCCGTAAAATATATGAGAGGAAGACACACTCAGCATCCTCCTCTCTAAATTCTGTTGTTAAAGCTTCCACTTAACGGCAGGAACTCTCCGGTTGTTAAAGCTTCCACTTAACGGCAGGAACTCTCCGGTTAATTAAATTATAACATTGTATATATTATTGTCAAGGATTCTATTACTTATCCAAATCTATATTTTTTTATCAGATTTGGATAAGCATTATGAGGCATCAGTTTTAAGAGCATTCTGCTATTAAAACCCTTTTTATGTATAACAAAACAGACACAACTTATGTGCGCTTGCTCCAATGAATAACAATCAAAAGAGCCGCTACTGATTTGTGAGTAACGGCTTCTTGCATCTGTTCTTTTTTATAGTCCCAATTCGTCTAATTGTTTTATGAGAAAATCTTCCAAACGTTTCTTATCCGGCAAGGGTTAATTAAAATAAATACACACTTATTCTATTGTTTTAACATATTCATCAAATCTCGGAAGAGATAATGATACATAACCGTATTCCGAACCATCAATTATACCTTTTTTGATTAATCTGTCTCTAATTACTGAAAACGAACCGGAGCTTTCAAGAACATTTTCTGTGATTTCTTCTCTTTTACATTTTTCATGATATTCTATCCGGTACTTTACCGAAACTCAAACAAAATGGATTGTTTTTTCTTATAAAGTACTCCTTTTGTGTTATAAGTTATATTTTGTGTTATATTGTGTTATAACTTTGGAATACTACATCAAGTAATAAATTACAACAAATTCATTTCTCCCATTATCATTTTAATCCATTACACGCTATTACGCAGCAAAGTAGGTAATAAAAAAGCCCGCAAGCAATTGCAAATACGGGCTATAAGAGACAGCAGGTGATGGGGCGCCAGGCTCCAGTGGAGCCTGCTTGGCGCTTGACCGAGTCGAAGACGAGAGCGAACCCTTGGGTTCGAGTTTTTTCTCGCAGTGCCCATTCATAGATGCTTCGCATCTATTTCATGCACGCGCTGTCGCGCTATCTTCGGGCAAAAAAATAGAACCTCTCGCAAGTAAACTTGCATCGGTTCTCTTCTTTTGCCCTCCGGCACCGCTCGTAGCGTAGAGCAGGTGATGGGAATCGAAGGAATGAAAATGTTGAGAAACATTGATAAGAAGGGAGTTTGATGGGTCATAGCCCACCTTTGACCCACCTTTGACCCATTTTCTTTACCAAGTTAGAGCGTTAGCTCTTCTTCTTCACTTTCAAATCTATCTATCTCTTTTCTGGCATTTATGGCAATACGAGAAATATCTTTAGTGAGATATTCATATATAGTTTTACCTGAGTTTGGTAAAGTAGTATTTTGCAAAATATCAATCAGTTTATTCGTTTTTTCGTCTTTGTTGAATGACATAGTTATTGGGTGCAAATTTTTGATTAAATCTTCAAGAAAACCTTTGATTTTCACGACAATTTGTCTTAAATCATTGTTCTCTTTGATAATTTCTTCTTTTTCTTTATTCAAAGTTTCTATTTCGTTTCTTTGCCCATCTATTATTATTTGATTTCTTTTAATGGCTTCTTCTTGCTCTCTATTCTTCTTTAGTAGCATTTCAGCCTTTTTTGCTTCTTCTTCGGCTTTTTTAAGTGCATTTTGTGCTTTCGCTTCACTTTTTTGATAATTATTCTTCAGAATCTCTAATTCGTTATTTAAATCTTTTATATCTTCCTGAGTCTCTAAAACTGTATTCTTCTGTGTCTCTATTATCTGATCGTATTCTTTGACCTGATTTTCTTTAAAGGTCAGGCTTTTTTCTTTTTCTTTAATATGATATGTAAGTGTTTCAATATGTTCTCTTGATTTCGTGGAATGTGGCGTTATATTTATCTTATATTTTTGGTTTAAATATACTTCTGTTCCTGAACGAAAATAATCCTGCCATTTTATGAAGGTTCTTTCTCGATATTTCTCACCTCTTTGAAATTTTTCAGGACTTGACTCGGCAATTGCACCATCTAGGCTTATTCGCTGCTTCAATCCTCTTTTTTCTTCCTTAATTGGCACGAAATCAAGATGCATATGTGGTGTAGTTTCGTCAAAGTGAATATATGCACCAAATACATGAAGCCTAGGATTATCTTTTTGCCAAGCATATAATATTGCCTTATAGGTTTCTATATATTCTTCTTGTGTTAATTGGTCGTCTTCATTTCCAACTTGAAAGATAACTTCTCTTTTTTCTTTATCTGCTTTTTTACATAGGTCTTTTAAGTTCATCACTCTGTCTGGATGTTTAATTTTATTCTTTTCATTGAATTCTTTTAAATCATCTCCCAGGACTTTTTCAATTACATCTTCAAGCGTTCTGTCGATAAGTGTAACATTTGATTTGATTTTTTCGAGGTCTATATGACCATCTTTATTCCACTCTTTTCCTTTACTTATGTACTCACGAGTGTTGTGTGTTTGATTCATTTTTCTGCCTACATGCATTGTTAATTTCAACATAACTATTCTCCTTTTTTTTACTTGTAGTTAATGGCGGTACCCCAATGTCCCATTGTGTGTAACTCAATGGCATTTTGGGGAACCCCAAAACGCATTGAGTAAGGGGACACCCCTTAACCCCGAAGCCATATTCATGGAACTGAGTTTTTCTTTACTTATATGTAAAAAAATATTTTTTTACATATACTCCTAAAGGAGAACATCAAATGGAAAATTTATGTTATAATCTTGATGGCTATGACCCAGAATTTAATTTAATGAAGGAGAAACATAACTTAGAAGAAAAAGAATATCTAGTTCTGAAAGAACACAAAAACAAAATAACACCACCAAATGAAAAATATAGTTCATTTCGAACAAGAGCATCTTGGTGTCCTTCAGGTCGACTAATAAGAAAGAGTTATGAAGAAATAATAAATGCTTTATATGAACACTACTTTGGAATTAGTGTAAATGATCTGACTTTTGCTCAGGCTATTGAAGAAATGACGGAAACCAGACTAAAAAATAAAACTATCAGTTTTAATACTGCTAAACACTATCTTGATGACTCAAAAAAGTATATTCCAAGTGCTTTAGCAAATAAACCGATAGTTTCTATCAAAAAAAGCCACATAATCAATTATTTTGATGATTTGATTGGCGATGGTTCGTTAATTTCAAAGAAAACAGTTTCTAATATCAAAACAATCTTTAATAAGACCTTTGATTTTATAAATTTGCGTGATGATATGACTGTAATAGACTGTAAAAGCATTAGAATCAGCGATATGACACGCCGTTGTATAACTGTGGATAATTCTAACGAAGTATATGACAGAGCCGAAATTGAGGCTTTAAATCGCTTTCTTGATACTATTGAGCCAAATGTTTATTCATGTGCTATTCAGCTTCTTACTTGCCTTACTATTCGTGTAGGGGAGTTAAGAGCACTCAAATGGACTGATATAGATTACGAGAATAGGCAAATAAGCCTTGAACATTCCATGGTCAGCAAAAACATTGATGGAAAAAAAGAAAGCCAAATTTACGTCAATTATATGAAGGCTCACTCTAACTCCGGCAAAAGAATAATAGATTTAAGCGACTATGCTTTGTATATTCTTAGTAAATTACAAGCAATAAATGGAAATAATGAGTATATTTTTCAAAGTGGTGGCAAAAAACCTGTTTCAACAAACAAAATCAATGCAGCATTAGAAAAATATTGCAATGAAATAGGCATAAGGTATCGCTCTACTCACAAAATACGATTTTATACTTGTTCAACCCTATATGAGAATGGCATAGATGAAAATACAATAAGATATTATATGGGTCATTCTTCAATTGGTATGACAAGGCATTATGATCGTCGCAAGGTCAAAAGGCTCACAACCGAAGAAATCAATAAAACACTAGGTTTTTCAGTACCTGAAAAAGGGCTGACCCAGTTTGACCCAAAATAAAAACCCCTAAAATCATTGATTTTAAGGGCTTTCTAGCAAGCAGGTGATGGGAATCGAACCCACGTATTCAGCTTGGAAGGCTGATGTTCTACCATTGAACCACACCTGCATTTATTAAATTATCCTTCAAAATTACAAATCCTAAGTCATAAACTTTGAAGAGTCGAGGTGACAGGATTCGAACCTGCGACCCCCTGGTCCCAAACCAGGTGCTCTAGCCAAACTGAGCCACACCTCGATTACGCTTAAGCACAAACGCAAAAATTATTATATGAAATCCAACTCAATTTGTCAACAACTTTTATATACAAATTTTTAGATTTTTATCTTACTTCTTTTAACTCAATATTAAACTCATTAGGACCGGTAATATTAATTATTGCATATGTAGGTATTCCGCCGCCCTGTCTTGGGTAACTTATACTTCCAGGATTAAGAATATGTATTCCATTCTTAACCTCATAATATGGTCTGTGAGTATGTCCAAAAACTGCTATCTGGCAATCATCATCTCTTGCCATGTCAACCAGAGTGAAAGGATTATATGCCACACCGCCTCTGTGTCCATGAGTTACAAAAACATTAACATATTCGTACTTAACAACCCTGTAGGCCGGATTAAATGTAAAAAAGTCATTATTTCCCTGAACAAAGACAATCGGACACTTAAGCAGAGATTCAAGGTAGTCTTCCTCTCCCTCAACATCCCCGCAATGAATCACGTAATCTATGTCTTTCTCAAGTTCATCAATAACTTTGACAAAATTCTCGTGCCTTCTATGAGTATCACTTACCACAAGTACTTTCATGGATTTACCTCTTAAATCTTATCCTTAATTAACTGAAGCGCATTTGCCCTGTGACTGATTCTGTTCTTCTCCTCCGGTGGAATCTCTGCGCTGGTGCATCCATATTCAGGCAGGAAGAAAATCGGATCATAGCCAAATCCATGCTCACCCTTCTCTTCATATGCAATACGGCCTTCTATTGTGCCCCTTACCACATCTTCAGAGCCATCAGGTCTGACAATTGCGATTGCACAGACGAATCTGGCCGTTCTGTCCTCGTCCTTAACTCCATAAAGCAGTTTAATGATGTGATTGTTCTTAATAGTATAAGGAGTTTCCTCTCCCATATATCTGGCTGAATAAATTCCAGGTGCCTTATTAAGATAATCAACTTCCAGTCCTGAGTCATCTGCCATAACAATATATTTCTTTTTCATTTCTTCATCAAGCATGTTATAAACTGACCTTGCTTTTATAAGAGCATTTTCCTCGAACGTTGAACCCGTTTCTTCCACGTCCATAGTCAGTCCTACGTCCTTCATGGTTACTACATTATATTTGTTAAATATAGATTTAACTTCTACGGCTTTTCCGCCATTATGCGTAGCTAATAATATCTCCATTTTTCGTTGACTCCTTCGGTTAATTCGTTTTTTCTAATTTTTCTTATCTTTTTTCGGAGGTTTCGGACCATTAAATTGTAAGAAATAGGTCTTCATCATTCCGTTATAAATCTTTCGATTTTTATCTGCTTTTCTTCCAATAATTGATTCAGCTTTGTCATATGAAGTTATCATATATAATGACCACGAATCAAGATTATGATATTTCTCTGCGAGTTCACCATATATCTTAGGAAGAGTTTCTTTATCCTCTATTCTCTCTCCATAAGGAGGGTTTGTAATGATAAATCCATACTTTTTAGGGTGGCTAAGCTCGCTTACAGGCCTGCACTGGAAGTGAATAAGATGCTCTACATTCGCTTTTTTGGCATTCTCACGTGCAATTCTTACCATTTGCTCGTCAATATCGTAACCCTGGATGTCTGTTTCAACCTTCAGATTAAGATTATCATTAGCTTCTGTCACCGCATCATACCAGCATTTCTTTGGAATAAAGTTAGTCCACTTCTCTGCTGTAAAGTTTCTGTTCATGCCCGGAGCCATATTGGCTGCCATCATTGCCGCTTCTATTGGAAAAGTTCCACTTCCGCAGAAAGGATCAACCAGTATTCTGTCTTCTCTCCACGGAGTCAGCATAATAAGTGCCGAAGCCAGATTCTCTGCTATCGGAGCCTTACTTGTCAGCGTCCTGTATCCTCTTTTATGAAGCGAATCACCGGTAGTATCAAGACCTATGCTGACCAGATCATTCTTTATAAATACTCTGATTGGATAATATCCATTATCTCCATCAAACCATTCGATATGATAAACTCTCTTTAAGTGCTCTACTACAGCCTTCTTCACAATAGACTGCATATCCGATGCACTGAAAAGCTTACTTTTTATGCCGGAAGCCTTAACCACTTCAAACTTACCATCAGACGGAATATAATTCTCCCATTCAAGAGCCTTTGTTCCTTCAAAAAGTTCATCCCATGTGGTCGCCTTAAACTCACCCACCTGAATCATAATTCTCTCGGCAGTTCTTAAGAATACATTGGCATAGGCAATGGCTTCCTCGTCTCCAAAGAACACAACCCTGCCATCTGTCACTTCCTTAACATCATATCCTAAATCTATTATTTCTCTTTTAAGCACCGCTTCCAAGCCAAAATGGCAAGGCGCAATCAGTTCTAACATATTAAATTCCTCTAAAATCACCGCTCATTCTATATATTGTGGATATCCCAAAATCCAACTACCTCTTATTGTATCATACTAAGCTGTATTATATCAATAAAAGCTACAGAAACATTGAAAAATACACTATTTTATGATAAAATTGTTCTATATTATGGGATTATGGGGATAATGACAAATAATTATAAAGGGGTACAGATAATGGGTAAAAACAACGACATTCTTGACAGCAATATCGACGAAGAACTCAATCTCGACAGCTTTTCAGATAATGCTGAATCCTTATCTGAAGATAATGCAGAAAATTCTTCTGATATCCAAGACAAAAAAAGAGTATATTTAGCTAATTACGAAGATGATCCTGATGCCTCATCTTCTGATAGTAGTGGTGAAGATATTTCTAATGATGAACCTTCAGGCGAAAGTAATAATGAAATCGAAGGCGAAGTTCTTCAGGAAGCTGTTTCCGAAGAATATGCCGAAGAAGCACCTGAAAGCAAAGAATCCGAAGAATCAGACTCCGCGGGCGAGGAAGTAACAGTTATCGAGCCGGAGTCAGATTATAACGCTGAAGAAGACTTAGAGGTATATACTGCTGAAGACGACGGAACCGAGAATAGTGAGGAAGTTTCTGAGGTTTCTCACGACGGTGATTTTCACTACGAGGAAAGAGGAAAAGAGGAAGAGAAAGCCGAAACCCCTAAAGCCAAGCCGGTTTCAGCTGCCCACAGAATCCTTGAAAAACGTAAGAAAAAGAAGCTTAGAATATTCAATTTCTCTGTACAGCTTATACTGATATGTCTTGTTCCGCTTGTAGTTCTTTCCATTATTACTTCTACAATCAGTACCAAGATTCTGGAGAGAAACCTTCATCAGCAGATAGAGGAATCCCTTAAGATTGTTGCCCTCTCCCTTCAGGAGACCTACAGTTCTCTTTATAAGGGCGACTATTCATCAGACCTTACGGGTACATTATATAAAGGTGATGTAAAGATCAGTGGTAATCATGCCCTTCTTGATGCCCTCAAAGAGCAAAGTGGCATTGATTCATCCTTCTATTTTGAGAATAAAACAAGAATTACCACCGTTATGAGAACTCTCGGTGGTCGTTCAGTTGGTTCAGAGCTTGATCCTGAAATATATGAAGTAATCCTTACAGGCGAAGAATATTTCACTGAGGATCAGGTCATTCAGGAAACCAACTACTACGCTTACTATCTTCCATTATTCAACTCAGATGGAACTGTTGTAGGCGCCATATTCGCCGGCAAACCGTCAGATGAAGTTAATGCCAACATTGCCAAGGAAACTCGCAAAATCGGCATCTTCTCAACCATTATTACCGTTGCCTGCGTTGTACTTATTCTTCTCTTCTCAAGGCTTATTGCCAAGAAGATGAACAGTACAAAGAACTTCTTAAGCATCGTTTCTACCGGTGACCTTACGCAGAATGCAAATCTTAAGCAACTTAAGCGCAATGACGAATTAGGCGACATGTATGCCATGTCTTTCTCATTACAGGAAGAGCTTAAGGAAATCGTTTCAAATATCAAGCAGCAGGCCATGCAGCTTACAGATTCCAGTAACGATTTGTTAAATATTTCGTTTGAAACAACTAAAAACGTTGATACCTTATATGAATCAGTAGAATTCATTTCCAATGGTGCCAACGACCAGGCTAATCAGACATCTGATGCTGCTGTTCAGGTTTCCAATATCGGTGAACAGATTGAGCAGATTTCAAAGCAGATCGAAACTCTTACCAAGTCTGCATCACAGATGTCCAATGCAGAGAAGTCATCTACTGCTATCATCGAAGAGCTTAATACTTCAAGCCAGGAAATGATTGAATCCATCGCCAAGATTGCCAACCAGATGCAGGTTACAAACGCATCTGTTAAGGATATCCGTACTGCTGTACAGATGATTCAGGCAATTGCTGATGAGACCGATCTTCTTTCAATCAATGCCAGCATTGAAGCGGCTCACGCCGGAGAAAGCGGTAAAGGCTTCGCAGTCGTTGCTGAGCAGATTTCCAAGCTTGCAGCACAGTCAGATGCCAATGCTACTGAAATTGAGAACAATATCAATAAGCTTATGGAACAGTTCAATATAATGGTAAGTTATATGGATGATGTTAAGGTTAAGATTGCTGAGCAAAGAGAAAAACTCGATCTTACAATCGAGAACTTTGGAGTTGTTGCTTCCGGAGTTGATACATCCCTCAATAACATTAACGTTATTACTGACAACATGACAGGCCTTAAGAAGTCTAAGGATGCCATCTTAGACATCATTTCAGACCTTTCAGCAGTATCTGAACAGTATGCTGCATCATCCAGCGAAACAATAGAAGCTGCCGAAACCATGAGCCTTGCAATGGAGAACCTGGCAGGCGCTTCTACCAAGCTTCAGGAGATGTCAGAATCACTTAATAATGAACTTGAGATCTTCAAGTTGTAAGATAATAATCAAATATAATATAAGCCTAAAACAAGGCATAAATAAAGCCCTGGAATGTATTTCATTCCAGGGCTTATTCTATCTCAGTAAATATGAACAATATAATAATCAGTTAGTTCTTCTTAATAAAATGCCTTCCAATAAATAATACCATTCTGCTGGACAGCATCCCGATTAACAGTGAAGTTAATATAAGCAGTATAAACGGCCATATAACCAGTTCTGTCAGGGATATGGCAAAATATACGCCCATACCAAGCAGAGCTATCTCCATGGCTATCATAATGCCCAGAAACAGTTTTGGATTATTATTAAGTGTACTACGTACATTATCTATAAATGTCATAGCTGGTCTCCCATCTTTAATACTCTATACAAGAAAAGCGGATGCATAAAAGCATCCGCTTTGTATACCTGTATTAATATTAACCCTTTACTGAACCGAGTGCAATACCCTGTACAATAAATCTTGATAAGAGAAGGTAAACAACGATAACTGGTAAAATAGAGAAAGCAATCATCATGTAAACCTGACCCATATCGAACTTTAACCAGTCAGCTGAACGAAGCTGAGCGATTAAGATAGGTAATGTTTTAAGCTTATCTTTATGTAAGATAAGGGCTGGAGTGAAGTAGTTATTCCAGCTTGCTACAAATGAGAAAATCATCTGTACTGCGATTGCAGGCTTAAGGATTGGAAGAACGATCTGGTTGAAAGTTCTTATTTCGCCTGAACCATCGATACGTGCAGCTTCAACGATTTCAAGAGGAAGCGCCGAATCCATGTACTGCTTCATATAGAAGAATACTGTAGGAGCTGCTATTGCAGGAATAATCAGAGGAATGAAGTTATCCTCCAACTTCATATTTGTTACTAATCTTACGAAACCAAGAGCAGTAACCTGTGTAGGAATTGTCATGATCATAAGTACAAATGTAAAGAAGATATTTCTTAATTTGAAGTTATAAACATGAATAGCATATGCTGTTACAGCTGAGAAGTATGTTGATAAAGCAGCTGATAAACCAGCAATGATGAATGAGTTAAATAAACCATTCCATATAGGCATTGTACCATGAACTAAGTTGGTCCAGTTATTCCAAGCATTGCCACCAGGAATAAGTGTGAAACCTTGCTTAAGAGCTGAGTTGGTACGTGTTGCATTAATAAATAATACATAAAACCAGAACAAACAAAGGATTGTAAAGAAGATTAAAACAACATAAGCAACAAATCTTCTTGCTTTAATACCACCGGTAACTTTCTCTTTGTCTACCTGGAGTTGCATAGAACTATTATTTGCCATCTATTTTCTCCTCCTTATCAATCTTTAGCTGTTGATACTTTATATACCAACAAACTCAAAATACCTGTGATGATAAACAATACAACTGATAAAGCACCGGCCATACCATAGTTCTTTGAGAACAGATGCTTATTAAGGTACATGATAAGTGTCATACTTGAACGCAATGGATCACCGGTACCGTTAGTAAGAATCTGAGGTACGTCGAACATCTGGATACCACCTACTAAAGAAGTGATAAGAACGAATACTAAGATAGGTCTGAGAAGTGGTAATGTAATCTTCCAGAATACCTGAGTAGCATTAGCACCATCAACTTCTGCTGCTTCGAAGAGTGAAGGGTCAATACCCATCATACCAGCCATAAGAAGGATTGTTGTATTACCGAACCACATAAGGAAGTTAAGGAAACCAACGATGCCTCTTGCCGACCATGCATGCTGTAACCACTTATATGGTACATCCGGGTTCTGAAGTCCAAGACTCTGAAGCATTGCATTAATAGGACCACCATCTGAGAACAATGTAAAGAATAACATTGCAAAAGCTGATGCCATGATTAAGTTAGGTAAGTAGATAACTGTCTTGAAGAAAGCTGAACCTTTGATACGAAGACGTGTATCTGAGAACCATGAACCTAACAATAAGGATACAAGGAGCTGTGGAATGAAACCAATGATCCACATAACCAATGTATTTGTAGTATAAGTAATCAAATCACCGTTTGTTAACAGTGTTTTGTAATTGTCAAACCAAATCCAATTTGGGCCTACTTCAATAACGCCCACACGATACTTCTCGAAGAAGCTGTAATAAATAGTTGAAACCAACGGTACGAAAGAAAATACCAGATAAACAACAACAAATGGTATCAGGAAAATATATCCCCATTTATTGAAGCTTACTACTTTACTCTTTTTATGCTGTTGCTTCATATAATGATGCCTCCATTTCACATATTTTTTTGCTATAAACCATGCACTGGATTGGAAAAATTTTCTGACGCCATCATAATCATATCACTTAGAAACGTATAAATATTAATAATCGTCGCCATACATTAAAAAAAGATAAAAGCGCGTGCCTGCCTTTAAGGGCAGGCACCACTTTTATTTATACAATAAATTCAATTAGAATCCATCGTGTTTCTACTCAGTCAATTATTTTGAAAGGTTTGGATACTTCTCAAGAACTGCTGTGTAGAATAACTCAAGAGCTTCGTCCTTTGTAGCTTCGCCATTGAAGTACTGAGTCATAGCATTCTGGAACTCTTCGTTACATCCCTGGTCATAAGCTGAAAGGTTGCTTAAGTCTACTGTTGAAACACCCTTAGCAAAGATACCAAGTGGGTTCTGTCCACCAAGGTAATCATTACCAAAGCCATCTTCCTCAGCCATCTCGTTCATAAGAGCTTCGTTGTTTGTGAAGTCATCATCATCAGTTGTGATCTCACGAAGAACATCTGTATCAGTTGTCATTGTAAGAACTAAGTCCTTGCAAAGTGTTGGGTTATCTGTACCAGCAGCTACACACATCCATGTACCGCCCCAGAAGAAGCCCTGAGGTCCTTCTGTGATTGCCCACTGACCTTCGCTACCAACAGAACCTTCCTGATCACATGACATACAGAAGTTGATTAACCAAGCTGGTCCAAAGTAGCAGAATACCTTACCATCCATGAAGAAGCCTTTTGACCAGTCATCTGACCAAAGACCATGTGTTCCTGCATAACCCTTGTCTACCATAACCTTAGAATCGTCAACCCACTTGTCGATGTTAGCATCGATGTTGATCTTGTCGCCTTCTACCCACTTAGAAGTTACGTTGTTAGAATATGTTCTGTATGTATCCATAACAGATGATGTCATGAAATAACCTTTGTCTTTCATCTTAGCAGCTGTATCAAGGAATGTATCCCAATCCTTTACGAATGGCTGTACATCAGCTGGCTCTGAAACACCAAGAACTTCTTCAGCGATGTCTCTTCTGTAGATAAGTGCACCAGGGCAGCCCTGCCATGATGAACCCTTAAGGTTTCCGTTAGAATCTGTTACAACGTCCTTTGTATACTGGAACTGTCCAGCAACATCAGCATCTGTAATACCGATTTCGCTTAATGCTAAAGCGTAATCTGTATCAACATACTTAAGAGCGTAGTCAGCTTCGATTAAGAAGATATCAATCTTGTCATCAGCTGCAGCACTATCCTGTGCTAAAAGCTTCTCATCAAGGTTGTTCTGGTAAGCGTTATCCTGGTTAGCTGTGATATTGAACTTAACAGTTACATCACCGATCTTACCAGATGTTGCGTCTACCTTCTCATAACCTGGGTAGTGATCTTCAACACGACTCTTGAACTCTTCGTTCCAGCAGTAGATGTTAAGAACTTTGCCTTCGTCAGCTGCTTCAGCAACTTCTTCTTCGCCGCCTTCTTCAGCAACTACTTCTTCGCCAGTTTCTTCAACAACTTCTTCAGTTGTTCCGTTACATCCAACTAAAAGAGCTGAAACCATAGCTGTGGATAACAATACACTTAATAATTTCTTTTTCACTTTAAATTTTCCTCCTTAATTATTATAGTGTGTTTATTGCAACCGTCTTTCGAAAAATCTCAGTATTCATATGGTACAAATACCGCTACCTTTCTAATCGACAAAGTCATTGTATAACAGTTTCACCATCGATGCAAGCATTTTTGTGTTAAATTTGTATAAAAAATCTCTTTTTGTAAAAAAATTACAATTATCCGTTCACAATTTGTTCACATTTTCGTTAACATTTATTCATAATCTCATTAAAAGTTCCTTAATATATGTTTTGGGACTCCAAAATCCCCGGCGGGGATTTTATCTTTCTTATTATTATATACTTCTTATCTTGCTTTTAGGTTTTTAATTATTGTATAATTTATTCATCTGGGGGAAATCATCGTTTCCCTGGCAAAAACTATACTAAATAAGGAGATTACAAGTATGAAATTCGGCTTTTTTGATGACGCTAACAGAGAATATGTCATCACCACTCCTAGAACTCCGTATCCTTGGATCAACTACCTTGGAACACAAGGGTTCTTCTCACTGATTTCTAACACAGCAGGAGGTTATTCTTTCTATAAAGATGCTCGTCTGCGTCGAATCACCCGTTATCGTTACAATAATGTTCCTATTGATATGGGCGGACGTTATTTCTACATTAATGATAATGGCACAATCTGGAATCCAGGCTGGTCACCAGTAAAAACTGAACTTGATGAATATGAATGTCGTCATGGTATGGGATATACCAAGATTACAGGTAAGAAAAATGACCTTAAGGTTAATGTAACTTTCTTCGTTCCTCAGGATTATGATGGCGAAGTTCAGCAGGTTGTTCTTACTAATGAAGGTTCTTCTGAGAAAACATTCTCACTCTTCTCTTTTGCAGAATGGTGTTTATGGGATGCTCAGGACGATTCAAACAACTTCCAGCGTAACTTCTCAACAGGTCGTGTAGAAGTAGATGGTTCAGTTCTTTATCATAAGACAGAATACAGAGATCGTCGTGATCATTTTGCTTTCTATTCAGTAAATGATACAATCGATGGTTATGATACAGACAGAGATTCATTCATTGGTCTCTACAATGGATTCAACAATCCTGAAGCAGTTCTTGCAGGCAAGGCTACAAACTCATTCGCAGACGGCTGGGCACCAATTGCTTCTCATTATAAGAAGATAACTCTTAAACCGGGCGAAGTTAAGACTTTGGTATTCATTCTTGGTTATGTAGAGATGCCTGTTGATCAGAAGTTTGAAGCTGACGGCAAGACAATTAACAAAGTTAAAGCCAAAGCAATGATCGACAAGTACAGCACACCTGAGAAATTCGAAGCCGGCATGAAAGAGCTTAAGGCTTACTGGGATAAGTTACTTGGTATCTTCACTGTTACTACTCCTGATGACAAGGTTGACCGTATGGTTAATATCTGGAACCAGTATCAGTGTATGGTTACATTCAACCTTTCCCGTTCAGCTTCTTACTTCGAAAGCGGTATCGGCAGAGGTATGGGATTCCGTGATTCCAACCAGGACGTACTCGGTTTCGTACATCAGATTCCTGACAGAGCTAAAGAGCGTATCATAGATATCGCTTCAACACAGTTCCCTGACGGTGGATGCTACCATCAGTATCAGCCACTTACCAAGAAGGGTAACTCAGATATCGGTGGAGACTTCTCCGATGATCCACTTTGGCTTATCCTTTCTGTTTCCGCATATATTAAGGAAACAGGCGACTGGGGTCTTCTTGATGAAATGATTCCTTATGATAATGATATGTCAATTGCACAGCCTATGCTCGAGCACTTGAAAGTATCCTTCTATCATATTGTTAATAACCTTGGACCTCATGGTCTTCCACTTGCAATGCGTGCCGACTGGAATGACTGTATTAACCTTTCATGCTACTCAGATACACCTGGTGAATCATTCCAGACATATACAAATCCTAAGTTTGCTGCAGAGGGCGGCTACTCCAAGATTGCTGAGTCAGTAATGGTTGCTACACTCTTCACATATGCAGGACCTAACTATGTTGAAATCCTTAAGCACTTAGGCAAGGATGATGAAGCTGCAAAGGCTCAGGCTGAAATCGATAAGATGAAGAAGAATATTATGGAATCAGCTTGGGATGGCGACTGGTTCTTAAGAGCTTATGATGCTAACGGCGAGAAGATGGGTTCAAAGGAATGTGAAGAAGGTAAGATCTTCATCGAGCCACAGGGCTTCGCTATTATGTCTGATGTAGGTAAAGATCAGGGTGCAGACCTTAAGACTTTAGCTGCAATTGATGAAAGACTTAATACAAAGTACGGTCTCGTACTTAACAATCCTGCATATACAAAGTATTACATCCAGTATGGTGAAATCTCAACATATCCTGGTGGATACAAAGAGAATGCGGGTATTTTCACTCATAATAATGCATGGATTATCTGTGCTGCTGCTTATGCCGGACAGGGTGATCAGGCATTTAAGTACTATTCAGAAATCGCTCCTGCATTTACAGAAGAGACATCTGATATCCACAAGACTGAGCCATATGTATACGGCCAGATGATTGGTGGTAAGGATGCAGGTTCTGATATCGGCCAGACAGGCAAGAACTTTGGTCAGGGTAAGAACTCATGGCTTACAGGTACAGCTGCCTGGAACATGGTTGCTATCAGCCAGTACATCTTAGGTGTACAGCCTGATTTCGACGGACTTAAGGTTGATCCTTCAATTCCTCATGAGTGGGATGGCTTCACAGCTACACGTCAGTTCCGTGGTGCTAATTATAACATCACAGTTAAGAATCCTAACCATGTATGCAAGGGTGTTAAATCACTTGAAGTTAATGGTAAGGCAATTGACGGCTGCGTAATTCCTTACGAAGAGGGAACAAAAGAATTCAACGTAGTTGTTACATTGGGATAATTCTTAAATAAAAGATAATTATTGCTCCGCTTTTATTAAAGGCGGAGCAATTTTTATAATAAAGGAAATAATATGGAAATAGAACGTAAATTCTTAATTGAACAGGTGCCTGACAACTTAGATTCCTATTCTTATCACGATCTTGAGCAGGCTTATCTTTGTACCAGCCCTATTGTAAGGGTAAGACAGGAAGATGATAATTATTACATGACCTATAAAGGCGCAGGATACATCCAAAGAGAAGAATATAATCTCCCACTGGATAAAGAGTCCTATAATCATCTTAAAGCCAAGGCAGACGGCAATATAATTACCAAAAGAAGATATCTGATTCCTTATGATAAATATACAATCGAGCTGGATATTTTTAAGGGTGCATTTGAAGGCCTCATCTATGCCGAGGTGGAATTTGATACATTAGAGGAAGCAACTTCTTTTACACCGCCTTCTTGGTTTGGAACGGACGTTACCGAAAGTCCTGAATATACCAATTCATATTTAAGTAAGAAACAATTATAATGTCAAAAATACCGGCCTCCACTGACCGGTATTCTTATTTATTATTATCTGTAATTGTCTTTACAATCATTGCTGATTATTTTCTGCCATATGTTTTGCATATCTTCTTTAACTTCTTGGCATCTTCAGCTCTAAGTTCATCACTCTGCAGTCTCCACTTCCAGTTAATACCTATGGTCGATGGAGTATTCATACGGGCTGAATTATCGAGCCCTAAGATATCCTGCATAGGGATGATTGCAATCCTGGCAACTGAACTTTCAGCAAGCCTGATGTAGTCCCAGTGAATTTCATCAAGATTATCGATATTCATGTAACTCATCATATATTTCTTTGTATTTTCATCCATGTTCTGAACCCAGCCTACAACAGTCTCATTATCATGAGTTCCTGTATAAACCACAAAGTTCTTCTTATAATTATGAGGAAGATATGTATTACCTGCTCCGCTGTCAAAAGCAAATTCAAGAACTTTCATTCCCGGATAACCGCACTTCTTAACCAGTTTTTTAACTGCCTTGGTCATGAAGCCTAAGTCTTCAGCAATAACCTTAACATCACCAAGTTCTGAATTAATAGCCTTGAATAAATCGTAGCCAGGTCCCTTGAGCCACTCACCTTCTACCGCATTAACTGCGCCGTAAGGAATAGTATAATATGACTCAAAGCCTCTGAAGTGATCAATTCTTACCACATCATATAATCTGTATGATGCCTTCATTCTCTGAATCCACCACTTATATCCTGTTTTCTTGTGATATTCCCAGTCATATAAAGGATTGCCCCAGAGCTGACCTTCTATTGAGAAGCAGTCCGGTGGACATCCTGCCACAGCCTTAGGATTATAGTCTTCATCTAAGTCAAACAACTTAGGATTTGCCCATACGTCAGCACTGTCTGATGCCACATAAATAGGAATATCTCCTACTATCTCAATACCTTTACTGTTGGCATAGGCTTTAAGACTTGCCCACTGTTTAAAGAAGTAATACTGCATAAAATACGTGAACTTTATGCCATTTTCTCCTTTTTCATAAGCTTCCTTAACAGCCTTGTTCTTATGCTCTCTGATATCATCCGGCCATTTCTGATACTCAACTCCGCCCATCTCAGACTTGAGTGTCATGAAAAGAGCAAAGTCCTTAAGCCAGAACTCTTCTTTCTTAACAAACTTTTTGAAATCCTCATCACTTAAATCGAATCTTTCAAAAGCCTTCTTTAAAAGCTCATATCTGGTATTAAATATAAGCTCATAGTCCACCTCTTTGGTGTCTTTAACCACATACTTTTTACATTCTTCTTCTGTAAGAAGTCCATCCTCTTTAAGTCCGTCCGGATCAATAAAATACGGATTGCCCGCAAATGCAGAGAAGGACTGATATGGAGAATCTCCATAACTTGTCGGTCCCATCGGAAGAATCTGCCAGTATGACTGTTTTGCTTTTTTTAAATAGTCTACAAATTCATAAGCCTCTTTTGAAAAACACCCGATTCCGTACTTTCCCGGCAAAGAACTTATGCTAAGTAAAACTCCGCTTTTTCTCATATAATACCTCGGTTATTTTAACTTCCAGATATCCTTGTTATACTCTAAGATAGTTCTGTCAGATGAGAAGAATCCCGCCTTTGCTATATTAACAAGGCACTTGCGATTCCACTCTTTTGTATCTTCATAATCCTTGATTACGCCATCCTTAACCTTGATATATTCTTCAAGATCAATTAATGTCATGAACCAGTCCTTATTAAGAAGCTCCTTATATAATCTTTCAAGATTCTCTTTATGACCAACCTTGAGAGCCTCATCAGAAATAATAAAATCAACTGCTTCCTTGATTACTTCACTCTTCTTGTAGTAATCCTTTGAAACATAATCAGATTTCTTGTAGTGCTCAATTACCTCATCACTTGATACACCGAAAACGTAAATGTTCTTTTCTCCAACAAGTGATGCAATCTCTACATTGGCGCCATCTGCTGTACCAAGAGTAACTGCGCCGTTAAGCATGAACTTCATGTTACCTGTTCCGCTTGCTTCCTTACTTGCAAGAGAAATCTGCTCTGAAATATCGCAGGCAGGAATAATCTTCTCTGCGTATGAAACATTATAATTCTCAACCATAACAACCTTGATGTACTTGCTTGCAACCGGGTCGTTATTGATAATATTCTGCATTACAAGAATAAGATGAATGATATCCTGAGCAATTACATAAGCAGGAGCCGCCTTGGCACCAAAAATAAATGTTACAGGATGTGAAGGATAAATACCCTTCTTAATCTCAAGATACTTATGAATGATATATAAAACATTCATCTGCTGACGTTTATATTCATGAAGTCTCTTAGCCTGAATATCAAAGATTGAATCAGGATCAATTTCAACTCCCTCTTTATTTTTGATAAAATCAGCCAGCTCAACTTTACGATTATGCTTAATCTCACCAATCCTGTTAAGCACTTCATCATCATTCTCATACTTAAGAAGCTTCTCAAGTTCATCTGCATTCTTTATGAATTCCTTACTTCCAAGTAAGGATTCAATATATGAACTGAGTTCATGGTTACATGATACAAGCCATCTTCTAAAGGTAATACCATTAGTCTTATTATTAAACTTCTCAGGATAAATCTTATAGAAAGAATTAAGCTCTGTATTCTTAAGGATCTCTGTATGAATTGCTGCAACACCATTAATTGAGAATCCGTAATGGATGTCGATGTGAGCCATATGCACTCTTTCATCTTCATCAATAATCCATACTTTCTCATCTGTATATTTAACTCTTACTCTCTCATCAAGTTCAATGATAATTGGCACGAGTTCAGGAACTACTTCCTCAAGATACTCAAGTGGCCATTTCTCAAGAGCCTCAGCGAGAATTGTATGATTGGTATATGCGCATGTCTTACTTACTATATCAATCGCCTCATCCATAGGAATTGCTTTTTCCTGAGTAAGAATACGAATAAGTTCAGGAATGATTAATGTTGGATGTGTATCATTAATCTGAATTACTGCATGCTCATACATCTTACGAAGATCGTATTTTCTCTGCTTCATTTCATAAAGAATATACTGAGCTGCATTGCTTACCATGAAATACTGCTGATAGATTCTAAGAAGATTACCTGCTCTGTCTGAATCATCAGGATACAGGAACAGTGTAAGGTTCTTCTTAATATCCTCTTTGTCAAAATCAATGCCGCTCTTTACAAGACTTTCATCAATTGTCTCGATATCGAAAAGATGAAGATTATTAACTCCATTGTCATAACCAACTACATGAATATCATAAAGTTTTGACTTAACCTTGAAATCCTTAAACTTAACTTCGAAAGAAACATCTCTTGGATTAAGCCAGCTCTTATCTTCAATCCAGTCATTCTTTGTTGCGCACTGAAGATTCTTTCTAAACTCCTGCTTAAAAAGACCAAAGTGATAATTAAGACCAATACCGTCTCCCGGAAGTCCAAGGGATGCCATTGAATCAAGGAAGCATGCTGCAAGTCTTCCAAGACCACCATTACCAAGTGATGGTTCAGGCTCATATTCTTCAATAACACTTAAGTCCTTACCGATTGAATCGAAGATTCTTTTAACCTTGTCATATACACCAAGATTAATCAGGTTATTGGATAAAAGTTTACCAATAAGGAACTCAGCTGAGATATAATAAACCTTCTTCTCACCGCTGTTCTTCTCTGTTACTGTGGATAAATCCTTGGTAAAACTGAGAAGTACATAATATAATTCTTTGTCTGAACAGTCTGTTAAGCCATGTCCCCACATGTGCTGAGCAGTCTCTTCCAGATATGTTTTCATATTAGCTTCGATAAGCTGCTTTTGTATCATTTCTTCCTGAACTGACATGAATATTCCTCAACTTTCTTTTTTAATTAATACACAATGTCTGAGTAAATATTTTACCACAAAATCGGCGCTTTTTCAACATAAGAAAACCCTGTCCAAATGAACAGGGTTTAATCTTTTTAAGCATTAATAATTAGTTTTGTTTATACAGAACATCTGCCATATCTGAGATTTCCTGTGCAGCCTCACGAAGGGATTCAATTGTTGCATCAATCTCTTCCATTTCACTGCTCTCTTCTGCCACATCGTCGCTGATAAGTGAAATCTTTTCAAACATATCATCAACTGATTCTTTCATGTTATTTAAGATTCCGGCAATCTGAGCTGTAGTCTCTTTTGTAGATCTTGAAAGGTTCTGAACCTCGCTGGCAACAACTGCGAAACCTTTACCTGCTTCACCGGCTCTTGCCGCCTCAATACTTGCATTAAGCGAAAGAAGGTTTGTCTTATCTGCAATACCCTGAATGGTTGTAATAATACCCATGGATGCTGCAACTGATTCTTCAATCTTCTTGGCTGATGCTGCAACCTCGCCCTGGCGTTCTGCCATTTCATTCATCTGTCTTGTTGCTTCATCAACTGTCTCAGCTATCTCAGTAATACCATGACGTAAGTTTGCAATATTAGGAGCCATTTCCTGAGTAAACTTAATGCTGTTATTCTTTGCTGCTGTTACATCAAGAATTGTACCTGCTGCCATAAGTGGAGTTCTTCTGTCTCTTGACCATGTCACATGGCTTGAAGAACGAACCCAGATATATTCTCCACTCTTATGCATCATTCTGTATTCCATATCGAATACAACTACACCCGAAGGATCTGCCATCTGCTCGCCCATCTTCTCTGATGCCATCTGAACATCATCCGGATGAATCTTGGTTATCCAGCTGTTCATTACATCAGGGAATTCTGAAGGATTATTATATCCAAGAATCTTCTTAAACTGATCTGAGAAAACCATCGGAGAACTAGGATTTGTTATGTCATATTTGGTCAAATCCATAGACCATGAGCCTTCAAGCATCATAAGATCAATGGCTTCCTGTCTTCTCTTGTCATGCTCTAAAGTTGCCTCAGTTATCTTCTTATCGTGAATATCACTGAATGTTCCAACGAAAACTATCGGAGTACCGTTAGGTCTTCTTAAGACCTCTCCGGCTGCATGATACCATCTGTATTCTTTGTTTTTTGTCAGAAGTCTGTAATCAATATCATACTTTGTCAGTCCTGAAGTATCAGCTACAGTCGCACCATATGCTGCAAAAACACCTTCCACATCTTCAGGATAAATCAATTCGCCAAGAGCGCTTATTTCATCAGGAAGTTCATCTCTTGTATAACCCAGCATTCTTCTGAATTCATCAGTAAATCTGGCTCCTAACTGATTACCTTCCTCATCATAATCAGACATCCACACACCTAAATGCGTACTGTTATTAATAGCCTCGAGCATATCATAATTAAGGTCAGCCTGAGCTTTGGCCTTAGCAAGTTCCTGTTCAAGGTCTTTAATCTTCTTAAGCGCTAAACCAGAATCTCCCTTACTCTTTCCAAACATAATACCCTCCAATCATAACACAGAAAATATATATCTTTTATGACATTCCCAAAGCAAACTGGAATACGCAGAATGCCACATAGATAACAATAAGTGTGATGCCCTGCCATCTGTATAACTTTCCCTTAATTATAGGTGGCAGTGTAAGCAGCATCATAACAATAAACATAAGCGGTACATCCACCAGTAATGATGAATTAATGCCTGCCAGATAATTGCCTTCCGGTAATGGGAAAGGCTTTAAAGTAATGGCAAGACCGCTAACAAGTACCAGGTTAAATATATTTGCACCAATTACATTACCAAGTGATAAAGCACCATGTCCTTTAATAAGTGATGTAATTGCTGTTACAAGTTCCGGAAGTGAAGTTCCAAGTGCCACAACTGTAAGCGCGATAACTGAATCAGGAACGCCTAACTTGGATGCTATAATTGTTCCATTATCAACCAGCAGTGTTGCGCCAAAAGCAATGATTGCAGCGCCAAGAACAAGCATGATAATCGCAAGATAAATCGGAATATCCTTCTTCTCTTCTTCTTCAGCTGCTTCTTCAGGCTCCTCATCCTTCTTTGGAGACAATGCCTGCTTAACATTCACAATCATATATACCACAAACATACATAACAGAATTATACCTGTAATAAGTGAAAAATTCTGAAATACATATGCATTAACCGCGTAAAAAATCGCCGCCACGAAAAAGAAAGCAACCGGGAAATAAAGCGGTTTCTTCTTAACTTTCGCAGGCTTCGCAATCAGAGTAATTGCTGCTATCAAAGAAACATTACATATGATAGAACCAATTGCATTACCATAACTGATACCACTGTTTCCTTTTACTGCTGCCTGAGCTGATACCATAACCTCAGGAAGAGTGGTTCCAATTGATACTACAGTAGCACCGATCAGTAACTCAGGAACCTTGAATTTCTCTGCAACTGCTGTTGCACCATCTACGAAATAATCTCCGCCTTTAATTAAGAGAACAAACCCTAAGGCAAATAAAACCACCGCTATAATCAGGCTTGTTATATCACTCGCATTGTTATATATAAAGCCTGCCAAGCCAATGGCAAAAAACAAAAGAATCATTATAATATTTTTTATATTACTTTTCACTTCTGCCTCCGCAAAATAAGTATACTAATATTATATAAGTATTCAGTTCCAAAGTAAACACAAATAAAATAAATCGTTGACAGCACCCGCAGGTTCTTATTATAATTAAGTAGTTTTTGCGGGTGTGGCGGAATTGGCAGACGCGCCAGATTTAGGTTCTGGTGAGCAATCGTGCAGGTTCAAGTCCTGTCACCCGCACTTATTAATAATTCAAACACTGCAGGATGCGGTCTCTGGTGAGCAATCGTGCAGGTTCAAGTCCTGTCACCCGCACTTATTTAAGAATCTCATTCAGGTTCTCTATATGATTTTTCTTATCTGACACGATAATAACTTTATCTCCAGCTCTAATCGCGCTATCACCGTTAGGCATAATCAGTTCCCCATTTCGAAGAATCGATAATACCAAAACTCCTTTTTTGAGTTTGAATTCCGGACTTTTGAATACTATTCCGATTTTCCCAAAATCTTCCCTTGCCGTAAACTGCATAACCTCAGCCCTGCCACCAGCTATTGTATAAAACTTCTCTATTTCATTAGGAGCATCTCCGGCTTCGCAGTTACTGATAAATCTCGCAAGCTTGTCAACTGATATTTCCGCTGACGACAAAGTAATATCAAGATTAACTTTCTGAAGCAGTTTAAGATGTCCCGGAGCTTCCACTCTTGTAAGAATTGACGGCACATTCTTGGACCACGCAAACATACTTGTCACAAGATTGGACTCATCATTATTGGTAAGTGACACAACTGAATCAGCCGATGCGATTCCCTCTTCTTCCAGGATGTCAGCAAGTTCACCTTCACCATATACGACCTTAACTGATGGAAACTCTTCCATAAGTTTTCTGCATCTGTCAATGTCAGCCTCAATAACCGTAATGGTTTTATTCTTCTCAAGCAGCATCTCTATTAAATATCTGGCAGTAACACCACCGCCGACTATCATTACATTCTTACCGTTATTCTTAACGATACCCAGTTTTTTAAGATTCTTAAGAAGGTTATCGTTGGATGAGGCGACGGTGATTTTGTCACCGGCTTTAATGATAAACTGACCATCCGGAACATATAATTTACCATCCCTCAAAACCGTGCCTACTAAAATATCAAGTCCGAGATCGCCGCGCATCTCTATTAAAGACTTGCCTGCAAGCGGCGAATTCTCAAGAATCTTTATATTTATCATCTGCATATATCCGCCAAACATGCCCTCCGGCTTAACAACGCCCGGAAAGCCGATGCTTAGGGCTGCAACCTCTGCCATGTCAAATTTGGAATTAAAGATATAATCGATATTTTCCTCGCTTTGAAGGCTTTTTCTTTCTGCTGCAAAATCCGGCTGAAAAACCCTCGCCACGCATCTTAATGTACCAAGTTTCTTAGCCTGCATGCAGCTAAGAATATTGACCTCATCAACAGGAGTCATGGCAAAAAGAATATCTGCAGTATCTGCACCAACCGAAAGCAGACTCTCCTTCGATGTACCGCTTCCAACCACACCGCTGACATTATACTTGTCAGTCAATGCGTCAACTCTTGCTTTATCCTTGTCAATAATCGTAATATCATAATTCTTCTTCGCAAGTCTCTCAATTAATGCACATCCTGTTCGTCCTGCGCCAACTATCAGTATTTTCATTTTTTACCCCTTCGCCTTTCTAAATCTATGCGTTCTTTCTTTTACTCATCATTCTGTCGCTCTTGTGTTTCTCAAGGGCAAAATACAGCTTTCCAACTGTAAGTCCCTGAACCAGTACGGTAAAGAATATTGTTATGTAAGTTACATCCATAAATACCACATAAATTTCCGGTGCAAGGAACTCCTGAGTTCCAATGGCAAGAGCCAGCGACAGGCCGCCTTTTAAGGCTGACCAGGTCATCAGTGCGACATATTCCGGGACATTATAATTACCCGGTATATGCTTCTTTCCTGTCAGGAGGCTGCTTACGCTTACGCCAAAACTTCTTGCCAACACATTTATAATTATTGCCGCCGGCGCAATCACCAGAATATATTTGCTGATTTCAAGATCAAGCACCATCAGGCCTATCATAACAAACAAAACTGAATTAAGAAGGCTTTCCACAATCTCCCAGAAATCCTTGTATAATTCCTTCGGATCAATAACCTTGACTCTTCTCTCGATTTTTGAAAATGCTGCCGAAAAATACATGCCGCAGACAACAGATGCAATTACTCCCGAAAATCCCAAATGCTCACATATTATATAAACAAGTGAAACATCCAGGAGCGAAATAAGAATATATTTAATAGGGTCTCTGGTTAATTTAATTATCTGGAATAATAAGAATGAAACAATAAGAGCCACTGCAACCGCTCCAACTATTTCCTTAAACATAAGAACCAGGAAGTTGCTTTCGCCGCTGTGAATTACAAGGCTTCGTACAAATATGAATAAAGTAACTCCTGTGCCGTCATTAAAAAGTGATTCATTCTCGATAACGGAGCAAACGTTCTTGGAGAGGCCGATTTTGTTAAGGATTCCTGTTGCTGCAATAGGGTCTGTTGGTGACACAACGCAGCCTAACAAAATACATGTAAGTATGTCCATATTCATCCTGAAAATATAGGATACAAGGAAAAACAAAAGTCCATAGAAAACTGAGGAAAGCATCGTTGTAAGAAGGGCAAGCAGACTGATGGCTCTTACGTTCTGGCGGAACTTTCTCATATTGACCTTGCTGGCTCCCGCAAAAAGCATAAAGCAAAGAACTCCGTCCATCAGATATTCTTCAAATCCGAATTCACCGACACCTTCCACGAATCTGGATACCGTACTTATGTCGAAACACTTATGGCATATAAGAAGCATAAGTGAAATCACAAGCGAAAACATAATCAGTGCAATATCCGCCTGTATATGGAAAAATTTCTCATTTAAGATTCCAATCAAAACTATGAAAATCAGAATCACGATCAAAAACAATAATACGCTCATTACTCTTCATTCTCTCTTATATAAAATCTTACATATTTGCCATCAACCACTTTTGTATATCCAAGGTCATTCTCAACATACTGCATTATGAAACTGTTCTCAGGCATATTGAGATTTCCAAACCAGCAGTCCACCACAATTACATTAGGTCTCTTTTCAGGGAACATTTCCCAGTATGTCAATAAACTCTCATTAAAAACCGCCGGGTTCACCAGTGAATAATTACATATCTCCACATCTTTAAAAGAATATAAAGTGGTGCTTTCCGCAGCAACAAGTACCTTGTCCCCGTCAGATACATTGGCTCTGAAGTCTTCATAATTGCTATTATATGTATAACTTGTCATATAATCAGTAATTACACCTGCTGCAATACCGTGATATGAAATATTCCTGATGTCTGTGATTAATTTAAGGTCGCGGCCACTTCTGAAGGTGGCGATTTTGCCCGTGGTTAAAACCACCAAAATTATTATGGCAAGAATCCATCCTGCATGTTCAATCTGATGTTTAATATCATCATTTTCTTCCATCATAGTGCAGATAAGCACAACCGAAATTACCACCCCCAGTACCAGATGGGAAAGGTTTGTATAAAATGCAAGATTTGATGATATGATGACGGTAATGTAACTTACTATTGTTCCAATAAGTGGCAGTACGAAAAGCCGGGTTAATTCCGATTTTTTAACACATATGATTACAAAGCCGATGCTTAAAAGTGTCATCAGATGAATATTGCAGTATTCGTAACCCTTTTTAAGTATAAGCCACAAAACAAGCTGAGTCATCAAAGATAAAATTATGGCCGAAAACATATATGACTTTATGTAGGATGTGTCTTTTATCTTTTTTAAAACAAAGCTTACTATAAGACTTATCAGATTAATTCCCACGAAAAGCCCGATAACAATCAGGGCCTCCTTAAGCCCGGCTGTAATGCTGATTTCTCTGTTTATATGAGATGAATCAAGACTTAATGAAAGTTTTATTCCATTAATTAATCCCTTAATTCCAAGACCCGGCAGGTAGACTATGCACCAGATTGCTGCAGAAGCTAAAATGCCGCTTAAATAAAGAGCGAGATCGTTAAGTTTCTTTTTGGAAACAACGAGTATATATATTATCATTACCGGAGTAAGTACAACCAGAGTTGGATAAGAAAGTACTTCCAAAGCTGTGGCAATACCTGATATTATAAGAAGCCACCACTTCTTCTTTTCATCTTCCATAAAGTAAGAAAGCGCCGGCAGTATCATGAGTACGAAAAACCAGACCTGCATATTGGAAAAATCCGGAGACTGAATCATCTTTGGGCTGATATTAAGAAATGTAAGAGCCGCTACAAAAGCAGTATTATCTGAAACTATTCTTTTAAACCATTTATAAATATATATACTAATGGCGGCCTGTATTCCTGCTGAAACAACTCTTAAGAACAACAGGCTGCCGGTATAGGTTCTGAACACCAGATGGAATAAGCCCATTATAGCTGTTCCCAAAAAGGCCGAAAGCTGATGAGGCTCAAACATGTTTAAATATAATTTATCGCCATTAAGAAGCCTGTAGGACATCATAACCTGATATTCTTCATCCAGGTTATATTCCACCATTATCATCTTAAGTACTGCCATCACACTGAAGATAATTAAGGCAATCTTAATGACCTTTATTCTTTTGTTATTAACTGTCTGTTCCATAAGATAATTATATATCCTTTAGGCCGATAGTTCCACTTATTTCTGGCAAAGTGTTATTTGACTATGCATATAAAATATCGTAAAATCTTATAGAGGTAAAAAAATGGATAAACTTAAGGAAAACAACAGAATAGCCTATTTGGACTATTTACGTATTTTGGCAGCTCTGGCGATTGTATTTATACATATGAGTGCACAGAACTGGTATGGAGAATCGTATACATCCTCTAATTTTCATATTATGCTCGCTTATGACTGTTTATCCGTTTGGGGGGTTCCCGTTTTTGTAATGATAAGCGGTGCATTATTCTTATCTCGAGATATTTCCGTTAAAAAAATATATACAAAGAATATTCTTCGTTTATTATGTGCCTTTATTTTCTGGGGAATAGTTTATGTATTATTAGCAGGCAAATTACCGGTAAAAGAAATCGTATTTGGCATTGTATATGGTCATTATCATATGTGGTTTATCCTTATGATAATCGGATTATATATGGCTACACCGATTCTTCGCGAAGTTGTCAAATCAGAAACCCTGACCAGATATTATCTGATTATTTCAGGTCTTATAACCATAGTAATTCCTACTCTGATTACCATGGCAATTGTTTTTGATATTCCTTATTTTTTAACAATACAGGATATTTTCAATCGAAATCTGACTGCCATGGAGTTTCCATCTTTTTTAGGCTACTCATTCTTTTATGTTTTAGGACACTACATTAATAATAAAACCATATCCAGGAAATCAGAGATAACCATATATGTACTTAGTATAGTCGCACTCGTCGCTACATACTTTTTATCAATTGCAGCCTCAATTCACTATGAGACTCCTGCCACTAATTTTATATTCTACAAAACAATTAACGTAGCAATCTACTCAGTCGGCATTTTTGTTTTCTTCAAGAATCACTGCAACAAAACATTTAAACTTACACCGATGCTGATTTATATTTCATCCTGTACATTTGGTATATATCTGATACATTTAAAAATATCCGAACTCTTCAATCAGTATTTTGGAATAAATACTTTATCAATGAATCCAATTATAACAATTCCGTTATTATCAGTATTATACTTCCTTATTTCTCTTGGAGTTGTGGCAATAATCAAGCTGATCCCGATAGCAAAGAAATATATAGTATAGTCAGCAAATTAAAATCATTAACGCAAAAAAACGAGTAGCTTAAAACTACTCGTTTTTTAGTGAGCCATCGGGGACTCGAACCCCGGACAACTTGATTAAAAGTCAAGTGCTCTACCACCTGAGCTAATGGCCCGTATTAAGTATTTTGTTTAGGACTTTAACAGGACTAGCTGGATTCGAACCAGCGAATGCAGGAGTCAAAGTCCTGTGCCTTACCGCTTGGCTATAGCCCTATGAAGGGTGGGTAAAGGGACTCGAACCCTCGGCCTCCAGAGCCACAATCTGGCGCGCTAGCCAACTGCGCCATACCCACCATTTCTAATTGTTCAAGGCACTGACCTAACGTCTGCTTTTAGAACAAACGTGCCCGAAGGGATTCGAACCCCCGACCCACGGCTTAGAAGGCCGTTGCTCTATCCAGCTGAGCTACGGACACAGGCGTCAATACACATCACAACGCAAAGAATATTTTATAATAAACTAACCTAAGTTGTCAACACATATTTAATCAAATTTTCGGCATATGCCAAAAAATTAGATATCGCCTAAACTGTCAATGTAATTCTGCGCCTTAGAGGCTCTTTCAGTATCAGGGAATAATGCAATTACCTGAGTAAAGCACTCTTTTGCCTTAACCACATCACCATTTTCCACATAACATACAGCAAGGGCATATAAAGCCTCGCTATTTGACGGATCGTAGAAAATAGCATTATTAAGATTCTCAATGGCAGTTGGATAATCAGCATTACGATATGCTTCCATACCAGTATTATAGTAGTTTGTAGCTACTGTATTACCCACTGTTCCCTTGACAGTATTATATAATGATACATAAGCTTCAGAAGCCTCATTCATTACATATTCCGGATCAATCTTGCCGATATAATCAGCAATCACCATAGGGTCTCTTGCTTCGCCCTTGGAATATTCAATGGCAGCATACATAAGATTGTTGACTGCCTCATTTGTTCCGGCTCCCTGCTCATATTCAGCAACTAAAGTATTAAGATTATTAATCTCAGCATTTAAGCTGTCATTAGTCTGAGTTAATTCTTCAAGTTCAGCAGACTTGGCAGATAACTGGTCTCTAACCTGAGTCATCTCTTCTTCCACACCTGCTTTATTCATTCTGACCCTGATTGGTCCAAGTAAAAACCAGCCTATTGCAAGACCCACTACAAGTCCCAAAAGAATATAAACTATGGTACTTAATATTGACGAATTGCCAGGTTCAGGAAGAGCTGCAAGTGGAGGTCCCTGATTAAGCCAGTAATCATCAACCGGTGCAGTCTGCTGCACCTTCTTGGCTGGCTTGTTATCATCCAATCCCAGAGCCTCAGATATCTCTTTATAATATCTGTTGGCAATAAGATTACCTGTATCTATCTTACGGCATATTTCTACTTCCTTAAGGGCCTTGTTATACTCCTGATCATGAAGATATAAAAGAGTAAGAAGCAAATGTCCCTTATAGAATTTAGGATTAAGCTTAATAACCTTCTTAACCTGTATTTTAGCCATATCCAGGCTGTCCTGATGACAGTAATTAAGTGTCTGATTATATTTAACTATAGCCTGGTTAATTACCTCAAGGCTTGCCTGATTAGCCTGCATCATTCCAATGTAATCAGTTGCAAGATTCTTTGAATCCTGGTAATTCTTGCTGATAACCCATTCTGTCAGGGCATCAACAACATCACCCAGTTCATAGTAAATAAGACCCAGAAGGTTTCTTGCCTGGGTATTTAATTTATTGAATTTTAAACTCTGGCGCAAATCATTAATTGCTCCGGTTAAATCTCTTACTTTCGCCTTCTCCAGACCCTGATTATAAAGTCTGTTGGATGTATAGATAATCTGTTTATATCTTGCTACATCAGCTCCGCAGGCAGTACAGAAATCCTTTTCGGACAATTCAACGCCGCATTTATAACATTGCATCTATTATTTTCCCTTTACTGTCTGGTAGGTGTATTCTTCGCTGTATCTACAATTAAATCAACCATATCTGATAAATCTCTTTCAGATATAGCTTTTTCAGAATCATCCACTTCAAGTGACGGATGAAATTTCTTTAATTCTTCTTCAAAATCAATCATTACAAGCCTCCATTAATTGCTTGACTTCTCCCACTAAATATAAAGAACCGATTATATACAGAGCTCCATCTGTTTTAAGATAAAGTCCGGTCTGATAAGCATCCTTTACATCAGGGCACACAACTGTATTGTCAAACCCCGCTTCTAATAACATTAACTGCAGGGTATCACATTCCATCGATCTTCCGCCTTCATAAGCGGTTATAATAATTTTGCTTATATTATTAAGCTCCCTTAATCTTTCAAGCATCGCCTTAATATCTTTATCACGACTTACCGAAATAATCAAGGTTATTTTTTTCAAATCCTTTACACTCTTTACAAATGCCGATATGCCGTCAGGATTATGAGCCCCATCCACATATACATCCGGAGCTATTTCTTCCATCCTGCCTTCCCATATACATTTTCCAAGAGCGTCTTTTAACTTTTCTTCCTTAAGTTCATCCCCAAGTAAGTTAATGGCAGCCATTATCGCCAAAGATGCATTGGCTACCTGATATCTTGCAGATGTATTTAAGCGAATATAAAAAATATAATAATCATAAGTAAAGCAAAAATCAATGATTTTTCTGTCATGCTCTACAATATCATAATTAAAACTGCTTATGGCATACTGCTTACTTTCAAGTCTGAGTGCTTCTTTTTTTATAACTTCTGAAGCATCAGAATTATCGTCAGCGTATATTACAGGAACACCTTCTTTTATGATTCCGGCTTTTTCGTATGCTATTTCCTCAATTGTCTCACCAAGTACTTTGGTGTGATCTAAATCAATATGAGTAATAATTGTTAGCACCGGTTTCTTAAAAAGATTTGTGGTATCATCTCTTCCGCCAAGACCGGTCTCTAAGATTATATATTCCACATCGCTGTCTGAATAAATATACATTGCCATCATGAAAATGAATTCAAAATAATTCATCTTATATCCATGGCCAAATTCATGCATTTTATCAAGCACATATTCTCCGGCTTTGGCAAAAGTCTCATCATCCACATCTTCATTCTCAATTCTGATTCTTTCATTTATCCTTACAAGATGAGGAGATGTGAAGAGTCCGCATTTCCTGCCATGTGCTCTTAATATATCATTGATATACTTGCATACAGAACCCTTTCCATTGGTTCCTGCCACATGTATTATCTTCTTATCTTCTGACGGCCTTCCCAGATAATCAAAGAAATCTTCCGTCATTGCATGTATTTCAGGTTCACTGAAAGAAGACAATGTATTAATATATTCATTTAATTCATCATAATTCATTTTATCTGTCCTACAGTTTAATGAGTAAGTACTTCTCCCTCAATTACCCCATTCGCAGAAGTATATAACATACCTGTAGTATTATTCTTAATTACCTGTCTGTGCTGGTCGATACCGATAATTACACCCTTATAGATATGACCGTCAACTTTAATGTAGGCCCCTCTTGAAGCAGTAATTACGGCATTAACCTTCTCTGCTTCCGCCTGATTGGCCTTCAGTTCTTCCATAAGTTCATTCTTACGAAGAGTCAGGTCCTTAAGTTCTCTTTTATCAATGGTTGTAAGCTGTCTCTTACCCTTGGCATCAGCTATTCTCTTAAGTCCTTCAAGAACCTCGCTTAAGATTTCCCTGATTCTTTCATCATTCTCCTTAACCTGCTGGTTCTTCTCGAAGTCTTTGTCTTCCATACCTACATGGAGAATGGTCTTAACTTCAACATTATTACCCATGTTAACGGCGCTGATACCTTTTCTGGCATGAACATAACCGCCCACAAGGCTGCCTCTCTTACCGTCAATAATTACCTGTCCATTGGTATAAATATTGGAATTAAGTATTGTATTTGAATGTATGTCTCCAATAGCCTTAACTATTGTATGCTCTATAAAATCCGCGTACACGTTACCCTTTGCAACAATCATGGCTCTGTTATTACCCTGAATACCATGCTTTAAGGTGACATCACCACCTGCAGTAATCTGCGCTGCTTCTATTGTTCCACTGATGGTAACACTCTTTGCAGACTTAATGATGGCTCCATTTTCAACATTACCAAGAATTTCCACATCACAGTCTGTATCAATCTTTCCTGTTAACTGATTAACATCACCCTGAATCTGAAGAACATCTTTGATATCCATTTCAAATTTATTCTTCATGGTAATCTTGCCATCAAGGTCTGATATATATTCTTTTGTATCTTCGTTGAAAGTAAAGCCCTTACCCTTAATTGGAGGAAGTTCCTTAACAGCTCTGGCCGGCATAGGTTTACCGGTAACAAAGGCTCCGTTGGTTCCGGCTTCTGCACTGTGATATGTGGCAAAAACCTCGCCCTTGGACACACTCTGAAGATAATTCATGGAAGTATAATCCACACTGCCATCTTCTCTTATCTTTGGCTTTCTGTTAAGAACCTCATCAATGTCAAAGCTAAATTCATAATAGCCATCATGACCTTCTACAGGCTTAATGGCGGAGGCGATTTTGATCTCTCTGTCATATATGCCCTTAATAATCATGGCTTTAATGTTGGATACATTAAGACCTGCTTTGACACCTCTTTCATCAAGCATCTTAGTGATTTCATCAAAGGTATATTTATTTGATTTTGGTTTGGTTAAGAACAGAAATGCTTCCATGTCATCGTCAGAAATACGCACTTCATTACGGCTTAATTCCTGTTCTCTTTCCTGTGCTAATTCTTCCTTGGTCGGACCGGCTGCTGCTTTGACAGCCTGTTCTTTTTCTACTTTTGAAAAAACATCCTCATTAATAAGACTCTCAAGATCTCCTAAATCCGAAGGAATAATATCATCAAAACCATCATTTCCCATACTTTAACCCCTTTTAAAGTTATTTGTTAACTCAAAGCGCTAAGTCTCTCTTTAACCTGCTCAAGCATCTGAGTATATTTAACTTTCTTTTCCTTTTCCTCATCAATCTTAGCCTGAGGAGCTTTTGAAATAAATCTCTCATTATTAAGCATGCCATCAACTCTCTTAACTTCACCTTCAAGTCTGGCAACTTCTTTTGTAAGTCTTTCTTTTTCCTTCTCAATATCCACAAGTTCTTCAAATGGGATATAGATTACGGCATTCTCAATGTGAACTGAAACTGCATTATCTGAAATACCACTCTTATCTTTCTGGATAATAACTTCAGATGCATATGAAAGTGTTGCAAAGAATTCTGTTGCACCTTCCATAACGCTCTTTACAGTATCATTCTCAGTTACAACATATACGGCAGCTTTCTTTGAAGGTGGAACGTTCATATCACTACGAACCTTTCTGATGCCAACAATGGCTTCCTTCATAATCTCTACCCATTTTTCTTCTTTTGTGAAGGCTCTTTCCTCGCTGTACTCAGGCCATGTGGAAATCATAATTGATTCCTCTTCAGACTGAATAGAGCAGAAAATTTCTTCTGTAATGAATGGCATATATGGATGTAATAACTTAAGGGCATCAATTAAAACTGTCTTTAATGTCCATAAAGCTGCATTGGCACTCTTTGATGTCTTATCTGCATACAGTCTGCCCTTAACCATCTCGATATACCAGTCACAGAATTCATTCCAGATAAAATCATAAACTTTCTGTACTGCAATACCAAGTTCATAACTTTCCATGTTATCGGTAACTTCTTTTATAACATTATTAAGTTTGGACAAAATCCACTTATCCGCAAGTTCCAAATCTTTAGCATCAGGCTTTGTAATGCTGTCATCTTCTGGCATGTTCATCATGATGAATCTTGATGCATTCCAGATCTTATTTGCAAAGTTTCTGTTAGCTTCTACTCTCTCGTAGTAGAATCTCATATCATTACCAGGCGCATTACCTGTAATAAGTGTAAGTCTTAAAGCATCTGCGCCATACTTATCAATAATCTCAAGCGGGTCAATACCATTACCTAAGGACTTACTCATCTTACGACCCTGATCATCCCTTACAAGACCGTGGAAAAGCACCGTCTTGAATGGTCTTTCTCCCATATGCTCATAACCTGAGAATATCATTCTGATAACCCAGAAGAAGATGATATCATAACCTGTTACAAGTACATCTGTTGGATAGAAGTAATCAAGGTCTTCTGTCTTTTCAGGCCAGCCCAGTGTTGAGAATGGCCATAATGCAGATGAGAACCATGTATCAAGTGTATCAGGATCCTGCTCTATGTGGTTTGAACCACATTTTGGACATGTATGTGGAGCCTCTTTGGCAACAATAATTTCACCACAGTCCTGACAGTAGTATGCAGGAATTCTGTGTCCCCACCATAACTGTCTTGATATACACCAGTCTTTAATATTATCTGTCCAGTTGAAATATGTCTTCTCCATTCTGTCCGGAACTAACTTTATCTCACCTTCCTTAACTGCCTTAACAGCCGGCTTAATAAGTTCTGACATATTTACAAACCACTGCTGCTTAACAAGTGGTTCAACTGTTGTCTTACATCTGTCATGAGTACCAACATTGTGAGAATAATCTTCAATTCTTACAAGAAGACCCATCTCATCAAGTTCCTTAACAATCTGTTCTCTTGCAGCATATCTGTCCATGCCTACAAACTTGCCACCATTTTCATTAATGGTTGCATCATCATTCATAATGTTGATTACTTCAAGATTATGACGAAGTCCAACCTGGAAGTCGTTAGGGTCATGTGCAGGTGTAATCTTAACAACACCTGTACCAAATTCCATATCAACATATTCATCTGCAATAATAGGTATCTCTCTGTCAACGAAAGGAAGGAAACACTTCTTACCTACTATGTCAGCATATCTTTCATCCTTAGGATTAACTGCAATTGCAGTATCACCAAGCATTGTTTCAGGTCTTGTGGTAGCAAACTCCAAATATCTGTCTGTACCAACAATTGCATACTTAATATGCCAGAAATGTCCCTGCTGTTCCTGGTATTCTACCTCAGCATCTGAAATTGATGTATTACATACAGGACACCAGTTGATAATTCTTGAACCCTTGTAGATATATCCTTTTTCATACATCTTGCAGAATACTTCTGTTACAGCCTTGTTACAGCCTTCATCCATTGTGAATCTTTCTCTGTCCCAGTCACATGATGAACCAAGTTTTTTAAGCTGGCTGATGATTCTTCCGCCATATTCTTTTTTCCAGTCCCAGGCTCTTTCCAAGAATTTCTCTCTGCCAAGGTCTGCTTTATCA
Source organism: uncultured Lachnospiraceae bacterium (assembly GCA_902789665.1). Lineage (GTDB taxonomy): Bacteria > Bacillota > Clostridia > Lachnospirales > Lachnospiraceae > UBA3766. Next base: position 263,199 of record CADAOY010000001.1, on the reverse strand, counting down.
ATACCCTCTTTTTTAAGAGTCTCAATAATCTTAACTTCTGTAGCAATACTTGCATGGTCTGTACCAGGCTGCCACAGTGTATTATATCCCTGCATTCTCTTGAAACGGATAAGAATATCCTGCATTGTATTATCAAGAGCATGTCCCATATGGAGCTGACCTGTGATATTTGGAGGTGGGATAACAATTGTAAAAGGTGTTTTGCTTCTATCAACTTCAGCATGGAAATATTTCTTATCCAGCCATCTCTGATAGATTACGTCCTCCACCTGTTTTGGATCATAGGTCTTTGCCATTTCTTTTCTCATTATTTAGTATCTCCTTAAAACCCTTTCGGGCGATTTTGGTCATGGTTTTAAAGCCCAAATGTAAATTACTTTACATAACAAGCATAATAACCTAACATATTTATACCTAAAATTAGGCTTTGTGTCAAGATTTTACGGGCGTTTGGATAGATTTTAAGACAATTTTGCTGATATTATTTTATGCCTCTGATTATTACTTTACTAAGAGCGCATTTTATGGATATATTTCTGTCTGAATTATTGCCAATCCAGCTGTATGTTTCGAATATGCTGCTTAAGTCCTCATCACCTATGATAAGTTCCCCGGTTCTGCCCTGAATATCAATATTATAATCATCCGGAGAATCAACCAGAGTAACCTCTACGCTGCCTGTTCCGGCTTCCACATCAAGGTTGTCAAAAGAACCGGTCATGTAAAAATAACCTGATGCTATACTTACCTTTACATTATCAGCTTTTAAAGCACCGATTGAGAGCCTGTCGCTTTTTACATCAACCTGCACATCTGTAGCAAGTGCTTCCTCTATGTCCATTGGCTTATTGCCACCCTGCAGTGTCAGGTTCTCAAACTCCAGTCTTGCAGCCTTAAAAGTCCTGCCTGAAGGAAATACAAAAATACCCTCATCACCTTTTAATATATTTGAGATATTGGCATTGTCACCCATGAAATAAACATAGAATTTATCAAGATATTCATCTTCAGGCACAAAGAGAGTTACTGTTTCAGGATTTGCTTCATCATGAGGACGAAGATTAGGATAAATACCCAGATACAAAACACCATCCTCCACATAATACTGATAATCTTCAGCATTGGAGCTGGATAATCTGTAATAATCAGTTGATGATGGTTTGATTCTTAAATCACCATTAAAACAGGTGATTTCAACTGAGTCTATCTCATCTTTTAAGCTCACATAATCATCAGAATAGTTGCCATTATGAATTTCATAGCGCTCGTTGATTTTTAATAAGGTTTCTCCATCTCCTACTTCAAAAGACAGTCTGTCATTGGGATTATTAAGGGCACGTGTAGCCGGAAGAAGAATCAGTGAGTCTTCAATAAAAGTTGTGGCAGCCCTGTAAGATCTTTCCTCCTGCGCAATCCAGTCCTTTGCTCCTCCCAGGAAGAAGCCGACTAAAGTTATCATTGCACCTAAAACGATGAGGCCACAGGATACATATACTAGTGTCATGATTCTTTTCTTCATGCGGATATCCTCCTGTTGGTATATGCTGAAATCCTGCCTCTTAAGAAGACATAGAGTTTATAAATATAATAATATAAAACCAGTATTCCGATTTCGACCAAAATTCCAAATCCAACCAGCGTTATTCCCATACCTATTGAGATTACGCTGCCTCTTGGAATAACAAAAATTCTGATTATTCCAATACCAACCAAAAGAAGACCTGCCAGGGCAATTGCAGGTCCCACAAATAATAATAAAACAGCATTAACAATCACGATAGCGGCTATAATTGCAAAAAGGCCCAGCAATGCCAGACCTATAATGCCCAAAACCACATAACCAACAGCTTTGGATATATCACTCCAAATATTGTGTTCTTTGTTAATGCTGTCCATGTATTAATTATCTTTCACATTTAAGAAAATATGCACTGTATGGTGCCAGCTGACTTCCACCGCCAAAGTCAAAATTATTGCCGGTAATTAAATCAACTGCGCATCCACAGCCTGCGTCAAAATGAGCTGTATATTCATTGGAATCCATATTGATTGCAACGAGTACTCTCTCATGCTCAGACTGTCTTTCGAATATGCACTGCTTGTTGGTAAGAACCACACTTCTGAATCCGCCATAGTTAAGGGCTTCAGAATTCTTCTTGGCTTCTGCAAGATGTGAAATGAAATCTGTAAGTTCATTCCACTCAGGCTTATCAAATGAAGCACGAAGTGCCGGATCACCCTGTGACTTATCCGCCTTGGTTCCCCACTCAGAACCGTAGTAAACACAAGGAATACCAGGCATACCGAAAACCATTGCATATACAAGAGGCAGACAGTTAGGATCCTGTATTATACTTGCAATACGTGATACATCATGATTGTCTGCAAAGCTTAAGAGATGTGCTCCTCTTGCCACTGCCCAGTCCTGATTCTCAAATAATCTTAAGAGCGAGTGAACAATCTCAAACATATTTGCTGAATTAAATGCTGAATGAATACCTTTGTAACACTGATAGTTGGTTACTGAATGAATATTCATCTCTCTAAGCATTCTGCCATATTCGCCATGAAGCACTTCACCAAGTAAGAAGAAGTCTTCTTTCTTTGAATCTGTAAAGCCTCTTAATCTGTTTAAGAATCCATAATCAAGACAGTATGCAACATCAAGACGGATACCATCAATATCGAATTCATTAATCCAGCCTTCAACAGCGCTGAATATATGATTAACTACATCATCATTATGAAGATTGAGTTTAACAAGGTCATAATTGCCTTCCCAGCCTTCATACCAAAGACCGTCGTTATAGTTGGAATTACCACCAAAGTCGATTCTGTTAAACCAGCTTACATATGGTGATGACTCACGGTTTTTAAGTACATCCTGGAATGCCCAGAATCCTCTTCCCACGTGGTTGAAAACACCATCCAAAACAACCTTGATACCTTCTTTATGAAGAGCCTTGCAAACCTTCTTGAAGTCTTCATTTGTACCAAGTCTGCAGTCAATCTTTGTATAATCCCTTGTATTATAACCATGAGTATCTGATTCAAATACAGGTGAAAAATAGACTGCATTGATTCCTAACTTTTTCATATGAGGAATCCAGTCCATAACTTTAAGAATTCTGTGTTCAAGCTGTCCGTCATTCTCAAAAGGCGCTCCGCAGAATCCTAAAGGATAAATCTGATAAAATACACTTTCATAAGCCCACATTGTCTTATTCTCCTTAACTTTTTTTCCTTGGTAATTTTACCATAGCGCGCCGTATTTATGCAATAAAAGTAATAAAAAGGTTAGCTGCGCTGTGGAGTATCATAGGCACATACATATTGTCTGTTTTTTTCATTGCAAAAGCAAAAATCAGCCCCATGATAAAGGCGTATATTCCCTGTGGCAGATTACCATGATATAAAGCAAACAGAATCGCCGACAGAAGCGCTGCCACAAACCATGGCATTATCTTACTAAGACGACCAAATATAACACCTCTGAATAAAATTTCTTCACCAACCGGAGCCAGGATCCCGTAGGATAACAAACGCATGGCAAGGGGCGGAAGAAACATCTTATTATTGTTTTCCAGGAAAGCTGCCATATAATCTTCGCTCATAACAAATGATAAAACATATGGAATTGCTTTATTACATACATAGGCTGCAGCAATTGATGCAAGCACAAAGATTAATACCACATAAATTTTAACTTTATTAAACTTTCTCTCTTCTTTTTTAAAACTGAAAGCACAGGCTGTGGCTCCCGTAAGCAGGCCTAACATGGTACAGTAAAATACCTCATTATCAGCAGGAAGTTTAAGAAAATCAAAAAATACCACCATGGCAAGTACACCTAAAAAATATCCCAGAAGATAATACATTATTCCCTTGGCCATGGCAGATATATATTTGTAAGGAGCGCTCTTTTGCTGGCTCCTTTCAATATTTCTTTTTATTTCATCCCTGTAGCCCATTCTACATTTCCTCAAACATCTTTATCATATGATTCATATCATCAGCAATATATGTGGCACCTGCTTCTTCCAGTTCCCCTTCCGGCGCAAAACCATATCTTACACCAAGACAATCAATGCCAATGCTTTTTGCTCCCTCGACATCAAACTTTCTGTCTCCCACCATAAGAACCTTGTCATAAATATCAGGAGTAATTCCCATATTACTAAATGCATATGCTATTATATCATCTTTTTTGGATCTTATGCCATCCAGTGTACTTCCTGCGCAAAAATCAAAATATTTCATAAGGTCAAAATGCTCCAAAATATCATTAACAAACGTTTCAGGTTTACCCGATGCAACAAGTAATTTACAGCCCTTGTTCTTAAGAAGAGAGAGCGCATCCTTAATTCCATCATAAGGACGGTTCTCAAACTTGCCCACCTTTGAGTATCTGTCTCTGTATAACCTGATACCCTCTTTAATCGCATCTTCATCAAGTTTCATATAAGTACGATATGAATAATCCAGAGTTGGACCTATAAATAATCTTAAGGTCTCTTCATCAGGTCTCTCTATGCCCATGGTATCAAGGGCATAGAGAATTGATTTCATAATTCCTTCAGATGAATCAGTCAAAGTTCCATCTAAGTCAAATAAAATATATTCATATTTTTTCATGCATTAATAACCTTTCCCAGGTTGAATGAATAAATCAGTCTTTCTTTTACTATCTTACCCGTTAGTTTTTCAAGTGCCTCAGCATAAATCTTAAGCTGCAGTTTATGCCTCTTAAGAAGTTCTTCTTCATCCACTCTGTCAGTTTTATAATCCAGAAGTACAAGTTCACCGTCTTCTTCCAAATATGCATCAATTACACCCTGCATCAAAACAGTCTCACCTTCCGGGATATTCTCTATAAGTTTACTTGCTTCATATCCAAGAACAAAAGGCTGCTCTCTTTTAAGCACATGATTATTATACGCCTTTGCCATCCTCTTGCCTATATCTGCAGTAATGAATTCCTCAACCTTTGATAAATCCACTAAGTCTGCATCTTCCTTTATTATAAAACCTTTCTGGATATATTTCTGAATTTCCGCATCAAGAATCTTTCCGGTATCACTCTTAAGCGTTTCACCATCATAGAAAGCATCATACTGAAGAAGTTCCATTATTCTGTGGAAGGCTGTACCTGTAAGACCTGCATCTTCTTCTTTTTCTTTCTTTGCAAAATCAGGAATACAGGATTTTTTCACAGGTATATAGTGCTTATTCTCCTTTTCATCATCTTCTTCATCATTCTCATATGCTTTTTTCTTAACATCCGAGACGGAGGTTTTGACATAGAGATTATCAAGTGACGGATGTGGATATTCATACAAATCCAGATGCTTCTTGGCATCTATCATCTTAAGTGATGAATAATCAGTCTCCACTTTCTGCTCTTTCATGTTTTCTATATCACTAAGGTCATAAATATGCTCATCAAAAATCCCCGGATTCTTGCATACGCTGTAATATAATAATTCCATAAATGACTCTGCCTTAAATCTGTAAATGAAAGACAGATTCCTAAGGCCTTTAACAAAAGGATACCATCTGAATTTATTAAGTTCCTTTACACTTCCCACAATAATCATCTTATCTCTTGGCCTTGTTAAAGCAACATAGAGAAGACGCAGAAATTCGCCTTTTTCATTATAGTTATTGTACGCTTTACTGATATCATAAAGAAAATTCTCATTAATAATATCATTTTCAATATCAAGAGCACGTGTAACAATTCCCAGATCGTTACATATCGGATTCATCTTTTCATCATTTCCTCCGGTTGGTTTAGTGGAAGCCGCACCAACAATAAATACAATTGGTCTTTCCAGGCCTTTGCTGCCATGAATTGTCATATATTCAACTGCATTTTCATTTTCAGGTTTACCAAGAGGCTGGTCAAATCCAAGACTCATTGCTTCTTCAAGATAAGTCACAAAGCTGTGGACACTTCCATCATTATTCTTTGCATAATCATGAGAAAGTTTGACAAGATTCTTAAGATTAGCCTTTCTGGTAGAACCACTGACAGTAGAAAGATAAAAATTATCAAGACTGTAATATCTGATTATCTCCTTAAGCATTTCTTCTGCCGACATGGTAAATGCCAATTCCCTGAACATCTTAAGTTCATTTAAGAACAATACAACATTCTCTTTGATTCTTGCATATATACCACGTGTATCATCATTGACAAGTGCTGATGAATTTAAATCTTCATTTGAAAGATTAATCATTGCATCATATAAAAGTTCATGACTATTCTTAAATTTTGAAAGATAAATCAGATCATCAGCTGTTATCTCAAATAATCCTGAAGACAGTACAGTAAATAAATCAACATCTCTTCTTGGATTATCTGCAATCTTCAAAAATGAGAATAAAACATTTACCTCTGTAGCCAGGGAGAATCCCTGCTTTTCTCCGGATATAAAAGGAATACCAAAAGTGTCAAAAACTTCCTTGTAATACAAGGTAGCTTTTCTTGTAGCTGAAAGAATCAGGATATCACTGTATTCAACATCCCTGTAATCTTTCCTGTCGCTGTCATATATCTTTTTATGGCCCTTAACCAGTTCCTGTATTCTTTTTGCAACAAGGACAGCCTCATTATGTCTGCCTTCATCTGCATTTATATCTTCATCAAGAATAAGGTCAATCTCGGTTATGTTATCTGCATCATTAGGAACATCTCTTCCCTTTTTTAAATGTGCCGGTGCATCATATTCAATGTCACCAAGATCTTTATGCATTACATCTTCGCAGATTTTATTAACTGAATCTATTACATTATCAGTACTTCTGAAATTAACAAATAAATCCGTTCTGTGGCAGTCCGGATCATCAAACTTATTTAGGAAAATATCCGGATTGGCAAGTCTGAAGGCATAGATACTCTGCTTTACATCACCAACCATAAAGCGGTTTCCGTCGTTACCCTGTTTGGAAATTGCACTTAAGAATGATTCCTGAACATCATTACTGTCCTGATATTCATCAACATAAATCTCCTTATAAGTATCCCTGAAAAATAACGCAACATCGCTTGGAACTGCTTTACCATCTTCAGTTTTATCCCACATTATTTCAAGAACCATATGCTCGATATCTGAAAAAGTATATGCATTAAGCCTTCTCTTTTTCTCCATCAGAGCTTCCCTGTACTTAAGCACAAGTTTTATAAGCATTGCGCTGATTTCGGCTGCAGATTTAGCCTTTCCCATTGCAGTTTCCACAGAACCCGGGGTAAGTGACATAGCCTTATCAAACTCGGTTTTAAAATTCCCGAACTGTTTCTTCATTATTTCATTGCTCGGATCATCACCATACAGATTTTTCCATGGAACATTCTTTGACAGTTTAAACTTTGTACCGAATCTGTTTTCAAAAGAAAGACTTAATGTATTATTCACAATTGCCTTTGATTCATCAAGATAAACCGGTTCTGATGTAGGCATATAATCACGGGATAATGCTTTTAAATCATCAAGGTATGAACTTAAGCCTTCCAAAATGGCATTTTGATATCTCATCACGAATTTCTCATACTCTTTTGGAACTGTACCTTTAATGATTTCTTCATTACTTACAAGAAGCGCCTTTAAGAATTCTTCCGGATCTGCCTTACTGTCAACAAATTTATTTATATTATTTACTACCTTTTCAAGCTTATCCAGATCCTTGCCCATAGGTGAATAAATCTGACAGAGTTTCTTTATATCCTCATCGTCCGTTTCAAAAAGATATGCTAATAATCTTGTAAAAATATCATGATTAAAATTATCAACAAAACTAGGGTCAATCAAACCAAATGAAGGTTCAATTCCAACCTTGTCTGCATAGTCCTTAAGCACTGCATTGCAGAAACTGTCAATTGTGCAAATATATGCTGAACTTACCAGTGCTTCCTGCTTTAATAGATGCGAATCAAATGGATTTTCTTTGATTTTGGCATTAATGGCCCTGGTGATTTTATCCCTCATCTGACCTGCTGCTTCCTTGGTAAAGGTAAGCACAATGATTTTGTCTATATCGACTCCGTCTTCGCAGATTCTCCTGATTATTCTTTCAGTCAGAACCTGTGTCTTTCCACAACCTGCGGAGGCTGATACAAGAAGGGATTTCTCTTTATAATTAATTGCTTCTTTTTGTTCATCCGTATAATTAATTCCCATCATTATCACCTCCTTCTACTACTAAATCAGACTGTCCCATGTTTTTCTTTACATAATCACACATTCCATACAAGGCACAGTTGGCACAGGCATGTTCTCTTTCATTCTTATATACAGGGAATCTTCTTATATCTCCCTGCATCATTCTTTGTGCGAAAGACGCTATATTATCCTTGGCAGTCTTAATATATCCATCCATTATTTCAGGATCGGCAACTGCTCCTTTCTTTGGCTCAAAGCTGTTAATATCCATTCCCATATCAACACCTTTTATGGCATCAAGGACTACAGCATCGTCCCTTATTTTTCCGCTCGGGGCAATGGAATTGGTATTTATTACATCCATCGAAACCCCAGGCTTAACTTCTTTTTCTTCTTTTCTTATATTCGACGCTTTCTGATAAAGGAGAGCTGCGTTGACTATCTCTTTTTTATCTCTTTCGCCTTTAGCCATCTCATCCATTAAAAGATTGCTTCCCGCAAGGAAATAAATCGGAAGCTGCATCTGCTCACCACTCTCAAGTTTCTTTTCATCAAAAGTCTCTTTGCCTGTCTTATAATCAAGAACTTTTACATAGATATTCTTTTCATCTTCGAGTATATCCATTCTGTCAATATAACCATTTAAGGTAATATTATATGTCTTTCCATCTATTTCGAAAGGTGTTGCAAACTTATAATCTTTCTCAAGATAATGAATCTTAAACTTACCCTTCTTTAAATGCCTTATATAACTGCCGACATTCTTCTTAAATATCTTTCTGTAATTATCCCTGTAGAACGTTCCTGCCTTACCTCTTACAAGAAGGGATTTGCCGCATTCATTCGCATTTTCATCAACAGAATTATCAATAATCTTCTCTATTACCTTTTCATCAATCTTATCTATTCCTTTATCAGCAACATAAGTCATGACATCTTTTAAAACTGCATGAACAAGAATACCTGTTGAAAGAGAATCATAAACGTCCCTTTCCCTGCTCTTTAAATACAGCATGTGATTAGCATAAAACGCATAAGGACATGCTGCATATTTACTTAGAGATGTAGCACTTAACTTTATTGAATAATTATAGAGAAACTTCATTGTTTCTTCACTTAATGTCTGTTCTTTTGAAACTATATCACCAAATGACATATATTCATTTACAAGAGGAGCAAACCCATGGAAATTTAAGTCTTCCATAACCTCTTTAAGGCGTTCTACTTCCGTCTCAGTAATACTGCCGGTACGAAGCAGTGCAAGGAGAGCGCACATCTCATCTATCTCATCTTCAATAGACATGGACTCAACCTCATTAATACTGCCCTGACGAACTGCCGAAGGCATAACACCGGCTATTGAGTTGATCAGATAAGAAGGATTAAGTTTCTTTCCTTCTGTGTCAAAACTTGGATAAGAAACAAACAGTTTATCTGATGGTTTGGTTATCATCATGTACAGATACATTCTCTTGGCATCTGCTTCTTCTTTCTTACTTGGAGCAAGCACATAGTTCTCGTCATTGTCCTTCTTTGTCTCCTGAAGAAGCTGCCTTTCAGCATCATTAAATAATGACATATGACCGCTTGTCCCCGGAATGTTACCGTCATCTGCTCCTAACATAAATAATGCTTTTACCCTGGAGAGTCTGCTTCTTATAAGATCACCAACAATAACAACATCCACATTCTGCGGAAGCATACCGATATGTATTTCTCCAAAACCTGCTTCTAATATCTCATAATATTCTTCACCTGACAGAGGCTCTTTGAAAATATCATAAACTCTGTCCAAAAGCCGACACACAAAGCCATATATTGATGAATATACCCTAGCCTTGTCTGCCTCACCTTTTTCAAGCAGAATATCACTCTTCTTCTGCATTTTCTCCTCTGCTTTAATCTGCACAAGAAAATCATAGAGAAGGCTTGTCCATTCAGCCGTTGTCTTCTTATCATCGCATTTAACTTCTCTAAACAGACCTAAATCTTTCATCAGTCTGTTTCTTGCTTTATTTATCTCCCTAAGATGATATTCATCATAAACTTCAGATGTAGCCCAGACAAATTCATTTATGTATTCTTCTTTTCCCCTTACAGCCTTTGCAAGCAGGTAATTATCAAGTTTATCAGCCTTTTCCAAATCAACATTTGTCAGATCGCTTCTTAACAAATCAACGACATCACGATAATCATAATCATTAATAATGATTTTAAAAACGGACCTGATTAAAGTAATAAGAGGATTAACGAGTACATCCTTGTTACGATCCAGATAATATGGTATACCATATCTGTCAAAAATCTCCGCAATAACATCAGCATAACTGTCCTGATTTCCTGTAACAATTGCTATGTCTCTGTAACGATAGCCATTCTTTGTTAATTCCATTATTCTTCTGGCTGTTTCTCTGCACTCTGTTGTTATATTAAGTGCATTAACAACCTGAACATTCTTGCATTCTTCTTTTGACTCGCCGGTAGCGCCAGGAGTAAAGATCTTCTTTTCAAGGTCTTTTAATTCTTCGTTTGCAAAACGATTCTCACCGTCTCTTGTAAGAACTTTTTCTTCAACATCGCAAATGTCTTTGGCAAGTTTTTTTAACCTGTCATATGTCTTTACTGATAATGAACATACATGATTATTTTCTGCGCTGTTAATGTCTTTTGTATCTTTAAACGTAAGAGTCACAATAACATCAAGACTGTTGCGAATAAGTTCCCTAATAACTTCTTCCTGAATAGGAGTAAAACCTGTGAAACCATCAAAAACAACAACGCTGTTTTTGATAAGTTCAGACTTATACAGATTACGTGCAAGAAAGGTAAGTCTTTCCTCTTTTGTGATATATGATTCTGCCAGTTCTTCATTAAAACCTCTGTACAGAATATTGATATCATTAAGTTTCTTCTGAAGATGTGGTTTATCCGTTGCACCTGCTGCCATTTTATCAACATCTTCCGGCGCAATTGAATACTGCATGAATTCCGATATGGTAGCCTTCACGCTTTCTATATACCCCTGCCTGTCAATTAAGCCTTTAAGCACACTTAGTTCATCCTTATGCTTACTTGCAGCCCTTCTTAAGAGAAGGCACTTTCCGGTATCATCAATTAAAGTTTTTGGGCTCTCACCAATCTCAGAAAAGATTCTGTAAGAAAGGCGTCCAAAACTTAAAACATCAATATTAAGAATACCACCGTTAGGATGTTTCTTAACCATCTTAAGCTGAGTCTCCATGGTGAACTGATCAGGAACTATTAAAAGATAATTTCTGTTTTCATTCGCCATGGATTCACTTATAATATAATCTTCCACATATGTACTTTTTCCATACCCTGACGGGCCCAATACAAACTTAAGTGACATACTAATCTCCTTCTAAATAACCCTGCAATACAAGCGTCTCATCATACCAATAGTATCATAACGCCTGTCCCATTTTTATCCCTCCTATGAAGAAAGCAGATAACAAATATGCTATCTGCTTTATCCTTTATTAATTCATTTAAATTTTCTTAGCTAAGTGCTTCTACAATTCTTTCATATAATTCATCTGCATCCGGATGAATGATATTCTGGCTTAATACTGTATAAGCAAGTAAGATGAGTCTGATATCAATCTTCTTAATCTCAATACGACGTTCTTTGGCGAAGTCTTCTGTATGAGCCTTAAGTTCTTCAGCAATATAATCGATTCTCTTGTCGATAATGCTTAAGTCAGACTGAAGATACTGTGACATCTTAGGACCATCTAATTTATCATAATAATATGCAAGTCCTGTAAGAGCATGAAGGCTGTTAAGCTCTGTGATAAAATCAGCCACAAGACCTGCTGTCTCTGTATCTGAATAAACTGCCTTAGGTGGCATATATTCAATCTCAGGAAGTCTTTCGATTGTATCGAACTTTCCGCCTTCTTCCTGAACCATAAGACGCATGCACTTGCTTGCAACCCAGTCAGTAAGAGCTGTATAAATAATGCTGTCAGCAAGTTCTGAGAAATCTTCAGGTCTGTTCATTCTCTTTAAGCGAACGAAAAATTCTTTATATATTCTAATCATAACCTTCTTGGATTCTTCAGCATCCTTGGTTACTAATACAGCATGATAATAAACTTCATTAACTGTCATATAATAGAAGTTTTCAAAAGCACCTACATCCCCTGCAATAAACTTCTTTAATTCTTTGGATAACTCGTATGTATATTTCATTGTTGTCCTCCCCTATGACGAAATTACATCTACTTAACATTTTAGATTTTTTTTAAGGATTTTGCAACTATTTCTATATACATATTTATTCATTTCTGGACCAAACTTTAGTGTCCTTATCCTTAGCAGCGAATTTGCCGTCAGCATTATATGATTTGGCATTATTTCGTCTGCCTGCGTTATTCTCAAAACTCTTATTTATATTCATCTGTCCGTAAAGGGATGTAGCCTTAGGAGCATCATCATTGCTGCTCTTTGCCTTCCTGGCTGCTGCCTTGGCAGGTGCTGCGCCAGGAGTTACTGCCTTAGGATTTGCTGCATTAGGTACCCCGTTGGTATTGGTAAACGTTCTTACAGGCGCGCCCTTAACACCTGCGCCTGCGCCTGCGCTGCCACCTGACTGCGGTTTAAGTCCCTGTGATATACCTGCATTGGCACTAACCTTCTTCTCGGCTTCTGCCACACCCTGTCTTCCTGCATTAACTGATGCATTATTACTTACTGCAGGTGCAATAACAGGTTCGGCCTCAGTTTTGCCCTTTCCGATGCTGGCCAGTTCTTTCTCAATCTTTCTGTCTTTTGCAGAAACCTTAACCTTCTTAGGTCCCTTCTTGATATATGGCATAAGATTAATGTTAAACCTTCTTACAATAATATCAAAGAGGAAGGTAAGCACTGCAAGAATCAGCAGAAGAAGTGACAGATTGAATCTGTTCTTTACATGCTCAGCTGCTGTCGAGAATACCTGATCCGGTGTATCAATATCCACAGCGCCAACCAGTCTTCCGTAATCAGCCAGAAGCGTATTATCAGGATATAATCTGTATTCCATTGAATACTGCATAATAGCCGCAGTATTGTGGGATGATACTATATCCTCTCCTTCCCACTGCTGAACATTGATTGAATAAATACCGGTAAGCGGAGTCTCTATTACTGTCTCATATTCACCAGGCTTAACCGGGTCTAAATAAACCTCAAAAGTCTCGCCTTCATCATTACTTACAATAGCCTTAACCTCAGTATCAGCACTGAAATCATCTGTAAAATACTGAACCGTCGCCTTGGCACCATTCTGGATTATGTTGGTATAACTACCCTCCATATCCATCTCTTCGGAACATATCTGATTTATATTAAACCACAGCTGCTGGTAATATTCCTGTCCCGAGTAATCCGATGACCATTTACCCTTGGCATCCGATGTCCATGCTACAACCTTACCAAGACCACACTGCCAGTAAGAAAGCAGCGGATCGCCATACTGGGTCTGAAGTACATGAATCGCTCTCTCCTTAGGTGATGTAGCAATATAACCATGAAGAGTTCCCATTTCTTCAATGCCTGTCAGAATCGGATCTGAATATTTTACACTAGGAACGAAATCCTCATTTACTATATAAGCATTGGCTGATAAGTATACTTCCTGTGCGAAAATTCTTGGAAGGTCCGTATCAATATCTGTCGTAAAATACCTGCCTCCGCACTCATTAGCCAGTTTCTCAAGCAGTGTATTATTAACACCTGAACCAACACCAACTGTGGATAATGTAATACCCGCATCATTAATTACTTCGATAAGTTCATCATACTGATCATTATAATCTTCACCATCAGTAAGTAATAAGATATGTTTAATTGCAGCGTCAGAATCTATAAGGTCTCTTGTTGCGGCTTCAACACCCGGATAGATACTTGTACCACCGCCAAGGGAAATACCATATATGTCTTCCTTGGCATCATCACCATTACCAACCTCGGATAATCCATGTACTCTTTCAAATCTGTCATCAAAAGCAATGACCTCAATATAATCACTTGGTCTAAGATTATCAACCGCATTGGCTGCTGCCGACTTGGCAAGGTCAAGGTTATTAATAATACCATTACCTGAAGACATGGAACCTGATTTATCTATTACCATTGCAAAAGCCATTGTAGGTGCTTCATTCTCACCCTGAAGGTCCATATATACAGGAGATAATTCTTCAAGGACTGTATCTTTATATCCACCCATGGAATAACTGTTATTACCACCTGTAATAACAAGTCCACCGCCGTAATCCTTAACGAAACTCTTTAATGTATCTTCAAAATTAGGTCTTAAATCGTCTCTGTAAACGTCAAGAAGTACTACTGTTGAATACTGATTAATTGTTGATATGGTATTAGGCACATTGCTTGCACTGTATACCTCATATGGAACTGAAATACTGTCCAGAACACCCTTTAAATCGTCAGCATCACCATTAGAACCTTCAACCAGCATGAGTGGCTTGGCTATATTAATACTTGTATAGGATGAGAATTCATTATTAACTGTTAAAGTATCATTCTCAGCCTCAACTGTTACATTATATGTCTTAAGACCTTCATCAGTCTGTGTATCCCTGAAAATAAAGGTATTTGTACCTTTCTGAAGATATACCTTCTGCTGGTCTTTAAGTGTACGTCCAAAGAAAAGATTAACTGTTGCAGGAGTAGCAATAGTTGATTCAATATCTACCGTAATTGTAAAAGTCTCGCCTATATCAACATTCTCAGGAATATCAACATTGCTTACATATACTTCATCAGAACTGTTCTCTTCAATCTTCTTAATTTCGAAAGTAGCTCCCGATGCAATAACTGAAGATGCTGTATCCATCAGCACGCCTTCATTCTCATTACCGTCAGTAATAAGCACAATTCTCTTGGCGCTGTCTTCAGGCATCTGGGCAAGGGCAAGATTAACTGCATCCTCTAAGTTGGTAGCCTGAGTTGATACATCTGAATTAATTCCATTAAAAATTGGAGTATTGGAGATAAACTGCTCTACTCTTGTATTGCCGCCAAAAGAAATAATACCGACATTATCCTTCTTGCCTGCATCCTTAATTGCCTGCTGAACAAAAGATACAATCTCAGCTCTGTTTTCCTTAACTGAATCGGATGCATCAACTAAAATGATGGTTGTGGTATTGCGGCCGGTGATTTTGACAGTGACCTGACAAAGCACAAGAACAAGCATGGTGGCAAGGACAGTTCTAAGAATAATCTGACCTAACTTTGTGGCCATGCTGTGTGAATACATGTATTTAATTGAGAAGACAAGCATCCCTGCAATTACAGGTATCAAAAGTAAATATAAGGGATGCGCCATTTCGATGTTCATTATTTATCCTCTTTTACTTATTTCTTAAGATATATTATCCATTCAACGCCTAACAAAAGCAGACAGATTGCAATAATGATATTTCTTAAATCAAGATTGCCTCTGACCCTGCTTTGAACCAGGTCACCCTGATCTGAAACTGAAGGAGCATTAATTACCCTGCTTTCACTGGTTGGGAAATTAACTGCAAAGCACTCTTCAACCAGGCCCTCTTTGGTATTCTGTGAGACGGTATATACACCAATATTGTCAGTGGATGTATATTTCATCTTCACATCGGATAAAGCTGAAGTTTCTCCGTCAGGTCTTAATACTGTTGGATTCTCTCCATCTGAATATCCGTTGATTGCAAGTGAATCACCAACTTCAATGCTGTTTTCTGCCAGGATACCGGAAGCCACAAAATCAGTAACTATGTTATAAATCATCATAGGGAATTCCAGTTTAAGCGGCAGTACGCTGTTATGGATGTTAAAGCCCCATACCGCATAATTACGTGTTCCGTCATTACCGGTAAAGCCTACGCACTCATCTCCAACGCTTAAGAAAGTCTCGCCCCAGTCAGGCTTATTAAGGCCATATACATCTGCTGCTCCGAAATCCATTTTATCAAGGTACTTGGTTGCACTGGCTTCTTCCAAAGATACAAGTACGCTTCCAAGATAATCCAGGTTACTGTAGGTGGCTGCAGAATTAGCACCAAATATCATAATGTCTCCATCTTCCGGATATGTTGTTGGGAACATGGAATCAAAAATATATAAATCGAATTTCTCTCCATAGAAATCTTCTATGCCATATACATCGGTTGCCTTGGTAACTGTAATGTTATCCACCATCTCAAGGGCCTTCTCCAAATAGACATTGGAATCTGTTACAAGGAGCACCTTTTTATCTGAACCGGAACTTAAAACATCATATGCCACGTTATCATCCACAAGGGCATCCTTTTGATTTAATTCAGCCTTTAAATAAGTTCCGTCATAATCTATATTTTCAAAATAAACGATTTCACTTTTACCCGCTTCAATCTCAACAGTTTCAACCATCAGAAGTTCATCCCCTCCATAGAGAGAAACATCTTCTGTCATGGTATTTTCTGAGTAGTTGCTTATCTTACATAAAGCCATAAGATTGCCTGAAGAATAGCCATGACTCAAATAGTCAATGGACACATTTCCGGCTTCATTATACATATCTACCGTATATCCCTTAAGGCCTTCCATGCTTACTGCTGTATCAGTAAAGCATATTACATATAATGAGTCATCATCAATCTGAAGGCTCCTTGCCATTTCAAGGCCCTTCTCTGCTGAGCCGCCATGATTGGTGCACTCAGTATGTTTTAATTTATTTAAGGCCATATCCTTGTCGGTAGAGCCTGCCAGAATCGCTGCATTATCGTTACTGGTAATTACCGTAACCACACCTGAATCCGGAAGATCCTTGATATAATCCACTGCCTGCTCAACTGCCACATCAAATCTGGTCTTCTCTCCATCGTATATGGTATTCATGCTGGCGCTGTTATCTATTACAACAACGATATTCTGAGCATTTTGTACCATATTTGGAATATATGGAGCCATAAGGGCAACAATAAGAACCAGCATGGTAAGTATCTGCACAAACATAAGCAGATTCTTCTTAAACTTCTCCCAAGGAGTGTTGGCTTCAATATTATGATATATCTCATTCCAGAGATACAGGGATGAAACCTTCTTATCCTGAGCTTTCTGCTTAAGCAAATATACAATTATAATTACAGGCACCAGAAGTATAAATACCAGTGGCCATAAGTATAAAAATTTCACTTAAATATTTCTCCTAATTTATTTTAATACCGCCATAGCCCCGAAAACTATGGCATCCAGACTGTCTGAAGAATTAACCTTTATATAGGTTGCTTTATTACGTCTGCAAAGACTCTCCATGTCCTCATAAAACTTCTTTAAGTTCTTCTTATATGTACGAATTAAGGACTGGCTCATGGTTGCTTTTAAAGCTGAACCATCTTCCATATCCACAAGATTAAGCGTACCATCAAGTACAGGATTAATCTCTTCCTCTGCAAGTACATGAATAATAACAATATCCTGATTCTTAAATCTTAAGTACTTGCAGATATCTTCCATATCATCCGTAAAGCAGTCAGTAATCACGAAACTAAGACCGCTGCCTCTGAATTCCTTACTCTTAATGCTTTCTAATAACTGTCCGTTTCCTGTGAAAACTGACTCTTCCAGGTACTGAAGGCATTTAGGAAAAGCCTGCATCTGACTTAGGTTATTATGACATGTAAGTGAACCGTCGCGCATTAAATTAACAGATAATCTGTCTCCTGCTGATAAAACCAGATATGACAGAATACCTGCAATTCTAAGGGCACATACACCCTTTGAATTCTCTCCGTAATTCATGGACGCACTGTTATCCACGAAGATGTTAAAAAGACCTTCCTTCTCTTCCATGAAGAGTTTTACATATAACTTGTCAAAACGGCCATATGCATTCCAGTCGATTCTTCTTATATCATCTCCAAGTCTGTACTCCCTGAAATCTGAAAATTCCACGCTGTTACCCTTGGCATTGGACTTTCTGCTACCGCTTAAACCGGTGGCATTACTGATCCTTAAAGGGAATCTAAGCATATTCAGTTTGCTGTAAAAATCACTATTGAATATTTCGCTCATTTATCCGCTCTATTTGGTAGTATTCTGAAGAATATATTTAACAATATCATCTGCCTTAACATTATCAGCCATAGCCTCAAATGAAGGTGTAATTCTGTGTCTGAGTGCAGGGAATGCAACTGCATCCACGTCTTCGTAGGAAACATTGAATCTTCCCATTGTAATGGCTCTTGCCTTTGATGTATTAACTATGGCAAGGGCTGCTCTTGGTGAAGCACCTACTGATATATACTTCTTTGCGAAATCAGAGCTTCCTTCACTCTCAGGATGAGTTGCAACAACTATTCTCATGGCATAATCCATAACAGCATCAGCCATAGGAATATCCTTAACAATTGTTTTAAGTCCTATAATATCTTCTTTTGTGATAACAGGATTAATCTGTACCTCTCTGTTTGTAACATTAACAGATACAATGCTCTTAAGTTCCTGAAGAGTAGGAAAATCAACCTGAATCTTAAATATGAATCGGTCTAACTGAGCCTCAGGAAGTGGATATGTACCCTCGTTTTCAATTGGGTTCTGAGTTGCAAGCACCATAAATGGCTCTTCAAGATTATATGTAGTATTACCAACAGTTACTGTATGCTCCTGCATGGCCTCAAGGAGAGCTGACTGTGTCTTAGGAGTTGCACGGTTAATCTCATCTGCAAGTACGAATGATGCAAAGATAGGACCAGGCTGGAACTGGAAAGTATTCTGTCCGTCCTTCTTGATAATAAGATCAGTACCTGTAACGTCTGCCGGCATCATATCAGGAGTAAACTGAATTCTTGAGAAAGGAAGATTACATGCACTTGATAATGTTTTAATAAGTTGTGTCTTACCAAGTCCAGGTACACCTTCAAGTAAAACATTACCACCTGAAAGCATGGCAAGTATTACCTGATTAATTACTTCATCCTGACCGATAATGGCTTTACTGATTTCTTTCTTCAAATCAGTTATTCTCATTACTCTGCTTATTACTTCTTGTTCGTTTAACATCTCTACTCTCCTCTTACTGATTTAATTTATTAAAATATTCTCTGATAACATCCTGCATTGAACTTGGAATACTTGTATTTCCGTTTAACTTACCGTAGGCCTGATTGGAATAATCACCAATAACTGAGTTATAATCCATTTTCTGACCGGACCAGGTATATGGGTTATCTGTCTGTTGCAGATTAGTCTGTCCGTTAGGATTATATTGTCCCTGAAGGAATTCATTTGGTCCCATTTCTCCTTCATCTATCATAACCTGCTCGCCATTGGCTTCATAGTGGGTTTCTGTTCCCACATTGCTTCCGGTATCCCAGCCGTCTCCGGTACCCTGTCCGCTTGAGCCGCCCTGGCTTCCACCTTCGCCTTCGCCCTGACCCTGGCCTCCGCCCTGACCCTGACCTTCGCCCTGACCCTGACCTTCGCCCTGACCTTCGCCTTCGCCCTGGCCCTGACCCTGGCCCTGACCTTCGCCTTCGCCCTGGCCTTCGCCTTCGCCCTGACCTTCGCCCTGACCCTGACCCTGACCTTCGCCTTCGCCCTGACCTTCGCCCTGGCCCTGACCTTCACCTTCACCCTGGCCTTCGCCTTGACCAGGTTGCTGTCCCTGCTGCCCACCAGGCTGCTGTCCCTGTTCTCCGCCAGGCTGCTGTCCCTGCTGTCCGCCAGGCTGCTGTCCCTGTTCTCCGCCAGGCTGCTGTCCCTGCTGTCCGCCAGGCTGCTGTCCCTGCTGTCCGCCAGGCTGCTGTCCCTGCTGTCCGCCAGGCTGCTGTCCCTGTTGTCCGCCAGGCTGCTGTCCCTGCTGTCCGCCAGGCTGCTGTCCCTGCTGTCCACCAGGCTGCTGACCGCCAATATTGCCCTGGGCATAAGGATTAAGCTGCTGAATTATATTCTGCTGAAGCTGCGGAGCAACGCTTCCATTTTGCTCTAACTGCTCTTTGGCTTCCTGAGCCAGTTTCTCAAGTTCTTCATCTTTATTATCCTGAGCAAGCTGCTCTAATTTCTCAAGTAACTCTTCTTTATCAGCATATGTATTATTCGGATCGTTCATGTTACTAATGGCATTTTGCAGTGCCTGACTTTCCTTGGCCTGATGATTGCTGATTATGTTACTGTCTATTTTACTTTCAAGTCTTTCTGTAAGTTTTTCAAGTTCCTCAGTGGTTGCGGCCTGTTCAGCCTCTTCCTTGGCTTCCATTGCCATTTCATCAAGGAGAGCAATTTCCTCATCTGAGAGTTCGTAATTCTCCTTAATATTCTCCACTATCTCTTCAATTTCTTCCTGCTTTTCCTTAACCTGTTCCTCAAACATATGGTTAATCTCGGCATCTTCTTTAGCCTTTGCCGGAATAACCGAGGTTACTGTTGCAAAAAGGAAAGTAGCAAGTAAGAATAATAACAACTTCTTATTAAGTTTTCTTGGGAAGGCTTTTTTGATATTTACTTTCTGAATAAAGGAAAGTGTATTATTCTTCTGAAGCATACTCATATCATCATGTCTTCCACTTAAGTACAGAGAAGTTGTAACTCTTTCCTTAAGTCCCAGGTTGTCGATCTTGTGACCGGTTTCCTTAATGGAAGGATATCTGATTGGACTTAAAATCGGAATCAGAATTCCAACAACAATTCCTGCTGCAAGTCCATACCATACTGCACCGTAAAACGGAACAAATAATGCAATAAAATTAAAGATTCCCCAGATAAGAAAGCCTACTGCTATACCAAGAATGATAGCCTTACCTGTTATATCCGAACATATTCTTTTTCTAACCTTTTTTATAAATTGTAATATAACGGCATCTATATCCATATCAGCCTCCTATATAAAACACAAAACAATTACTTAACTCTACTCTTTTTATTTTTCTTGCCTTTCTTCTTAACAGGATTAAGTGCAAATGCAGAAATCTTTAACATTCCCCATGTAAGAAGAAGGAATAATCCAACACTGATAGGTGTCCATAAATACCAGTACCATTTCCCCGAACTAAGATATGGATAAATCTCACCTAAGAAATCCATTCCTCTTGTGGACCAGGTTCCAATCTGAAATCCCATTCTGTTTGCCACATCCCACAAGGTGCATTCAGGGGAAAGTAAAAAGAAAGGTATTCCAATTTCAGGTGGAATTAGATACTGAGGAATTCCCGAAGGAGTATGCGAATAATAATATGTATATCCTGCAGCATTCAGCATATTCATGTATATTGCTTCATCTATTGCTGCAATAACTCCGGAAACACCAATTCCCAATGATAAAAATACTGTTCTTGAGAAAAATACAGTAATATATGACATAATTACTGAACCCATTGTATTTTTAAGAATTGAAGACCACATTATACCCATGGCTGCGGTATACATGGTAATTACCATAAATACGGCTACAATCAGCAACAGGTGAATAATATTAATACCACCATACATAAATACAAGTGCCAGGAAAGGAACTGAAGATAATACTAGCAGTCCAACCATATTAATTACTGACCAGAACTTACCCCATACAATTTCCCAAGGTGTTAATCTGGTAGTAAGCAATACTTCCAGTGTCTGTCTTTCTTTTTCAAGAGATATGACTCCTGCTGTAAGAGCAGGTACAACCATGATCATAATTCCATACTCAAGGAAAACCAGAGTATATAACATAAATGGCATTACAGCGTATGATACTTTACCGGATGAAATACCACCAAGTGTAATACCACCCAGGAAAGTAAAAGCTATGATACCTACCAGCAAATTGAATACAAGTATCAGGGCGAAGATTTTGCCCTTCTTCATATCCAGTGTCATATCTTTATATAAGACTGCATTTTTTATACTAAACTTACTCATACAGTTATGCCTCCTTCGCCTTACGCGCCATCTCGCCGCTTACAATGTCCATAAAGAGTGACTCAAGTGAGCTGTCTTCTCTATAGAAGTTAAGTACTGCCACATTATGACTTACCAAAGATGAAAGAAGTACACTTTCCTCTTCCTTTGTTCCGGTAAATACAACTGATAAAATATTACCTCTTGCTGTAACCTTCTGAACTGTGGCAAACTCTTTTAATACTGCGAAAGCATCGTCTATCTGGTCGTTGGCAACCGTTATAAGTATTGGGCTCTGCATTGCTGCCGCTCTGTGAATCTCGTCCATGGTTCCCTGTAAAACCACATGACCCTTATTTATAATGCCAACTGATGAACACATCTGATCAAGTTCCGGCAAAATATGCGAACTGATAATGATTGTCTTTCCATAGGATGAAAGATTCTTAAGAATCTCCTTAAGTTCGAATCTTGACTGTGGGTCAAGACCACTGGCCGGCTCATCCAAAAATAAAATCTTAGGATCATGAACCAGACCTCTCGCTAAGCAGAGTCTTTGCTTCATACCTCTTGAAAGTCCATTAACATTAGTATCTTTCTTATGGTCAAGTTTAACAAGTTTAAGCAAATCCTGACACATTACATCTGTGTCATATCCTCTTAATCCATAAGTTGATGCGAAAAACTGAAGATATTCCATACAGGTAAAATTACTGTATACACCGAAGAAATCCGGTACATAACCTACAAGGCTTGCCAGTTTTTTATGATCATTTAAAACCTCTTCGCCATCAATGGTTACCTTGCCGCCATCAGAAGCAAGGAGTCCTACACAGATTCGCATGGTGGTGGTTTTGCCCGCACCGTTAGAACCAACAAAACCAAACAGCTCGCCTTCATCGACTTTCATATTCATATCTCTCAGCGCCACAAACTTGCCAAATTTTTTATATAAATGACTTATTTCTAACATGATTTCATCCCCTTTTTACTTGATAAACTTAATGACACTGTTTATTCTCTTGACGTTATATTTATGACCGCTTTGAATGGTATCCTGTATTTTTTCCTTAGGGAAACCTACGAATACGCCATCATAATTTAAATAGTTGGTGCTGGAACTGTAATAATTATAATCATCAATTACGTCCGCAGCATATGACGCTATTGCACCTTTTTGAACTGCTTTTCTGTAGGATGTTGAAAGGCTGCCAAGAAGCATTCCGCCGACTATGCCCTGTCCTGAAACATTAGGAAGGAATGAAGCACCTGTCATAGGATTCTGATTATAAACATAAACAGCTTTAAGATCTGCTAATTTGCCATTTCCTTTTTTTGTTTCTCCCGCTTTAATGTTACCAATCTTAATTGGATAAACATTATATCCTGTTGAATAAAGGATGGAGCAGTTTTCCAAATCACAGCCATAATTATTAGTTACATCATATATGTAGTCACTTGGATTTATGACCAGTTTAACATCTATGTCTCTTGTATCATTTACTGTTTTTGACATTGCAAAATGCGCCTGTCCCAAAGCACCTGTTCTTCCAAGTACAACTTCGTTGCTGTCTGCTTTTTCATATATTCCGACTTTAAAGTTGTCGAAATCTGTTCCCATTGAATCCCAGTAAGATAAATCATAAACATCATAAAGATCCAGGGAATAATCACTGCTGACAGCTATGCTTTCGTTCATCGCTCTTGGAACTGTGGCTGTAATATAGTTATTCTCATATCTTACACCGTTATCCAGAATATTAACTGTTGCTACATCAAGCCTTGTTTTGAAGTTTCTTGTAACTAAACTTAATGCAACAACGCAGAGCATGATAATACCCGAAAGTACAAGATATCTGCTCCATAATTTAATCATATTGCCTTTTTTCTTCTGTCTGAAGAAAAGCACAAATATGAATACAAAATATACTAAAATAATTATTCCATACAGCAGTATCGGAGGAATCGGCGCTCCACCTATATTGTTGGCAAGTTCGCTTTCTTTCTCCATATTAGTGGTATAACCTGAATAATATGACGAATAATATGAATTGCTGTTTCGGCTGTATGAACCCATTTCAAACAATTCATAAACATATCCCATGAAGACAGTACGTGCCCCGTCATACTTAGGCATAGGATTCATTGTAAAATCAATTGTAAATAATGCAATTGTTCCCTGACCTACAGATGATGCATAAACAAGGTCATGTTCTGTTCCATTTACATCATAAACCTTATATGAACCATCACTAACCACATTATCAAATACAAGCATATCAATGTTCTGAGGGTCGGCTGAAGTTTGAGTCGTCTGATTACCATCCCCCATAATCATGTTATCATAATAATCTCTGAAATAACCGTAGGCAAAATAGTAATAGTCCCCTTCAAGATAACTAGGCCATGTATCTTTATCGGTTCCATAACCTGTATCTTCTGAGAAGGCTTCAAGGCAGATTTTATCAATTAGTTCCAGGCCTTCCTGTGTGTAATAAAGACTGTCAAAATCCTCAGCATACTGATAATCTGCATCATCATAACCATAACTATAATTGTAACCGGAATATGTAGCACTACTTTGAGTATAAAGAAAATCACTTACACCAATATCAGTTGTAACCTTTTCAAGTGAAGAAGGTGAACATTCAACTAATGCACCATTTAATTTGGATAATGTTTTGTTAGACTGGCTGCCTGTTCCAATGAACAGCATACCGCCATGCTGAACCCACAGAGCCAGAGCATCAATCTGGGAATCTGTAAGATAATCTGTACTGAAATTAGAAATAACGATTATATCAAGAGGAATAAGCGCATGATAATCATCGCTGAAATCAGCGCCTAATTCCACGGTTTTAGTAGTTTTTTGTGCATTTGACCATAAAGTATTACCATTCATGTAACTAAGTGCTGAATAGTCATCAGAAATAATACCAACTAAAACCTCATTGTCATCTGAAGAAGTACTTAATGTCTCAAGCTGTGAAAAAACTACTTTTTCTTTCTTATCAAGAATCTGAATATTATAACTGCTGGCACCACTAACCAGATATCCGGTAAAATCATATGTTCCCTTGGCGCCTGACGAAAGTACCATATCTTTCTGGTACATTACATTTTCATCGTCACGGCAAGGGAATATTACCCTGATTTTTCCTTCGAAGTCAGCGCCATGATTAGTTACGGTAATTTTTACCGGTAAATAATCATTGGCTACAACCTTAGTGGTATAACCACTTTGAGCATTAATGGTAAAATTAGCATTATTAATATTACCCTGAAAAATATTACTGAATATATCACCGATATTAAAAGCTTTTACAGATACCGGCACTGTAAAAATAACGAGCAATATCATTATGATGCTTAATGCCAGGCAAATAATTCTTTTTTTCATCTTCTTCCCTTTTCCTTTTACATTTAAATTATTCTGACTTTAAATACACTAATGGATATTCATTAAGTCCGCTTTCATCCACATACATATCAACTTTTAAAACAATTCCTGAATCGGATGTAAGGATTTTATTGGTTAAACTATCCCAGAGTTTCTGATCATCGCTTTTTACAATCATGCATTCACCATAGTGAACATCTGTTGCAAAAAATGCCTCAGGTTTAAAATCTTTTAAGACTGTAACTTCCATTACATTCATTCCATCTATGCTTCTTACGATATCAACTCTTAAAAGCACGTCTTCGGCTATAAGATCACCTTTAACATATGATATTTCTTCTTTAGCCTGACCTTCAGGAATGGCTGCAGAATAGGATTCTTCCCGCTCTCCTGGCATGTCTTCTGCCTGTTCACCCTGGATTAACGCTGCAATCTTATTATCCGAGTCCAGCGATTCCTGAACTTCACCGGCTTCAGCCATATCCTCTTCCATATTAAAACTGTATTCATAATATGGCTCTTCGGCTTCTTCCATTTCCTCTTCGTACATCATGCCATCTGATGCAGCCTCTTCATAATACATGGCTGAATCAGAAGTCTCTGCCATACTCATTTCAGCACTGCCATTACTAAATTTAGCATTATTGCCAAATATTACAGCGATTCCAAGAAGCGCTACCGGCACAAATACTATAAACAGTATTGCAGCTGCAGATAAAACTGAAACCAGAGCTATCACTCCTCTTTTTTTACCACGCTTCTTTGCATTATCTGCCTTAGGCTTAACCTCAGCATTTATAGGTGTAACCCTGGATGACTCCTCTTTTTCTTTACTCTCCTCCAGTTTATCAATACCTGCATTAATTCTGCCCCATAAATCAGGAACATCACTTTGTATTTCACGGAGGTATTCTTCTTCAAGATTCTTACTCATATCCATACCTCCTTAGTTTTTTAATTGCATTCTGGTATCGCCAGGTAACTGTACCCATCGGACAGTTCAGAGTCTTTGATATTTCTTCAAATGTCATTTCAGATAGGATTTTCATGGACACTACCTGCCTTTCCTCTTCTTTCAGACTAAGTAATGCTTCCTTCAGTGAGACATCCGCTATAACATCATTCTCTATATTTTCCCCGGAAGGTTCTTCGGCCATTTCTTCATCCAGATACTCTTTCGCCCTGTTCTTTCTGTAGAAGTCCAGAGCCATGTTTCTGGCCACCGTAACAAGAAATGCTTTATGGGCATCTTCTGTTTTTATCCTATCCTTAATATCCCAAAGGTGGATAAAAAACTCCGATGTCACATCTTCCGCATCTTCCTTCGAAGGCAGAATACCGTAAACTACAGTGTAGATATAGCCTACATATTCTTCATATATGATTTTAAGTCCTTCTCTGTCACCGGACTGCATTTTCTTAACGCAGTCGGCGAAACGGCTTTGTTCCACTATATGTCCTTTCCGAACATATATTACTTTAGTCTATGTAATATACGTTCCAAAATCAAAAATTTATGGATTATTTTATAAAAATATTTCCTTCATAAACAGTTTCCGCAGGACCCGTCATAAATACAAGGTTTTCTGCTCTGTCCCAGGTAATTTCAAGTTCTCCGCCGGGTGTCTTAACAAATACGGTATCATCCGTAAGATTATTAAGTATTGATGCCACAGCCGTAGCACAGCATCCTGTACCGCAGCAAAGTGTCTCTCCCGTGCCTCTTTCCCAGACTCTCATATTTACATGATTTTTGTCCACAACCTGAACAAATTCCACATTGGTCCTTTCCGGGAAAACATCGCATACCTCTATCTTTGAACCATAATCAAATACAAGTTCATCTGTAATCTCATCTACAAAAATAACCGCATGAGGATTACCCATGGAAACTGCAGTAAACTTAAATTCCTTATCCTTAAGTTTAAGATTTTCACTGACAACCTTTTCCATATTGTCATATCCTGCCACAGGAACATCTGAAGGCTTAAGAATAGGCGAGCCCATATTAACCTTAACACTCTTTACTTCGCCATCTTCCACATTCAGTTCAAGGACTTTCTTCTGCCCGAAGCTTATTACATCAATGGTTGTCTTATCTGTAAAGCCATAATCATATACAAACTTGCCAACGCATCTGATTCCGTTACCACACATCTGGCTTCTTGAACCATCCGCATTATACATCTCCATTTCAAAATCAGCGTCCTCGATCTCATTGATATAAATCACACCATCAGAGCCGATTCCAAAATTCCTGTTGGAAAGCCATTTAACAATGCCTGCTTTATCTTCCACTTTCTGGGTAATTGTTTCTATATAAACATAGTCATTACCGCAGCCTTGCATTTTTACAAATTTCATCTTTGTCTCCTATAAGTTATCTATTTCTTCCATATAAAGATTTATGCCGGCATCTGATGGCATATTAAGGTCTCCTCTTGGAGAAAGGGACATGGAGCCGATTTTGACCCCGTCAGCCATACAGCTTCTCTTAAACTGCTGAGTGATAAATCTCTTATAGAAATTCTTAAGCCACTTCTTAAGTGTCTCTCTGTCATATTCATCCTTAAAGGCAATTTCTGCGAGTCTGAGGATTTTGCCAGGTGTAAAATTCTCATGAAGCACGTAATAAAGGTAAAAATCATGCAGTTCATAAGGTCCCACGATATCTTCAGTCTTTTGCCTGATAACACCCTTTGTGCCCGGAATAAGTTCAGGTGAAATAGGTGTATCAACTATATCCATAAGAATCTTACCCACTTTCTTAGTAGTATTATTGGCATAATATGTAACGATTTTTTGCATCATAGTCTTAGGGATTGAACCATTGACGCCGTACATGCACATCTGGTCGCCGCCGTAGGTGCACCAGCCAAGAGCCAGTTCAGACATATCGCCTGTACCTATCTGAAGAGCACCTTCCATATTGGCAACATCCATAAGAATCTGCGCTCTCTCTCTTGCCTGAGCGTTCTCGTATGTTACATCCTTAACCTTAGGGTCTTTATTAATATCCTTAAAATGTCCGGTTACCGCATTTTTGATACTAATCTCTCTTAACGTGCACCTGGTCTCTTTGGCAAGATTGCATGCATTATCATAGGTTCTGTCAGACGTTCCCATACCCGGCATTGTAATTGCGAAGATATTGCTGTTTTTCTTCTTCATCTTCTTCATGGCTTCAATGCATATAAGAAGAGCCAGTGTGGAATCAAGACCACCTGAAAGTCCAAGCACCACCTTATCCTGATGGATTGCTTTTAACCTTGTAACAAGACCATCTGATGCAATATCAATTGCCATTTTGCATCTTATATTTAATTCATCCTCATCTTCTGGAATGAAATGAGATTTAGGAATATGTCTTGTAAGATCAAGTATTAATGTATCAATTTCAGCAAGCACATAATCATATTCTGATGTTGTGCTCTGAATCTTCTTATGTCTTATATTAAGAACTCTTCTTACATCCACATCAGCATAGGATATCTCACCATCTATGCCTTTGGCGAATTCAACACATCCGCCTAATTCATAAACATATGCCGAACCCTTATATGAAACATTGGTCGATGATTCGCCCAGTCCCGGTGTCACATAACTGTATACGCATAAATCCCTGTGGGATGCTACTGTTAAATAATTCTGATTTAATTTATCCCTGCCAATTAAATTGCATCTGCTGCCAATGCAGTTAATTACTGTGGCGCCTTCGAGTACCAGAGAACTTCCAAGGCTGTCCACATCAAGGAAGTCTTCGCCCACTACATAGCCAAGTCTTAATTCCTTCATATCTTCCGTTGCCACAACAACTTCATTACCGAAGATACAAATCTCATCCTCATCAACAGGACTGTTTTTCTCAATATTCTCTCCAGTATAAATGGCAAAATACCTGCCCAGATTCTCATCGGCTTTATCCAAAGCACTGCTTTGAGGAACAATTGCAAGTACATCACCTGCATTCATTACAACTACTACGTTATATAATAATTCATCAACCACATAAGGCATACCTACTGTATATACAGCATATATATCTTTGGTCTCATCAGATATTGTCTTAAGGGCTTCTTTGCATTTTTCCAAAAGGCTCTGCTGCCATACAAGATCACCTATTGTAATTCCTGTAAGGGAAAGGGCCGGAAAGTTAATAACTCTTGCTCCTTCTTCATAAGCCTTTCTTATCATGGCGATGATATTCTTTGCATTGTAGTCCACATCACCAACTTTTACATCATTAACAAGATTTGCAATTCTAATGTAGCCGTCTACCATATTGCCTCCTTTTGTGGTTATAACCACATTTACAGACTGTCTCTGATTTGTCTTAATTCTGCTTCTGTAAATCTGTATTTGGTATTGCAGAACTGGCAAACAAGTTCTGCTCCATTTTCTTCTTCCATCATTCTGTTAATCTCTGCCTTACCAATACTAACCAAAGCCTTGGTAACTCTTTCCTTTGAGCAGTCACACTTAAACTGTGGAGTAATGGTATCATTTATCTCTACATCCATCCCTTCGCACAGAATATCGATTAATGCCTTAGGTGAATCTGCCTCTTTTAGAATCTGCGTTACGCTTGGTATATTAGCCAGATTCTTTTCTATCTTGCTTATGCATTCTTCTGTTGCAAAAGGCATAAGCTGAATGATAAAACCACCGGCGCATCTGATTGTATTTTCCTTATTAAGTAATACGCCAAGTCCAACTGATGAAGGTATCTGACAGGAAGATGCATAATAATATGTTAAGTCTTCCGCTATCTCGCCTGATACCAGATCTATATGACTTGCATATGGTTCTTTAAGCCCTAAGTCCATAATTACATCTAATGTTCCCGGCATAATTGAACCTGACACATCAAGTTTTCCGTTACTCTTTGCAGGAATAATAACATTAGGATTATTAACATATCCCTTAACTGTACCATGGGAATCAGCTGTAACTGTTATTCCATTAATCGGTCCTTCTCCCTTAATCAAAAGAGTAAGAATATCTTTATCACCTTTATTCATCCATCCCATCATTGCTCCGGCTGTAAGCAGTCTTCCCAGCGCAGCTGTTGCAACAGGCGATGTATTATGTCTTTGTCTTGCTTCCTCAACCAGATCCGTAGTCATTGCCGCAAAAACCCTGACCATTGCATCATTGGCTGTAGCTCTAATAATACTATCCATTTCCTAACCCATGCTTTTAAGCATATCTTTCCTTTTTTCCATTTTCTCTTGCAACCATAATGATGCGTTCCGAATTATCATCAGCTTCTTTTTTCGTATTTGCATCAATTGCTTTTACGAATACAAGCCCGCTTTCTTCAATGGCTGCTTTCATGGTCTTTAAATCATAGCCTCTTTGTATATGACACTCATTAAATCTTTCATAAAGACCATTTTCCTGCTTTACGAAAAATGTGATATCTATTTCATTAATATCATCTTCTTCATAAAATGTATCATTCCAGATGAAACTTATATCCTCATCATCTTCAGCTATTGTTGATTCTTCCCCTGACATTCTGTATTTGTGAATCGTATTAAAGTCAAAAATCCACAAGCCCTCAATATCAAGATAATTATTAACCAGTTTAAAAGTCTGAACCAGATCCTCATATTCGGTCAGATAATTAATGGAATCAAACATACATATGGCCGCTCTTATAGTGCCATAGAATTCCATCTCTTTCATATCCTGACAGATGTAGAGAATGTCGCGCCCGGTGCTTTTGTCCCTTGCTCTCTCTAACATGGCAGGTGACATATCAAGACCTATCATGTCATAGCCTTTATCAGCCATTCTGATGGTCATCTCACCGCTGCCGCAGGCGATGTCTGCAACTATGCCATCATTAATCTCATTCTCTTTTAATATTTCCAGTATGATTTCAAGCCATTCATCATACGGAACCTCTGTCATAATCGAATCATATATATTTGCAAATTTACCATATATTTCCATAAATTATGCTGTAATTCCTATCCACGCACCAAGGCCTAATGTACAAAGAAGACCTATAATCAAACTTGCAATGGCAACACCGGTTATAACTGCCAGTACGCTTTTCTTAAATCCCATATCAAGAATACTTGCAGCAAGTGTTCCGGTCCATGCGCCTGTACCAGGAAGCGGAATACCTACGAAAAGAGCCAGTGCAAGGAACAAACCTCTTCCTGCCTTTTCCTGAAGTTTCTGTCCGCCCTTTTCTCCCTTTCTTAAACAGAATGTAAAGAACTTACCGATAACCGGTTTATCCTTACCCCATTCAAGAACCTTTCTTGCAAAGAAATAAATAATCGGAACAGGAACCATATTACCTATTGTTATAACGATATAAGCCAGTATCAGATTAAATTCAGGATTGTTGGCTTTAAAAACATAGGCAACCGGAATCGCTCCTCTAAGTTCAATCAGCGGAACCATTGATATAAAAAATATATATAAGTAATTTAACACTTTACTTTCCTCTCTACTTAAGTATTTCTTCCAGGGCTTTAACTAATGCCTGCATCTCTTCATCTGTTCCGATGGAGATTCGAAGATAATCACTTATTCTTTCCTTATCCCATCTTCTTACAATGATATTTCTCTTTCTAAGCTCGTCAAAAATCACCTTCCCCGGCAACTTATCAGACTTTGCAAAAATGAAATTGGTTTTGGAATCTGCAAAAGTAAAACCTAATCTTTTAAGTTCTCCTTTGGTCCACTCCCTTGTCTTTATTACCATATTTCTGGTTTTGTCAAAATATTCCTTATCTGATACTGCTGCAGCGCCAAGTTCAAGTGATGTGGCATTCATTGTATATGAATTAAATGAAAACTTAACATCAGATAAATACTTAATGAGTTTTGGATTACCAAAGGCATAACCTATTCTCATACCAGCCATTGAACGGGACTTGGAGAATGTCTGAACTACCAGAAGATTCTCATACTTATCAATTAAAGGAAGAGCGCTCAATCCGCCAAAATCCACATATGCCTCATCCACAATTACAACCACATCAGGATTATTCTTTATTATCTCTTCAACTTTATCAAGTGGAAGTGCTTCTCCTGTAGGCGCATTCGGATTTGCAATAACTACGCCGCCATTATCAATAAAATAATCTGAAGGCTCAATTGTAAAATCACTTTTAAGCGGGATCTGCTTATATGGAATTCTGTATAAATCTGCCCACACATCATAAAAAGAATATGTGATATCAGGAAACAGTACCTGCTTATCTGAATTAAAGAATGTAAGAAAAGCCATCGACAGTACATCATCAGATCCGACGCCCACAAATATCTTTTCCTTATCTACATTATATGCCTTTGCAATTGCTTCAATTAATTTTTCACATGTAGGATCAGGATATAATTTGAGTCTTTCTATTCTTTCTTCCATATCCTTAAGGGCCTTAAGCACTAATGGTGATGGCGGATAAGGATTCTCATTGGTATTAAGTTTAATAAGATTTGTAACCTTAGGCTGCTCTCCAGGAACATAAGGAACAACCTTGCGTACATTAGCTTCGTAAGACATTTTTTAATCTCTTTTCATATATATTTAAATTATAAAATTTTTCTAAAAAACAATTTAACCCATTATCTGTTTCATTATACTACAATTCATATATATTCGCCACTACCTTTTTAGGCGGTGATTTTGCAGGTGTTTAAAAATAATTCTTGACATAAAATTAGCAATATGATATTTTGATGATATCAAAATGATATCAAAAGTTATCTGGGTATCATTTAGTATTTGTGTTAAACATTTAGGAGGAAAAAAACATGGATAACAACAATGCTATCAATGCAAACATTCAGGAGAAAGTTCTGAATCCAATGCCTGGTATTCTGGCTTTATTTTTACTTATCTTTGCTATAATCGGTGAAGTATTCTTCTTTATTGTAGCCCTCGGACTTATGGCTTCAGACTTTGCAATCATCGGTGTACTGTTAATTTTTGTACTTATTGTATTATTTGTTTTCACCTGTATCTTATTCGGTGGACTTAAAATGGTTAAGCCTAATGAAGCAATGATTCTTACCCTCTTCGGTAAATATCATGGAACAATCAAGAAGGCCGGTTACTTCCTGGTTAACCCATTCGCTACTGCTTTTAACCCTGGTGTAACAACAGTGACCAATGCCAACGGTCAGGTTGTAAGCTACGGACCTAAGACAATTTCACTTAAGGTGAGAACTCTTGATAATCAGCAGCAGAAAGTTAATGATATCCTTGGTAACCCAATTATCATCGGTGCTGTAGTTATCTGGAAGGTTGTAGATCCTACAAGAGCCGTATTCGCTGTAGATAATTACAACAGATTCCTTTCAACACAGTGTGACTCCACAATCCGTAACATTGCAAGATTATATCCTTATGATGATATGGATGATTCAAATAACGATGACAATAATGAGAAGACATTAAGAGGTTCTTCACTTGAAATTGCACAGAGAATGCAGTTAGAACTTCAGCAGAGAGTTTCAGTTGCAGGTATCCAGATTCTTGAAGTAAGAATTACACACCTTGCATATGCAGAAGAAATCGCAGCAGCAATGCTTCAGCGTCAGCAGGCAGTTGCCATCATCGCAGCTCGTAAGAAGATTGTTGAAGGTGCTGTAAGTATGGTTGAGATGGCTATTGACCAGTTAGGTGAAAACGGAGTTGTTGATCTTGACAACGAGCGTAAGGCTCAGATGGTTAGTAACCTTATGGTAGTTCTTTGTGGTAACAAAGAAGCTCAGCCGGTTGTTAACAGCGGAACGATATACTAATGATGATCATCTGTCGTTCCAACGATTTGAATTAACCACATTCAAATCATATAAATACTTTGAGGGCAGAGGCGGCCACACCCCTGCTTCTGCCCTGTAAAAGTTATGCAGGTAAAAATTATGAGTAATGAAAAAAACGAAAACAAACAAAATGATAAAAAACAAATACTTCTAAGATTAAGTCCTACTCTCCACAAAGACTTATCTGCCTGGGCAGAGGACGATTTCAGATCCATTAATGGACAGATAGAATATATCTTAACTGAGGCAGTTAAGAAGCATAAAGGAAAATAAAAAGAGATAATGTTTATGTTACATTATCTCTTTTATTTTAATAATATGAATTACCTGCAAATATCTGTCCAAAATACCATATTCCACTGGCCAGATGCCCAAGAAAAACAAGCAGTTCTGCAAGTCCAATCAGTCGTCTTTTTCTATTCATCAAATCTTTTATCATTACTATTATTGCAGCATAAAAACTAAAGAACAAACCATACATATATGACCATGAGAAATTAAAATCAACGGCTCTCCATCCTTTTTCATAAAAACAGAAAGTAATGAAATATGAAACAAAATAGAAAAACCAGGCAAATCTGAATCTGTAATCTTCTTTCAGCAGATTAAAGTTAAATATGAGTACTACAATTGGGAACATCATGGCAAGAAGAATTGATGATGCCATATTATTTGTATAAAGCAGCCATATTCTTCCAAGGCACAGCCCGACTCCACTGTCCTCCTGCCCATCCGGCATAAATACGCCTTTAAACTGATACAGTAAATCAATTAACGTAGGAATGAAAATAAGTCCCATAATAATTGATGCCTTAAAAGTTTTACATTTGTTCTTAAAGAATCTAAAGAATATAAGTATTACTGCAGCCATACCAAGAACAATGGTAAAGCTTGGTTTGGTCATCGTAGACAAAAGAAAAATCACCGCAAAAATAATATAATCTTTAATATTTTCTTTCTTTAGTTCCTCATATTCACCAATCAGTTTTATAAAATACAAAAATGATATAATAGCGAATGGTCTTGCTGCCATATATGTAGCATTTTGATACGGATTAGGACTGAATACTCCCAAATATCTGAATTTCGTTCCGAAATAAAAATGAGGCGGAACAAGCATCGAAGCAAAGAACAATGCCAAAACAACAAAGTCAACAACAATACCCGTAATTAATTTTGTTTTATTATCCGGCTCTTCATTATTCTGCTTTTTCAATTCTCCTATTACAAATCTGTTAATTGTAATTTTGGAAATCACAACTGCGATGGCATTAAGCAAACAGGTTGCTATTGCAACACTGTTTTCAGGAGAAAAGAACAGATTAAAAAGGGCGGATATTTTGAAAAATATAGGATATGGAAAATTGTATCCACTTTCCAGCCCCTGCATTTCCAGCATATAGGCATACATATCTGAATGAAATCTGTCTATCTCAAAATTGCTGTCATGGTATATCACACCATTAACTGCCTGATTCTTAAACAAAATAAAAGTAATAATTACATAAAATATCAATAGCAGCGCAAATAAAATATATTCTAATGTGTAATTGTATTTTTTTTGATTCATTTCGAGTATAATTCTCCTAATCTCTCTTTATATAATATTTAAAATAATCTGATATATAAACATCTTTTGCTCCATATTCCTGATCAATCCATATGTACAAAGAATCATTTGGATCAACCTGAAGCTCACCAAACCAGCACGGAACAATAATAACATCAGGATATTTATCAGGATTAATCTCGTAATACTCATTCAATGAACTTAAATAGTATGAAGGAGTACATATTGTCGTATAACTCGAAATACCAACATCTTTTTTATTTAAATATGGCATTGTATTATTATTCCACATAAAGACATTGTCTTCATCTTTTACATATTCCTGCCAGTCTTCATATGTACTATCGTAAATATAACCAACCATATATTCTGTGAAAATCCCCTTCGCCGCAGAGGTATGAATAACGTAACGAATATCCGTTATATTAAGACTGTCATCCGCATTGGCAGGATAATACATGCCCTTATGAAAAATAACCGTAAAAGCAATTATCAAAAAAATTACTCTAAGAAGTTTGTATAATCTGTTTTCCCTGTCAGAAGCCACCACAATGACTATCAATGAAAGGGCAATAACCGGAGACAGGTATTTTACCGTTCTGAAAGAATTCATATTTGTAAGCAGCATCACTGAGACATATGCCAAAAAGCTACTAATTACGATAAATACGCTCTGCACCTTTCCAAGTTTAATTTTTTTTGTAAACGCAATAATAATAGCAAATATAAAAATAAAGAATATATATGCATTGTCATATCCATATCTGATTTTAAATACATGACTGATGTTAAGAAATATTTTAACAAGACAGGATACGACAACTGATATGGCAGAAACATAAATCAGTATTTCACTCTTATCAGCCTTTCCCATGCTACTTCTTTTGATTAAATAAATAACACCAAATATTAGAAGTGAAACCAGGAAGCAGGAAATAATCATTGCCAGCAAAATAATTAAATCTTTTCCGGCTACCTCAAACCTGTAAAAAACAGTCTGATTATGTGATGCACAGTTATCCAGTGCAAAATGAATGTTATCTTTTATTTCTCCTACACTCATATATGATAACAGATAGGCAAAATAACCAATTGTTATTACTAACATGGTTGCAAGATATGTTATAAGCGAAAACGGCGTATAATCTTTACGTCTTACGACCAGATAAATAAGAATAAAAGCTACAACAATGGCACATGATGGATAAGAAAGGACAAGACATACACAGTAGAGGCCTAAAGATGCTGCCATCAGAAAAGATCGAAAAGTCATTTTATCTTTTTTATAGAATTTCATCCTGTATAAGACTATGGCAATCAATAACAAAAACCAGAATGTCATAAGTGAAAATTCCGGGATTATAAACTCTTTTGGTAATATTCCAAAAATAACCATACTTATCAGAAAAGAGTCCATTTTTGACAGATGAATCGCCAGTGTTTTATATAAATAAAAACATACAAGAAAATGTAAAAATGTAGTTACAATCCTGCACCATACCATTAAGAATGTTGTAGTTCCCGTAACTGTAGTCCAGACCCACTCAATAATTGACAGCAAAAAAGCAGAAGTCTGATGTGGATCCCAGACTTCTGTTAATAACCTGTCACCATGCATTAATCTGTATGACAGAGTCATGGCATATTCCTCGTCCATCTGTAATCCGACGAAAATACACTTAATTGCAGCCAGAGCACTGCCTACTGCCAGAATAATACATAATACTTTAAATATTGAATTAAACTTTTTATTATTTGTTTCTGAAATACCCATAATTAATCTCTCGCATAATAATTTACAAATAATATTGTATCATTGTAAATATATAATTACAAATATACGGACGAATAATTACAGAATATAATTATGAGCCTGTCTGTCGAACATCTCTTTATATTTTCCACCAAGATTCATTAATTCATCATGAGTACCCTGCTCAATAATTGAACCATTCTCAAACAGATATACCTTATCCGCCATTCGGGTGGTGGAGAGCCTGTGGGATATGAATATGATTGTATCATTACCCGCATTCTCAATGAGATTTTTATTTAACTTATATTCAGACACCGGATCAAGTGCTGATGAAGGTTCATCAAGTATTGATACAGCTCTGTTCTCATCTTTGATAAAGACTCTGGAGATGGCGATTTTCTGGTCTTCGCCACCTGATAGGTTAATTCCGTCTTCATTAAATTCCCTTGTTAAATTAGTATTAATTCCATTTGGAAGACTATCAAGTTTTCGGCCCAAATCCGCCTTTCTCAAAGCATTCACAATATCTTCTTCATCTTCTTTTTTCACATCACGAAGCAGCACATTCTCAGCTATTGTAGCTGCATAGATGTTGAAATCCTGGAATACGGCGCTGATTTTGCGGCGGTATTCTTTGGTCTTATATTCTCTTATGTCATGCTCTCCATATTTTATGCTGCCGCCTGTTACATCATAAAGACGCATGAGAAGTTTGACGAAGGTAGTTTTGCCTGCACCATTTTCTCCAACGATGGCGATTTTCTCACCCGGATTTATCGTAATCGAAATATCCTTAAGCGTATCCTTATCAGCGCCAGGATATCTGAATGTAATGTGTGATAAAGTCAGGCGCTCCGAGCCTTTGGACGGAGTCAGTCCCTCTCCCACCTCAATCACAGGCTTATAATCAAGAAGAACTCTGAACTTCTCGCCATACTGGCCAATTTGCTGAAAATCAACCATGGCAAAATTAATCTGATTTAAGTTTCCTCTTACAAATACTGACGCATTATTGGCTGATGCCACCTCTCCAAGGGCGATGGAACGAACCACCAGGGCGAGATAACCAAGATACGCCGGCACTGCAAAGAACGAGAAAACAGTAAATACTGAAATCCAGTTAAGAAGCGATAGCCATGTTATTGCAGGGGCATATTTAATTCCGGCATTAACTGACTCTTCCAGGGCCTCATCAAACTGCTGCCTTAAAGGCTCCTTAACATTGGTTAATTTACATTCCTTGGCAAACTCAGGCTGGTAAAATACCCGCTTCGAATAATCCGCCTTTCGAAGGGCTTTTTTATTCTCCACATCCCACGCATAATTAAGGGACTCGATTTTGAATCTGGTTAAGAGGTTAATAATGAATCCACAAACCGGGAATAATGCAAGTACCGGATTGATACTAAGCACCATGGCTGCAGCTACTATTAAAGCAACGAAGCAGCCGAGGATTTTGCTCGTTATCATAACCGTCTTTTCAATCATCTCATCCGCGTTATTGGCAACTACAACATATGTATCATAGTAATCCGGATTATCATAATAAATAAGGTCCATGCGGCTGTTATGCTCTATCAAATCCCTTTGAATCTTACCGCTTAATTTGATTAATTTAGCCTTGCTCCATTCATTAAGAAGCTGGTCGCTCCACTCAATGCAAAATACCAGGGCAAGCGAAATTAATAACAATATGGATATGTCTCCAAAACCGGCTTGTCCCATAAGCGCATTGATTATCATTCGAAGAATGAAGGTTTCATTTAATGCTGAACCTGCTCTTATTATAATGGCAAGAAGAATTATATTTATGACAAGTTTTCTGTCATAACGACAGGCATACTTAATCATGAAAATTGCATTTGATATTATTCTTTTTATTGAAATTGTATTTTTCTTAGACATAGAAAGCCTCCGCTCCTTTGAGCATCTCCTCTGGGAGACTTTCCTGATAATTCTCTGCCTGAAGCATAAACATATCATAATAATCCTGTTTATGTTCCATAAGTTCCTCATGACTTCCGGACTCAACCACAGAACCATCTTTCATCATATATATCTTATCAGCCATACGGGCTGATGATAATCTGTGGGAGATAAATACAACGCCTTTACCCTGGGATAGTTTCATCATGTTGTTATACATATTATATTCTGATAAAGGATCTAAGGCTGACGATGGCTCATCAAGAATTACCATATCAGGATTCTGGGCAAAAACCCTGGCGATGGCGATTTTCTGCGCCTGTCCGCCTGATGGCACAAAACCTTTCTCGTCAAACTCGCGGCTTATTACTGTATCAAGGCCATTGATAAGTCCTCTTGAATTAACATCAAACTGTGCGTCTGTTAGTGCCTTCCTGGCAAGCTCATAGTCATCTTCGCCATTAGCTTTACGCATAAGAATATTCTCTATGAGTGGCAGGGCAAAAATCTGCAAATCCTGAAATACCGTACCAAACCTCTCTCTGTATGCCTCATGGTTAATGTCATTAATATTTATTCCATTAATCAGAATCTCTCCTTCTGTCACAGGATAAAGTCCCATGAGGAGTTTGATAAGAGTGGTTTTGCCGGCACCGTTATAACCTACTATGGCAAGTTTCTCACCCTTTTTAAGAGTAAAATTAATATTCTTTATTGTATTAACCGAAGAACCCGGATATGCAAAAGAAACATTCTTAAATTCAATGGTTTCAATTTCACCTGCATCTTTCTTTGCTTCTTTTTCGCCCCAGTCTTTTTCCAAAAAGGCTTCAAGATTTTTGAAGAGTTTTGATTCATTACTGATGAATATCCTGTTTTCCACTGCAGCCTTAAGCTGGTCTGTTGAAAAAGCAATGGCAGTTATCATGGCAACATAACTGGACATATCGGTAACGCCAACGTATTTTACTTTAAATACTACATAAAAGTAAGCTCCGATTCCTGCAATAATGGAATAACTGCCTCTCATTAAGAAGGAATAAAAAGCAGTTTTCATCCTGTATTTTGTGGAAACTTTTTCCATTCTGTCTACTGCATCTTCCTGCTTATGGAGCATAAGGGAATTAATGTCAAAAAGCCGCACCTCAGAAGCATATTTCTTCTCGTAATAAACTCTCTTAACGTAGTCGGCACATCTTTTATCCCTTGTTACTGCATTTTCTCTTTCATAATTGCACTTACTGTTTTTTCTTCCCATCCAAAGGCTTACAACCATTGGAATAATCATAAAAATTAGAAGAGCCGGATCAACCGTCACAATAATAACAAGAGACATAATTGTAGATAATACATTACCAATGAATACGCCGGTTTTAATGGCAAGATCAATTGATGAATTAACACATCTGTCCAGGGCTCTTGCATACATATCATAGAACTCAGGTGATTCATAATCCTTAAGTTCCAGATAATCAGATATATCAATTACTTTATGAAATATGTGTTTGTAAACCGCCGGGGTTTTGATTTTGCGATAGGCTTCATACCAGCCGCAAATAAAGTGAATGCAGACATGCAGCGAGCACGCAATTGCCAGGAACATGAATAGTTTTGAATACGGGATATTATTCTCAATACAGTTAAAAACATACTTGGTCAGGTATACGAAAAAGAAAACGTAGAATACCTGCTCAATGGAATTCTTAAACAGCGTGAAAACAAGAAGCAGTTTGTCAGCCTTCCAGATAAGTTTGAGCGCATATGCAGTTTGTCTTAAAGTACTGCCCTTATCTTTCATATTTCCCTCTTAACAAATATAATAAACATATTTATATCACAACATATTCATTACAGTCAAGAAAGAATTATCTGCTCAACCAAATCAGTTCCTTTAATTAAATTTTCCACTTTTATATACTCATTAACTGTATGCACATTTTCCATACCACAGCTTAATACAATGCCTTTAATTCCATTGGCATTAAACTGATGATTATCGGAGCCTCCAAAGGAACTTCTAAGTTCAGGCTTAAGGCCAATGCTTTCACAGGATTCTATAAATCTTTTAACAACATTGGACTTTTCATCAACTTTATAGGCAATGATATGTATTTCATATTCACCCTGAACATCTGCGCCAACTGATGATGCTTCAGTTTTAAAGATTTTAAGCATATCTTCATATAATTCCAAAGCTCTGTCATGAATATAACTTCTTATTTCACCCTTAATTACACATTCTGAAGAAACAATATTGGTAGCATTCCCACCATTTATGGTTCCTATGTTAAGAGTGGAATTATCATCAACTTTTCCCTGTTTAATTAAGGCTATGGCTTTTGATGCTGCTTCTATGGCATTTATTCCTTCCCATGGGGCAAAACCTGCGTGAGCCGCCTTTCCTTTAATAATGATTTCAAAAGAAATAAGAGTCGGAGCATTAATAACAGCCGAGCCAACATCTCCGCTCAAATCAAGACAATAGGCTTCTTTGGATTCAAGGATAGAATAATCAAATACTGATGCTCCCTTGGTATATACTTCTTCTGCCACAGGAAATAATAATTCTATTTTTCTGTGTTTTTTACCACTTTTTATTATTCTTTTAATTGCAGATATTATTTCAACTATACCCGCCACATCATCAGCACCAAGTACGGTTTTGCCATCACTTTTAATAATTCCATTTTCAAATACCGGCTTCTTACCATTACCCGGAACTACAGTGTCCAAATGAGATGACAGAAGGACAGGATCCTTATCTGACTCTCCTTCCAATGAAGCATATATATTACCCGCATTACCGGATAACTTATATGCAGCATCATCTTCATGTGCCTCAATTCCAAGAACCTTAAGCTCCTCTATTATTGCATCAGCTATTTTACGTTCATTAAAACTTTCTGCATCTATACTTGTAAGTTTTAGGAATAATTCAATTATTTCATTTTCATCGTTATTCATCAGCAAATTTAAATCCTTTCGGAAGTACAAAACCTTTGGCTATGTCATCAGGCATGTCCGGATGTGCCGGATATAAAAGCGCAGTTTTATTTCTCTTATACGGAAGTCTGTTATAAAATCCCACTCCTCCCGGATGAGTATTTAAAAACAGATTCTGTCCTTTCATCTGCCTGCAAAGATTCTCAACCACTTTCCCGCCAATATGAAGTCCCTGATAATCAGGATCCACTGCCACATTAAGAATCAGTGCCTGAAGAACACCATCTGATACTGCTCTTGCGCAGCCTACAACTTTCTCTCCATCAAATGCGTAAGACACATATCGGCTTTCATCAAATGCTTTCGTGGTTGTAACCACATTTCTATCATGGCCGCCAAATGCCCTAATAAGTAAATTATTTATACCTACATAATTCTTAACAGGCTCTGTGCTGTATCTAATTGTTACACCTGATAAATCTTTATTACTCTTTTGACCTACCGGAAAAATTCCCGCAAACGGATAAAATTCAGTCTCATATTTAAATCCGTTTTTTAAATAGAATTCTTTATTATCCAGACCTTCTTCTAAATATTCTCCATTAAACCCTCCATATGTAAAGGCATTTTT
This sequence comes from uncultured Lachnospiraceae bacterium, assembly GCA_902789665.1. Taxonomy (GTDB): domain Bacteria; phylum Bacillota; class Clostridia; order Lachnospirales; family Lachnospiraceae; genus UBA3766. Next base: position 220,155 of record CADAOY010000001.1, on the reverse strand, counting down.
GGATCTTTTAAATCCAAGAGCCTCATAGAATTCCAGGCTGTCATAATATGTATAGGTAAAAATCTCATGGCCTTTAAACTTTTCCAGAACTTTATTAATAAGACCTTTTCCTATTCCCTGATAACGGTATTTTTCTTTTACTGCAATTTCCGAAATAATTGTCCATTCAATATTGTCAGACAATACTCTTACTGCCCCTGCCAGTTCATTATCTACAAAGCCAAAGAGGGCATAAGTTGTGCCCTCATAAGCTTTTTTAATATCAGTTTTGCTATCTTTTCTTCTTACAGGAAGCGACTCATAAAGCAATTCTGCCAGTTCATCGATATTTATTTTTTCAATATCATCTATATATGTAATCATACCTCTGCTCCAGGTGTATTCCAGCGTGACGGCTGAATAACTGTTGTGTATTCGTCCACAGTTTCACCTGCCCTGTGTCTTAAAAATTTCTCGTCAGGTGTTCTGCTTAATACTTTTCGATTCTGTGGCGCTGACCATAAACCTTCAAAATCAATCTGATCCACAAATCTTTCGTTATATGATTTGAATATGCCAGGCTTTGAAGGTACTCTTGAGAAATCCTTGAAATACGTATTGTTCTTAAATGCAGGAATCTCATAAAGGTCTCTTGCATAAGCCCAGATATTCTTGTGGTCTACCATTCGTTTTTTCTGTGGTCCCAAATTCTTATAATAATATGAATCCCATCTTGTAAGAGTAACAAAGAATCTTATATCTGAATCTGTTACATAATCTCCAAATAAAAATCTCTGATTTTCAAGTCTCTTATCCAGTTTGTCCATTGCTGCAAAGAAATCATCATATGCTTCATTATATGCAACAAGGCTTTGACAAAATGCCATACGATAATGAGCATTATTTATATTCGGAAATAACCAGTCATTAAGTCTGTCTATCTCTTCACGCAGAGCTACCGGATAAAGATCCGGCGCATCAGGACTCTGGAACTCACGGAAGTAAACCTGTAAGTAATTGGTTAATCTGTGATAATCATTATTAACTACCTTAAGTGTTTCCTTATCTACAAGTGCCGGAACAGTTGCTCTTCCCCTGTAATCAGGATCAGCATTTCTGTACGCCTCACTAAGGAACTTAAGTCCTGTTGTGGCATCCTGTCTGTTAGGCTGATCTGTAAATCCCCAACCATATATATTAGCCACACCTGTATGGTCTACTATTGAGATACTGATGGTATCTTCAAGACCTAATAACTCTCTCGTTATTGATGCTCTGTTTGACCAGTGGCATCCTTTTGCCCAGAACAAATGATATCTTCCTTTTTCTGCTTTTAAATCACCCTCATTATTACCGAATGGTGTTATAAATCTGTTAGGCTGACGGATAAAAGCCCCGCGCGCATTTATCTCAGCCTTAATCTCCTGAGGTCTTGGCAGGACTCCTCTTTCCTTTGCATCTGCTTCTGCCAGTTCGTCAGAATATGTTATATTATTTATTTCTTCTACGTTGTAATCTCCGCATCCCATTTTTTCTCTCCTTTATATTACATAGTTATCAGGGCTTTCCAGCATATTAATATTACGAAGGAAAGTCTTTAATCTTTCATTGGTCGGATTTTCAAAAATCTCCTTCGGCGTTCCATCTGCAACAATTCGGCCATTTTCCAAAAATATAATCCTGTTGGCTACTGACTTTACAAAATTCATTTCATGAGTTACTAAAAGTATGGTATTACCTTCTGCTGCAACTCTTTTTATCGTAAGAAGTACTTCATTAACCAGTTCCGGATCAAGAGCCGATGTCGGCTCATCCATTAATAATAATTCCGGTTCAAGAGCCAGCGCTCTTGCTATGGCAACTCTTTGCTGCTGACCGCCAGATAAATGTTTTGGATAGTGATATAATCTGTCACTCATTCCAACCTTTTCGATTTCTTCAAGAGCTTTTTTCTTAGCTTCTTCTTTTGGAACCTTCTTAACAACTACCAGACCTTCCATAACATTTGATAAAGCATCTTTATTCTTGAAAAGATTAAACTGCTGGAATACCATTTCAGTATGTTGTCTTAAGGCTAATTTTTCTTTTTTATTTTTACTTGTCAGGTCATAAGTTTTATCACCAAATTTAACTGTTCCCGCTTCCGGTTTTTCCAGAAGATTTAAACACCTAAGGAGTGTAGACTTACCTGTTCCGGAAGGACCGATAATTGCAACTACTTCTCCTTTTTCAATATTTAAATCAACTCCATCCAAAACTACATTATTACCAAATTTCTTTTTTAATCCTTTAATCTCAATTAAGCTCATGCTTCCACCTCCTTCGGCTCATCAGGTATGGAAGTTTTCTTTTCAAGAAAGACCATAATTCTCTCAAGAAGGAAAGTAATTACCCAATATATAATTGCAATGGAGCAATATGCTTCAAAATATCTGTAGCTTTTTCCGGCAGTGATTTTGGCAGCTGCTGTTATTTCTACTACTGAGCAGGTGAAGGCCAGTGATGTGCCTTTAATAAGTGCAATAATTGAATTACCCAGTGGCAGTAATGCAACAGTTATGGCCTGTGGAAGAGTAATTCTTCTTAAAACCTGTAATCCTGTCATACCCATGGACTTGGCCGCCTCTATCTGTCCTTTATCAACCGACTGAATGGCGGATCTGATGGTTTCTGAATCGAAAGCTGCCTGATTTAGTCCAAGAGCAACCATGGCAAAAACTATTCCGGGTATGGCATTAATGTCATAGTCAGTTCCGTTGTAATAATTAAAATATTTAAGTGCGATTGGTATACCGAAATATGTAATATATAACTGTACAATAATTGGTGTTCCTCTCATTATTGATACAAAAGTTACTGCAAGCTGACTTAATACAGGCACCTTATTAATACGAACCACTGCTATTAATAATCCAACTGCCAAACCTATAATCAATGCTATAAGTGTTAAATATAAAGTTGTAGGCAAATATTTAAGCAGTTTTGGAATCTGCGTAAAAACAAGTGCCGCATCAAATAATTTTGCCATTTTCTTCTCTCTCCCGACTTCTTAATAAAACACCCGGCAATTAAGCCGGGTATTTATCATTATTCATCTTTTTATTCATATGATGGTGAATAGTCATCACCAAAATATTTCTCATTGATTTCCTTAGATGTACCCTCTTCAATTACTTCACGAAGTGCTGCATTGATATCTTCAACAAGTTGTTCATTCTCCTCTGTCTTGCTTACAATAAGGAAGCTGTCCATTCCTTCACCTACGCCATAACCCTCAAGTGAAATAGCATGAAGATCAAAACCAAATTCAGGCTGATAGAAACCAAAATACATTGGCTTATCAATAATTGTGAAATCATACTTACCATTCTCAATATCTGTTAACTGGATGTTAAGATCTTCTTCTGTATAATTGATTTCTACAGGATTATCAGGATTCTCATCATTGTAATTCTCAATAAGTGTTGTTACATTAACAGCTGCCTGTCCAACGAAGCTGAGTCCTGCAAGATCTTCAACACTTAATTCATCCGGAAGATCAACATCCTTATTTGCTACTACGATGTAAGCATTTGAGAAGATAGGATCTGTGAAAAGATATTTTTCTTCACGCTCTGCATTACGAGCGAAGTTGTTAACACCAAGCTGATACTTATCTGAATCAAGTCCTGCGAAAATTGAAGGGAAATCTGTTATCTCCCAAACAAGTTCATACTGTGGAAGTTTCTCGAATACTGCATTTACAAGTTCATAATTCTGACCTGTAAGATTATCATCGTCATCATAATATACGAAAGGTCTTGGTGAAGCACCTGTAACTGCATATATTGTTCTAACCTCTACAGGTTCATCTGCTTCTACGTCTTCAACTACTTCTTCAACTACTTCTTCAACAACATCCTGTTCAACATCTACATTCTCTACATTTGTTCCCTGGCATCCTGCAAGTGTTCCTACTAAAAGTGAAGCACTTAATGCCAATGTTAATAATTTTGATACTGATTTGATTTTCATTTTTTATATTTACTCCTTTTTTATCTCTGTTTATTTTTCTATGCATCATAATTTTTTTATCCTACATGCACATTCGCATGTTTTGGTGGTTAAGACAACATCGTTCCTTTGCGTTTCTTCCAAAAATTCTTTTTGACATTTTTTCTTCCTCCCTGTTACAAGTTTTGTAACCCCTGTAACAAGTGTTATATTAGCATGGCTTTTTCCTTTTGAAAAATACATAAAAAATAGGACTAGTTATAAAGCGAACTTATAACACATCCTATTTCTTAATGTTCGATTTATTGATATATTATTACTCTTCAGGTCCGCCAAATACCAAATGATATGGGTTGAAGGCGTCATCCCTATTAAGATATGCGTCCTTCTTTTCTTCAATAATCTCCTCTTTGATATCACTTCTTGTTAAAGCAATCTCTTTTGTAAATCTTGCTATATTCTTATAATCAAAACTCTTGAAAGCATTCAGTTTATAAAGATGATAATAAATATAATCCAGTTTAAGAAGAGTTCTGTAAAGATATATATCCGCCTCTGTTAATATATCACCTAGCAAATATTTACTCTTTCCGAGCCTTTTATCAATATTAATTAAAGAATCTTTCAATACAGCAGCATATCTGTTTAAATCAGTCTGAAATGTTGCTTTGGCAACATTTTCAATTGGAGTGACAATAAACTTTTTTATATATGCTGTTTCATCTTCCGCATTTTTATGCTCATAAAGCTTTGCATCAAGACTTTCACTTCTGGCTATAATATAAATATTATCCGGATCAGATGATAGCTTCTTTCTATCAGTAGCAGAAAATAAATCTCTGTAATCCGGACCTGTTCCCATAAGACCATATACATTACCAAGTTTCGCTCTCATATGAGGCGAAAGCTGATAATGTTTTTTTATATCATCTAATTTTGTAAATTCATAGAATCCGTCAGTCTGAAACAATTCTTTGGTATAACCCCATAGATTTGGATAATCCTGAAGCCTTTTTTTATTAACTCCGAATACCAGATGATAATTAATATAAAATCTAATTAAAGCCACATAAAGATGAATATCAGATAAAGTAATATAATCTCCATGTAAGAATCTTCTTTCCCCAAGAAGTTCTTCCAGCACATCCAAAGCAGAATGGAACATTACATATCCTTTATCATACTGTTCCTGACTTCTTGCAAAACCACAGGCATATGCATTTACTTTTTCTTTTATAAAAGTAACAGTTTCATCTATTTCACTTCGCAGGTTTTCCGGATATAATTCCGGCGCATTTTCTTTATAATACTCTCTCCAGTCCTGTACCAGATATCTTGGAATATCCCAGGCTTCATTCTGCACCACGGCTCCTGTCTTTACATCAGCAATTGCAGGTACGGTTGAACGTCCTGTAAAATCAGGATTACCCTTAAGATAAGCATCATCCAGATAATGAATCTTAAGCACCGGGTCCACTTCTCCTATATCTTCAGAGAATACCCAGCCTCTTGGATCTCTTAAAACTCCACATTCGCCAATACTTATATAATTATCAAGACCTAATAACCTTGCTGTTATAACCGCCTTGTTGGAATGAGGACAACCCGGCATCCATATAATACGATAGCGATCTGTTTCAACCGGTAAGTCATCCACTCCTCTTCCGAAATGTTTGTTAAAAACGAATTCCCTGTCTTCTATTTTTCCCGTATTCTTATTAATCTGATGCTTAAATGTAGTTTCAAATAAGCCTATATTTTGAAAAGGTACGATATAAGACATCTCTACGCCTCCTATTTTTCAATTATAAATTTATTTGCCGGATCAGAGGATAACCACTGACGACCATGTGCACTTCCCCACAGTTCATCAAAGTTAATTTTCCTTACAAATCTTTCAGTATATGATAAGAATTCCCTTCTTGCTCCACCATTTTTATCAGATTGGAAATGAGCACTAAAATCAACAAAATATGTATTATTCTGGAAAGCTGGAATCTGCCACAAATCCCTTGCATATCCCCAGAGATTAGGATAATCTACCAGTCTGTGCTTTGTAGGGCCCATATTCTGCGCATATGCACTGTCAAGACGAGCCAGTGTAACATATAGTCTTACATCTGAATCCGTTACATAATCGCCAAATAAGAACCTTGAATGAGACAGTCTGTCTTCAAGAATATCCATGGCTGCATAGAAATTATCATATGCATTCTGGTAGGCCTTATAACTTACAGCAAACTGAATTTTATATACACCATTATTAATATTATGGAAAAGCCATTCATTTAATTTATCAATCTCTTCTCTCAATTCTTCAGGATAAAGATCAGGTGCTCCCTCCTTATGGAATTTTCTAAAATCAACTTCAAAATAATTAGTCAGTTTATGATAATCATTATTTGCGACTTTTCCTGTGGTAACATCAATTAATGCCGGCACAGTAGCCCTGCCATCAAAGCCCGGAATACTTTTGGCATAATGCTCTGCCAGGAATCTTGTTCCAAGTACCGGATCTCTGTGATTCTCATCATATACGAACTCCCAACCGTAACCTATGTCAGCTGAACTCATATTTACAAGATTGATGCTGATACTCTCATCAAGTCCAAGTAATTCACGTACAATTGAAGCTCTGTTTGACCAGTTACAGCCCTTTGCCCATATAAGACGATATTTTCCCGCAGCAACTTCATTAAGTCCTTCCTCATCGCCAAATGGAACTGTAAAAAGATTTTGCTGTCTGACAAAGTTACCGTTTTCATCTACCTCAGTATTCTGAATATTTGGTCTTGGCTTAATATCCTTTACATCCTCATCTGTGATTGGCAAGAATTCTGTTGGTTCAGGATACTTACCATCTGTAACCGACTTATATTTCTTTTCTCCCAATACAGCAGCAGGTGCTACTGATCCTCCACAACAACTCATTTTCTATTCCTCCTTTAATTTAAATTTCTTCCAGTGCATTTTTAATTCTATCAAGTGCTTCTTTAAGCAGACTTTGAGGGCAGGCAACATTTATTCGTTGAAAGCCTTCTCCAGTTTTTCCGAATATTCTTCCGCTGTCCAGCCAAAGTTTCGCCTTATTGATTATTAAATTCTCAAGTTCATCATTGCTAAAAGCATAATCTCTAAAATCCAACCATATAAGATATGTGCCCTCCGGTTTTCGAAGTTTCACTTTTGGCAGATTCTCTCTAACATATAAAGTGGCATAATCAATATTTGCCTCAATAACTTTCTTAACTTCTTTCAACCACTCTTCACCATGCTCATAGGCTGCGAATGAAGCCACTATACCGGCTGCATTTAACTGACTCATTCCGGATGCATCATAAGCCTTATGATATTTCCTGTATAAATCATGATTTGCTATTATAAGGTCCGCCACCTGAAGCCCTGCAATATTAAATGTCTTACTTGGTGACAATGCAGTTATTGAGAAATTCTCAAATCCTTCACCTGCATTGGCAAAAGTGGTGAATTCCTTCCCCCAGACAAAATCAGCATGAATTTCATCAGAGAAAACTATCACATCATTTTTCCTGCAAATCTCTCCAAGTTTCTGTAATTCCTCTTTATCCCACACTCTCCCTACTGGATTGTGAGGCGAACAAAGAAGATATAATTTTGGCCTGTATTTTTGTATCTTCTCTTCCAGGTCATGGAAGTCTATGGTATAGAATCCATTCCCATCATTTACAAGGTCGCTGCTGATAATCTTCCTGCCATTATCCCTTATAACTTCGCTGAACGGGTAATATACCGGCTGGTTAATTAATATATAATCATCTTTTTCGCTAAATGCTTTAACAGCTGTAGCTATGGCAAAAACCACGCCAGGCGCTTTATGAAACCATTCTTTTTCAACATCCCTGTTATAATGTCTCTTTATCCACCGAACAACTGAGTCTGCATATTCATTATCTACTTCCGTATAACCATAAATACCATGTTTAGCCTGATTAATGAGCGCGTCCTCAATATAAGAAGAGATTTTGAAATCCATATCTGCCACCCAGAATGGAAGTACATCTTCAGGAAGTCCTCTTTCTTTTTTGAAATCATATTTTAGACACCTTGTTCCATTTCTGTCATATACAGTTGTAAAATCTAAATTTCTCTCGCCCATATCCTAACCTATAGCCTGATCCAGATCCGCAATCAGGTCCTTAATGTTTTCTATTCCAACAGACATTCTTAAAGTTCCCTTAGTAATTCCATTTTTCTCAAGTTCCTTCGGATCCACATCCGCATGAGTCTGGGTAAGAGGATAAGTAAGAAGGGTTTCCGTACCTCCCAGACTTTCTGCATACTGGATGATGCGGGTATTCTCAAGTATATGTTTAACAGATTCATAGGAATCCACTTCGAATGTAAGCATAGCACCATAGCCTCTTGCCTGTTTAAGCTGAAGTTCATGACCCGGATGACTTTCAAGTCCCGGATATACAACTCTGACCACCGGTCCTTTTCTGTTTTCAAGCCATTTTGCCAGTTCAAGTGCATTCTCCTGAGCTCTGTCCATACGTACTGCAAGAGTCTGAATTCCTCTAAGAACAAGCCAGCTGTCAAATGGAGAAAGGTTTGCGCCTGAAGTTTTATATATATAACGAAGGTCTTCAGATAATTTCTCATCCTTAACAATGGCAAAACCCGCCAGCGTATCATTGTGACCTGACAGATACTTGGTTCCTGAGTGAACTACAATATCTGCACCCAAGTCCAGAGGATTCTGAAGATATGGAGACATAAAAGTATTATCTACTATCAGAATCGCTCCATTTTCATGAGCCACATCAGCGCACCATCTTATATCAGTTATATTCATCATTGGATTGGTAGGAGTTTCTATAAAGAATGCTTTGGTATTAGACTTTAAATAATCTGCAGGATTATCCGTACTAAAATCAATATAAGTAAATTCAATAAGATTCTTTTCGCAAATAGAATTAAATAATCTTGTGGTTCCACCATACAAATCTCTGTCTGCAATTATGTGATCTCCCGGTTTAAACAAATCCAGAACAGTAGTAATTGCAGCCATACCTGTTGAGAATGCAATGGCATCAATTCCATTTTCCAGAGATGCCACAACTTTTTCCAGGTGCTCTCTTGTCGGATTCTGAACTCTGCTGTAATCATAACCTGTGCTCTGTCCCAAACCCGGATGAGCAAAAGTTGCAGTCTGGTAAATTGGAAAACTTATTGAACCATATCTTGATTGTTTGTCATCTTCACTTAAGTGTATACATCGACTTTCTACTTCTAATTCCTTATTCATATCTTTATATCTCCTTGACGCTAAAATATAAATATTAGTTTAATGTGAGATTAAAGATTTGAATAATACATAAAAAAAAGAGTTGGTTATAACTTTAAGCTATACATCTTTTTTCACAAAAAAAAAGAGGAGTGATTTCTCACTCCTCTGTCTAGAATCTTTCTGAGGTCTTTTGAAAATTGTTGTAGCATAAAAAAACCCTCTGCGTAACAGAGGGTTTTGAATTGCAATATTATCTCTTTGAAAACTGAGGTGCACGACGTGCAGCTTTGAGACCATATTTCTTTCTTTCTTTCATTCTTGGATCTCTTGTTAAGAAACCTGCTTTCTTAAGAGCTGGTCTGTTATCTGCATCAGCCTTGCATAATGCTCTTGCAAGACCATGTCTGATTGCGCCTGCCTGACCTGTTGTTCCGCCACCCTTAACAGTAACGGTTACGTCAAACTTCTCAGCTGCTTCAAGTAATGTAAGAGGCTGACGTACAACAACCTTAAGTGTCTCTAAGCCAAAGTACTCATCAAGTGATCTTTTATTAATGGTAATATTTCCTTTACCAGGTGTGATATAAACTCTGGCGATTGATTTTTTTCTTCTTCCTGTTCCGTAGAACTTTTCTGTAGCTTTCTTAGCCATTATTATTTCCTCCTTATTAGTCCTTTAGCTTAAAATGTTAATGCTTCAGGCTTCTGAGCAGCATGATTGTGCTCTGGTCCTGCGTATACGAATAACTTCTTATACATTTGTCTGCCTAAAGGTCCCTTAGGAAGCATGCCCTTAACAGCATGTTCGATAACTTCTTCAGGATGCTTCTCAAGCATTTCGCTAAGAACGATCTGCTTATCACCACCAACATAATCTGAGTGTGAGAAGTATGTCTTCTGCTGCATCTTCTTACCTGTAACCTTAATCTTCTCTGCATTGATTACGATTACATAATCACCTGTATCAGCATGTGGTGTAAATTCTGGTTTATTCTTGCCTCTTAAAACCTTAGCAACTTCTGAAGCTAAGCGTCCTAATGTAAGGCCATCTGCATCTACCAAGTACCATTTTCTCTCGATGGTATCCGGATTAGCCATATAAGTCTTCATTTCATTACCTCCAGTAAAAAAACACATTCATTCATATTTCAATGCGGATGTCCGGGCCACATATAATATGAACAGTTTTCTCTTCGAATCCCGGGACAGAATTCAAAGCGTACCCAAATAGTATATTACAAAGAAAAATATAAGTCAACTGTTAATTCTGCATATTATCTATCTTATACTGAAGTTTAACAGATATATCATACTGATTATACTGTCCGTCTTCATATCTCTTAATGGTAATATTTACTGTGCTTCCACCAGGATATGCTGCCAGATATTCCTTAAGTTCATCCATACTTACTATGGAATTACCTTCAAACTCAGTAATAATATCGCCCTTCATGATTCCGGCTACATCAGCTGAAGCTCCCGGAACTACTCCTGCCACATATACACCTCTTGGAATTTTTACACCGGATGCAGTAACAAGATTACTTCCGACATCAGCACCACTGATACCGAAATAAGACTGCTGGTCTTCCGGAAGTTCTACAAGTTCCTCCAAATCCATAAGTTTCTCAATAATATCTCTGGCATCTGATATAGGAATTGCATATCCAATTCCTTCTACTGTGGTACCACCAAGTTTATTGGAATTAATACCTATTACCTTGCCATTCATATCAATAAGGGCGCCACCTGAGTTACCAGGATTGATTGCTGCATCAGTCTGGATAAAATACCCGGTCTCACCGCTTTCTACCAAAACCTCTCTGTTAAGAGCAGATACAACACCTGTTGTTACAGACTGACCATAACCTAAGGCATTACCGATGGCTACAACCTGCTGTCCTACTTTAAGTGAATCTGAATCACCAAGTTCTGCAACCGTTATTGCATTCAAGGTTTCAGGCTTGATGTCTGCAATATTGACACTAAGAACTGCCAGGTCCATGGATACTTTCTTACCCTGAACTGATGCTTCAGCTGATTCTCCATCCACAAACTGAACGCTGACGCTGAGTTCATCAGCAACAACATGATAATTTGTGGCTATCAGAAGTTTCTCATCATCCATTCCTACGATGAATCCCGAACCGGCGCTCTGACCTTCCTGAGTTATGCCATAATAGGTATATTCGCCCACAACATTGATACTTACAACAGATGACATACATTTCTCCGCCACCTCTTCCACTGTAAGTGTGGTGTCGGCATCAATGTCAGTAACATTCTGTTCTATTTCTGCAATGTCATCTTTGGCATGATTATTAAGGAGCATTTCCTCAATTTCCTGTTCTTCGTCAGTTCTGCCACCATTATTTGTATCATCAACAGTTGCCACTATTCCTTCATTAGTTCCAATCAAATCGCCAAAGGCTTCTTTGAGAGGCTTTCTGAAAATAATAATGCCAAACAACCAGATTGTTGTAGAAATAATTCCAACAATTACACCAAACAAAATTCCAAAACCAACCACGGTCCAAAATCTGGGCCAAAATTTACTCTTTTTTTCAGCCATGATAGTAATCGTCCTTTCTTTCATCTTCTGACATTCCATATCCTGAATATGGATCAATATTTACCGTTGCGGTATTAATATTCTTCTTAAGCCAGTATTCCTTGTTCCCCGTAATCTTTGTTACCAAAGAATATGGAAGCAGGCGGTAATTTCTTCCAAGTTTGTATCCTATATATTTAAAGCCCGAGGTTATTATAAGACTTGGTATTAAATAGCCTTTTCCATTGGACCATAAATATTTCATGGTGCTTTTAACTAACTTTTTACCCTCACCCATTGGAGGCACACTGTCAAATATTTCGCCAAATTCCTTATGGGATACTCCGTTATCAAAATTCCTTCTAAGCTGCTGTATATTGCTAAGGTTATGCGAATGATATACTTTGGCATCAGCCGCGTAGGCCACCTTGTAACCTGCTGTTATGGCTTTTGCCGCCAGTATACTGTCTTCATTAAATAAAGTTAATGGTTCAAAACCACCGACCTCTAAATATACCTTCTTATCATAAGCTGCGCAGACATTGGAACAGAATATGGTTTTGATACCCAGTCTTTCCACATCCTCTTTACTTTTTATCATGCTTTCACTTGGATAATTATATACTCTGGTATATTTTTCAATATATTTACAGTCCGCATTAGGAAGCTGTCTTGCGTAAGATATTGAAGCCTTTCCATCCAGGATGGGTTTTATAAGTTCCTCTATAAGCTTATTATCATACGGAAGAGCATCATCAGTCATGCAAACCATAATATCCGCATCTGACCTGGCTGCTGCCTCTCTTCTGGTTCCGCCATGATCAAATTCCATCTTTGATATATGCTTAACCGATATATTATCATATCTGCTTTCAAGCTTACGTCCATAGAATAAAGAATTATAAAATTCTTCCTGAGTATTAACTATATAAATATGATTAACCTCATAAGACTGGCTTTCCAGCATATCTATAAGTTTAATAAATCTCTCTGTAGGCTTATATGTTGGAATTATTATATCTACAGTTTTTTTCTCCAATTTTCTACTCCAAATATATATTAGCCCGTTTTCCTTAAACGAACCTAAAACCTAAATGATTAAAAGGGCGAGAAATCAATCTCGCCCTTATTATACTTAATTTAGGTTATAAAGTAAAATTATTTTCCTATGTAGGATGATGTATCACTTCTAATCTTATCACTGTAATTAATTACATCCGGTGATAACTCATAATTAACGCCAGGATATAAGAAGTTCTGAAGCTGAACTACATTGTCCTGAAGACTTACTGGTACTACACAGGAACCCTTGGCGCCGATTTTGCCAGTAGCGATATGATCAGAGAATGGGAAACCTGTTGTCTCAGTGATGGTATATTTGTTGATTCCACCAAGGAGTTCTAAGATTTCGCTAAGTTCAAGTGATGTAGCAATATTAGGGAATACATCATTTGTAATCTTCTCAATTTCTGCTGGAGACATTGTCTTAGCCTTAATAAGAATCTGCTGAAGCACTTCTCTCTGTCTCTCTGTACGTCTGAAGTCATCGCCTGCTGTATATCTGATACGGCAGTATGCAAGTGCCTGTCTGCCGTTAAGTGTCTGAAGACCAGGCTCGGTTACAGGAATATAATTTGTATCAAGCTTGTTAGGATTATCTTCTGTTGCATACATTGATGCCTGATAGTTGTTAAGGTGACCAATCTCAGCCTTCTGAACATCAATCTGAACACCGCCGATGGCATCAATAGTCTTCATAACGCCTTCAAAACCAACTGTTACATAATCCTGAATATATAAGTCCATATTCATGTTAAGCATATTGATAGCCTGTTCAGGACCACCCTTGGCATAAGCTGCATTACACTTATTATATGTATCGTTACCGATATTAAGATAAGTATCTCTGTAAACAGAAGCAATCTTGGCTTCACCTGTATTGGTATTTACAGCAACAATCATGATAACGTCAGTTCTTGTTGATCTGCTTAAGTCTTTATTTCTAGAGTCTACACCGAAAAGTGCATAAGTCTTGTATTCCTTCAGTTCTTCATTAGACTCAAATCTTTCCTTGGTCTCTTCACTAACCTCAATGGACTCAATAGGAATGTCGCTGTGCAGAACCTGAGGCTCCCTGTTAGATGTCTTCTTAATAACCATTATAAGAAGAACAACTGCAAGTACTAATACAACTACTTCGCTAATGAGTAAAATCATTTTTCCTTTTTTTACTCTTCTTTTGGTTTTACGTGCCATTTTGTTCACTATCTCCTTAATGTAATACTATACTAATAAGCATTTTTATTTATAAATCCGGTTATAAACGTCATAAGCAGAATCTTAACATCGAATAACAAAGTCCAGTTCTCGATATAATATATATCATATTCGATTCTCTTTCTAATGGATGAATCTCCTCTTAATCCATTGACCTGTGCCCATCCTGTAAGACCCGGTCTTACCTGATGCTTAACCATGTATCTTGGAATCTTTTCCTTATACTGTTCCACAAAATATGGTCTTTCCGGTCTTGGACCTATCAAAGACATATCACCTTTAAGTATATTGAAGAACTGTGGTATCTCATCAAGACTGGTCTTTCTGAGCCATTTACCAAAAGGAGTTACTCTTTCATCATTCTTCTTTGTCCACTTGGACTCTTCATCTTCAGGAGACTGTTCAATCATTGTCCTGAACTTATACATTATAAAAGGCTTATTATGAAGTCCAACTCTTTCCTGTTTAAAAATCACCGAGCCGCCCTTTGATGCACTAATGCCAATTGCTGCAATCAGCATAACCGGTGAGAATATAATGATTGCCACTAATGAACCGATAATGTCGATGGTTCTTTTGACCACACGGTTAACAATATTGGTAAGTGGTACATGTCTTATATTTATTACCGGCAGGCCCATTAAATCTTCTGTATAAGGGCTGCTTGGAATTATACTGTTATAATCAGGAATGAACTTGGTATGTACACCTGATTTCTCACACATACTAACAATGGATTCAAGTTTATTATAATCTTCCAGTGCCAGTGTGATACCTATCTCATCAAGCTTATTCTCCGGAAGGATAAATTCAAGATTTGCAAGATTACCTAAAACCTTAACTCCCTTGTATTCTACTCCCGCAGGAATTCTGTCATCCAGGATACCTCTTACTACATATCCCCATTCAGGATTAGCAATAAGCCTGTCAATATACTGCTCCGTCGCTCTTGAATATCCTACAAGCAGCACCGCTTTCTGATTGATTCCTCTTTTGCCAAGAGAAACAACAATACATCTTACAACGACTCTGTGTATCATCATGAATAATACATTAAATGATACAAAGAATATCAGCATGCTTCTTGAAAAATCAGGCTGGTTAATAATATACAAACCGCCTAATACAAGGGCAACCGCAAAAGCATTGGACCTGATGGAACCAAAAAACTGTCGCCATAGAGAATCATAGCCTTTATCATCATATAACCTGGTCATAATAAATATGAGCAGGAAAAATGGACCTATAATACCATAAGCAGTGAAATAATATCTGGTCGGCAAAACGCCTGTCCTGTTCTCCATCAGAACTATCTTTATGTAGTATGACAGGAAGTATGAAATTGTAATAACCACAGCATCCAGTAAAATTTGGAAGCGGCTCAAAAACCTTTGATTATCTTTGATCAAAACCGTCACCCACCTAAACGCTTACAAAATAATATGTTACAACATTATTACATTTTTTGCAATACTCGTATCTCTTTTACCCCAGGAGGCCAAAAGTGCTGATAACAAGCCAGAAATTAATAATAATGCTTCTGCCAAAAACGGCCGGCGCGTATTTTACCTTTTTATCTTTATTCTTATTATAAAGGGCAAAACCCTCTTTTACTCCGGTAATATAATCTTTTCCAAGACCTTTCCTTATAAAGAAGAGGTATTTAATCAGTACTCCCAGGCTTAACGGGCAGATATTAACTATTCTCCAGAACAGATTCATATTCTTATGAAGAAGATAAATATTATTTCTTGAAGAAAGCTTAACCTTGAAAGCATTATGCCTTGAACCTGAGAAACCACTACCGGCATGATAACATACAGCCTTCGGGGCATATATATTCTTATATCCCATAAGCCTTGCCCTGTAGCCTATATCCACATCTTCAAGATATGCGAAATGAGCCTCATCAAAAAGCCCCGTCTCCTTCAGCGTACTAACCCTGTAAATTGCCGAGCCGGCGCAGGCGGAAAAAATCTTCTTTTCCTTATTATAATTATTTACGCTTTTATCTTTTCCTTTATTATATGCCCAGCCTAAAATACAGTAATAATCTCCGGCTGAATCCATTTTATCCTTATTATATAAGGAAACCATTTTACTCTGGGCTGAAAATATCTCATTCCTGCCATCCATGGCTTCAACCATTTTTTCCACATAATCCTTCTCAACAACCGTATCATTATTAAGAAGAATTACATATTCTGAATCCATCGAAAGCTTAATTCCTGCATTAACAGTTGCACTAAAGCCTTCATTCTTCTCTTTTAATACCAGTTCTATATCATAGGAAGATAAAGCATTTTCAAGTTCATCATCATTAGAGCCGTCATCAACCACTATTACGTGCATATCCTTAAAGGTCTGTTCCTTGAGACTGTCAAGGCAGGAAAAAAGATAATCACGGCCTTTATAATTGGGAATAACAATATTAACTCTGGCCATGGTCACCTTCTTTATTGTCACAGGTTACATTTTCCGGATCATAAACAAATATAAAACCTTTTTTGTGAACCTTCTCAGCAAATTCAAGACTTAATCTGGTTCTGTCTTCTCCCTCTTTAAGTCTCTCAAGGTATTCCTCATGAAGTTTTTTAAGAGAATCCCTTACTCTGAGGCACTCTATGTCTCCACAGTAAACCTTCTGAATAAGTTTTGCTCTGTGAAGATATCCTGAATAATATTTAAGTATGCCTTCATACATGGTCTTGCCGAACTTATCCATAGCGCCGTTTTTAAGTTTTCCGCCCTTAAATTTAGGAACCACAATGGCACCAACCTCTGAGCGGGCATCAAAAATATCCGGCGAATAAATTACATTATAAAATCCCACATGGTCACTATCCACAGCCCTGGCATTATATCCCATCTCCCAAAGAGCAGACTGAAGCGCTCTCTTACCGGCTTCATATGCATATAACTTGGATTCAGGGTTGGCTGCAGTTGAAGTTTCATGACATCTCCAGTGATATAAAACTTTTGCCACATGAATAATTTCTTTCGGATTATAGATTCTGATTATGCTTCTTAATATGAAATCATAATCCTGAGCTCCGTCATATTCGGACCTGAATCTTACCATCCTGGCGATGGAAGTTTTGACAGTCAGAAGATGGCAGATATAATTGTTTGTCAAAATTAAATCCAGATTAAACTTTTTCTTAAAATTCGGTTCGTAAAAGGTCTCAAGGGTTTCATTGACTTTATCTTCATCCGTATAAATTAATGCTGGATAAACGCCTGACTGACGATTTTCATTCATGGCTTTTACCACTTCATACAAAGCATCCGGTGTCAAAACATCATCATGATCCAGAAGAGAAATATATTCTCCATTCGCTTTATCCAGTGCCACATTGGTATTGTCAGATATTCCAAGAGGCTCGTTTGAATAATAATATTTTATTCTGTCATCGGAATATTTTTCCACCTCATTTTTAAGTTCATCAGTTACACTTGCATCACTTATTATTAATTCCCAGTTCTCATAGCTTTGAGATACGACCGAATCAATCATTTCGCAAAAAAATACCTTGTTTGTATTAAAACAAGGTACAAGTATGCTAATTAAAGGGGCAAAATCGAACTTTTTGGTCTTCTGGAGAGACAGTTCCACCTCTGTTGCCGGTGTAAATACATAATCACTGTGTGTATTTATTCTTTCCATAGAGGCAAAAACGGTCTTTTTAAGGCCGTTTCTGCCCAAATATACTTTTGCCTTGGATACATTATCCTTAAATCCCATATTTACCCCTGATTTTATAATTAATTAAACATTAACTCTCTTTAAAATAGCATCTGTTAAATCTTTAAGTTTCTTATCAGCATCCTCTAAGCTTGTGCCCTTAACGCCCATGTAGAACTTAATCTTAGGCTCTGTACCTGAAGGTCTTGCACAGCACCAGGCATTATCTGATAAATCAAAGTATAAAACGTTGGATTCAGGTAATCCTGTAGGTGTAATCTCACCTGTTGCCATGTTCTTAACATTGCCAACCTTGTAATCCCTGAATGATGTAACCTTAAGATCACCAAAGTTTGCAGGAGGATTCTGTCTTAAGTCTTCCATAATGGCTGCAATCTGCTCGCTGCCTTCCTTGCCCTTAAGTGTTACTGTATGAAGGCCTTCTTTGTAGTAGCCATATTTCTCATACATATCAATCATCATATCCCATACAGTCTTGCCCTGTGACTTGCAATATGCTGCAACTTCGCAAAGACACATAACTGCAACAATGGCATCCTTATCTCTTGCATGTGTTCCTGCAAGGCATCCGTAGCTTTCCTCAAGACCGAATACATAATTATATGTACCCTGCTCAATAAACCACTTAATCTGCTCACCGATATACTTAAATCCTGTAAGAACCTCTACAAGCTTAACATTGTATGCCTTTGTAATTTCATCTGCCATATTGGTTGTAACAATAGTCTTAACCAGTGCAGGTTTCTCTGGCATTAAGCCCTTTGCAGTTCTCTGATTTAAGATATATTCAGCAATGAGCATACCTGACATGTTTCCTGTGAAAGGAACATACTCACCACTCTTTGTATCAAGAGCATAAATACCAAGTCTGTCAGCATCAGGGTCTGTTGCAAGAACGATATCTGCATTAACTTCCTTTGCAAGTTTAAGTGCAAGAGTAAATGCCTTTGGATCTTCAGGATTAGGATAATCAAGTGTAGTGAAGTCCGGATCCGGATTCTCCTGTTCCTTAACTACATATACATTTGTAAATCCAATCTCTTTAAGAATTCTTCTTGCAGGTACATTACCTGTTCCGTTAAATGGTGTATAAACAATCTTTAAATCACTATTTGCCTTAATAATATCTGGATTAATAATCTGTTTCTTAAGTTCTGCCATAAATGCATCATCAAGTTCAGCGCCGATTACATTATATAATCCCTTTTCTGTAGCTTCCTTTTTATCCATAGTCTTAACAGTATGGAAATCAGTAACATTATTTACACAGTTAATAATAGCCTTATCTCTTGGGGATGTTACCTGTGCACCATCTTCCCAGTAAACCTTATATCCATTGTATTCAGGAGGATTGTGGCTTGCTGTAACCATAATACCTGCAGTACATCCAAGATATCTTACTGCAAATGATAATTCCGGAGTAGGACGAAGTGCATCAAATACATAAGCCTTGATTCCATTAGCTGCCATACAGAGTGCAGCCTCATCAGCAAACTCTGGAGAAAAATGTCTTGAGTCATATGAAATGGCAACACCCTTAGCCTGTGCATTATTCTCGATTATATAGTTGGCAAGACCCTGGGTTGCTTTACGTACAGTGTAGAAGTTCATACGGTTTGTACCTGCACCGATAACACCACGAAGTCCGCCTGTACCAAACTCAAGATCCTTATAGAATCTGTCTTCGATTTCTTTCTCATTATTTCTGATGGCAAGAAGTTCATTCTTGGTTGCTTCATCAAAATAATCATCATTTAACCAGAAATTAAAATTGTCCATGTAGTTCATAAAAAGCCTCCTGTTTCATATATGTATAAATATTTGATATCTATCTGTCAACTACTATTTTAAGTGAATAGTCGCTTACATTCAAACTAAAATTTGGATTATAGTAAGGATCGCCCTTATCTATTACTTCCTGCCACCTGTCCTTAAAGTGCTGGCACTCATTCTTAAATCTCTCGCCTGCTGCATCTTTCTCATATGAGTCCCTTGACGCACTTTCATAATGAGTCGCCTCAGCAAATGGAGTAAAGATATTCAGATATCCCTTCTCTCTTAATTTAAGGCAGAAATCCACATCATTATAGGCAACCGCAAGTTCCTCGTCCATACCACCGACTTCAAGATATTTATCCTTACTTACCATCATGGCTGCCGCAGTAACTGCTGACATATTCTGTGCATAGCACAGTCTGCCCATATATCCGATATAATCGCCCTGCATTCCATAATGAATATGTCCTGCTATTCTGTCTGCTCCAAGACCTATTATTATTCCGCCATGCTGAATGGTTCCATTAGGGAATAATAACTTACAGCCAACCGCACCCACGTCTTTTCTCTGAGCATACATTAGCAGTTCTTCAATAAACTTATCCGTGGTTATAACCACATCGTTATTAAGTAAAAGCAGGTAATCTCCTTCAGCCTCCCTTGCTGCCATATTATTTATAGCAGAAAAGTTAAAATCCCCGTCGTACTTTATTACCTTTATGCCTTCACTCTTTAACTGCTCATAATACTTGAATGTTTCATCCTTTACGCTGTTATTCTCAGCAATAATAATTTCAACATTCTCATATGTCTGATTCTTAAGTGCTTCCAGGCACTTGGATAACATTTCCACATTATCCTTGTTTGGAATAATGACGGATACTTTCTTCTTTTCAAGAATTTCATAATCAAGCTTGAATATTGTTGGGAAAGCCCTGGTACTGCTGATTATGGTATTATATATTCCATAACTTTCCAGATGATTCTGTACTGCTCTCTTGGCTGCATCAATTGCATAATATTTTGCACTGATATCAGATGCAACTGAACCCGGATGAGAACGCCAGTAATAAAGAATCTTTGGAACATGCACAACATTCTCGGCAAGAGATGTAAGTCTTAAAATCATATCATGATCCTGACTTCCATCATACTCTTTACGGAACAATTCTGTTTCCTTAAGAAGGCTTCTTTTAAATACACTGAAATGGCAAATATAATTATTAGCCCTTAAAGTATCAATTGCATAATCAGGCTTGAAATGAAGGGTAATCATATCATTAATACTTTCGCCTTCAAATGTTATTTCATCACAGTATATATAATCAGCATTCTGCTCATTAATCACTTTAACATATTCATAAAGAGCACTTGGATGAAGAATATCATCATGATCAAATAATCCTATATATTCTCCGGTTGATAATTCAACACATCTGTTTGTATTACCGCTTATACCTTCATTCTTTTCAAGTTTTTTATATACAACCCTTTTATCTTTTGAAGCATAATCCTTGCAGATGTCTCCTACAAAAGAATGCTCCTCATCTGAACCATCAGCAAGACATAATTCGAAATTGCCATATGTCTGTACCAAAACTGATTCAATCATCTCACGAAGGAATTTTTCAGGCGTATTATATAAAGGAACAAGAATGGAAATAAGAGGCATTTTATCAAACTTTGTATTTCTCTGTTTTTCCCCTTCTTCTTCATTTGGAAAAGATTCTGTTCCAAGAAGTACATAGGCTTTCTCAAGTCTTTTTTTATAGATAATCTTCTTGGCAAGATTCTTTGGAGTTTTATAATATGCCATTCTGATAAAAGCAACTCTTACTGCTCTCACCGGCTTTGTCAGTTTCCAGGCAAAGCTGTTTTTAATTCTTGCCAGATTCTCCTCAGCAGATGTTCTTCTGTATTCTGATAATTCCAGTTCAGTAGCAAGTCTGTGATTCTCAGTAAGAACCTTATCATATTCTCTTTTGTAGAATTCCAGATCTCTTTCGCTCATTTATCTGTTATCTCTCCTGTAATATGGATCTTTAAATCCAATCTTTTGATGTTTGCTTTGTAAGTATTCTCTCTCTTTAGCCAGCCTTTCAAGCTTGGCTTCATCCATGGCATCAGTACCTCTGGTAACTGACTCATGGTGATACATATATATATCATTTAAAACTATATTACGATAGCCCTTCTCATATATCTTAAAGCAAAGATCCACATCATTGTATGCTACCGGCAGTTTCTCATCAAGAAGTCCTGCGGCATCTAATACTGCTCTTCTGGCCATAAGGCAGGCCCCTGTAACTGCCATTACATTCTGATTATATTCAGCGCTGCCATAAGGAATATCCTGCAGTCTTGCTCCAAGGCATTTATGATAGGCTCCTCCCTCTTCATTTACAACACCTATATGCTGCACTCTGTCAGAGTCCGGATATAAAAGCCTGCATCCAACTGCGCCTATATATGAATTCATTGCCATTGACGCCATTTCTTTAAGGGCATTACCCACAAGCGTCACATCATCATTAAGTAGTAATATTAATTCTCCCTTTGAGGCCTTTATTCCCACATTGTTCATATAAGAATAATTAAAATCCTTCTTTTCATAAATATATTTAAATCCAATGGAAGTCGAAAGGGCGGTGATTTTACCCCTGTTTTCATCGCTGCTTCCATTATCAACAACAATTATTTCCACGTCCTTATAATTGTCATTCTTTATGGATTTAATACATTCATTAAGCATATCCGGATTATCCTTTGAAGGAATTACCACAGATACAAGCGGATTAAACTTATCCTCCATAATCCATCTGTCTGTATTATCAATTAATGGGCGAATTATATTTTTATATTCTTTTCCGCCAAAAACCTTAGGGCATCCGTTCTTAGCAGCCTTAAGCGGCAGATGATATAAACTCATATCATCCCTGATTATGCTTTCTGAATTCCCATCTGTAATAACCGCCGCTGTAATAAATATAAATTTATCCTTATTGTCCAGAGATGATATATATTCTTTATATGTCTCAGAAGCCTTTTTAAGAGCCATTCCCCTAAGTGCCCAGATATTTCCAGGATAAAAGTATTCCAGGATGGATTCAGGGGCAAATTCAGGCTTGTAATAGGTCCTGTAATAATCCACATCCTCTGTTATCATAAGTGCGTCAATTTTAGGACTATTAACAAATATGTTGGCCACATAGAGATTTAAATCTACAGAAGCCTCTCCCTCTTCGGATGTAAAAATATATACATCTCCATCAAGGCATTCCGACAAAATTAAATCATAATCATCATTTATAATATTATGAATATGGGTATTGTCAATAATACCTGCTTTTTTAAGAAGATCAAGTCTGATTCTGTCTTCGCCAAGTAACTTTTCTTTGATTTCTTCTTTTTCCTTAGCAATTCTTTTCTCTTCTTTTATGCCTCTTATAAAGGACCTTATACCCATTTAAGCGCTCCTTCATTAATCGGATAATACATAATTGCCACATCCAGAACATCATCGTCCTTAAGGTTCCATCCTGAAACCTTAATTCCAAAATGAGGATCCTGTCCCTTAAAGAGCATGGACTTACCTCTTCTTTTGCCATTAAAACCTCTTAAGGTATAATGTATGTCTTCAGTAAAATTTCTCTCTCCTGATGTAATACTTAATATATCAACTGAACATGGACCAAAGCCCGGGTCGATTCTTAAGTTTTTGGTTCCTGAATTAACCTTAATCTTAAAACTGACTATATCATTTTTAATCGTTGCCGGAACAAAGCAGGAAGTCTCCTCCTTATACCCGGCTCCATCATCATAATAAATCTGAATCTGTGGAGCCCTTAAAGCGCAGGCATCCATAATATCTTCCGTATATATTCTCCTGTATCCGATAGCATCTACCATATCCGAAAGAGTCTTTGTCTCTCCAACTATGCTTTGCTGAAACTGAGTTTCATAAGCAGCAATTTCTTTTTCCCTGAATATGTAATCAACTCCCAGATCCCACTTAAGAATTTCACGTCTGGAATCATTTCTTACAAGGAAATAATATAAAGCTCTGTTAACTATATCTACAGGACAGTCTATATCAAGATATGTCCATTCATAATCTATAATTGTCCATCTGTTTCCATCCACAAGAATATTTGAGAATATCAGATCAATATCCCAAACCTTTGCTTCCTTGTTGTAGTCAACCAGTTTTTTATATCTGTCAAAAAGTTTAAGGAATTTTTCTTTATCATTATTTCTGATGCACTCATCCAAAATAGTATCCAGTGTTGTGCCTTCAGCATATTCCAAATCAACGTTGAAACCGTTAAAATTACATTTTTGTATTTCAACATCATAATTATAATATCTTCTCTTTAAGCCTTCATAAGCTATATTGATATCATTAATATGTGCATTGGTTGGACCTAATGTGGTTTTAACCACTTTTTTCACAATTTTCTTATCAACTATATCTTCAGTAATTGAAGTACGTATTGCATATAAATCCTGTCTGGATTCGTTGGAATACTTACTGTAAATTACATTTACATCATCACCAAGAATAAGGAGATACGAATTACTGAATATGTCAAAATACCCGTCCTTAATTATTTCATTAAAAGCATCTGTCTCATTAAACAATACCAGTCTGTCATTGTCGAAATTTCTGATATTGTCATTAAGTTCTCCTGCTGCAGGCATTCTCTTGTCTGAATAAATCACACTTGGAAACTTATAATCAGGATAAGGATAATAGAAATTAACTTTCTTAAATCCTGCCTTCTTGCAAATCTTCTTAAGACCTTCCTTTGTCATGGTCTCAACAGACTCAATACCCTTATATCCTTCTATGGATGTAAAGAATCTTGAAACATGATCTTCCTTCGCACCCGCAAGATATTTAAGTCCCATTTTATTCTCAATTGCAATAACAATTCTTCCGTTAGGCGCCAGATGTTTCTTAAGGATATTAAGAAAATCCACATACGGATTCTCTCCACCTATATATGCCTTGGAATATTCAAGAACACCAATTAAATAAATAAAATCATACTTCTCTTCAAGATGCTCTTCAACATCCTTAAAATTACCAACATGTATACATACATTATTAAACTTGCGATTACGATGTGCATTAATTAAACTTCTTTTCTTTGAAAGTTCAATACAGTCCACCTGGCCTGCACTCTGAGCAAGCGTCCCTGTAATAGCGCCACATCCGGAACCAACTTCCAGCACCTTGTCTTTCTTTGTCATTGGAATCCAGGAAACAATATTCTGTCTGTATGAACTTAAGTGATAAAGAAGTGGCCAGCTGGCACCTTCCTCATAAACCTTTCTTAAGTCCGTCTTTTCGTCTCTGACAGCTTCATATAATACATCTTCTATATCTCCGTCAGAATATAAATCCTGTCCGGAATAATAAGTGTAATCGATTGTAACATTCCCAATTTTATCAGTCATCATCTAACCCCAATAGTGATTTTTGAATTCATATCATAATAGCCTACAGTATTCTTATCAGATATAACCGTGATATTTATTACATCATACAACCTGTGATATACCGTAAACTCCCCTTCTTCGTAACCTGTAAGCCCCAAAGATAAAAGATATTCTCCGCCCTGCAGTGACATATTCTGAGTAAACTTAATCGCCCGTTTGTCTCCCGCTTTCAACGGCTCAGAGAATGCCTTTTCAAACATTGTATTGGTACCTGTAATCTCAGTACCTCTGATATTCTTAAAAGAATAAGCGAATATCGGTGATGGAACATCTTCATAAATATCCACATCCATCTCTATGGTAAAATCAGTGCCCTTAATAATTGCATTAGTCTCAACACCGTTGGCATCCAGGATTCTGCAATTAACTATTCCTGCTTTCTTTGAACCATATTCCAAAGTATCAGGATTAACTCCAAGTTTAAATGCCTCTTCCACTCTCTTATTAGCCTGAGTAATATCAGCCTTGGAAGCGTTGGCATTATACTGACCTACCAGTACCTGTTTATATACATCTATCATTTCCTTAGGAGAGCCTTCTCCTAACTTATCACCCTGATTAAGAAGAATTACTCTGTCACAGTACTTGGATATACTGCTTAAATCGTGGCTTACAAAAAGAATTGTTTTTCCGCTTGCTTTAAATTCTTCAAACTTTTTATAACACTTGGACTGGAAGAATACGTCACCTACAGAAAGTGCCTCATCAACTATAAGAATCTCCGGATCTATATTAATAGCCACCGCAAAAGCAAGTCTGACAAACATACCTGATGAATAAGTCTTAACCGGCTGATATACAAACTGACCGATATCTGCAAATGCCAGAATGTCATCCATTTTCTGCTCAATCTCTTCTTCGGTAAAACCTATCATGGTTCCATTGAGATATATATTCTCAATACCCGTATATTCCATGTTAAAACCTGCACCAAGTTCCAAAAGAGCTGAGATGCGGCCATTAACACTTATATTTCCTGATGTTGGAGATAATACTCCTGTAATAATCTTGAGCATGGTAGATTTACCTGAACCATTGGTTCCGATTATACCTACAGTCTCGCCTTTATTAATGGTAAAACTTACATCATTTAATGCAGCATGACTTTCATATTTTTTCCAAGGCATAAGATGAAAAGTATCCACCACTCTGTCCACTGCTCTTGGATAGAGTTTGTATACCTTGCTGACATTTTCAACTTTTATGATTTCTTCAGCCATCCACGCCTCCTATAATACATCTGCGAAATGCGGACGCAGTTTCTTAAAGATACCAAAACCGATTAAAAACAGTACCAGGGTGAGTCCCCAGAAATACAATGTATACAACGGATCCTGCCAGAAAAACTTATTATTAAACAAGCTGTCCCTGTATCCGTTAACAATATAAAATACCGGATTAAGTTTAAAGAATAATCTGTATTTCTCGCTTATGCTTCCAAGCTCCCATAATATAGGTGTTCCCCACATACCAAGCTGAAGCACAATATTAATAATCTGGGTTAAATCTCTAAAGAATACTACAACTGCAGAAGTTGCATAACTTATTGCCAGGGTAAGCACAAACATACATAAGCTGTAATATACAAGCTGTATCAGATATAATGATGGCTTAAAACCATAGCATAAATATAAAATTATCAGAACGAATAAAAAGAATATATGTATAAAAGACGCCGCCAATACTTTAATAATTGGCAGTATGTCGATTTTAAATACTACTTTTTTAACCAGGTAACTGTATTCAAGCAGGGATGATGTACCATTGCCAATTGCTTCTGAGAAGAAGAACCATGGAACCAGACCAGCTGTAAGCCATACTACATACGGAGCCTCCACTCCGCTTGCTGCAAGGAGTGCTCTTGATGGGAATATAAGACCAAAGACCAGATAGTACATTGCAACTGTAACTACCGGCTGAACAAAAGCCCACATACTTCCCATAATTGAACCGGCATATCTTTTCTTAAAATCATTGCGCGCCAGTTTAAATATAAGCTTCATTGTAGAATTATTATATTTGGATTTCTTCTTAGTCTCTGCCATTTTTTGTTATTACCATAAGGTACTTTCTAATCTTCTTTCTTAAAATATAAATTCAAATCCACATTACCTTCGATTCCATCAATTGAACCTTTGGATGTATACTGCCACATAACAAATCTGCCTGTATACTGTGGAGTTTTGGTATATTCTGCAAGCCATCTGTTATATGTCATAAGTGATGCATCATTTAATTTGGTATAGAACCAGTTTCTGCTGGCATATATACCTGAATCAAATCCGGCATCCTGAATGGTTTTACAGAAAGCCTGACATACTGCTGTTCTGGTGGCATTGTCTATACTGTCTGCTCTTCCACCTGAACCTTCTGTATCTATAAAAATCGGAAGATCAAGTTCTCTGTCTCCCAGAAGCGTAAGACACGCACTTGCTTCTTCAACTGCTTCTTTCTCGTCAACTGCCTGAGTAAAGAAATAAAGTCCTACTTCCAGTCCCGCTGCCTTGGCTCCTTCAATATTCTGGACAAAATACGGATCTTCTACCAGGGCGCCGGTTTTGGAACCTCTGTAACCACATCTGATAATTACAAACTTAACACCGCTTTTTGCAACCTTATTCCAGTCTATGGTTTTATTCCATTTTGATACATCTATTCCCGGTACCGCTATCTTTCCTTCATCGCGATAATCCGTTAACAGTTTGGAATAAGCACTCTCATCTACTTCTGTATCTCTAATACCGGTATCTTCTGCCATGGCATCAATATCGGCTTCGGTTTTAATGAGATATGAAACATCCGACAGCGCAGTATATTCGATTTTTTCACTGATGGTTACATCCAATGTATCATCACATTCATAACCTTCAATTTCATTAAGAGTTACTTTAACCTGGCCACTTCTGAGACCTGCCACATAGATAATTCCATCTTCATCATTGTCTGAATATGTTCCAACTCCGGCAATTGTAATTGAGAATTTTTCTCCCGGCACTGCCTTACCACGGCTGTCCGTTACTATAACTCTTAAATCCCTTGATACTGATGTGGCAAGCAGTGATAATCTGGTTCTGCTCTCATCTCTTTCCACGCCCTGAAATGGCTGTTCAGCATCAAGAAAGTCTTTATCATTCAAAAAATCTTTCGTGGTTGAAACCACGGTTTCTGTGGTCTGTGTAACATTTTGCGAAGGCTCACTCTGAGCTGACTGACCATTCCCACCGCCAGGTTTCTTATCTGCCATCGAAGCTGAAACAAAAGCCACAACAATTACAACAACTGCTGCAATCAAGGTTATGACAATTAATACTTTAATACTTTTACTCATATTTTATAGACCGTTTGCAACGTCTGTTAAATACTTACCATATGCAGTCTTCATTAATGGCTCAGCAAGTTTTAATAACTGTTCTTTATCAATGAAGCCTCTCTTATATGCTATCTCTTCAATACATGAAATATATAATCCCTGACGTTTCTGGAATGCTGCCACAAAATCAGAAGCATCCAAAAGCGCATCATGATTACCTGTATCAAGCCATGCAAAACCTCTGCCCAAAGTCTGAACAAATAATTCCTGATTACTTAAGTATTCGTTATTAATACTTGTAATTTCTATTTCACCTCTTGCTGAAGGCTTAACATTCTTGGCAATTTCAACAACCTTGTTGTCATAGAAATAAAGTCCAGGAACAGCATAATTGCTCTTAGGATTTTCAGGCTTCTCTTCAATGCTTATGGCCTTACCATTTTCATCAAATTCAACAACACCATATTCTCTTGCATCTCTTACATAATAACCGAATATGGTTGCTCCGCCTTCCTTCTCAACTCTTTCTCTTGTCTGAAGTAATACCTTTGAGAAGCTCTGGCCATAGAAAATATTATCACCAAGAATTAAAGCAACGCTGTCATCTCCGATAAACTTATCACCAATGATAAAAGCATCCGCAAGTCCTCTTGGAGTCTCCTGAACAGCATATTCAAACTTCATTCCAAGTGAAGAACCGTCACCAAATAATTCCTTGAATACAGGCAAATCTCTTGGTGTGGAAATAATAAGTACTTCTCTGATTCCTGAAAGCATAAGAATTGACAGTGGATAATAAATCATCGGCTTGTCATATACCGGCATAATCTGTTTTGATATAGCCTTGGTAAGTGGATATAATCTTGTTCCGCTACCACCTGCAAGAATAATTCCCTTCATTTTAAATCTCCTTAATCTTAAATCAACTATTTACCAGCATACATATCTTCATAGTATTTCTGATAATCACCACTTGTTACATTCTTCATCCATTCTTCATTTTCGAAGAACCACTTGATTGTAAGCTTAATTCCTTCAGCAAACATTGTTTCAGGCTCCCAGCCAATTTCTGATTTAATCTTATCAGGAGCTATGGCATATCTTCTGTCATGTCCCTTTCTGTCTTCTACATAAGTGATTAAATCTCTGGAAATATTTGCCTTTCTAGGATCATTATCATCAAGCATCTCAAGTAAGGTATCAATGATAATTGTTACAATCTCTATATTCTGTTTTTCATTATGACCACCAACATTATATGTCTCAAAGAGTCTTCCTTTGTTGATAACCATATCAATTGCCTTAGCGTGATCTCTTACATATAACCAGTCACGAACATTCTTACCATCACCATAAACAGGAAGTTTCTTTCCGTTTAACGCATTATTAATTACAAGCGGAATCAGTTTTTCAGGGAACTGATAAGGTCCGTAATTATTTGAGCAGTTGGTAATATTTGCAGGGAACTTATAAGTATCCATATATGCTTTTACCAGCATATCTGAACTTGCCTTACTTGCTGAATAAGGTGAATGTGGGCTGTAAGGAGTAGTCTCATAAAAGTAAGTTCCAGGCTCTGATAATGAACCATATACCTCATCTGTTGAAACATGTAAGAACTTCTTTCCTTCCTTGAAAGTTCCGTCCTCCAGGCTCCATGCCTTCATTGCACTGTTAAGCATAACTGCTGTTCCATAAACATTTGTGCTTACGAAAACTTCAGGATTCTTAATACTTCTGTCTACATGGCTTTCTGCTGCGAAATGAACTACATAATCAATATCATTTTCAGCAAAAATCTTCTCTATCGCATCCTTGTCTGTGATATCTGCCTTTACAAAAGTATAATTATCTCTTGTATCAACACCCTTAAGGTTCTCAAGATTACCTGCATATGTAAGAACATCAACATTGATAATTCTTATGTCATTATCATATTTTTCAAACATATAATGAATGAAATTAGAACCAATAAAACCAGCGCCGCCTGTTACCAAATAAGTCTTCAATTTTTAATCCTCCTTAAATACTGATTCGTATTTTTCTTTGTATAATGGACTCTGTCCGTCAATATATATATAATAACCATCTATTTCCTTGAGAAAATAGTAATCATAATCTTCCAAATTTCCTATCGGTTTAACACTTGAATGCAGGATTATAAACTGTGAGCAGTTCATTCTGGCACCATATGTCAGAATTTCCGCATTGGGATCACCTTTAATAATCTCTTTAACATAATCCTGTGAATCAGTTAAACCTCTTCTTAATTCATCATATCCGTAAGTCTGAATAACATTGGTTGAATACTGTCGCACATACGGACATAGTTCTATTGGAAATGTTGCTACAACCACCGGATTATCGTCTGTTAAATAATCACAAATATCTATTACAACATCTGGAACCTGATAAACATTTTCTGCTTTAACAAAAAACGGAGAATGATATACTATATTTCCACCTATGGCAAAACATATAAGCATAATGCCTATAAGAGCATATGAGGCATATTTATGTGGCAATTCCATTGCTATTTTAATGGTTGCATATGCTGAAACAATGGATGTCGGAAGAAGCCATAACATTCTGTAATATCCATCTGTCTCAGACAACTTAACCGCCAGCATTTCATATGCAAAAGGCATGGCAAAAAGCACGAGCACTGTAATACTTAAAACAGAAAGAGCCACTTTTATCGCCTTGTTCTTCTCTCTTACAAAGAGATATATTACACAAAGTATGTAATAAAGAAGCAGGGTACAGTTGCCACCATATTCAGTTAATAATTTAATTGTAGGCATGCAGTTTTAATCCATTCTTATCCAAAAATTATTCCCTTTGCTGACAAGAGTATAAGCCCAATTCTGATTATCATTATCATCGCCGGTATCATATATAGTAAGGTATATGCAAATATACCAGGCTTCTTATTGCCTATGGCTGTTACAAGAGCACTAAGACCAATAAAAAGTGGTCCCAGTATCATTCCGGTAGAGCCCGTCATAAGACTAACAAATACAAGAAATCCTGTAATTATGTAATAACCAAGATTTGGAAATTTCTTAAGCTCCACATCCTGATTCTCACTAGCAAGAATAATCATCAAAAGTAAAACATATGGAACAATTACGTTGGCAAATATGGATTTACCATGCCATGTTCTTACAAAAAGAAAAGTCTGTGATGTATAAACTGAAACATTATAAAACAGATCCAGGAAAGCAACCATTGCTGTAAACAAATAAACTGCTGTTTCCTTATCCGGATGCCATTTATTATCTTTCTTTTTCTCTTCTGTATCTTTTGCTACTTCTGTTTCTTCTTTATCTTCTTTGCTTTTAACAACTTTAACAGGCAATTTGTCAAACAGGATTTTGCCTAACTCAAATATCACATAATAGTGAGCCAGAAAAACCATTATTGCCATAGGTATATGCGCAATAATTATTGCCTTTATGCCTGTCAGGCGCTGCATCATGGAATAAAAGGAAACTAATCCCATATAACCATATCTATATTGGAACATAACTCCACTACCGGTAAATGCATTATGCCAGTAAAACCCACCATCATTAACTGCATCAATCATAGCAATTCCCATATAATATGCATCATCAGGATCATTAACTCCCAATGTAACCCTTTTGTATATCATATATCCAATCATACCTATGACAACATAAAAAAATATATTTTTGTAAGGTACCCTTATCTGTAAATATTCTTTAACATTCCTAAAAGCGAAAGATAAAGAAATACACCCTAAAACTAGAAAAAGAATGGGCGCCCATTTATAAAAAATAGCACTATCATTCCATTTTAAAAGAACTATTGGGAAATACAACATCTGAAAAAAGCCAAACATACACACATAACCGTTCAGCATTACCATGCCCAAGGTATGATACTTCTTATGCATTAATTTAGTTGGCAGGCATCCTATGCATCCCGGGATGATAACCATCCACAGAATGCATAATAAAACCTTAATTATTACTGACATATTAATATCCTAACAGATTAATATTCATATCAACATTGCCACTGATACCACTTACAGAACCCTTTGAGGTATACTGCCACATATCATACTTACCACCGTATGTAGCCTGGGATGCATACTGAGCAAGCCAGATTCTGTACTGATTAAGTTCGCCCATATTAAGCTGATTCTCAAACCAGCTCTTTGAAGCGTAGATACCAGGTGTATAACCTGAACTCTTAACTGTCTCACAGAATGCTTTCATGATTTGTGTTCTCTCACCTGCGCTAAGTCCATTAGCTCTACCATTGCTTGCCTTTTCTGTATCAATAAAGATAGGCATTGAGATTCTGTGTCCACTTGCAAGTGTAACAGCCATTGAAGCCTCTTCAACTGCTTCTCTTTCTGTAATAGCCTGAGAGAATACATATAAGCCTACATTTAATCCGGCAGCTTCAGCACCGGCAATATAGCTGTCAAACTTCTGGTCTTTAATAAGAGCACCGGTTGATGATCCTCTGTAACCACATCTGATAATTACGAAGGTAACACCGGAATTACGAACTGCATTCCAGTCAATGCTGCCATTCCACTTACTTACATCAATACCAAGTGTACTGTTCATTGCAAGACTACCATCGCTGGCAAAGTTCCACTTTGTACCGCCAATAATCTGCTCACCTGTTACCGGCACACCGATTCCGCCCTGGCCTTCTACATAGTAATATCTCTTACCATCTATTGTCTGCCACCCTCTGTAGTTATGAGCCAGTTTAATGTAGAATTCTTTAAATGTATAATAATCAGCAGATTTAGCTTCTCTGTATTTGCCATTTTCTTTGACATATACCTGATTGCCTTTAGAATCTAAAAGCGGAGTTGTTTTATCAAGTTTAGGATCGTTAACTACTGTAACATCAACTGTTGCAACCTTTGTATTATCGGCTACAGATGTAACAGTGATTCTGATCGGCGCACTGGTGACATTCAGACCTGTCACAACACCTTTTTCATCTACTTTAACTTTATTCGAATCTGCAGATGCAAAAGTTACTGCTGTATTTGTAGTGCCTGTTACTGTTGCGACAATCTGATATGTTGCATCTTTATTTATAGTGCATGTTGTTGCATTGACAGTAACAACTACATTCTGTGCAACTGTAATTGTAGTTTTTCCTGTAACACCACTTCCGTCGGCTGCGGTAGCAATAATATCCGCTTGTCCCGCGCCCTTACCTGTTACATTACCCTGTGCATCTACAGTAGCAACATTAGCATTTGAACTAGACCATGTATATGTTTTATTTGTAGCATTGTCAGGAGCGACGCTTGCTGATACTTTAGCAGTTCCATTTACCGCAATAGATGCAGCAGATGTACTAACAGTGATTCCTGTTACCTTTACTACTGCTTTTGTAACTGTAACTGTACAAGAAGCTGATTTAGTAGTATCTCCAACTGATGTTGCAGTAATAATGGCAGTACCCTCAGCCACACCTGTTACAGTGCCACCACTAACAGTTGCAACGCTTTCGTTGTTTGAAGACCATGTTATGCCTTTATCTAACGTTGTATCTTGGTTAACGCTTGCAGTAAGTGTTCCTGTTTTTCCCTGTTCTACACCTAATGTTCCAGCAGAGATATTAACACCAGTAATACCTACAACTGCCGGTTGTGACTCACTAACTGTGACATCACAGCTACCTGATATTGTACTACCATTCTCTAATGTAACTGTTGCAGTAATTGTTGCTGTACCAGCACTTACACCATTAACAGTGCCCCCATCAACTCTTGCAACACCATCATTTGAACTTGCCCATGATATAGCCGTTACTACTGTACTTTCTGGCGATACTGTTACACTAGCCTGAGTGCTTTCGCCTACATTAACGCCTCCACATGAAACTGAAGCTGTTATTACTTCCGACATATTCATCGCATAAAACTTACCAAGTGTCTTTGGTGACAAGCTTGTTGCTCTTGAAATCGCTCTGGTTGCAGGAGCTGCAGTTCCAGGAGCCTTAATGGCTGAAATATCAACCTTTGTAAACGCTACATCTGAATCAGGATTTGTCTTAACAAGGTCTGTATTATCGTCATACTTAGCTACAGTATCAGCTGAAACAGTACCTGTATCAACTGCACCATTAGCTGTATCTTCAACTGCCTCATTAACTTCATTGGCAGACTTAATTTCATCAATGACATTGATTGCCTGATATACAATCTTGCCTTTAACCTTAACTTTTGTTGATGTAGCCGGGAAAGTATAATCTTCTACATCTTCAATTGTTACTTTATATTCACCTTCTACAAGGTCTTTCTCGTAAATAATACCGTCTTTATCAGTATCCTTCCAGGTAAGTTCCTTACCCTTTGGATCAACAACATTAACTACAAACTCAACACCTGTGATTAACTTACCCGTCTTCTCATTTGTAAACTTAATCTTAAGGTCCTTCTCGACAGAGGTGAAGCTGACTTTAACATTTACTGCTTCTTCGTCTTCCTCTTCTTCTTCCTCTTCTTCCTCTTTCTCTTCTTCCTCAAGAGCCTTTGCAGCCTCTTCTTCAAGTCTCTTTTTCTCAAGTGTCTCCGCCTTAACATTATCTACCAAAGCATCGATTGTATTATCACCAAGACTTCTGATGGATGTAAGTTTGCTGCCAACAACGGCAAAATCACCGAGCTCCTTGATAGTTGCAGCCCTGCTTGCTGTTATCGAAATTATTACCACGCCAAGTACAAGTACTACAAGGGCAACAGCGCCAATAACATAATCAGTCCATGAAAGTTTACCGAAGAAACCACCTTTCTTCTTATTTCCGGACTTGCCAGGTTTCTTATTAACCGGCTTTTCCTCATCGTGATATTCCAAATCTCCAAGTTCTTTCATTTCTTCTTCGGAGATTTCTTCACCATCTTCTATATCTTCTGTCTCACTATCTGTTTCTGAATCAGTTTCCTCTGATGCTTCATCACTTTCTTCTGCTTCAGCTTCTTCTGAATCGCTTTCAGTTTCTTCTGAATCACTTTCTGCATCTTCTGCTTCAGTTTCTTCAGTCTCAGCAGCATCTTCCTGCCCTGAAACTTCAGCCTGAGCCTCAGCCACCATTCTGTTTACCTCTTCAGCATCAACCATAACCGTTGCATCAGTAGCATCCATATCATGAGGAGCATCTATATTAACACTCTTGTCGATACCAAGAATATCCATCATATCCGGTTCAACAGGTGCTATAGGAGTAGGTATAACCTGTGTCTCGTCAAGATTGGTACTTGCCGGTGCTTCGCTTAAATATGCTTCATTATCCGAAACATTTTCACTTTCCTTCACTGAATCAGCAATGTCATCAGGATTTAGATTTGCAGTATTATCTAAATCGATCATTTCCAATTCATTAACATCATAATTCATACTTTCTTTCCTTTCCTCTGCTCTTTCTTCTTCATTGCAGTCAAAGTCTATAATATTATAACACCTATTTTGTATACGGTAAAGGGACAATCTACTATATATATGGCTTAAAACCACTTTTTTTTGGGCATTTTGACACAAATTTTACCCTATGATAAAATATCCATATTAAAATACACTTAAAAATCATAAAAGGTGGCGTAAAATGGCTAAGAAATTAGTAAGAAAACCAAGATGGTCAAGAATAATTCCATTTATAATAGCATTTGTACTTATTTTAGCAGTAATTCTTGTAGTACATGCTCTTATAAGATGGGACAACACATATACCGAGATACTCATCGATGAAAAATATGCAAATGATGAAAACATGACAGAAGTAGAGAACTATTATGGCCTATACCCAACATCACTTATTCGCCGCGAATCCGATGATGATGGCATAAATTCCATACTTGTAATAGGCAATGATACTCTTGCATACAGCAAGGACGGCGAAAGTATTGCTCATAAGCTTTCCAAGAAATTAGATGGTGAAGTATCAATCGCAGCCTTCCCGGGTACACAGATTACAAGCCATACTCCTGAAACTTTTAAGGATGCATCAGATAATTTTGATATGTTCTGGATTTGCTATGCTCTTTCATTCGGGGATTTTGCCAACATGGATAAAGCTATGGGCGAACTCCCTGAAAGTGTAAATAAAGAGGTTTATCAGTCAGGTCTTGATACGCTTAAAAGCGTAGATATGGATAAACTTGATTATCTGATTATTTATTATGATGCTCATGATTATACTGAAGGTAATACATTCTACGACGAAAATGATACCGAATTTAGAAGTATGATGTACTCATTCTATCAGGGCTTAACAAATATGCTTTTAGTTCACTATCCATACCTTCAGGTTGTAGTTGTTTCGCCAACATACTGCATTTATTATGACGAGAATGGCAAAGCCTATGATTCCG
This sequence comes from uncultured Lachnospiraceae bacterium, assembly GCA_902789665.1. Lineage (GTDB taxonomy): Bacteria > Bacillota > Clostridia > Lachnospirales > Lachnospiraceae > UBA3766. The sequence goes on along the minus strand of CADAOY010000001.1, from coordinate 183,412 downwards.
AAACCACAGTTTTGGCAGACCGTACACTTCCTAATGGTTTAACTGCCTTAAGAGACGGCTGCGTAGTTACCAATGACGCAGAATACTACGAAGGCTCCACATCATATATTGATAATTATTATGGAGTTAAGTTGTCATCAGAAAATGCTAACAAGATGCTGCTCAAAGACGGAATTATACCAAATAAAGAAATCCGCGATAAGATCGCTGACAATATCATTACATTCTTTAATTCTTCAATTAACAGTGAAAATTTAGATTCAGAAAATGATTTAAACTCTGATAATGAAACAGATTCAGAGCCTGTTTCAGATGGAAATATGGAAGAATCAGAATCTACCTCAGATAACGAGGCAGATTCTATTTCTGATCCTGATTCAGATCTCGCTGAATAAGATTTCTTCTAAATTCGTAAGTTCTTCTGTCCTGAATATTGATATCTGACATAATCATGCCAGCAAAGAAGGAATGTACTGCAGAAAGTCCCACAAAACCACAAACAATAAGTGTCGGGAACTTGGCTACCAGTCCTGTCTCAAGATAATCAATAAGCACAGGTACAAAGAAGCCTATGGCAATTGCCATAAGAACAAATCCAAGTATAAAGAAAAATCCAAAAGGCTTATAATTCTTATATAACTTGATCATGGTCTTAATTACCTTAAAACCATCTGAATAAGTGTTTAATTTACTAATTGACCCGTCGGGTCTATCCCTGTATTCAATAACCACATTCTTAACAGCCATATTGTTGGTTACTGCAAATATGGTCATTTCAGTTTCAATTTCAAAACCCTTTGACAAAATAGGAAATGTTTTGGCAAAACCATAGCCAAAAGCCCTGTATCCTGTCATTATATCCTTAATATCACAGTCAAAAAGCGCATTGATTGAATGCTGCATAAGAGAATTGCCAAAATTGTGGAAAGGTCTCTTATTCTCTTTGTAATAGGTTGATGAGAGCCTGTCTCCGACAACCATGTCATAATTCTCATTAAGTACGGCATCTACCAGTTTTGGAGCCTCTTCAAGCGGATAAGTATCATCACCGTCTATCATAAGATAACACTTGGCATCTATTTCCCTGAACATGGTTCTTATGACATTACCTTTACCCTGGCGATGTTCAAATCTTACAACAGCACCTGCTGCCCTGGCGATTTCCACCGTTTTGTCAGATGAATTGTTATCATAAACATATATAGTTGCATTAGGAAGATTCTTCTTTGCATCTTCCACCACCTTGCCTATGGTCTTCTCTTCGTTGTAGCAAGGAATAAGAACTGCAATCTCATCCATTATTACATCCCCATCTCTTTAAGTAATGCCCTGATATCTTCTACGCTTAACCACTCTGTATTATTACCTGATGAATATGAGAATCCATCCTCCACCTTCTTGCCTGTAGGGATAGCTCTCTTCTTTTCATCCCATACCATCTGCGGATAAACAATATAATGCTTGTCATACTCATAAGTAAACATGGAATCTTCCACTGTAATCATAATCTCATGAAGTTTCTCGCCTTCACGAATACCTACATTAGGCTTATCACATCCAGGAAGCATTGCTTCTGCAAGGTCGGTGATTTTGAATGAAGGGATTTTGGAAATAAATGTCTCGCCACCCTTGGATTCTTCCAAAGCCTTAATAACCAGAGCCACGCCTTCATCAAGACTGATCCAGAATCTTGTCATTCGAGGATCTGTTATAGGCAGTGAAGTCTCACCTTTATCAATTAAATTCTTAAAGAATGGAATAACCGAACCACGGCTTCCTGCAACATTACCATATCTTACTATGGAGAAGCATGTTTCCTTGGCACCTGCGTAAGCATTGGCTGCAATAAAAAGCTTATCTGAAACAAGCTTTGTACCACCATAAAGGTTAACCGGATTAACTGCCTTGTCTGTTGAGAGGGCAACAACCTTTTTTACACCTCTGTCAAGCGCTGCCTCAATAATATTTGTAGCACCATTAATATTGGTCTTAATAGCCTCATTTGGGTTATATTCACATGCAGGAACCTGCTTCATTGCAGCAGCATGTACCACATAGTCAACTCCGTCAAAAGCTCTTAATAATCTTGAATAATCCCTGACATCACCAATAAAGAATCTGAGTTTATCCTTATATTCCTTAAAATCATTGGCCATATTAAACTGTTTAAACTCATCACGTGAATAAATAATAATCTTCTTAGGATTATAATGAGTTAATACATATTTGGTAAAAGCCTTACCAAAACTGCCTGTGCCGCCTGTTACAAGAATTGTTTTGTCATTTAACATTGTTTCGTCCTCTGTTTATCTTTATATTTACTGATTGAATATTTACTGATTTATTCTCCAAAATGATTTGCCCGGAACCATTATTATCTGGCCAAGGCTGAATTCCTTCACCATTTCACCACAGACCTTCTTAAGTTCCTTTGTTACTGATCTTGTGGTGCAGTGGCCTGTGTAAAACAGCGCCCCGGTGCTCTTTAGGAATTCTCCAATTTCCCTTATTTCCTCAATATCTTCCTTTGTGGTAAAATCATTGCTTAAATGAAAACCACCTACAACAATATTAGGATAGCAGGCATATATGCTTTTATATCTTTTAAGGGTATTTACTATGCCATTATGCGAGCAGCCAACTATCAAAGCCCTGACACCATTTTCACACACACTAAGGGCCATCTCGTGGCTGAAATCATCTTCCTTTGTCTCTACCTTAACATCTTCAGGAAATACACCAAGTCCCGTATTCTCATTAATGGTCAGATCCTTGTTAACATCTACATTGTCGCTTATTAGTCTGACCAGACCTTCATTCTTTTTATTTCTCTTATAGCTGCCGCTTAAATCGGTAATTATATTTATATAATTATCAGCATCAAGTTTTCTGATGGTTAAAGTTCCGTCACCTGCCCAGAGTTTGTCTCCTTTTTCTCTTATGCCGTTAAAAAGACATACATTTCCTTCCACTATGACTTTCTTCGGAAGATCTTTAATTGCAGGATCAATGCTTATCTTTGAATATGAATCTCTTGGAATTACTGCTCCGGCATACTTAAACTTATATCCTTTCGGATAATAATGAAGATATGTTTCCAAAGCATCTTTATGAATATAAAAAGGCACTTCCGGATATTCCTTCTTATAAGGCACAAGTCCATTGGCATGATCATAATGACCATGACTTATTATAACACCATCCACCTTATCAAGCGGAACGCCAAGCATCTTTGCATTTTCCATGAAAAGACCACTCGAACCTGTATCGAATAATAGTCTGAAACCATCCGCCTCAATATAAAGAGACATGCCTCTTTCGACTTTTAGATTACTACTGTGTGGAACTCTGTCCTCACATAGCGTGATTATTTTCATAACTACCCTTCATTGCGCAAAAAGTAAGGCATGTCTTCCTTGACCTCATGCCTTCACAAACTTTATAATTATTTTAACCCATTATATTCAGATGGTAAAGTAATTTTCGCAAATAATCTATATATTAGGCTAAGGAAGAATATGAAAACTAACTACAGATTCAAAATAAGTTATGACGGCTCAAGATACTATGGCTGGGAACATCAGCCTAATACTGATATGACAATTCAGGGCAAATTAGAGAATGTACTTTCGGCAATGACTAACGAAGAAGTGGAAGTTATTGGCGCAGGCAGAACTGATGCAGGGGTTCACGCTAAGGAAATGACTGCCAATGCATTTTTAAATACCACAATGACACCTGAAGAAATCATGGATTATATGAATCACTATCTTCCAATCGATATTTCAATTAATCAGGTACAGATTGCAGGAGACAGATTCCACAGCCGTTATAATGCAACAGGCAAAACCTATCTTTATACCTGTTATGTATATCCTCCAAAGCCGGTTTTTGACAGAAAATATTTATATTTACTTGATGAAAGACCGGATGTTGATGCCATGAAAAAGGCTGCATCCTATCTTGTTGGTGAGCATGATTTTAAGGCATTTTGTTCCAATCCAAAAATGAAAAAATCCACAGTCAGAAACGTGGATATGATTGATATTGAAGAAAAAGGAAATTATATATATTTTACATATCACGGAAGCGGCTTTTTGCAGCACATGGTCAGAATACTTACAGGAACTTTACTGGAAGTTGGCTACCATAAAAGAAGCCCCGAAAATATGCTTGAATTATTACAGGATAAAGACCGTAAAAAAGCCGGAGCAACAGCTCCGGCCATGGGTCTTACAATGATTAAGGCGGATTACAGTTAGCTTCAGAGATTCGCTATTTTTTCAAGCATTTCTATGCCACCGCCATCAATTGAAACATTCTTGTCTTCGGCGCCAAGCAGTACTGCATTGTCTGAAACGAGTGAATAGTAGAATCCTACCTTCATGAATTTAATCTCACCCTTGGACTCAAGAGAGCCAATGCCCACAACTTCAGAACCTGATCCATTAAGTTCAATTCTCGAACTTTCTCCATAAACTTTTGCACCACCTGATATACTACCCATAAAAACAACTTTTTGTCCGTCTATATGGACTCTGACATTGGCCGAAATAATACTTAATTTAAAATCTTCGCCTGTCTTGGAACCTAATCCGTTAAGATTGCTACCGGTAAGGTCCACAACTGCCTTAAGATAAGACATCTTAACATCTGCGTTCGAATTAACGCTTCCAATTCCAATACCATTTGTGGAATTAACATCTACACCTATATCGCAGTAACTTATATCAATATTTACATTTCCATTTACAGAACCAACACCAAGTCCGTTAATTGTATTACAGTTGAAGCGAAGTCTTCCACCCTTAAGCGCAATCAGACTGCCACTTTCTGCGATGCCGCCACCTACACATATACCTGATTCTCCCTCAACATTTACAGTAAGTTCACCGGACATATCGGAGGTGATTTTGCCAAAGGTTTCTTTTAAACCTGAACCGATACCATAGTGGTTCTGGCTGCTGTTGTTAATCTGCAGGTTGCCTTCTCCTATGATGTGAATTGATGAAGATGCTGGAACTCTTATTCCACCGCCTGTGAAGACATTATTTCCTTCAAGTTTCAGAACAAGACTGGTATTCTCACCTAAATCCAGACATGGTTTCTCACCATCAGATTCGATTTTTACATTATTAAGAGTCAGTACACACTTGGAGTGATCCTTCATCATAAGTCTTAATGCTGCTGGGAAATCAGGATTGCCGGCAATTGTAAGTTCACTGTTGGCAATAATAATACCCGTATAATTGGCAACCGCAAGGTGAGTTAATGAAAGTTCACTCTCTTTGGATGCTATATAAGTCTTCTTGAATGCCTTGCCACTCTGACCACTGTTAAATCTTATGATTTCATCCTTAATCTTCTCCGGAATCTCATCAATGATATCAAACGAAGGTCTGGCTGTATAATAACCCTGGATAAGGTCTACATTCATATATATAACTGCTCTTAATTCTTCGGCTGTCTCCACACCTTCAGCCAGAGCCAGGAAATTATTATCATGGGCAAAATCAATGATGCTCTTTACAAAATGCTGTTTTCTTGGATCTTCCTGAATCTCCGAAATAAGCATACGGTCAATCTTTACACAGTTAGGAAGATAACGAAGCAGACTTGCCGTATTGGAATAACCGCAGCCATAATCATCTACTGCCAGTCCGAAACCATCCTCGGTACTTCTTTGGAGCATAAGATCAAGGTCATCATCCATAAGTTCATTCTGTTCAGTAATTTCCACAACAACATTCTTAAACTCATCACAATAAGTCATCCTAAGTTTATCATAGTCAACCTGGTCAATCTGGAAGCCAGGAATTGAATTAAGGAATACCTTGCGATCCTTAAACTGATCAGCCTTTGTTTTAACATTCTCAAGCACATTAAAGAATGTTGCTCTTTCAATGTCATAAAGACGATTCTCTTTAGTAGCGTATTTGAGAATAACTGCCGGCATAATTGGATCTTTGGTATCAGATCTCATTAATGCTTCATATGCATAAATCTTACCGTTCTTGGCATCAACAATAGGCTGGAAAGCATATCTGAACTTATTACCGTCAATAATATCCTTAACCTTGATTGCTTCAAGCGGATCAACAATTTCACCATTTTCTTCAGTTTCACTCGGTAAAGCTCTTCTCTTGTTAAGTTTGTTGATTCTCTTGGAACTTAATGCCGAATCAAGAGCATCACTCATTACGGTATCTTCATAAGGGATAACCATATATGAATTAAAATTCACAACCAAAGAATAATCCTTGCCGGATATTACATTATAATTATCAACTCTTGATCTGATTGCTGAAATAACATTATCTGCTGCTCTTTCACCATCAGTCATACTGTGAATTGCTATAACAAATTCATCACTGCCAAGTCTTGCGCACTTGTCTTCGGAAGAGATTGAATCAGTAATGATTCTTGCAAGATTCTGAATGGCAACGTCCCCTTCCGAGTGACCATATATCTCATTAATATTCTTAAGTCTGTCTAAATCAAGGCAGATAAGTGTTATATTCTCACCTGTAATCAGGCAGTGTTCCTTAAGATTATTAAGTTCATTAACAAAGCCACGGTTATTATACATACCTGTCATGGCATCACGTACCTGAAGCTGACGCATACCCTTATTGGCTGTTGAAAGTTGCATATTGGCAAACTGCAGTTTCTTGTTATAAATATAGAATCCAATATATGAAGCAATACTCATTGCAAATCTTTCAAGAAGCTGCAATTGTCTTCCATTTACATAATCTGCATATAAAAAGAATCCATAATAGGAATTCAAATAGTAAAGCGGAAGGATATTAACTGCCATATCCACAGTTGCTTTTTCGACCAGATACTTTCTTAAATCATCAGTATTAACCATCTTTTTCCGAACATTAAGAGCCGTTCTGTCAGCTACTACGTAATAACTATTATCTCCAGGGATATCAAGATCAGCCTCAAATATGTTATTAACAAAAGCCTCCTTGAGAACAAGCATTGAGTGTTTAGGAATATATTCGGTAATAACATCCCCCATCTCGCCTTCTTCTGTCTTAAACAGATTCTCAATCATTTTAAACTGTCTCTTGTCATATGCAACATATGTTTCATTACTTACATAAAGTTCATGAGACACTTCTTCAAGTGGCTGTTTGGCAGAAGCCTTAGTTTCATCACAAGGAATATAATCCAGTTTGGTAAACAATTTCTGAGTAGGATCCTCAAAAAGTTTCAAAAGCATATTTATACACTCTTCGGCCAGCCTGTTGGAATCTCTGAAAAATGTATAATAGACATCATCATTTTCATAATAATAGTAATCGGCACTGCCGTTAAGACCACATACAACAGCCCTTTTACCATCCTTAGGGCAATGTTCATCCAGAAGGTCCCTAATCCAGTATCCGCATCTTTCATCTATGGTGATAACCACATCAAGTTCTCCCTTAAAAAGAGGATCCAGTTTAAACATTTCCTGGCCCTTGGAGAACTTGCCAAAGATATCATATTCCGGATTTCTTTCAATATTATGACTCTCTAAGAAATCCCCATAGATATCGCTCAATCTTGAAAGTTTTGGATCGTCTATGGTTGCAACAAGACCAAATTTTCTCGCGCCCTTTTTCTCGTACATTCTTTCAAGCGCAGCAATAAGAGCCTTCTCATCATCATAATAAACTGAGCTGCATCCCGGATAGTATCCGTCAATGCATATGCAAGGCTTTTCGCAATAATCTTCAATTATTTTCTGGATATTATCAAAATAAGATAACTGTTCTGCATCAATAATAAATGCATCAAAAGTACTACCTTTAAGTTTCTCAAAGAACATAAACTTCCACTTTTCGGAAGCTATGCCCCAATCAAAGCCAAGGTAAATACTTACGACCTGCATGTCATATTTTTTAGCATGTTCAATTATAGAATTAAGCTTTTCTGTAGCGCACAGATTAGTCAGCTCGCTCACAAAATAGCCAATGACTTTTCTCATTCATAACCCCTGTAAACTAAAAATAATAACCCCAAAATATCTGTTTTTACAGATACTTAAATTATATCACAAATACATTATTTGTAAACCAACCTTACCTAATTGTCAGGCTAACTTATTCTTCGCACCAACAACTTCTTTTATTACATACTGAGGAGAATTATTCATACAGATATACATTCTTCCCACATATTCACCAATCATACCAAGCATAAGCATTATCATTCCGCCTACAAAAACAAGAACTGACATTGTTGCCGAATATCCTGCCTGAACTGAATCCATTAAAATTAGTTTTTTAATGATTGTATATAATCCATATAAGAATCCTGTGCAGGCTGTTAATCCACCTATAAATGTGGCAATTCTAAGAGGCTTAATGGAGAATGCTGTAAAACCATTAAACCAAAGGCCCAAAAGTTTCTTTAAAGTATATCCGGAATTACCTATTTCTCTCGCTCTGTGATCAACCGGCACATTGGCTATATTTCTGGTTGCCCTTAATACAAGACCAATTACATATGCATAAGGCTGCTCGTATCTTAACATGTCATCCACAATAAATCTCTTTGCGGCAAAATAACTTGATATATATAATTCCTTCGGTTTACCCAGCATAATTCTGGTCATAAGTTCATTAACCTTGCTGCCAAAATTCCTGAATCCATTATGCTGTTTATGACCGTAAGATGCATAACATACATCATATCCTTCTGCCAGTTTATCCAGAAGCTTATATACTTCATTAGCAGGTGTCTGTCCGTCGTCATCAAGGCAGACAACAATATCACCTCTTGAAGCTCTCATTCCTGCCATAAGTGCGGCATGCTGACCGAAATTTTTTGCTAGATTTATTCCAATAATATTGTCACTGCTATCAGCCAGTGAACGAATGGTTTCAAAAGTATTGTCAGGCGAAGAATCATTAACAAGAATAATCTCATATGTCTTCTTAACCACTTCTGTCATAACTGTATTAATCTCTGCTACCACATTACCTATTGTCTGTTCAGACCTGTAACATGGAATAACAAAAGATATATCTTTAGTCTCAGCCATTATTTACCTCCGTAGGATTTATAAGTCCCATCAATACTATATCTGTATATTTGCCATTTACAAAAACATCATCTTTTAAATATGCTTCTTTTTCAAAACCTGCCCTGGCATAACTCTTAATTGCCCTTTCATTATCAGCATGAACTCTCAGCATCAGTTTATGAAGATCAAGACTCTTAAAAGCATACTCACACATAAGCTTACATGCCCTGCTGCCTATACCTGCTCCCCTGAAATCTCCTTCACCAATGAAGATTCCATATTCACCTTTTCGGTGATTCCTGTCAATGTCTCTTATATATACAGAACCAACAGGATAGCCTTCATCTCCATCCGTTTCATTGGACAGATATTCAAGCACTTCCGGATTTGCTTCAACAAGTCCACTGTCTATTGCAGATGACTTGATGCATATAATGCACTGCTCGCATTTATGTGTATATACATTGGTCTCAAGCCAGTTCCTGTGGTCATCTTCAGTAAGTTCTTTCTGATAGATAAAATGAGAGCGCACGCCTTCGCTGTTTCTCCACGAAACAACCATGGATGTATCCGCATCCTCTATATTTCTAAGATAAATAATATCATCTTCAATAAGTTTATTCATATAACCTCTTTTATTTTCTTACATCAAATACATTCCAGCTGCTGCCATCAGGCATCATTATTGTATCACATATTTCCACCTTTGCCTCTGGATATACTCCATTAAGGAAATCTTCATTAAGGCTTCCATCTGTAATAACATATACATTATCCCTGTAAATATCTTCATGCACATCATCAAGACCTCTTGAACCCAAATAATCCCTGAACAGAGGGCCTCCATATGTCCACACTCCAAGTCTGATAACATTATTTGCTTCCATAACATCCGCATTGCCGCTATATTCCTTGAAAGTCCTGATGGACGTGGTCTCTACATAATATATATTGTTATCATTTAAATTGCAATAATCGTTAACACACTGCCATTTAGCAATATCTGCGGTTATTTCCTTTTGATTTATTACTGTATCCCTGTATGAAAAACCTATTATAAACATTAAGCCAACAAGTTCCATTGCATATACAGCAATATCATATCTGCTCATCTTACCTGAGGATGACGGAACAAACCTTAATACCACCCCAAGAAGTGTCATCATTATCATAAAATATAATCCAAAAGAAACTCTTTGCGGCCACCTTCCAACATAGATAAAATACGCCATAACAAAAAGCATGTATATGATGGAGAGGACGGCGATTTTGAACGCGGCTTCTTTCCTGTGATAAGACAAAAGTATGATACTAAATACCATAACAATTGCAAGAATAAGCGTTACCGGATAAGCCTTTGGCTGGATGAATTCCTTTGCCACTCCGTAAATTGTTTCCTTAATTACGCTGTAATTCTGCCTTCTTTGATCATAATCTCTCTTGGCAATATCCCTTAATTCCGAAATATTATTAAGATCAAGATTATCCATAAGGGCGATATTGTATCGTCCAAGCGCATGATAATCGCCACTTTCTATGCCTGTTTCATTTAATTCATTTTCATAAGCTGCCAGATTAATATTTTCAAACTCATAATAGTCAAAAATATCCGTCCTTAAAGAATTATACTTGTTAAACTCTCTCCACTCTGATGAACTGTATGCGCCTATATGTATGAGAACACAGATGGCAAAAAGCAGAATGCCTGCAAGAAATGAAACCCAGCCGGCCCTGATATTTTTCTTGTGATCATTATCTTTATCCCTGTGCATGTGGGTTAGTCTCACTGCCACAATCATAATTCCAAGAGGCATTGCAAGAGCCATCACTTCCTTACGAAGGAGCATGGATAAAATCAGGGTAATTATTATAACTGACACATCTGAAATATATAAAATCTTCTCAGAAGCATAATCATCATTAAAGGATGCAAGATAGAAAAGAGCCGTTCCTGCTAAAAGAGCACTCACTACGGAATACTGCACCATAACTGCATTCGACATATCCACAGCAGCGAAAAGAAGAATAAAACTAATTCCCACAATTAACTTGTCGGTGATTTTATTTCTAAGATTAGCTGCCTTGGTAATAATCAGAATATAACTTAAAACCCTGAATACATTAAGCATAATATCAAACCATGCAATGTTTGGATTTAAGTTATATAAAAAAGCAAGAAAGCCTCCCAGTGGATACATAATATATATCAGGTGTCCATCCGGAAAGCCGGTTATGCTACCATTGGCTATGGCTTTGAGTAAAACATCATCATTAGATGTGTATACAAAGTCAAAGCAGTGGCTTAATACGAATATATAAGCCAATGCCAGACACAAGCCAATGCCAAGTCCTATTAAATTATTCTTTAATGACTTACTCACTATAGTCCAACCTTAAGTATTAATTATTCTGATAGAATTCCTTAACCTTATCGATAATATAACTTACCTGATCTTCCTTTAAGCCATAATACATCGGAAGTCTGACAAGTCTTTCACTCTCTTTGGTAGTATATTTGTCTTCACCGTTAAATCTTGAATATACTGCTCCCGCAGGTGCGGAGTGAAGAGGAATATAATGGAATACTGATAATATTTCATTAGCCTTAAGGAAAGCAATGAGTTTTGTTCTCTCCTCAAGATCTTTTGTTTTAAGATAAAACATATGCGCATTATGAGTACAGTTTTCAGGAATGAATGGTCTTTGAATTCTTCCTTTGTTTTCAAGTTCTTCAAATTCCTTATAATAATGATTCCAGCTTGATAATCTGTCATTTGTAATCTCATCTGCCATCTCAAGCTGTGCATAAAGATACGCTGCATTCATGTCACTTGGAAGATATGATGAACCCATCTCAACCCAGGTATATTTATCTACCTGGCCACGGAAGAACTTGGCTCTGTTGGTACCCTTCTCTCTGATGATTTCAGCTTCTTCAGCCTTGGCTTCATCCTTAATGAGAATTGCTCCGCCTTCACCCATGGAAAAGTTCTTGGTCTCATGGAATGAATAGCAGCCGTAATCTGAAAGAGCGCCCAAAGCCTTACCCTTATAAGTTGACATGATGCCCTGAGCTGCATCTTCTATAACAATAAGATTATGCTTCTTTGCAATTTCATTAATGGTATCCATCTCACATGCAACACCTGCATAATGCACTGGAACAATTGCCTTAGTCTTATCCGTTATTGCATCTTCAATAAGATTCTCATCAATATTCATGGTATCAGGTCTGATATCCACGAATACTACTTTTGCACCTCTGAGTACAAAAGCATTCGCTGTAGATACGAAAGTATATGAAGGCATTATTACCTCATCACCTTCTTTAATATCCGCAAGGATTGCAGCAAGTTCTGTTGCATGAGTACATGATGTGGTAAGTAAAGCCTTGGTTGTTCCGGTCTTTTTCTCAATCCACTCATTACACTTATGTGTGTACTGTCCGTCGCCGCAGATTTTCTGCCTTACTACAGCATCCTCAATATACTTAAGTTCTTTACCTGTATAAGGTGGTACATTAAAATTAATCATTTTAGTCTCCATTCTGTATTATCTATTATATCATAAATTACATATTCATCATTATTATAAACTTTAATATATTCATTATCATTCATATATTCTTTAAGATATGTTTCTTTATCTGTAATTTCCTGGCCATTTAATATAAGTTCTTCCTCTGCCACGGTATAAATAAGCATAGGCTTTTCATCCAGGTTTTCTATTTCATCTTTCATCATTTCATAGGTCAGTACCGTATTAAGATCAGGCCAGCTGCTGCTAAGCGGGCACTCCACACATATGTAATAATTAAGAGCCGGAATATTACCATAGCAGATTGCCTGCCTTCCTTCATACTCTCCCTCATCTATATAATCCATAATGCCTTCAAGGCTTTCTTTATTACTTCTGTTTGTACACATTCCCTTAAGAATGCCCTTATCAAATCCTGCTTCAAGTTCTTTTACATAACCATCACACTTAAATGTAAAATCAATGCCAAAAAGCACTGACTGAAGCATCAAAAGCCCAAATACAATAACGCACATAATATTGACTATGTAATGAGTCGCGTCTTTTTTGCCCAGTGATTTTATCAGTAAATAGCAGTCAAATGGAGCAATCAAAAACAGATTATTATACACAGGATATAATGCATTATTACTTCCAAGAGGTGTAACAATAATAATAGTCAGCATTATCATGGCAAGGCTCTTTATCTTATCATCTGCTTTCTTTGAAAAGAATATAATTACATATGCAATTACTGAACAGATTACAAGAAATGTAGCCAGGGTTCTGACCGCTGTTAAGTCATTGTAATTTCTCCAGAAGAATCCGGACTTATAGGCATATAATAAATATCCGCATATTACGCATACCCAAAGTGATGAGCACAAATATCTTACGTACTTATTTTTTCCAACAAGATTATATACAAAAGCCATCACAACAGTTGCCACTAAAAGGCCACCAAGTTCAAGCAGTGTTTCCACATAGAATCTTACAATACTTTCAATCATTCCTCTCATGGAATAGCTTGAATCTGTACTTTGCATTCCAAAGAGTGAGCCTATCATATCTACATAGGATGATGGTCCGTAAATAATCATTATAATAGCGCTTATTATAACAGCCCCCAGGAAAAATCCGCCAAGACTGAGGGTGATTTTGCGCATTATATCTTTGAACTTATCTTTTCCTAAAACTGAATTATATATAACAGGCACAATAAGCAGGCATTCACAGATGTTAGGAAATCTTACAAAAACACTAAGCGAAAGAACGATTCCTGCAATAAATAACAATATGTCTTTTTTCTGCTTATATGCTTCAAATATAAGTATTGCTGCAATTGTAAAAAGATAATAAGTAAGATAATTATAAAGAATTACCTTAGGACACCATGTCAGGCAGACTGCCATAACAAGTCCCAGGAACGTTGAAGTCCTGCTTATAATCTTAGGAAGATAAAAGTATAATGCTGCAACGAAAACAGCCAGCATAAGATGGGAATAAATCTGCATTCCCAGCATGGTAGAACCAAAAGGAAGTCTGGTTAATACAGCACCTGTAAAATTAGCAAGAAAAGTTGCCAGCACCCAGGTTCCGCTGTCAGAGAAAAACTTAACAAAATTAGCAAGAGAATATCCTGTATCTGAAACCTCCACTCCTACATTTACGTGAAGAAAAATCAGAATCATCAGAATAACAAGTCCTGCAATATATAAGGTATTTCTCACACCTTTTTTTTCTACAAATTCCTTAATCCTGTCCATTTATTTTATCTTCTATTTTAGCAAACTTACTCCATAACTTATTGCATAATGGATTATCAAATAATAACTTAAATAAATAAATTCTAACTATATCAATTGATGCACAAACCACAAACATTATAATAACTATGCCTATTGCTCTTAGTATCCAGTATGGTTTGTCAAAATACTTCTTAGGATCAAATAAAGATGTCCATCTGAATCTTACATATAAATGTTCATGAATTAAATATACGCCAAATGTTGCTCTGGCAACAAAATTAATAATATTGCTAATCACCTTATTCTTTATATCAATCTTAAGGAAGAATACAAAGAAGGCAATACTCATTATTACTACCGGAATAACATTGTACTGATACCACAATTTGCTGTATCCGCCAAGTTTTCCAAAGCGATTATTAATTCCAATTAAAACTCTTGCAAAGATAAGCGGAGTTGTAGATACAAGCGCGTATGTAAGCAAATATCCCCACGCTTTGCCTTTAAGTCTGTCCGGATATTTTTTCATATATGAAGCAATGAAATAAAGTACTATAAACCAAGGTAAATCCATACCCCATTTATCTACCACCGGAGTAGTTATTGGAAGAACAGTTACCCAAAGGCTGAAAATAATGACCAGCATAATAATAAGTCTTCTGTGTCTCTTTTCATCAATAGCCTTAATAAAAGTATTAAGAAATGGAAATACCAGCATAAGAAGCACATAAGTTGTGGCAAACCAGTAATGATTACCAAGTACCGGCAGGAACATCATAATAAGCGAATAAATATTTATGTCCTCGGCCGGAATGCCTCCCGTAAAATAACACAGAAGGAAAATTCCAACAGAATAAAACCACACCTGTGCCACAATAAAAAACAGTTTCTTAAAAGTAAATTTACTGTCAAGTAAGAAATATCCGCTGATAAAAACATATACATTAACAGAAATGATACATAATGCTTCAACATACCAGCTAAAATAATCATTAAAGCTATGCATATCCCCAAACCATGGAAGCACCTCACCCTTATCAAGAAGATGAAGCATAATTATCATCATCATGGTTACAATTCGAAGAAGTTCAATATTCGATTGTCTTTTCTTAACTGCTGCCATTTCAAAATCCTTACATGTTATCTGTTCTGTTACTGATTATATATGTTGGTCTGCCCTTAACCTCTTCATATATTCTGCCAATATAATGACCAATAATTCCAAGGCTTATCATAATGCATCCACCAATCAGAAGCAGAAGAAGAATTACTGTTGTAAAACCATCTGCTGCCTTGCCGGCAAAGAAATTATATAAGGTATCAACTCCCACGATAATTGAGCAGAGAATTGATGCCCATCCAAGTGTACTTACAAGTTTAAGAGGAACTGTGGTAAAGGATGTGGTATTACTGATTGCATATCTGCAAAGTCCCGCGAAACTCCATTTACTCTTTCCAATTGTTCTGTCCTGAACTTCATATTCAAGTCTGATACTCTTGAATCCTGCCCAGAAAGTAAGCGCCCTGAAGAATGTATTCTTCTCCTTAAGCCCGAGAAGCACATCCACAACTTTACGATCGAGCATCTTATAATCCGATGTGGAATTCATATCAATCTTCATAAGTGAAGACATAATGCCATAGAAGATGCCGACGAACATTTTATGAATAAGTCCCTCTTTTCCTCTCTTGGACTTAACACCTTCAATAACCTCGTAGCCCTCTTCCCAGAGTTTATACATGTCCACCAGTTTTTCTGCAGGATGCTGAAGATCGCAGTCAAGTACTGCAACAACATCTCCCTTAGCCTGACCAAGCCCTGCAAAAATCGCCGCCTCTTTACCAAAATTACGGCTAAACTCTATTCCCTTCACCTTAGGATTTGCCTTGGCCTGTTCGCATATTGCGGCATAGGTTCCGTCCTTTGAACCATCACTTACAAAGATAAGTTCATAATTAATTGATGCATTCTCCAGTATGCCAGAAATAACTTCACTTGTACGTTTAATATTTCCTTCCTCGTTATAAGAAGGAATAACTACTGATAATAAACTCATAATAACTCCTACTCAAGTTTAATATATAAAGTATCATTTACTACACGCATTGAATTAACTGATGGGAAACTCTCAAGTTCCTGATATTCATCGGAATAATAAACCTCTTCAAGTTCCTCACCCTCTAAAAATTCAAGCTCATAATTCATATAATGAGACATAAAGTTAGCATACATCTCAGCCTTGTAAGGAATAATGGTCTGATTGGTTCCCCTGATATTACCTGTAATATCCAGAGTAATATTGGTTTCAGGATAACTTTCCTTACTTACCACACCAACCATGGCTACTTTCATTCCCGGATAATAGCCTTCAGTCTGCTCCATTCTGTCTATAAGTCTTACAAGATATCCATATGTTTTTTCATATGATTCATTCATATTATAGTAGCAGATATTTGCCACCACAATATTGCCATATATGTAAAATCCCAGCGATACAGCAGTAAGCACTGTAAAGAAAAATACTATGGCATTTTTGCTGTTTTTCTCTTTTTTAAGTTCAATATTTTTAAGGTCTGTTTTATCTATTACTATATCTGCCAGTACTACTGCCCAGATAAAATATAATACCCACTGCATTCTCATAAGCAGGTGATATTCAATGCTGTCAGAAAACAGGAAAATAATATTATTTCCAAATGGAATAATTGCAAGCATCACAATTATTGCCAGTATATTAAGTGGCTTCTTATAAGTTTTGGCATTAAGAATAATAATTAATGCCAGCGCAATAAATGCTATTAAAACAAGCAGCCATACCGAAGCGCTGAAACCCTCCCTGAAAAGTACATTTCCCTTAAGGGTAAATGCAGCAAAATCCGCGTACATATTAATAATTGTCTTAGGCAGCGTCTTAAGGCTTAATGAACCCATGGTATTAATGCCCTGATATGTATCCAGTTCCTTATGCTGAAGTTTAAGACATATCGTAAGAATAATCTTATAGAGTACTCCTCCGATAGTGCCCATCCCTAAGAACTTAAGCCCCATAAAGAATACTTTTTTGATTTCCTCACCCAGCATAAGTGAATTAATAATTATAATTATGCATAATACAACTGCAAAGCTTAAGTAAGCCTGATATATACCCATTGAAAGGCTTAAAAGTATTCCGCCAATTATAAAACCAAACTTATATTTCCTGCTGACATATACGCATATGATTGACAGCAGCAGTCCTATCATATAACCATCTGCCGTATAAAGATATGCAAAGGTCGCCGTAAGCGCCGGGAACGTAACCAGCAAAGCTGAAATAAGTATATAATTAAAGGTCCCTTTTACATCAAGAAGTTTAATTAACATCATAGCGCAAAGGCTTAAGTAAAGAAGGGATAATATACCATTAATCCAGTTCAAATCATAAAAAGACGATATTGAACAAACCGTACCCAAGAAGAACCTTCCGGATGTTACCATATTCTGATCAAAATAAAATGATGTCAGAGCATCTGAATTGGGAAACTTATTAACAAACATATACATATGTGTTACAAGCCCCAGAATCAGCACCGTAAAAAATGGTACATATATGCTTTTTTTCTTTAACTTCTCAAGAATATAATCCATTACGCCTCATCTCTTACGATAAAAATAGGTCTGTTTTTAAGTTCCAGATAAGCCTTGGAAATATAAATTCCAATTATTCCATTACAGAAAAGCTGTACGCTGGCGAAGAATGTAATAATACATATTGTTGACGGCCAGCCATCTACCGGATCGCCATAAAGGAGCGCTCTTATAAACACAAAAATCAAAAGCGCAACCGCAATAAAGAAGAATAACAATCCAATCAATGACGTCCACACAAGTGGCGCTGTGGAGAATGCTACAATACCTTCAATTGAGTATCTGAACAGTTTCCAGAATGACCATTTTGTCTTTCCTGCAACTCTCTTAACATTCTCATACTTTAACCATTTGGTCTTAAATCCAACCCAGCCAAATATACCTTTGGAGAATCTGTTATATTCTCCCATATCGCAGATGGCATCAACCATATTACGCTTCATGAAGCGGAAATCCCTGGCTCCATCTACCATATTGAGGTCGGCCATTTTGTTCATGATTTTATAGAATAATCTTGCAAATATCGAACGAAGCCATGGCTCACCCTTACGAGTAACTCTTCTTGTTGCAGCGCAGTCATAACCTTCATTTTTTACCGCCTCATACATCTCAGGAAGGAGCGTCGGTGGGTCCTGAAGATCTGCATCCATCATAACTGCATAATCGCCAACAGACTTCTTAAGACCTGCATAGATAGCTGCTTCCTTACCAAAGTTACGGCTGAAAGAAATATAATGAACTCTCTCATCCTCTTTGGCAAAAGACCTGATTATATTAATGGTTCCATCCACACTTCCGTCATCCACAAATATATATTCAAATTCCAATTTATCCTGCATCGAAGCTGCGACCTTATTCATTTCCTCATAAAAGAAAGGAAGCGCGTCCTCTTCATTATAGCAAGGCACAATTACTGAACACTTTTCCATAATCCCTCCAACTACTGCTGTCCCTGTAATATTTTGGAAAAAACTTTATTAAACTTCTTGGGACTTTCTATAAAAATCCCCGCCAGTTCCCTTATACTCTCATCGTCATATATCTCATAATATGGATTATCCATAAATTCAGGGAATGTATATGTTATACCGTCATGTAAATCTTCGCTGAATTCCGGCTTTCTCATTTCCTTGGGAACCTTACTCATATATGTGAAAAGATTCTTAATAAACATATCTTCCGTATATCTGTATTCTATCTCATCAAGGAAATCACCAAAAAATTCTCTTTTTACACATTCCTCAATGAAATATGTCATGGCAGTCATCCTGTCGTCACACTTTGTATATACTTCATCCGGGCTTTCACCTGACTCTTTGTATGTATATGCCTTTGCTTCAGGAACATATGCAAAGGACCTGGCGCACATAAGTACCAGAGGATTTAAGCATACATCCGGTGAACTGATAAAATCAGGCGCCCATAAACCATTTTCATCAAGAAGCGACTTCTTAATAATCTTGCATCCTAAGTATCCCGGCTTAATTATAAGATCTGCTTTCTTCTCATCATCAAGTTCGCCGCTCTGGTCATTATAATGAAGTTTTTCTTCTTCACCTTTATTTGAGCCATATTCATAAACCAGAATATTATCAGAACCTGCCACATCTGATTTCGTGGTTTTAACCACATTTGTCATCAGTTCATAATACTTTGTATCCAGATAATCTTTCGGATTGATAAATGCCACATACTCGCCCATAACTTTAAATAGCGCTCTGTTCCATGAAGAGCCTGGTCCCAGATGGGCTTCATTATTTATAACCTTTATTTTATTGCATTTACCCTTATATTCTTCAATCAGTTTAAGATTATTCTCATCCGCCTTATCATCAACTATAATGATTTCCATATCATCAAAAGTCTGATTAATAAGTGAATCAAGGCAGAATCTGGAGCCTTCCTCTTTTTCTTTATATAACGGAACTATAACACTAAGAAACATTACTGTTTATCTCTCCTTGGTTGCTACCCCGTTTTCAATTCTGTAAACGTGGTCGCATTTTTCTATGGTTTGTAATCTGTGAGCTATGATAACCAGCGTCTTCTTACCATGCAGAATATTAATGGATTCCATGACAGCCTTCTCTGTTTCACCATCAAGGGCCGATGTAGCCTCGTCAAGTACCAGTACTTCCGGATCATCATATAATGCCCTTGCAATACCGATTCTCTGTCTCTGTCCGCCGGAAATCTGAATACCTCTTTCGCCTATATTGGCATCGAGTCCATCTTCTCTTCCTTTGATAAAATCCTCGAGCTGGGCTTCTTTAATTACTTCCCACAATCTGTTTTCATCTATTTCATCATCAGGAACACCAAATGCAATATTATGTTTTATCGTATCATCAAGCATAAAAATGTTCTGAGGAATATAACCGATATTCTTAAGATATTTACGATAGTTTTCTTCAATCAAAACATCTTTTCCATCAGCAAGAACCTGTCCTTTTTCAGGATGAAGAAGTCCCAGCATAACATCCACAATTGTGGACTTACCGGCTCCGGTTGTTCCAACAATACCAATAGCTTCTCCAACCTTAACTTCTATGGAAGCATCCTGTAATATGTATTTGCTGGTTTCAGGATACTTATAGCAGATATTCTTAAGTTCTATTCCATTTTTGATTTCCAGTTTTTCCTTAGGAATATCAATCACAGAAAGGTCTGTATTCGCGCCACTGATTTCATCCTGAAGATTGTCAGATACACCCATTAAAAATGGCTCAAAATAAGCAATATTATTAAGCTGATTATTAATTCTGTTGGCACATGGCATAAGTCTTGCGAGAGCTACACCAACAGCGCCGAGCACGCTTAATATGGCTTCTGAATTCTGACCTGTAAGATACAGGAAAATAAAATATAAAACCATACCTGAAATACATACAACTTCGATTATCAGTCTTGGCACATTACTGTAAAGCGTATATTTCTGCACAGCATCAACATAACCTGTACCATATCTTATATATTCATTTACGAAAAAGCGCTCGCGGCCGCCGATTTTGATATCCTTGATACCGGTAACACTTTCATTTATCCACTTAAATAATGAGCTGTAATAATCCTGATTATCCTTGCCTGCCTTATACATCATAGGCTTAATAACAATCTTGATAACAAGAAGTGTTACTGCAAGAAGAGTCGCAACAAAAGCTGTCATTCTCCAGTCTGTAAAAAGAAGGAATACAGCAAGCGCAATAAAAACTATCACCTCTGAAACCAGTGTAAGAAGTGAGAGTATCAGTGCGTACATATTATTAACATCTGATGTGATTGTTCTTTGAATAACAGCAGTATCAGCAGTCAGGAAATATTCATAATTTCTTCTGATATAATTACGCATCATTCTCTCGGATGTAGAGAACTGATTGGTATAAATGTAATTATAAAGAACCTTCTGCTGAATATAGAGATAGATATTCTTTATAACGAACATAAGAATAAGCAGCACCATTACAAGAACAGCAAATACCTTCACATCCGAAATATGCGATAGTTCAAAAACCCTGGACATTATGCGGCTGCTCTCGATTGCATCCTTATCAATAATGATATTAATAACCGGAATAATTACAGCCACTGAGCAGGCCTCAAGAATCGCTCCGATTAACATCATTATCACGAGGACAATCATGAATCGTTTCTGCTTCTTATCAAGCAATATAAAAATTTTATTTAAAATCTTTTTCAACTTTTTATCCTTTATTTACAAGATGGTCATACATCTTATTTTGATGTATGGCTTCGGCCACACTCATTGGCCCATCTTCATATTCTTTTATTTCTCCATTCATAAGCCCTTGGGCAAATGTAAGCAACCTCTCAGCTGCAACATTCGCATTCCAGAGACTTGCAATGGTATTATATCCCTCATCGCTTAATGCTCTTCTTAAGTCAGCATTCGTTGCCATGGCATATAATTTATCATTAAAATCATTCTGATCTTCGCTCTTAAATACAAGGCCGTTTTTCTCATGCTTAATAAGATACGGGGTCGCGCCCATTGCATGGCTTGCCAGCACTGCGCATCTTGAATTAAGTCCTTCATTTACAACAGCTCCCCAGCCTTCTTCATAGTCGCTGGTACATAGTAAAACCTGGCTGTTAAGCATTCTTTCCCTTACTTCTTTATAAGGGAGGCTTCCTGAAAATGTCACATTATCTTCAAGCTCCAGTTCTCTAACCATTTTTTCAAAAGAATCACTCAGGTTACCTGTTCCAACAATATCAAGACTGAAATCAACGCACCTTTCCTTAAGATACTTAGCACCCTTTATAGCTATCTCCGGATGCTTCCAGTCTATCAGTCTTCCGGCCCAGAGAATATTAAGCTTACTGTCATCTTTGTCATAGGTACATTCCCTGAACTCAGGAAAATATCCCCACTTATATCTCTTGCCTCTGTAGGCTTTGAATATTTCATAATCATCTGCTACATAGCCGCCTTCACACAGAAGGTAAACAGGCTTGTCCGCTCTTTTGGTATGAACCTTATTTTTATATATAAGGCCTCTTGGACTTATGGCTTTCCACTGACCTTCTTTATAACATCTTTCAGCAAGTCTGATTACAATTTTACCTGCTTCAATTCTGTCATTTATATAATCTTCCGACACACAGTCATCCATTAAAACTATGTCGCTGTTTGCAATCAGTTCCCTTGCCTTGTCCTCATCTTCATAGGACTTAACCAGATATGGGAGATCGAAATCAGCCTGCCATCCCAGCGAAACTCTCTCTTCTTCCACTTCCTCAGTCTGGATGAAATGATAACCATCGCCTAATTTATCATACATATATCCAGCTACCGGAAGCTGATGATGATTAATATAATTGGACACAAAGGTTAATGTCATAAAGAGTCAATCTCCTTATATATATCAAGCAAAGTTTCATAATTGGTCTGGCTGTTGTGATCGCCTGCTGCCCTGTTTCTGGCATTAATAATCATATCCTGAATGTGACCTAAGTCTTTCTTTTTAAATAAATCAGTTATCTCGCCCGCCAGCATATCTTTATCACCGCTGTCGAAAAATCTGCCGTCCACATCTTTCATCATTATGCTTGGAACTCCGCCAACGTAAGACGAAATAACAGGAACCCCAAGTATCATGGCTTCAGCCACGCTGTTAGGCGAGTTCTCTATAACGGACGCAGAAACAAAAACTGAAGAAGAAAGGAGATTCTCCTTAACCCTGTCAGCCGGAATATTCCCTGTAAATTCCACATTACCGCCAAGATTATTCTTCTTTATATATTTCTTTATATAGCTGCCATAGGCACCAATTAACAGATTCTTCTTTAAAGTTCCTCCGGTAATTATATCGCCGCCAACCTTAAGCACGGTATCCGGATAAACCTTCACTACTTCGTTAAGTGCTTCAAGCATTACATGAAGTCCCTTAATCGGATAATTACCCTGGCTAAAATAAATCACATGCTTATCAATATTTTCTTCATTCCATACATCACCTTGGTAGAATACATTTCTAAGAGTTTCTCCCAGATAAAAATATCTGGCATCCTTATTTATTTCTTTAGAGTATTCCCTGTCAAACTCAGTTCTTCCGGTAACATTCATGGCCTCTTTCAACGCCTTCTTTTCATTTTCGGCCCTGTCCATGAAATGTTTCTTCTGCTTCTTTAAAGTATCGCCTTTAAGCACATCTCTTAATGTAAGATGATTAATCGCACTCTTTGGCAGAAAATCCAGATAATGATCTGCGCATTTATCACAGATTCCCTGAAGCGAAATCAGAACTTTATCCTTATTTTTGATAGCCTTAACTGCGCCTAATGTATGAGGATATTCCGTCCCGAATATATGCACAATATCAGGCTTAAAATCCTCATATATTTCCTTAAATCTGCTCTCTAATCTGTCCTCATAAACATGAAGAGTATTATAATTTTCATTAAGCGTATAAACCTTTACAGATCCTGACTCATAATTCTTCTCAGGTCCTGCATCTGCATGGCACAAACCCATTTCAATTTCTGAATTACTCTCCAGCATTTCAAAAAGAGTATCCAGCCATCCTTCTTTATTGGTTATGGATTTATTATTATCTTTTGACACCGATGCAACCGGACGGTTACATACCCACAAAACTCTCATATCTTATCCTGATTACTTTTGTATCATCTTTTTCATTTTGTCATATGATTCTTTATATTTATCATTATAAGCCAGTTTCTTACGAAGGGACTGAAGAGTAAATATCGCAAAAAGCTTCTGTCCAAAGAGCTGGCCTTTGGTAAAATACTTCTCCGTAATTATCTTGTGTTCCTTTGCATCCTGCTCAAGATGTGTTGCTGAATATCCGCCGCCTTCATAGTCCGCTATTACCGTATTTAAGTAACACGGATTAATCTTTTTCACGAAATAGTTTCGCAAAAAGAATTCATAATCGGCCCTGATTTTGTACTCTAGGTCAAAACCCCCGCCCTCATACAAACTCCTTGCAAATACACATGACTGATGGCAGGGAATATGTCTGTAGCATATTCCGGGAGTGATTTTGGATGGCATACTTACTACCGACTTTGATGGTCTGAAATAGGTATCGCCGTAATATATTCCTCTTCCGGGATTCGCATCTATAGCATCACTCACTTTTTGAAGCACATCATTATCATAGAATCTGTCTCCGGCATTCATGAAGATAACATAGTCACCCTTAGCCATGGAGACCGCCTGATTCATGGCATCATAAATGCCCTTATCATCATCTATTCTTAAGACAACCTTCTCGCTTATCGGCACATTCTTAAGGGAATGATCCGTAGAACGTCCATCCTTAATCACAACTTCAAAATCCTCATAAGTCTGACTAAGAATATTATTTATGGTCTCTCCAAGAAGATCACCCGCATTAAATGTAACTGTAATAACGCTAAACTTCATTAAAATATCCAGCTTTCATATGGTAGAATCGCAACATTCGGATCAGCTGCGCTCTTCATAAAAAGATAATAATAAACTGCTGCCATTAACGCTGTACCGATATATAAACATATCCTTAAAGGCTTGATTTTAACCGCCTTAATCAGGTGCGGAATCAGTATAATCTGAAATACCGAAGCCATTGTACCTATTCTTGATACATTCGGAATATAGTTGCAGCATGTATAAATAATTAATGCCACAATATTCAGTTTAAAATAAACCTTGTTGGCTTCATTGTCCTTAATGGCGCTTTTATATACCAGTAGCCCTAGTATAAGCACAGCTGCGCACCTTGCAATATTGGTATATGAAATATCCACCACATCATAGGACGAACCCTCATAAAAAGGATAAAAGACAAATGCAATCCTTCTGTATACGCCCTGCAAAGCAAACAGACTTGCCACTGCCACGCCTATAATCGGAATGGACCACTTCTTGTATTTAATAATTCCAAGAGGATATAAAAGCAGCACGCACAACAACGCCTTATGCATGGTTGCCGCCAGCAGCACGCTTATTACAAATATTGCATAATCCTTCTTAATCAGGAATTTAATTGCATAAAAACATATGGCAAGTGCGAAATAATATCTTATGGTATTAAATGAGGAAAAATAATATCCAAAGGCCATAAATAACATAAACGACCAGGCAAAATCGCCGCTTTGATCATATATTCCCTTTAAAAAGAAAAATATTGTCACAAAGGAGAATATGATAAATATGGATTTATAATTCCCAAAGCCAAAAAGGAAATAGCAGATTTTGACAAAGGCATTAAATACAGGTTCTGTGGATACTTCTCTTCCCTGCATAATGAGGCTGAAAACTTCAGTATAATCCCAGTAATCTATGCCAATTGCAATTCTGCCGGCAGATATGACAACAAGTGCTGTAAATATCCATGCAAGAAAAACAAGATCTCTTGCCTTTGCTTTGGACTGTCCCAGCTTAACATCTTCTTTGTTAACAAAGACTGCCAGTGCTATGGTAATAATTGTTAAGCTTAAATAAACGAGCACTACTTATTCCTCTCTAATTTACCCTGCTTTATTCCGTCTCTGATAAGTTTATATGCGTCTTTCCTGCCTATTGTGCCTTTGAACATTTCTTTTTTGGTAAGCACAAATCTTAAGGCCCATAAAGTAGCCCACGGACCATACAGGAATGCGAAAAGCACTCCCCTGTCAAAAAAGAACTTTTCATTATATCCCTTAAACCAGGTTGATTCTCTCTTTTCTTCCTCTCCTATAATTTCAGGAGATGTATATATCTTAAGGCCACACCTTAAAGCATCCATCAAAAATACAGAATCTTCTCCATTACTGTATTTGGCGCCTCCGCCAAATAAAATACTGTATCTTATTTTGCTGTTGGTAAGGCTTGAATTCTTAATGGCTATACTGTATGCCGGATACCTGCCTACATTATAAAAGCTTAATTTCTTTACTCCATCATTCCAGTAAGTACGTCTTTCATCACATACCCTGACATTAAATAAAATAATGTCCGCCTTTGGATTAGTCTCAAAGGCTTTGATAATTCTGTCTGCATAACCATCTTCATAGGTAATATCTTCATCGCCAAATAAAACTATGTCGCTGTCAGTATATCTGTTATCAATAGCAAGATTACGATTACGGCCTACGCCTCTGTCAGTGTCGCTTATCAGAGTAAGTCTGTATCCCTTATGCTCTGTTACTTCCTTTTTTTCTTCATTACACTGATTAACAATGACGCAGTCAGAGCCAATATTCAGTTTATTTGTAAGTAACTTCGTGTCCGCTTCCAAAGCAGCAACCAAAAGCTGAACCTGCATATCCGCCCCTTCTAGTATTCTCCCGCTTTCTTCTTTGGGAAGAAAAGACTGCTCAAAAGCCAGTTATCTGCATCATAAAGAATAATTCCCGCTACATCCACATTAAGTCCTTTGAGATGATCAAGCATTGTATGGATATAAGCCTTGGAAGTTGATGAAGCCTTAACCATAAGAATTACTATCTCATCTTCAGTAATCTCATTAAAGCAAACCGGATTGTCGATTACACTTTTGGAATAGATAATAACCTCATCCTTTTCGTAAACCGCATCCATATTTTCAGCTTCGCCTCTGTCTGACTTATGTCTGTAATCTATAAATAATTCCTTCCTGATAAGATTAAGAACATCCACACCATACGAATTAGCCTTAGGTCTGTCCAAATCCACAAGTCTTATCTTCTTGCCCGTATCAAATACGCTTCTCATGTTATCCTTAAGAATAGCCATTTCAAAAGTAACCATTCTCTTAACATTAAATGGCATATCGATATAGATATTATCTGCTTTGAAGTTCACTTTTCTTAAGTCTTTTATCAGCGTTCCAAGGCATTTAACATCAAATTCTGCACTGATTGTATGTGGAACTTTGACTGTATCATCAAAAATGAAATAAAGAATAATGCATCCCAGAGCCACAATGAAACCAACAATTGCGCCAAGAATTGCCACATTAAGCACCTTGTCATCAGGAGCCTTTGATAAACCTATTTCCGCATTATCAATAATCCTTAAGCTGTCCACATCCTCAAACTCATCCTGAAGTTTGATAAATGCATCAAGATAGGCCTGGCACAGATTCTGAGCAAGTTTTGGATCTTTATCCCTGACCTTGATAACAAGCACACGGATATCTGATTCCAAAAGCACTGTAACCTTTGACCTTAACTCATCCTTAAGAAGATGACTGTCAGTATCCAAAATTACATTTTCATAAACAAGATCACTGCTGGCAAGATTACTCCATGTTAACTCATTAATATAAATGCCGGCTTTTTCCACATCATCGGCATAATCAATTAATATCATTCCCCTGGATTCATAATCTTCCCCACCATTAAAATTATGAATGGAAAGATAATAGACAGCGAAAAAAATCATCGCCCCGAAAAGCAATCCATATAAAAGAAATCTCCACCCCTTTAATATTGTCAGGAGCATCAACCTTGAATTAATCTCTTCTTTGTTCATCACTATACCCCTTCGGATTAACCTTTAGTTTCCCTTGGAAGACTTGCTTGCGGTAGTCTGTCCTTCCTCTATTCCTTCTGTACTGTCTGGCAGGAAAAGCACTTTTAATGTAAGAAGCATAAGCTTAATATCCAGCCAGGTTGTATAATTCTCAATATAAGTTAAATCCAGTTTTAACTTATCGTACGGAGTTGTATTATATTTTCCATAAACCTGAGCATAACCTGCCAGTCCGGCCTTAACTTTTGTTCTGTAAGCAAACTCCGGCATCTCTTCAATATACTTGGCAGCTATCTCCGGTCTCTCCGGTCTTGGTCCAATAAAGGTCATATCACCTTTAAGAATATTAAACAACTGTGGAAGTTCATCAATTCGAACCGCTCTGATAAATTTACCAATTGGAGTGATTCTCTTATCATCCTTCTTGGCAAGCTGAGCACCACCAATTTTCTCGGCATCCACCCTCATGG
Organism: uncultured Lachnospiraceae bacterium; assembly: GCA_902789665.1. GTDB lineage: Bacteria > Bacillota > Clostridia > Lachnospirales > Lachnospiraceae > UBA3766. The sequence goes on along the minus strand of CADAOY010000001.1, from coordinate 155,058 downwards.
AACGGAACTTAATAATCTTAAATTCCTTATTATTCTTTGTAAGTCTCACCTGCTTATAAAATACTGGACCACCATCATATAATTTAACAATGATGGCAGTTATGAGCATAATAGGTGATGTGATGATTATTAAGAGGAATGAGCAGACAATATCTATTAATCTCTTAATAAATCTCTGTTCAATTGTCATTGCATATTCACGGGTAAGCAGAATCTGTGAATCAAAAAGATTCATTCGATCAGCGCCCATAATGATTACATCAGGAATCTTTGGCATAAGATAAACTCTAATAGACTTGCCGTAGCAGTATTTAATAAGTTCGTTACGGTCAGTCATATCCAGATCCCAAAGGATAACACCATCAAATCTTTCAAGAATTTTATCTTCAATTACTTTAATTCCTGCATTAATATTAATCTGCTCAGAAATAACATATCTGTCTTTTCTGGAATCAAACTTTCTCTTTATATCCTCAGTATCATGATCTCCATGAATCAGAAGCAGCATTCTTGGAGGGAATACATTACGATATATAAAATTGGATAAATATACCCAGAAAAGCGCAAAGAGTATCTGCGCCAGCGTCATAAGTCCAATTGGCTTAATATTGGCAAACCATACAACCATTACAGATAACTGCAGATATGTAATTAAATTGGAAGCCAGTATGGCAAGTACCTGGGATAGAAAGACTTCAAAAGGTTTGAGATAGCCTATCTTGTTACCGCCATATGTCATCATAAAGAACATAATTAAAATAGCGTAAATACCTACAACTACCCAGTTACCTCTTCTCCAGAATACAACCTGAACATCAAATATATAATACTTGTACCATACATAGGCATAAGCAATGATATTAGCCAGAATACCTACACCGGCAAGCTGTAATACTGTTATTCTCTTAATTGACTCAAAATGTTTCATTTATCCTTTATTCTGCCTTTCTCTGGCTGCCGCTTCTTCTTATAACTGCATTAATAGCCCAGATTACAAAAAGAAAACTGCTTTTTATTACGCCAAAGCGTTCATTGTTTCTATATAAATTCCATATTCTCTTCACGGCTTTGATTTTGCTTGAAGATAAGGATTTACCGCTAATTCTGTATGTTACATATACACCGCCGAAGGAATAAGCATTGGTAAGCTTAAGAAGATTCCACCAAAGCGCCGTATCTTCACTTTCAATCTTAGGAAATACGATATTAGGCTTCTCGATCTTGGTTGTATCCACCATAACCGTGGATGTAAAAATCGTCGTATTTCTAAGGGCATGCTTATAATCAATAACATCAGGGACCTCAACATCCTTGCCTGTAGGATTACAGTTCTCATCCCCCAGACGATAACCGCCATATGAAAAAGCGATATCTTTTTCCAGCATAAAGTTACGCTGTCTCTCAAGTTTCGTATTATCCCATCTGTCATCAGCATCCATAAATGCTATGAAACGTCCCTTTGCAGCATTGATACCTGCATTTCTGGCAGGAGCCGCGCCTGTCTCATTGATACGCAAAACAGTAGTATTCTCTCTGTTCTTTGCAATCTCGCATATATGCTCATAACTTCCATCATCAGAATTGTTCTCAATCATAATAAGTTCATAATTCTGATAAGTCTGTCTGTCCAGGCTTTTTAAGGTATCATCTATAAATCTTTTGGCATTATGCACGGGCATAATAATACTTACATCGAAATCCATTAACACATCCTCTTCTGCATTTATGCATAGTTATTAATAATTATACCACTATTTATATGTTCCGTCAAAAATATATGCCCCAAAATACAGGCTTTTAATCGGTTTAATCCCTGCCTTACCCGGTTGCAAAAAATATAAAGGATTGTTATAATAGATTGTTGAGAATAATAGATGAGAGGATAATATGTCTGATATAATTCTTACACTTGCAAGAAACGAAATAGTTGCCGCCTCTTTTTTAAGCTGGCTGATTGCACAGATAATCAAAACTATCCTGCATTTCTTTTTGAACAAGGAATTTAAGTTCGAAAGACTTGTGGGAAGCGGCGGAATGCCCAGCAGCCACTCTGCAACGGTATGCGCCCTCACCACGGCGGTTATAATCAATGAGGGAATAAGTTCACCCCTCTTCGCCATAGCAGGAGTCTTCTCCCTGATAGTTATGTACGACGCCATGGGAGTAAGAAGAGAAACCGGGATACAGGCTCAGGTCTTAAATGACATAGTAGAACTCCTTACCCACGAATATGATGCAGTTATTATGGAGAAGAAGTTAAAAGAGTTTGTTGGTCATACCCCTACTCAGGTAATTGCCGGAGCACTTCTGGGAATCGGATTCTCACTGTTCTACTGCTTAGTATTAGTTAAATAATATAATAAAAATAAAGCCACACCTCACGGTGTGGTTTTTTACGCCCAACTGCCCCACAAACACCAAAGGCCCCGTGCCGAAGGCGTGGGAGCCAACCGCTTCCAATACAAAGGGCCCCCGTGCCGAAGGCGTGGGAGCCAACCGCTTCCAATACAAAATGGCCCCCTCGCCGAAGGCGAGGAGGCCATCTTAACTTTATTTCAAATAAATTACTCTACACTCACGATACCGAGTATCTTAATATTGTAGGCCTGCGCCTTACTAATTTCTTCTTCAACATCTTTATAGTAAGACTTACCAACGCCCTCAATTAAAACCACATTACCTGCCTCTTCACAGGCATTCATGGCATCTGTATTAATACAGATATTCTTAACAACGTTTACATTAATTCCGTCAGCCTCAAGTTGCTCCTTAATGGTCTTAACACTGTCACCATCAAGTACTGCATCAGATGTACCTGTAATAACCAGGTTCTTAAGTTCATTCTTCTTGCAGCTTAACTTGATTCCATTAGCAACTACTGAAACCTGAACCGGATAAGAAGACATATTCTTTCCACCATTTTTAAGTTTCAAAATTGCATTATCAACAAATCCAAGGAATTTCTTGGAACCTTCAGCACTGCAGATATTACCGTAGTAATACTGATTGTAAAGTGTCTCCACATCTTCCTTTTCCTGAATTCTGTTACTAAGTACCACCTTAAGAGCTTCAATACCTGCTACCAGGAAGATACCAAGGATTAAACCAATAGCAACATATTTCTTGGAAACTGATGGTTTCTGAACTCCTTCAGCAACTTCAACAGGATCGCCCAGTGTATCAAGCTGCTTATTAAGATCAGCGATATTTGTATAGAAAGTATTAATTGTATTAACAATACCATCTGCCTGATTATGTGCATCAGTAAGTTCTCTCTTAAGTCTGTCCTGAACATCCTTAACGCTGTCACATCTGCCTACACCAGTAATTGTATCAACATATGTAACATCAATATCAGATGCGCCCTTTGATTTCAAATCTTTTGCTCTGTCTTTAATTACATCAACAGTAGCCTCTGCAACCTTGGCTGCATCAGCCTGATTCAAATCATATACACAAATATAAATAATATCATTATTTGCAGGAGCACCGGCACTAATCATATATCTGAAATATGATGTATCATCTACGCCACTCTTCTTTGCAATGGCATCCCAGCCATCCTGAGACATAATATAGTTAGTATATAATGCTCTGGTATTGGCAGAAAGATAAACATATTCATCATAATCACTAACTGTCTCTTCAACCGGCATATCAAGCTTAAATGTAATATAATAATATGGAACATCCATATATTCTACATCCATAAGAGGCATGTTATCAATTACGGCATGACGCTCATCAAGATATTTATTCAGTTTGTCCAAATCCTTTTGAAGAGTATCAATACGATATAACTTATAATAAATGGCATCCTGAATATATTGAATCTGAGAATTAGTTGCTTCCACCTTTGTTGCTGCAAGTGAAGCGGCCTCTTCAGTCATATTGGTATAAGTCATATAATCCTTATAATACTTATAGCCCCCTGCCAAAGCGGCGCATACAATAGCACTTAGAATAATCCAGCGCCACTTAAGCAGTATTCTAAAGCATAAACTTATGAGATTTATTTCTCTTTCCTGGTTGTTGTCCATTACTATTCCTTCCTTACAACTGCTTCAATTATTTTGACTTAAATACCAAGCTTACAATTGTTCCCGGTACGCCAACTACGGCCATGATAAGACCAAGAATTGTTAAACCAAACTGTGCTCCGAAAGAAGTCTCTCTGATTGCATATGGTACAACCATTTCCTGGATTTCTGCATCTGTGTAATCACATGATTTAAGATACTGTGTAAGATAATCCATTCTTTCCTTATTAAGCTTAACAAGTGTTCCTTCAACTGGAACTGTCTTAGCCATTAACTGAGAATCATCAACTTCATAATTCCACCAAGCGATGAAGTTATCTGCACAAGCTTCAGCACCGTTAAAATCCCCGGCCTTCTTCTCAAGAGAGATAATCTTATCAATATAAAGATCATCACCCTTCTGTCCGAGAACAGCTACAGCATATACTCTTGATACTTCCCTGTTATCTTCTGAATATGTAACATAATAATCCATAATGGAATAGAGCTCGCCCTTAACGTGATTGTTGCCCTTAAGTTCATCAATCTGAGCATATACATCCTTAGCCGGCATAATCATACCAACAGCCTTAGGACCTGAAAAAATCAATAAGCAAATACCTGCTACTCCAAGAGCAGCCCAAACACGAAATAACCTTTTAATAACGTTCATTTTATCCTCCTTATTACAAAACAAAAAAAGTTACGACCATTATATCACACATTAACCCATAATTTCCAGATATCTTTTTAAGGCATCCTGCCAGGTCGGAAGCGGCGTAAATCCGGCTTTTGTCAGCTTACTTTTATCAAGTCTGCTGTTTCTAGGTCTCGCTGCCTTGGACAGACCATACTCCTCAGTAGTCACCGGAGTAACTTTAGTATCCATACCGGCCTGTCTGTAAATCTCTTTGGTAAAATCATACCAGGAAATAAAACCGGTCTTGCATCCTTCGGCTGTATATTCACCATCGCCTTCAACCTCTGAATTGGTTGCATGATAATAACCATATTTATTAGTTTCATTCATATCAACCAAGAGACGGGCAAGATCAAATGTATAAGTAGGAGTACCAATCTGATCACATACAACTCTTACTTCCGGATGACTCTTGCCTACTTTAATCATTGTCTTAATGAAATTATTACCATTAAGTCCGAATACCCAGGCTATACGCACAATAAAATACTTGTCTGTATTTTCACTGACAGCCTTCTCACCAAGATACTTGGACTCTCCATATACATTAAGCGGAGCATAGTCCTTGCAGTCAGGATCCCATGGCTTTTCACCCTGTCCTGAGAATACATAGTCAGTACTGATATATGTCATTACAGCATCAATGTCCTTGGCTGCCTTCGCTATATTCTCACATCCATTTACATTGACAGCCATAACCTTAGGCTTATTTTCCTCATCCTCTGCTGCATCAACCGCAGTCCATGCAGCGCAGTGAATAATATGGTCCGGCTTAATGTCATTAATTATTCTATTCACTGAATCCTTATCAGTTATATCCATCTGCACATAAGGCATGGAATTAATGGCATAATCACCTTCCTGTTTTCTAAACTCAGGCGCAATATCTGAGCCATATGCTTCATAACCTCTTGGGGCTAATTCATTCATAACATCAAATCCCAGTTGTCCAAGAACACCTGTAACAAGAAATTTCATTTTGTCTCCTTCTTCTTAAATATATTAATCTGAGCCAGCACAACTGCTGCAAACAAAAGCAGACAGCCTACAGTCTCTTTAAGTGTAAGTAATTCACCCAGAATTACCAGTCCTGCCAGCACACTGAAAACCGACTCTAAACTCATAATAAGGGAAGCCACGGAAGGATTCAAGCCTTTTTGTCCTATTATCTGGCAGGTATATGCCACGCCGCAGCTCATAATACCACCATAGAGAATCGGAATCAGGCTGTGGTAATCCATAAAAAATCTTCCTATTCCAAACACTAAAGTTATATCCATATGCATATCCCATATAATCATTGGTATAAAACTAAGAAGCCCTGCAATAAAAAACTGCATGGATGACAACCTGACACCATCCACCCTGTTTCCAAAATTATCAATTGTAATTATATGAAATGAAAATGCAAGAGCGCATAAAAGCAGGCAGGTATCAGCAGCATTAAACTTAAGCGGTCCGTCAATACATAATAGATACAGACCAACAACTGCTATCAATACGCTTATCACAATATTTATTCCAACTTTTTTATGAAAGAAAATCCCAATAATCGGAACAATAATAATATAGCATGCCGTAAGAAATCCCGCATTACCCGCAGTTGAACCCAGGGTAAAAGACACCTGCTGAAGATTGGTTGCAACACACAGAATAATTCCGCATATCAGACCGGCGGTAAGCAGATCCTTCTTCTCCTTTTTGGTTACCGGCTTGTGGGAAATAGATTTTTTATCCCTGAAAATAATCACCGGAATCAATACCATACCACCAATTAAATATCTGATGAAATTATAGGTATATGGTCCCACTAATTCTCCGCCAACACTCTGAGCCACGAAGGCGCAGCCCCAGACTATCGCGGTAATAAATAGAATCAGCGCTGATTTAATTTCTGTTTTACTTGATTTTTCCATTGTCTTCACATAAGAAGAGATGATTCCCTTAAGAAACCATCTCTTTTTATATCACCTTTTAATAATTGTAATTCCCTCTGTTCCCCGATATATATACATTGATTCTGACTAATTTAATTTACCAAGTGCTTCTACAATAACATTCTTAGGAGTAACTCCCATCCATCTCTCTGCGATTTCTCCCTTATTAAATAAGAAAATCGCCGGAATACCTGAAACATCAAACTTTGTTGCAAGGTCCATCTCATCGTCCACATTAACCTTAACAATCTTAAGATCAACTGATGCATCCGCCTCAATATCCTCACAAATCTTGCCAAAGTTTCTGCAAGGTCCGCACCATGGAGCCCAGAAATCAACTAATACCGGCTTGTCATACTGAAGCACTTCTTTGTCAAAATCATTCTCTGTTGCATTAACAATTGCCATATTCTTTTCTCCTTTCTCACAGCATATTTGCTATAAACATCATAACATACTTATTTCTTTTTATAAAGTTTTCCTAAAGCCTTAACCATGTCTGCTGCCTCATTCACCACCTCTTCAGGCCCTGTAATCACAATATTATCGTCCATTGAGAATACCCAGCCAATAAACTGATGACTTATGGCCACATCAACATGAGCCGTAAAATACCCGTCCCCATCAGGCACCATCATCGTATCTTTTCCGAAAGTATCTACTATTACATTGGCGAAACTGTTTTTACACTTAAGAGATACGGAGCAGACTTTGCCATCAAACATCTTAAATCTCTTCTTGGTATAATCCGCCACATCAAACTTGGCAAATATTTCCTTTCCTTCACGCGAAGCATCAAGGATATTGCAGTTAAGCATTTTGTCTACTCTGAAATGCCTGATGCCAAGTTCATTTGAATATGCCACAAGATAATAATTATCTTCCACAAAGGACACAGCCCACGGACTTACCACATATGGTTCGCCATTGTTACGAATTTCTTTTTTCTTTTCAACATCATATCTGAAATATTTAAAACTGATCTGCTTATTCGAAGAAATCGCATTATATATGGTATCAGTTAAATATAATACACTTTCATTATCAGTCTTAATTCTGTTATTAACATAGACCTGACGCTGCAGGGCTGATGCATTCTCTGAAGATGTAAGACCCATTATCTTTTTAATAAGAGCATTCGACTTTCTCTGGGTAATGAATCTTTCAGACTGAACTGCGTCCACTAAAAGTTTTACCTCAGCAAGTTCAAACTCTCTTGTTGAAAGATAATAATAACAGGTCTTGTCTTTCTGAACCTTCTCGATATCAAGGCCATACTCTATCAAAGCATCAATGTCCCTGTAAATACTTTTTCTTTCGCATTCTATATCATAACCCTCAAGTTCATACATAATATCACTCATGGTGATATAATGCTCTTCGTCGGTTTTTTCCATAAAAATCTTCATGAGATACAGAATCTTAAGTTTCGAACTCTGACCAGCCATAATCCCTCCAATTTAATACCCGTCTACTTAACCTGTTCCATAAGCCTTTGCATTGTTACATCCGGATCATCATCCACATCCACTGTTATATCTGCAATTGATTCATATATGATTTTTCTGTTGTTATATATGGTTTCAACACCCATCTTCTGAGATAAAGGTCTGCCTTCAGTCGAGAGTTTTTCAAGCGGTCTCTTAAGGTAGATAAAAATACCATTACCGCAAAGATTATCAATATTCTCTCTTCTTGTGACAGCGCCGCCGCCTGTTGATATAATTACACCTGTATTGGCAGATACTCTCTTAATTATCTCTGCTTCCTTATCACGAAATGCCGGTTCACCTTCCTTTGTTATGCACTCACCCGGTGTCATTCCAAAGTTTTTGGTAAACAAATCATCAGTATCTAAAACCTCTCTTCCAAGGTATGTACTCATGGCTTCCGAGATGGTGCTTTTGCCGCTTCCAGGCATACCGATTAAAACAAAGTTTTCTTTATCTTTTTTGACTACTTCATATACTTTCTTTATTTTATCATTTATTTCCTTATTGCCAAGAATTATTTCCCTGCCAAAGAAAAGTTCCTCTGCATAGTAAGCCTGTGCCACCAGCATGGCAAGTCCTGACACTGAAGGAATACCCTTCTTCTTTGCTTCAAGAATAATCCTGGTATTAAGCGGATTATAAATAACATCTATTACACCGCTAAGGTTTGTGAATTTATTTATATCAATAGGCATTGCCTGATTATTAGGATACATTCCAACCGGAGTTGTATTAACAATAATATCCACATCCAGGTACTTATCAGTTTCTTCATATGTGGCGCTGATAATCGGTATGGAAATATCCATATCAAAACTCTTGCCAGACCTGGACATTATTATAACCTCTTTGGCACCCATGGCATCACAGGAGTAGGTTGCCGTCTTGGAAGTTCCTCCGCTTCCAAGTACCAGCACTCTTTTTCCAAGCATCTCTATACCTGCATCAACTGTCATATACATAAATCCAAGATAGTCTGTATTATATCCATATACCTGACCATCTTTTTTTACCAGGGTATTTACACATCCAATTGTCTTTGATGTTTCATTTGGAATACAGTATTTCATTGCAACTTCTTTATATGGAATTGTTACATTAATACCGTCGTAATCAGCCTCCTTAAAGAAATCATCAATTTCATTTTTTGGAATCTCCTTAAGATAATATCCCTGATTTCCAAAAGACTGATGTAATACAACCGAAAAAGAATGTCCGAGTTTTTCCCCTATTAAAAAATATTTACTCATCTCACACCTGATTTATAAATTATTCTGCTCATCAAGCAGTATATCATACATAATTAATGCAGCCATAGCCTCAACACAAGGTACTGCTCTTGGAACTATGCAGCTGTCATGTCTTCCTTTAATCTGAAGTGGAACTTCTTCCTTACTTACCAGATCAACAGAGCGCTGTTCTTTATATATGGATGGTGTAGGTTTGATTGCTACTCTGAATACAACCGGCATACCATTAGTTAATCCGCCCTGAATGCCGCCGGAATTATTCGTGGTTGTAACCACATTTTCTCCATCCAGTTTAAAAGAGTCATTCATTTCACTTCCGTAATGTTTTGTTATGTCAAAACCTGCGCCGAATTCTATTCCCTTAACCGCAGGTATTCCAAACATGCCATAGGAAAGCTTACTTTCAACGCTGTCATATATCGGATCGCCAAGACCTGTTGGAAGGCCGGTGATTTTGCACTCAATTACTCCTCCGATGGAATCTCCTTCCTCGGCGGTTTTAATCATGAGCTCTTCCATTTTTTCTCCCTGCTCTTTATTAAGCACTGGAAGATTGCAGTCTGCATTTATTTCAAGGTCAGCATCTACCGGGTCGTATCTGTCGTCTTCAATATTACCTGCTGATGCAATATGTGCTCCGATTAAGATGCCTTTTTCTTCAAGCATCTGTCTGCATATCGCGCCTGCAAAACACATTGGAAGAGTCATTCTGCCTGAGAAGAATCCGCCGCCTGCAAGGTCAATCTCACCCTTATACTTGGTATATGCTGCATAGTCTGCATGTGAAGGACGTGGTACAAACTTAAGATTATTATAATCCTGACTTCTTTGATTGGCATTGATGAACTCAGCCTCAATAGGATTTCCGTCTGTAACACCATCCACAATTCCTGCCACAATAACAGGCTTGTCTGCTTCTTTTCTCTTTGTTGTATATGTTGCATTACCGCCGGCGCGTCTTAAAAGAAGTTCTTCAATCTCAAACATATCAATATTCACACCCTTTGGAATACCGCATAATTTAACAGTAATCTTAGGAGCGTGAGATGCGCCCGTAACTTCCATCTTCACATTGTTACCAAGAATAAAAGACATATTTCTACCTTTCCTTAAACAAGCACTTCCAATGTCATTCCCATATCTCTGCATACCTGCATAAATGAAGGATATGACTTATCAACTGCTTCAAAACCATTTATTATTACATCCCTGCCTGTTGCAAGATGTGCAATCACTGCCGCCATTACTATGCGGTGATCGTTATATGAATCTATTTCCACTTCTGAATTCTCATCACTCTTTACAGGGCTTACAATAAAATCTTCCTCATCACCATTTTTAATACTCTTTGCGACGCCGCCAAAAGCACTTATTATCTTACTTACAGACTCTATTCTGTCAGACTCTTTAATTCTGAGTCTTGATACATTTCTGAATATTGAATCCTTATTTCCTTTTAAAGCTAAAACAGCAATCGCTGGCAGAAGGTCAGGAATCTGCATTACATCCTGGTCTACTGATTTCCATTCTTCCTGTTTTACCTCTGTTTCACTTGAGAGAGAGTGTACACTTAAACCGAAGCCTTTAATAATATTAACTATCTCTCTGTCGCCCTGAATACTTGCGCCATTAAGATTGGATACTCTTAAACTACCACATACAGCGCCCATTGATAAAAGATAAGCACCATTGGACCAGTCACCTTCTGCCTCCATTACAGATGGCGCCTCATATGACTGATTACCAGGAATCTCGTATCCGTAATCTTTCTCATTAACCTTTATTCCAAAAAGTTTTAATACTTCAATTGTTATATCAACATAAGGCTTACTCTGTAAGTCGGATGTAAGTACAATCTTTGAATCGCCATCTAACAGCGGCAGTGTCAGCAATAATCCGGTTATGTACTGAGATGAAATATTACCTGCTATCTCATATGTTCCAGCCATAAGATTGCCACTTATATTCATTGGCAGAAAATCTGAATCAATAACTGCCCCGTTACTTCTTAATGTTTCAGTTAGCGCTCCATTTGGTCTTTCAGGAAGTTTACCCTTTCCTGTAATTGTCGTTTCACTGCAAAGGTATGAAACGAGTGGAATCATAAATCTTAGAGTTGAACCACTTTCATTACAGTCTATTGCAACCTTACCGCACTTTTGAACGCCGCTATTAACCCTAAAGCCTTCGTCCGTTATTTCAATATCTGCTCCAAGATTATTAAGGCACTCCATTGTCGCCTTCATATCCTTGGAAATAATATTGCTTTTAAGAATACAACTCTTTCCAGACAGCGCCGCGCCAATAAGCATTCTGTGCACATAACTTTTGGAACTGATTGCTACAGCATATGGATTTGTAATTGTTCCTGTTACCTTTACTCTCATACTAACCTTTACATATTAAGTCCAATTGCATAGAGACGTTCTATATCATCCACATCTGTTTCCTTCACATAGGCTTTGCCTATACTGTGAAGCATTACAAGTCCTATCTTTGAACCTTTTCTCTTCTTATCAACTTTGCTGTGAGTTGTAAGTTCTTTGTTGTTATAACCACATTCTGTAGGAAGATTATATTTCTTAAGCACTTCAATAAACTCATCCGTTGAGCCCTGAGGGATTTCACCGGTTCTTTCAGAAAGTCTTGTCATTATAACCATGCCTATTGCTACCGCATGTCCATGTGATATTCCAAACTTACTTAAAATCTCAACTGCATGCCCCGGAGTATGACCAAAGTTAAGCAGTCTTCTCTCACCATTGTCAAACTCATCTTTTTCAACCACATCGGCCTTTATCTCTATGCACCTTTTGCATACAGGTATCATATCAAGTGAGTCTATGTCATTATCTTTAAAAAGATCATATAATTTCTTATCTTTTATCATTCCATACTTAATTGCTTCTGCCAGTCCTTCTGTAAAAATCTCCTCCGGCAGAGTATCAAATACATCCACATCAAGAAGCACCTCAAGCGGCTGGTGAAAAGCCCCGATTAAGTTCTTACCGGCATTAAGATCAACTGCTGTCTTGCCGCCAACTGAAGAATCAACTGCTGCCAGTACTGTGGTTGGCACCTGCACATAATCAACACCTCTTAAAAATACTGCAGAAGCAAAACCTGTTATATCACCTACAACGCCGCCACCAAGAGCTACAAACAAATCTGTTCTGGACATCTCTTTGGATGCAGCATATTCCAAAATGGAATTTAAAGTATCAATATTCTTACTTTCCTCACCATGTGGAAATACAAAGGTATCAACATTAAATCCGGCTGCCTCTATACTTTCCTTTGTCTTCTCACCATAAAGGGCATAAACTGAATCATCACTTACAATAAGCACGTGACATGGTTTATGTTTCTTAAGTATCTCAGCGCCTGTGTCTATCCCTTTGTCTATAATTATCTCCACATCTCCTGCGGACGTACGTGATATAACTGTTTCTCTCATTATTCACCTCTTTAACAAAACCTAAGGCGTAGCATTATATCTACGCCTTATATTAATTATAACAAATCTGCAATTTCGTACAACATCTTCTCGGTTTTTTCCCATCCAAGACATGGGTCAGTAATTGACTTACCGTATACGCCTTCGCCAATCTTCTGGCATCCGTCTTCGATATAACTTTCAACCATGAACCCTTTAATGTGCTTCTTAACTGTTTCATTATGTCTGCATGAATGAAGAACTTCCTTGATGATTCTTGGCTGTTCAAATGGATTCTTATTTGAATTGGAGTGATTTGTATCCACAACAATTGCAGGCATCTCAAGGCCTCTCTCATCATACTGATTACAGAGTGTGATTAATTCTTCATAGTGGTAGTTCGGCTGATTCTCACCATGTTTGTTGGTATAACCACGAAGTATTGCATGAGCATATGGATTACCATGACTGTGTACTTCCCATCCTCTGTAGATGAATGTATGAGGATTCTGTGCTGCCATAATTGCATTAAGCATAACTGAATTATCACCACTTGTTGGATTCTTCATACCGCAGGCAATACCAAGACCTGAAGCTGTAAGTCGGTGCTGCTGATTCTCAACTGATCTTGCGCCAACTGCCACATATGCAAGAAGGTCATCAAGGTACTTGTGGTTTTCAGGATATAACATTTCATCTGCGCATGCAAAACCTGTCTCCTGAACTGCTCTCATATGTAATTCTCTTGTAGCAATAATACCCTTAAATAAGTCAGGCTTCTTGCTTGGATCCGGCTGATGAACAAGTCCCTTGTATCCAGCACCTGTTGTTCTTGGCTTATTTGTATAGATCCTTGGAACAATCATAATCTTGTCCTTAATCTTCTCCTGTACAGGAATAAGTCTTGAAATATAATCAATAACGCTGTCCTCATTATCTGCTGAACAAGGTCCAATAACCATAAGAAGTTTATCTGATTCCCCTGCAATTATGCTTTTAACTTCAGCAATCTTCTTCTCAACTATCTCGGCAATCTCACCATTAAGAGGATACATCTCCTTAACCTCCATAGGTATTGCCAGTTTTCTTTCGAAATCCATATCCATTTTTATTTTCCTCCTTATTTACAAAGCTTACTGTTCATTCCATTCAACCCTGCCAAGCAGTTTAAGTCTGTCGCAGGTTGCTGACAAAGCATTAAGCATTTTCTTTTCATTTCCCAAAGTTCCATCGCCACTTGCTTCAATATAGAAGTAATACTGCCATGGTAATGACTTAAGTGGCCTTGATCTTACAGCGCTCATGTTATATCCATAAGCACCTAAAACATTCATCGCCTTCGCCAGAGCTCCGGCCTCATTCTTAACTGTAAACATCAGCATTATATGATTATATTTATTACTTTCATCCTGAGGCATCGGGCTTCTTGAGAGTACCGCGAATCTTGTACTGTTCTTATTGCTCTCATTAATATTCTTCTCTAAGATTTTAAGACCATATAATTCAGCCGCTTCTTCACTTGCAATGGCAGCTACTGTTTTGTCATTGTCATCTGCAACAGCCTTGGCAGCCACAGCAGTATTTACTGCCTGCTTAATACTGTATCCGTGCTTCGTAATATAAACCTGGCACTGATCAAGAGCCTGTGGATGAGAATATACACTCTTAATATCTTCCTTTGTGGCATCCTGTGTTCCCATTAAGCACTGATTAATCTCATATGTATAAAGAGCATTTACATATAAAGAACCGGCAAACATCATGTCTGTTACGCTTCCGACCTCACCGGCGTAACTGTTCTCAAGTGGAAGAACTGCACATTCCGTTTCTCCTCTTTCAACCGAATCATATGCTGACTGAAAATCAGGATAAGAAACCAGGTCTGCTGTTGGGAATATTCTCTTTGCTGCAATATATGCAAAGGCACCTTTTATTCCGCAGTATGCAACCTTCATGCCTTCCACTATACCCTTTTGGTATTTCTTGGAAACATTTATATTGTTATACATAAATTCAGCATAGAAAGGCTGAAGCTTCGGCTCTTTTATAAAATTAAGATTTCTTGCAATAACTTCCTTGTCTCTTCTTTCATCTACAACAGGAAGTCCGCGATGCTTCTTGTATTCAGCAATTCTGTATACAGCATCCATTCTCTTTACAAAGAGTTCAGCCATCTTCTCATCAACTTCATTGATCTCAGATCTGGCCAAAAGAAGTTCATTGTCTTCAGTCTCTTCATTCATTGAATTCAAATCATTACTGTCCATTTGTGCCTCCTTAAGCTTTCTTGTTGAACAGACTTCTTCTTTGAGTACTAAGTCTCATCTTTTCCTGAAGTCCTTCTCTGTCATTATCTTCAAGCATCTGTTTAATGCCATTCATTTCATTCACAAAAACATCGATTTCCTTCATCAGAATATCCTTATTCATAAGGAACAGTTCACTCCACATCTTATCATTAATATTTGCAATTCTGGTTAAATCCCTGAATGAGTCTCCTGTATAATCCTTAAGATGTACATTATCTGAACATGTCATTAATGATACCGCAATCACGTGAGTAAGCTGCGATACAAAACCTATCATCTCATCATGTTCTTCCGGTGAAAGCACTGATATGTTTCCAACACCCAGAAGCCTTCCAAGTTCACCACACCACTTAATTCCTTCTGCAGTATTTTTATCAGTCGGTGTAATAATGTAGTTTGCTCCGATAAACATTTTATTATCACTGTGCTCAACACCTGATGTCTCCCTACCAGCCATCGGATGTGATGCAATGAATTCCACATCATCTCTTAATACTGACTGAATCTCATATACCACATCCTTCTTAACACCTGTAACATCAGTAATAAATATTCCCGGTCTGAAGTGTTTCTGATTCTCCACAATCCATTTCTTAAATGTAGTAGGATACAGGGCAAAAATCACCGCGTCCGCAGCATTAATAATATCAGGACTTGCTTTGGTACTTCCTTCATCAATGATTCCATTTTCCTTGGCGTAGATAATTGATGATTCATTGGTATCAATTGCTGTTACCCTAAAGCCCAGTTTACGAAGACCCATGGCATAACTTCCTCCCATAAGTCCCAAACCTACAATAAGCACATTGGCTTCATTAATCCAGTTCATTATAAAACCTCCTTAAAAGGATCTTAAATAATACACATAAAAAAGCTCTGTCATAACAACAGAGCTTACTAAAAATCACGAATTCATTATTTCTTTTCGGCTCTGTATCCAAGAGCCACAACATAACTCTCAGACTTAACTTTCATTAGCACCAAAATAATAGCCCCCAAAATAAAAGCGGCTAAAGTCGAAGTAAAAATAAAAGTATTCATTTGCTTTTGTAATTAACTTCTTCATTTTGTGTTCCTTTTAGTTAAATCTTTATGGATTCACTTTAATACTTTAACGCTTTGAATTATAAACTTATTTTGAAATAATGTCAACGAAATATATTAAATTTGTTATTTTTATTTATTTAGCACAGGTAATCTCTTCTTAAATGGCTTAACTGCAAGATAAAGTACATAGAAAACCAGTACTCCCACAAAGCCTTCAGCAAGCAGGAAAGGAATCTGTACTGCAGATGCCACTACTCCTCCATAAAGAAGTATGCCTGCAAGAAAATACCCTGCCGCATTAATTACCGCACCTATCATGGATGCACCAAAAAGCACCCATTTGGAACTTCCTTCTTTTCTGGTCGGAAGATATGCAACTACCCATCCCATCAGTCCTTTGGTAATAATTGTTGGAACAACCCAAGCCGGGAAACCGGATGTAATATCCGCCAGTGCTCCGCCTGCTGCCGCAACCACAAAGGCTGTAAACGGATCTAAGAGACTTCCGAATAAAAAGATTAAACCGTTACCTATATGTACATATCCAAATGGAATTGGTACTTCCGTAAATCTGATGGATAAAAATATAAGAGCAATGGCTAAACCTGAAAATGTAATTTTCTGAATTCTTTTTTTCATATTATCACCCTTTCTTTTTCAAGATTAGGTTTATTATAAAATCTATAATACATCAAATCAAATACATATAACTTATAGCCAGTTATTACTCTACGGTAACCGACTTGGCCAGATTACGAGGTTTATCTATATCACAGCCTCTGTTAAGTGCTACATAATATGCGAACAACTGAAGCGGAATTACACTTAGGTTCGGCTTAAGGAACGGATGTGAATCCGGTACCACAAAAGTATTCTCATAAGATGTATTCATCTTATCCTTATCGCTCTCACTTACCACAGATATAACCTCTGCTCCTCTTGACTGAACCTCAACAATATTTGAAACAGTCTTTTCAAGAAGCGGAGCATATGTGGTCATGGCAACAACCAGTGTACCCGGTTCAATAAGAGATATGGTACCGTGCTTAAGTTCACCTGCCGCATAAGATTCACTGTGTATATAAGAAATCTCTTTCAGTTTAAGAGAACCTTCTAAGCAGAGTGCATAATCAAGGTTTCTTCCAATGAAGAATACGCTGTTACGGTTAAAATACTTGGATGCAGCCTGCTGGCAGACATCAGCTGAATCAAGTAACTTCTGCATCTGTTCAGGAAGTTTGTTAAGTTCGGTTAAGAATTCATTATATTCATCAGCTGAGATTTTTCCAATTAAATCAGCAAGATAATAACCAAACATGGTCAGAATAATAAGCTGTGTATTATATGCCTTTGTAGTAGCAACGGCAATTTCAGGTCCTGCCATTGTATATATAACTTCGTCAGATTCTCTTGCAATTGAACTGCCAATTACATTAACAATTGATAATACTCTTGCACCAAGTCTCTTGGCCTCTCTTAATGCTGCCATTGAATCAAGGGTTTCACCTGACTGACTTATTACAATAATAAGTGTATGTTCATCAACTAAAGGTGAAGCATATCTGAACTCTGATGCCAAAGCTGCCTCAACCGGAATTCTTGCAAGTTTCTCAATTATGTACTTGCCAACCATACCTACATGATAAGCACTACCGCAGGCAATCATATATATCTTGTTAATTCCCTTAAGGAGTTCTTCTTTTCCTGCAAGTTCCTCAAAGAAAATTCTGTTATCCTTAATTCTTGGGCTGATGGTCTTACGTACTGCTTCAGGCTGTTCCATAATCTCTTTGAGCATGAAATGTGCATAGCCACCCTTCTCTGCTGAAGAAACATCCCATTCAACCTCTGTTTTTTCTTTTTCTATAACACCTCTGTCACCGTCGAAGAAGGTGATTTTGTAAGGGGTTATTACTGCAACTTCATCATCATTCATGTAAGACACAGTTTTGGTATGTTTTAAAAGTGCAGTTACATCAGATGCAATAAAATTACATTTATCACCATAACCGATAAGAAGCGGTGCATCCTTTCTTGCGGCAATCATTCTGCCCGGATAATCTGCACAGAGTACTCCGATTGCATAGGCACCTCTTAATCTGTGAAGTGTCTTATAAACTGAACCAAGAAGATCATAATCCTTGAAATAATAATATTCGATGAGCTGTGCGATAACCTCAGTATCTGTCTCGGATACGAACTCAACACCCTTCTTTTCAAGATATGTCCTGATTTCCATATAGTTTTCAATAATACCATTATGTACAACAGCAATCTTATTTCTGTTACCTATATGAGGATGTGAATTAATATCATTAGGTTCTCCGTGAGTAGCCCATCTGGTATGTCCAATACCGATATTACCAACTAATGGTTCCTGATTATCAAGATGCTCACGCAGTACTTTAAGACGGCCCTTGGTTTTGGAAAAACTAAGTTTACCATCCGGTGATACTACTGCCACACCTGCTGAGTCATAGCCTCTGTACTCAAGTGCCTCAAGACCATCAAGAAGTACCGGTACAGCGCTGCTTTCACCTGCATATCCTATTATTCCACACATATTATTTCTCCCTTCACTGACTTACCGCTAAGGCAGTCAAAAAGATTCATGTTTCAAACCAACCGCTAATAATTATAACTCAAAAAAATAAAAAAATATACAAAAAAAGAGAACGGCTTAAATCCGTTCTCTTTGATTAATCTTTTAGTGCATTACATATGTGGATGATGAGCAGCATTATGCTGTGCATTATTACCGGCATTTGCTGCATGATTATTGTTTTGATGATTAGCTGCCTGGTTATTCTGAACCGGTGCCGGTCCTTCCAGCTCTGCAGGTCTGATTGTTGGTATTACATTTTTCATAACCTGAATTTCCCAATCCTTCATTGATACATTAATAAGCGACAACATACCCATCGGCGAATCATCCTTAAGTACCTGTCTGTCTTCAAGGTAATTATTAACCTTTTCGAGCATATCCATTCTGTCAATCTTACCGGCTGCAACAGACTGAAGAAGTAACTCATTCTTTGGATCTGTCAGAATATTGGAAACAACTGCATTGGCAAGTCTTGAATACTTTTGCGCGTCATCATTTTTATTCTTTAATTCTTCCATTTCCTCTGGAATGTAATTCTCATTCTCAGCCAGTTTGGTTGTGCCATACAACACAAAATCAGGAATTGAAGGCTGCATGTTTTTAATGCCTGCCTTAAGATAATCCTTAAGTTCCTTAGCCGTATCCACAATTTCTTTCCACTGTTTTACAAATCCATCAGGATTAATTCTGACAACTTCTTTAAACAGAAGATTCTTGGATAAGTCTTTGGCTTTTTTCTTAAGTGCATTCTCATTATGTATTTCAGTATTAAGTCTTTGAATTTCGGCATCACTGTTTACCGTCTTTGCATCCACTAACTGAGCAACATAATCGGCAACTACACATCTCAGAGCATGATCATATGATGAAAGTTTACCTGTTTTAACCTGCTTAACAACCTCATCAGGTGACATATTGTTCGCATTAAGGTTGACCTTGAAATTAAATCTTGTTCCTAATCTTTCGAGGAGATTCATTCTTGAAACTGCAGTGCTTGAAACTCTCGAGAACTGGTTAAGTACAGTCTCTACATCCGGCTCTGCCTCTTCTCCCATATTATATCTGCCATTTAAATCAGTAAGCGTATCATCAATTTCCCTAGGCGTACAGTCTTTGAATGCTTTACCTAAAGGACCGGTTAACCTGCTTTCATTAACCCATCTTCTGATATTGCTGTAACCTAAGAATATTTTCTGTGATTTGTCAAATAATTTAACCGACTCATCATACCATATCTTCTTATATGCATCTTCATCATCTTCAGCAAGGTTTGCAAAAGGAGCTAACCTCTTTTTGGAGTCTTCTGCAGCCTTATACATGTTAATAAGAGCATCATTAACATCCTTAGTCGTCTTATCCGGATTAGATATGGTCTCAATGGACTTATTTACTCCATTCAAAAGGATACCGGAAGTATGCTGTGTGTTGTTAATAGATTCTGTAAGTCTGTCACGAATTGCAGTCAGGTCATCAATTATATTATCACGCCACATTTTGTAGATTTCATAATTGTAAGCTGCTGCCACGTAATCTGCCTTCAAAAGTGGATCAGCATCAAGTTTTTCCGGCTGCACCGGTGGCTGCTCCTGTTTTTCCTCTTCATCAACCTTATTAACTACTGGAGGAACCGTAGCCTTCGCTTCTTCTTTCGGCTCTTCTTTAATTTCTTCTTTAGCCTCTTCCTTTGGCTCCTCTTTAATCTCTTCTTTGACTTCTTCGTTAATTATATTCTTAACTTCTTCAGTCTTAATTTCTTCTGGTTTAGGTTCTTCTTTTGCTTCCTTGCCCTTGGCTTCTTCCTTGATTTCCTCAGGCTTGATTTCCTCGTCCTTAACCTCTTCTTTCACTTCCTCTTCCTTAGGATTTCTCTTGGCAATAATATCTTCATAATAAGCCTTAAGTTCCTGGGAATAATCCGTGTTCATCTTCTGCTTTGTAATCTTATCACGAAGAGATGCGAATGTTGAGTAACCTGGAATATTAGCTGATTTATCAATCAGTCTGCACACAAGATGAGGATTCTTAATAGCCAGTTCTTCAAGGCTGTTCTCCATAAACATCTTAATTTCATCTTCAGCGAAGCCTTCATATGCAGCATTAATTGAACCAGCGTCCTCGAATACTTCATTCAAATGATTCTGTATTCTTTTACTCCATTCATACTTGAGACGCTCCGGAATCACCTCACCGGTCTTTTTGCCTCCATGCTCCTTAAGCAATTCTTCCTCAATAAAGAGCTTATAGAAAACTCTCACTCTGGAACTAAGTTCAGGATTGGAAATAATATCGGCTGCGGAGCTTACTAATCTGTTAATTCTAAAGTTCTGAGAAGCTCTGGTATAATCATCAACTGTACCTTCATATCCTTCCTTGAAAAGATCAAATGTTGAATATTCGGTAGGATTATATTCTCCCTTTACCTTGTTTGAAATATTTCTGTCAATAGGCGCTATTAACATCTGTACAACATATGACGGCAAATAATTAGGTGATTTTCTAAACTCGGTAATTCGCTTAACATCGCCCCAATCGGCAGCCGTTGGTATAAGCCCATCAAGATTTAAGACCTTATCATGTGCCTTCTTGTACAACTTTCCATACCAGGTAATGCTTTCCTTAAATTCCTTTTCAGTCATTTTCAGGGTTGCTTCACTATAGAACGGATGCTTCTTGATATCTTCTAAAAGTTTTCTTCCGATTTCCTTCTTTTTCTCAGGTGATGCTGCCACAATCTCAGCCGGTGTCATATCCATCTCAGCCATTGCATAGATGATAACATTACTAAGAATTTCCTTCTCACCAACATTACCCTGACATCCTGCCTGTACAAAGATATCCCTGGCTGCATTAAAATCATCAATATAATCACCAAGTGTATTTACATGGAAATTGCTTTCTTCGGAAAATGCCTTAATTTCAGCGGCTCTCTTTAGTTCTGCCTGTCTCTTTTCTTCCTCCACAAGTTCCGGATGCTCAATGCCTCTTATTCTCTGATTCTCTGCATTTTGAATTGACACACTTGGATAGTAATTACTTCTGATATAAGGAAGGTTTCTCATTGCGTCAGTTTCAGAAATCGATCTCTCAAAATTCTTATGTCTTACTTCTACTTCATCTATGGCGTGTTCTGTTCCATAGTCATAAGAATCAACCAGGCTTTCGCACATATCGTAGTAATAAGGTATGCTTACAAAACCACCTCTGTTCTTATTACCAAGCACATCCTTATTATATGAAGGAAGCATAAGTGAATCTTTAACTGCCATAAAATAATCCGGACTTTCAGTACATGCTTTGAGCATATTTACCTTCATTTCCTTGTCTGAAAAACACTTAATGTTTTCAACACATCTTGCAAGGAGAGTCGGATCATACTGATTCATTGTATTATTCTTAATGGCATACTTTCTCTTCTGAGTCTTAAATTCGCCAAGAGTAAACTTATCACCTATTTTTTCCATAAGCATAATGGCATCATACATATCATTATTATTTTTAAAATATCCATTAAACTTATAGATATCCGGGCGCACTTCATCTGTAATGGCATTCTCAGGCTGATCAAGTTTGCCCATCAGTTTCTTATAATCCTTTGTTATATCATTAATGAATTTTCTGTATTTTTCCTTCTTTTCAACGGTGTCAAGATAGTCAAATACTCTCATGGCATTATCATAAAGAAGACTGAGTCTGAATGCCAGAATTGCTCCAGGCTTGTAAATAAGAAGATCCTTACCATTCTCACCCACTGCTTTATTATTAACAAATAAATCATTAATGTTTTTGAAACGCGTAACTTCTTCTGCTTTTCTGTCCTGCTTACGCTTAATATCTATTACTTTATGCTTGCCGGCACTAATTGCCTTATTATCCTTGATTGCCTGACGTGAACTGTCATTGGCTTCTTTGGCAAATCCTGCATTTGCATCAACATCTTCAAGTTTAAGATCGGATTTGACCTCAATACCTGCATCATCTTTTTGATAAGTTTTGCCGGCATTCTCTGTACCAAACTTATCCTTTACTTTGCCAAGAAGATTATGTCTGTAATCTTCTAATTCTGCGCTTCTCTTCTCATTTCTTGAGCGCATTTTACTGCGCAATAATTCAGGATTAATTTTCTTAGGAATAATAGCCTGCTCTTCAATATAAACATTATCCTTATCAAGTGGGATTCTGTTTAATCTGTCATATGAAGTATCTTCCTTACCACCCACAAGGAGAAGTCTGATATTACCATTGTCCGCCTTGTAATGATTAGGATTATCTTCAAGTATTTCATTCGGAGGCAGTTTCAAAGAACCATCTTCTTTTAATTCAAGATAGTTACTTGGTACGTTATAGAATGTCTTTCCGTCCGGAGAAAGTTCCATCTCTGAAAGCCACTGAAGCTGCATATTATATGTATTTCCATTGGCGTTTCTAAATACATCTCTTAAAAATAATACAAACTGTTGAGAGTCTTTCTCCCTGACACTTCCATGTCTGTTGGAGTCGATATATTCAACCTTGTCTCCGTTTACACCGGTGATGGTATAGTAATGATTTCCGTCAGTAAATGAAACCGGAGATTTTTCTACTTCGATTATTTCCTTTATTTTCTTAAGAGCTATTTCTGCTGCATTATGGATGTATTCAACTTCATCGATAATTTCACCACCGCCAAGTACTTCCTGAGCACGTGCAGGAGGATAAATATCGAAAGTTCTAACCATCATATTAGGCTTAAATGCAAGAGCAGCACCGGACATTTCCAGAATATCTTTTCCGGAGTCATATAAATAAATCTCATCTGCCGCATTATTAAATGACTTTGAATTAAGTTTACTTTCACTGTAATCAGGTCTGAAGTTTCTGATTTCTTCCTGATTTACGTTTATACCTTTTGCCTTAAGCTGAGCTTCCAGGCCACATGACCAGCATCCATTATTACTTGTCTGTTTTCTTTCAATATCAACAAGAATTCTGACTGCACCATCTTTGTGTTCAATCTGTGCTTCATTAATCAGACCATTTGGCTCTTTATTATAGTCTCCGTTATAAAGATTATTAGCCTTCTCCAAAGTACGAATTCTGTGAAGAAGACGTACTTTCTCACATATATTTAAGTCTGCCTGATTCTTGTTATAATACTCTGCAAGTTTTTCAAGATTACCACAGTTTCTAATGGAACTTGGAATTGTGGTTCTGGTTTCTTTGTTATACTCCCATGCCTTTGGATACTTATGTGCAAGCGCAAGTAAATAATCCATTTTTTCCTGATTTGTTTTTAAAGCTTCAAACTCAGATTTAAGATTATTTTCATTGGCAATCTGCTTATATTCCTTTTTGATATAATCAACGAGGCCATATACTTTTTCTTCACCTAACAGATCCTTAAGGAACAGTCTGCAATCCAGTTCTTTTGAATTGGCTGCTTCTGCATATTCTTTTACATACTGCTTCTGGTTATTCTCATAACGGGCAATTCTTTCATTAAGATACTTCTCGATAATGAGTATATCTCCTTCAGTTTTCTCTACATCATAACTTTCTTTAAAATCAGCGAAACTTCTCTTTTTGTTTTCAAGATTCTCTCTTACAGCATCAATAGTACTCTTCTCATAACCATTAATTTTGATTACATACTTAATATTCTCAGGGTCATTGACATAGTCCTGAATTCTCTTTTTACGGGCTTCTTCTGCCTTTTTCTTTTCTTCAAGTTCTGCCTGTTTTTTCGCCTCTTCTTCTAATTTCTTCTTTTCTTCTTCAGCCTTTCTCTCTGCTTCTTTTCTTTCTGCTTCAAGACGTTCCTTTTCTTCCTGTTCTTTCCTGTAAGCATCCTTCGCCAGTTTAAGTTCAGCTTTAAC
This sequence comes from uncultured Lachnospiraceae bacterium, assembly GCA_902789665.1. Classification (GTDB taxonomy): domain Bacteria; phylum Bacillota; class Clostridia; order Lachnospirales; family Lachnospiraceae; genus UBA3766. Next base: position 130,410 of record CADAOY010000001.1, on the reverse strand, counting down.
ATCCTTTGATTTTTCAAACATGCTGTATTTGGATATCTTATTCAAAAGATTTCTGTAATTATAAAGAGTTGATTCTTTCTTAATTTCTTCAAGATTATTGCATTCAACAATCTTCTTTAAGTATTCTTCATCAAAACCTTTAAGCTCTTTAGCAAGAAGTTTCTGTAAAGTTTCTCTGTTTAAATACAGGTTTCCATACTGCTTCACGTATTCAGCCGGCACTTCTGTAAGACTTTTACCTTTAAGTCTTGAATAAAGAATTGTACCAACTATCTTAAAAGCCACTTTCTCATTAAGACTCTTCGGATCAAGGAATGCACGGGCAGCATATCTGTGTGTATACATTGCCTTCATCATAGGCAGATCTTTCTGTAAGTCTTCTTTTCCGTAACCCTCCTCAAATGCGCTTGCTATTTTTATGCCAGGCTGTGAACCTTCTTTCTTAGCCTTTTCTTCATCTTCTTTTTGAATTTTCGTAAGTTTTTTGTAAAAATCATCGCAGAAGTTGGACATAATGGCTAATCCTTCCAGCTTGGATGAATTAAAATCTATGGAATTCTGATCATTTGCAAAAAATTCAACATCAGTAAATTTACAATTCTCTGAAGACTTAATCACTCCAAATGCATCACTGAATATTCCTCCAAGTCTCTGAATATTCTTCTCGGCATCAGGACTATCAGCCTTAACCGGATGGGCTTTCATATCATCAAGGAATTTCTGTGTTATTTCATATTTATCTTCCTTGGACATACTAAGAATATCATCAAGAGAATATTTCAATTGGCCCATGCCATATATTACAATGAGTTTAGTCATAAAAGCATTGCTTATTTCACCATTTTTAGTAGTACTCAAAGGAATACCTGCTTCGGTCAGAATCTGACCTGCTATTTTTGTATCAGGTATAAAACTCTTTGCCTTAATTTGATCTGAATATACATTCTCAAAACCAGGTTTTACAGCGGCCTTTTTCTTCTCAGCTTTCTTCTCTTCTTTTTCCGGCGCCGGAGCCTCTTTTTTCTCTTCTTTCTTCTCTTCTTTTTCCGGCACTGGAGCCTCTTTCTTCTCTTCTACTTTTTCCTCTACAATTTGTTTGCCACGAGAATTAAGCCAGCCTATTCCATAGCCTGAATACTGTTCGTAAGCCTTAGCTTCTTCCTCTAATTTCTTATCACACTCATCTGATTTATTACTAACTTCCTGTATTTTATCAACCTTCTTTTTAAGTTCATCAGGAAGATCATTATACTGTGGTATTTCAATGCCAAACTCTGTTTTTGCTTTATTCCCCAGATTAGTTAAATAAGGCGCCTCCGGAGCCCATATCGTCATCACTTTTTTATAAATTTCCGGATAGTTTTTCTTTAAAGAACCACCCTTTAGATCTATTATTTTATTCTTCTCCTGTTCATTGAGAATATCAATTGTCATATAACCATCAGCAGTATTAGCTTCTTTTATTTTCGCTGATAATTCTCTTATATCTTTTCTTGATAAATCTTTTATATTGTTAATACCTTCAAATAGAGGATCAGTAATAAACTCACCTAATGTTCTGTAAACTACTTTAAACACCGCCTGATCTTTATTCGCAGGATATCCGAAACGTCCCATATCTGAAAAAACTTTCTTCATTTTAACTATATAAGACAGATCATCGAAATCACTTAGTGTCTGTTTTCCACCGAATCCTTCCGCAAAATAATCCAAAGGAACACCATGCTTATTTGGTTTATTTTCTTTTCCTAAATAAGAACGTTCAGTAGAAATATGCAAATAATATCTAACCTGTTCCTGAGATGAATTTAATGAAGCTCTTGCCCTGTCATAATCTTCAATTAAATCCGGATTACCCAGGTCATATCCCATATTTACTGCTTTTTCTTCAGCTGTTCTGTATAACTTTCCATACCAGCGAAGATTGGCAATATAATCCTCCTTAGTCATGTTATCAGGATCCTTTACTGGTCTTTTCTTTATTTCCGAAAAGAAATCAGCCTTAAGACTATCCAGTAATTTCTTATTGTCAGGATTATCACTGTTATTATAGATTTCACGAAGTTGTTCTAACGTAATATCTTTTTCAGCCAAAAGATAAAGTGCATATAATCTTAATAATGATGTGCCGGCACTTTTTTTACTAACGGCAAAATCATTGGCAAATGTTTCTTTTTCTTTATCAGTAAAGAAATTTTTAGCAACGTAAAAGTGTATAAAGGTTGTATTTCTAATCCTGCTTGGATTTACCGCATCCTTTTTTTCTTCTGCTTTCCACTGCTTGTCTTCTGTTGCCTTAATTTCCTGAGCCTTATCTTTATTCTCAGCTGTAGTGCTGATATATGAACGGCTCTTAAGACTGTCTTCTATTATGTTGAAGCCATGATACTCAGAATCCGTGTGAAGGTTACCTTCACTGTCATACTCAAGAGTATTGTAGTCTAATGTAGACTCGAATTCCTGGCCAGATTCATTTTTAAGCAGCCTTTTTGATGCATAAAAATACAGAACCCTTGCCTTGGTATATTCACTCTTTTTATCAGCAGGGATTTTATTATCATCAATTAATTTCTGAACTTCATCTGCAATTCTGACACCATTATGTTCAAAAAGTTCCTCTATGCCATTCATATTATTGGCATTAAGACACTTTTTTTCATGCAGGGTGAGACCTGCAAAAATCTCGTCAAAAACATCGGCAGCCTTGCTCAAAATCTCAGAATCAATTTTAGATATGTCTTCTGGGATTATGTCCTTTATTTCATCAAATTCCGGAAATAATCTCTTATCTATTTTATCAATTTCATCAGATATTTTACTTCCTTTTTCATTGTTAACGGATTCGTTCTGAAATTCATAATCAGGATTCTCAATATTTTCAAAGGATTTTGCCAGTTTATTCAAATCTTTATTCTTTTCAATATCGGACAGTTTAACTTTGTAAAGAGTACTCATTTCCTTATTAAGATTTTCCACTGCCTTCTTGTCGCAAAATTTTTTCTGGTTTTTATCGATGACAGACATGATATCGATTATATTTTTCTGATTGGCAAAACTATCAACTGACTTTCCGTATCCAAGCAAAAACTCATTCAAATAATCAATTGAGTAAACATTCTTTTCACTTCCGGCTCCACTCCTTACAAACATATCATCAAGGAAAGTTTTCATACCTGAAGCATAATTTGCCGCATAAGCAAAGGAGTCCTCCTCCATTCCACCTTGGTTCATAATATTATTATATTCAAGGCTTGTTCTTCCCGGCATATGAAACTGTTCTTCATATATATCAAAAACATTCCTTATAATATTTGCATACCACTTTACATTTTCCTTAACAGTATCCGAATCTATATCATCCTTGGTTACCGGATGTTTGCGAATTTCTTCAAAAAACTCTGATGCAAGTCCTTTAAGCTGTGGTAATGATAAATATTGAAGATAACCCAAATCTGCGAAATTAAACCCGTATTTATGCACATACCAGGTTGTAAACATAGACTCAATTTCATTCTCATTTGAAGGATCAATACCTGCATCCGCAAGAATTCTCTTTTCATAAGCGCCGGAAGGAACAAGCGCAAGTTTCATGTCATAAAATAAGCTACAGCTTACGGATTTTTTATTAACAAAGTCTCTGATATTTAGTTTGTCTTTTTTGTGATCAAGTCCCGGATAATCATAGAATTTCTTTGTTTTCCCATCACTCAAATATGTAAGCTGTATGTTTTTTTCTGTCATGGCATAGAGAATATAAGCCTTACAGTATCTGTCAACATCAGATTCAGTATAGAAAGGCACACCTTTTACTTTAAGTAAACCTTTCATGTATTCTCTTAAATCTTTATCATTATTCTTCGAACTTCCAATGATTTCTTTGCCATTTTCTCTGCCGAAAATATTGTCAAAAACATTGGATGTTTTATATAGTTCATCCATCATCATATTTGCAGGATTGAATCCAACACCCATATATCTGTCATGGATGATTTCAAGATCATAAATTTGACTTATACTGTTATTATTAATTTCGTAATCCTTCATTGTGCTTTTCCTCCGAAATCTATTTTTACTACATATAACAGATTAACTTTTTTACTATAACAAAAGTGCAACATACACACTTTTAATCAATATTCTTCCATACATCCGTATTCGAGAGGCCTATGTCCGACTCTTTGAATGTAATCTCACCGCCTGATTTTTTCTTCTTCTCATAATCTTTCAGCGCATTAATCGCAATATTCGAAAGTAATACAATTGCAATAATATTTATTATCGCTTCAACTCCCATGGTAATATCTGCCAGGGACCAGGCCACGGTAATATTATTATTTGCTCCAATAAAAACCATTATTGCAGCGAGTATTCTAAATATAATCATAACAACCTTATTCTTTGTAATGAATAAAATATTCGACTCTGCGTAAAAATAATTGCCCAAAATGGATGTGAATGCAAAAAGGCATACTGAAATCGTTATTATATGAATTGCCAGACTTCCGAACTGTGAACTGACTGACTGTTGTATAAGTGGTATTCCGTCAGTAATGTCGCCCTTATACTGACCTGTCAGAAGTACTATGAATACGGTAGCAGTACATATCATCAAAGTGTCGAGATATACTGAAACAATCTGAGCCAGACCCTGCTTTGCAGGATGAGAAACCTCAGCAGAAGCAGATGCATTAGGCGCAGAACCCATACCGGCTTCATTGGAGAATAATCCTCTCTTAATTCCCTGAACCATACATGATCCTGCCAAACCGCCGAATATTGCTTTAAAATCAAAAGCCGATTTAAATATCAGAGCAATGGTTGCAGGTACCTGTCTGAAGTTTATGATTATTATCAAAACAGCCATCAGAATATACAACCCCGACATAATCGGAACCAGCACAGATGAAAGCCATCCTATCTTTTCCGTTCCTGCAAAAAACAGAATAAGAACAATAATAAATAATATTAATCCAACTATTACCGGAACCATTGTTTCGCCTATATTAGGGAAATAGTATTCCAAAGAAGACACTATGTTATATGCCTGCAGGCCGTTAAAACCAAAGGCAAAAGTTGCAATTAGGGAAATGGCAAATAGTATACCAAGCCATCTTGAATTAAGAGCCCTCTCTATATAGTATGCAGGGCCGCCCTTATATGAATTACCATCTTTTCTTTTATAAATCTGAGCCAGGGTACTCTCAATGAAAGCTGATGAAGAACCGATAATGGCGAGAAGCCACATCCAGAATGCTGCTCCCGGTCCACCGGTAAGAATCGCCACAGCAACACCTGCCATATTGCCTGTTCCAACACGGGATGCCGTAGCAACCATCAGTGCCTGGAATGAAGATATTCCGGAGCCTCCCTTTTTTTCAAACATCCACTTTACTGAGTCTTTAAGAAGACGGATCTGGACAAATCTTGTTCTGATTGTGAAATAGATTCCCGCACCCGCCAGAAGATAAATCAGACACCATGTATATAAGATATCATCTATATTAGTCAGAAACTGTTCCATAAATTCCCCTTAATTAAAAAATCATACCATAATATTTTACCACAAAAAGCGCCAATTGTTCACTGTTTCAGCCCAAAAAAAATCCCACAACCTTTTAAAAAGTTGTGGGAAATTACAATTATTCGTACTCAACCGTTGCAGGCGGTTTACCTGTTATATCATAGAACACTCTGTTAACACCATCCACTTCATTAACAATTCTAAGTGAAACCTTATCGAGAACCTCATAAGGAATATGTGTATATTCTGCAGTCATAAAGTCTGATGTTACAACGCTTCTTAAGGCAATAGCATAATCATAGGTTCTTCCATCACCCATAACGCCTACACTTCTAAGGTTTGTAAGAGCTGCAAAATACTGATTCATTGTATCTCTGATTCCAGCCTTTTCAACCTCTTCCCTGAAGATAAAATCAGCCTTACGAACTATATCAAGTTTCTCCTTTGTTATCTCACCAATTACTCTGATGGCAAGACCTGGTCCCGGGAATGGCTGTCTCTCAACCAAAACAGATGATAATCCAAGTTCCCTGCCAAGCGCTCTGACCTCATCCTTAAAGAGAAGTCTAAGCGGCTCAATAATCTCCTTGAAATCAACGAAATCAGGAAGACCGCCAACGTTGTGGTGACTCTTAATTACATCCGCATTACCCTTACCTGATTCGATAACATCAGGATAAATTGTACCCTGCGCAAGATAATCAACAGAGCCTATCTGCTTTCCGATTTCCTCGAATACCCTGATGAACTCCTCGCCGATGATGTGACGCTTCTTCTCAGGATCAGATACTCCTGCAAGTTTATCCAGGAATCTCTTCTCAGCATTTATTCTTATAAGATTAATATCCCAGTCACGGAATGCTTCTTCAACTTCGTCACCTTCATTAAGACGCATAAGGCCGTGGTCTACGAATACACAGGTAAGCTGTCTTCCGATTGCCTTCGAAAGAAGAGCTGCAAGGACAGACGAATCAACACCGCCTGATAATGCAAGAAGCACCTTACCGTCTCCAACCTTATTCTGAATCTTCTCTATACTCTCATTCATGAAATTGGACATTGTCCAGTTTCCTGACACGCCACAGACTCTGTATAAGAAATTCCTGATCATCTCAGTTCCGTGCTCTGTATGATTAACCTCAGGATGGAACTGAACGCCATATATTTTCTTCTGCTCATTGCTGATTGCAACGTTAGGACACGCCTTGGAGAAAGCTGAAAGAACGAATCCCTGTGGCACCTTAGCCATATAATCACCATGGCTCATCCATGTAATAAGCTTAGGCTCTATTCCTGCAAAAAGCGGACAGTTATTATTAAGATTAGTCTCTGTTCTTCCGTACTCTCTTGCAGTATCTTCACTTGCCGGAACAACGCTTCCACCAAGATGATATGCTATAAGCTGGCAGCCATAGCAGATACCAAGAATTGGAATACCAAGTTCAAAAATCCCCTCCGCCGGATGATAAGAATTCTCCGCATATACACTCTCAGGCCCACCGGTAAAAATAATACCCTTTGGGTTAAAAGCCTTAATCTCATCAAGTGTCATATCATAAGGCTTAACCTCTGAATATACATTACATTCTCTGACTCTTCTGGCAATAAGCTGATCATACTGACCGCCAAAATTCAGAATCAATATTTTTTCTTCCACGTATTTTTCCTCTTATCTGATAATAATGCTGTCTCTTTCAGGACCAACTGATACATACTTGATTGGGCACTCAATAGCCTTCTCAATATAAAGTACATAATCCTGCGCTGCCTTAGGAAGATCTTCCCACTTGCGGCAACCTGAAATATCTGTCTTCCATCCATCCATATATGTGATTACAGCCTTTGCATCATTAAGAAGTGATGGGAATGGGAACTCCTCTGTTTCCACACCATTTACTTCATATTTAACGCATACAGGGATTTTGTCCATATATGAGAGAACATCCATCTTTGTTAATGCGATGCATGTTGCAGCCTGCACTCTTGTTCCATACTTTGTTGCAACGATATCGATAGGAGCAACTCTTCTTGGTCTTCCTGTCTTGGCACCATACTCACCGCCTGCTTCTCTAAGCTGAGTAGCCTCATCTCCATCCATCTCACCAACGAATGGGCCTTCACCTACGCATGTTGAATAAGCCTTAACAACACCGATAATCTCATCTAACTTGGCACCCGGGAATCCTGAACCGATAGGCGCATATGAAGCCAGTGTGTTGGATGATGTTGTATATGGATGAATACCATAATCAAGGTCTCTAAGTGAACCAAGCTGAGCCTCAAACATGATGCTCTTGCCACTCTTCTGGGCATTAGCCAGGAAAGCACCTGTATCGCAGATGAATGGCTTAATCTGCTCGCAGTAATCATTTAACCACTTATCAATCTCTTCCATTGTAATGGCCTCTGCGCCATATACTCTGGTAATTGTAAGATTCTTCCACTCTAAAAGATCTGCAATATGCTCTTTTAATTTAGGATTGTGAAGAAGCTCACCAGCAAGGATAGTCTTCTTCTGATATTTATCTGAATAGAAAGGAGCAATACCCTGCTTGGTTGAACCAAACTTCTTATCTGCAAGTCTTAACTCCTCAAGCTCGTCTAATTCTCTGTGCCAAGGAAGAAGCAGTGACGCTCTGTCGCTAATCTTTAAGTTATCCGGAGTAATATCAACGCCCTGTGCTCTTACTGAATTAATCTCGTTAAGCAGGTTCTCAGGGTCTAACGCTACACCGTTACCTAAAATATTTACAACACCATCACGAAAAATACCCGACGGCAGTAAATGAAGAGCAAATTTACCCTTCTCATTAATTACTGTATGTCCTGCATTACCACCACCCTGGTAACGAACAACTACATCTTTGTCTGATGAAAGAAGGTCAACCATTCTTCCCTTACCTTCATCACCCCAGTTAATTCCTACTACTACGCAATTAGACATACTACTTCCTCCGTTTCTATTGCTATATATCTGTTGTTTCCAACCTTTGTTTATTTCACTTTAGCGCACTAGTGCGCTATAAACCTTTTCTATTATAATATCAAAGTGGTCATATGAAAAGAAAAAATTTTATAAATTTAGGCAATAAAACAGCGACCGTTAGGTCGCTGTCTTATTATGTTTACTTAATTTAGTTTTTATGCTCTTCTTTTTCTTTCAAATACTACTACAGCCATTGCAGCGAATGAAACAATTGCAACTACCATTACCGGTACGATTGGGAATGTTTCTGCAGTCTTTGGAACTGTATCTACAGTTGTTGCTGCAGGAGCACCACCATTAGTATTTGTGTTTGTATTGCTAGGTGTTACAGGAACTGTCTTTGTATGTGCCTGAGCAATAGCAAATGTTGAAAAGCTCTTAATTCTGAATGTTGCTGTATGATTAGCTTCATCATAACTGATTGGTCTGATTGTCTCGAAATCCTCACCATCGCCAATGTTATGTACAAGTACTACTCTGCTTACATCAACGTCATCAGCGAACTTCATTGTGACATCTGAATAACCATCTCCAAGACTATGTATTGCCAGAGTCCAGGTTTCATTTTCCTTGTCAGCCTCTTCAGCACTGTTTGCTTTATAAACTACCTGGTTAAGATCAATAGCAAGGTATGCATCATCGCCACCAATAATATCTACTTCTTCCTCACCAGCTGCAGTCACGAAATCTGCCTTCTTATCTGCAGAAGGAGATGCATTTGAAATACTTAAATCAGCATTACCATATAGATAATCACCACCTGCTGCAACCGTTGCCTTAACATCAGATACGCCTGTTGCTGAAGCTGAAACTTTGTTTTCTACCTGAATAGCTTTACCTCCGATATGGAAGTTGCCCTTGCCTACTGTAAATTTAAAAGCACCAGTAAGATAACCCACAGCTTCGAACTGTGAGCCAGAAAGATTAAATGACTTAACCTGATATCCCGGTTCCGGATCAATAAACATAGTTACCTTTGCACCTGCCGGAACAAACATGCTTCCATAAAGTTTTCCTTCAGCATTAGCTGAACTTACCGTATAATCACCAACATATGGGCATTCGTTAATTTGAGAGTTATTCCACTTTTGTCCATTATATTCTATTTCATAAATACCCATAGTTGCATGGTCAACATATGCATCACCCGATGCATTTGAAGGATCATTAGACCATAAGAAGTTACCAACCTTACATTCTTCTTCAGTTATTGGTCTCACAGCCGCTTCAACTTCATAAACTTCTACTTGTCTGTTATCAACCGTACTTAAAGCTGCTGCAGGAACCTTAATGACACTATAAATCATCTGTCCACCGAAATGTGCAAAGTACTGGTCCATAGGTGAAGCAGGAGTAATTAACTGATTGCTGTAATCTACATTGTTTACCCTGATTGCATCAATTGTTTCGCTCCACTGAGTAGCAACAACAATATATCTGTCTCCCTGACCAGGTTCAACACCATCTACAGTAAAGTTTAAATATCCCTGACGTTCCTGGTCTCCATAACCTTGGTACCAGCTGTCAGTCCAATCAGATGTACCAATAATATTAACATTAAGTCCGCCTCTTCTACGGTCACCTTCAGGCACGCCCTTCCATGTTTCACTAAAATCAAAAGTAGTTGCACCATTATAGTCATCTACCATAGGAACGCCTGTCCAAACATCAGCGCCATTACCACATCCTGCTAAATGAATAACAGCATCTGCACGTGGTCCACTTGGTCCAGGCTGATCTCCACCTTGGTCACTTCCATTGGAACCAATAGTGAATTCAACATCAAAATGTCCAGCATTTGTTATATCATAAACCTTACCCGTTCTAAGGTCTTCCAGTTTTCTATTATCTGCACCAACCTCCTGGCCGTCAATAAATATTCCAGCACCACTCAGTCCCTGATCGGCATCCGTCAGTTTTACAGTGACACTGGTCGCACCTGCCGGAATACTTCCATCAACTGTTTCAAATGCATAATTATTCTCAGCTAAGATAGAATACTGCTGACTAGTATTCTGTGCATCATTAAACTTAAGTTCCACACTGGCATTATTAAAGTTGGCACCCTGAGCTGCTGCCAATTTTACACTATAAACCGGATTATCTTGTGCTGGTTTATTAATAATACTAAATGTTAATGCAGAGCAATCTGGTGGAAAAGTTCCATCATAACCTAATTCATTGCCATCAACAGACAAAACTGCAGTAAATTCACCAGCCACTAACTGCGCTTGATGAGCTGAAGCATCAAAGTTGGCAATTTCAACAATTGCACTGTTCAACGCCAGCATAATTGCCTCTTTAGTGTCACCCTCTGCAGTAATTGTTCCTCCATTAGTCACCACAGTTTCACTTAGAGTTACTCTCACGGGACCATTATTAACATAATAATCTGCAGTATTAGAGCCATCAAATTCACCAATAGTAATCTGAGCATTATTACCTTCTGCCACCGCTGTCATTGGCATCATTCCAATTGTCATAAGCATTGCCAGCGCTATGCTCATGATTTTCCTTAATCTTCTTTTCATCAATATCTCCTTTCGCAGCAATAATCTGCTTGATATAATACAAACTACCTATAATTATAGTACTTTCCACGCAACTAACCCCACCTATTTTCCATCTTGTCATTGACTAAATGGGAAAAATCAGGTTATTTATATAATAATAAATATAATTAGTGTAAGTGTCTTAGTTATTCCCCAAAGGAGACTATATTTTAATGAAATTTCATGACTTACTAAAGCAATATATGGATAGAATTCCGTGCACATCAAGAGAACTTGCTGAAATCAGCCAGTTGTCTGATGCTACACTTAGCAGATATCGTTCAGGAGCTCGTACTCCTGATGCAGAAAGCCAGGAATTAGAGAACCTGATTCAGGGCCTTGTTACCCTTTCCAAGAATAAATCCGGGAAAGATGAGCCTCTCACATACGAAGATATCAAAACCGCATTTACCCAGGCTCTTCCTATTTCCGGCGTAAATAAGGATTTATATGCATCAAGACTTTCACTTCTTGCCAAAGTCCTTAACATCAGCAACCTTCAGCTGGCCCAAAAGACCGGTTACGACCCTTCATTTATCTCAAGGGTATTGTCAACTGAAAGAATTCCTGCTGATTACGATTCATTTACCCGTAACATAAGCGACTATGCTGCGGAAGTATGTAAGAGTGTGGAATTAAAGGACGCCCTTGCTACTCTTATCTCAGTTTCAACTGCAGAACTTGAAGATATCAAGCAAAGGAGCAATGCAATATATAGTTATTTACTCAGCCGGTCAATACCAAATGATGGAAAAGGCGGAGCGACAGACAATGAGACAGCCCTTAAGAATTACCTGTCAAAACTCGATGAATTCGACTTAAACGACTACTCAAAGAAAATCCATTTTGACAAAATCAAAGCCATCTCAACTCCTATTAAACCATCAGGCAGCAAACACTTCCACGGTGTCGAAGGTATGAAACAGGCAGAACTTTCATTTCTTCGTAAGACTGTTTTGTCCTCTTCCACAGATGACATATGGCAATATTCCAATCTTCCGTTTGATGAGCTCGCAAGCGATCCTAAATTTTCCAAGAACTGGATGTTAGGCCTGGCAATGGTTTTGAAAAAGGGAATCAGAATCAACGTAATCCACGATCTCAATCGTCCTTTCAGCGAAATGATGATTGGTTTGGAGAACTGGATTCCACTTTATATGACAGGTCTGATTACCCCTTATTATCTTAAGGAAGAACCGGAATCGGATTTTCAGCATCTTATCAGAGTATCCGGCGATGTCTGCTTAATTGGAGAATGTACCAATAGGGATTTATCCACTGCCTTTTTCTACTTAAGTTCAAGTAAAGACGAAATGGATGGCGCCATCAAACGCCAGAAATCACTTTTCTCCAAAGCATTACCACTTGTGGACATTTATTTTGAAGAAAGAGAAAATGAATATGCCGTTTTCTGTAAAGAAGAAGCCGAAGAACTCATGAAGAGAACAGGCGAGGTACCTGAAGACCTTCCGGATAACAAGAATCTTTTCACGAACATCACAATAACAAGATATGGAAACAGAACAGTAGTTATTTCCAAATCCAATGCTCCTGAAGTACACTTTGTAATTAAACATCCAAGATTAAGAGATTCAATCCTGGCTCTTTACGAATAGTCAGATACTAATAATCAGATACGAGCAAAACGCAAAACAGAGGCCTTACGGTCTCTGTTTTTATGTTCAAACAAAAGCAGCAGCCTTGCAACTGCTGTTTTCCATAATTACAAACTTACACATTTACATTCATTATCATAACAGGCTTACCCAGACTTCTTACCATATGTGCTGAATAACCCGTACTTCCATAAAATGCATCCACTAATCTATAATCTATTTCCGTGGTTATGGCAACATTTACATCAAGTCCATATTTACTCAAAACCCCGGCAAGCAAATCATATAAGCCCTTGTCTATTGTCTTTAGCTCATCCACCTCACCGGATAATCTGAATATACACGCTACGCCATCGCTACCATCCATCACCTTAAGAGCATCCTCAATTTTCTGAACAGCCTTCATACCCTCTTTAAGCAATACGGATATATTAACCTCAAAGAGCAGTACCTTCGGTCCATCCTTAACCACATCGCCCTTATTCAGTGGTTCACATACCCTGACTTTATTTTCCCAGAATTCTTTTGATAATCCTGAAAGCTCACTTAGCGTATCTACATAAAGCTTACCCATGCCCTCAGAATCCACCAGTATCTCATCTGCATATACATTGGCAGGCTCCTCAATTAAAACCTCCAATGCCGCAATAGCCTTATCCTTGTCATCCACAGGTGGCTCAATTCCATCCGGTGATAAATAAATAAGTTTCGACGTATAATTCTTAAGATTATTTGTACAGAAATAATCCTGAATATTATAACTTAAATTAAACTGATCATAAGGATTTTGTACAATAATGGTCTCTGGATAACGCTCAGCATAATTATATTCTTCCAGTGTAACAACATTAACATCAGAAGGCAGATATGCGCTGTCGCACCTTACGCTCTCACCTTCCACAGTTCCGCTGTTAATCTCATCAAGCTTATATGGCGCACACATCACATATACATTCTTACTTCCATCCGCCGCATAAGAATAATACATTTTAAGTGCATTATCCCACCACTCATGCCTGCAAAGAATAAAGAGTATGTCCTCTTTCTTATTAACGAGAAAGTCTTCAATAAATCCAATAATCGAGTCACCAAGACCGGTCATCACACTCAAAGCCTCAACAGACGGCTCGCTGTGACAGATAAATATCTTCTCGCAATAATCCTCTAATTTAGGAATTATATCCGTACCCACCATGTAATTCTCAATAAGATTACCTAGCGCTATGGCAAGTGACTGGCAGCCTTCCAAAGCCTGCCTCAGTGTCTCAACATTTCCGCTTTGAATTATCACATTAAGTAACTTCTGCGTCTTATCAAGCGTTCCGGTAAGTGTACGAATCTGCTCTTTTATATCGCCTTTCCTTGGCGCTGTAACCTCCGATGCATCCGGGAAAGTATATCTGTAAGGGTTGGTTTCTATATGCTCTTTAAGCATGGCCTCCTGATCCTTATAAACAGGATACTCATGAACACCGCCGCCCTTAACAATTCGCATATAATCGCCATATTCTACCTTAAGTACCTCTTCATATCTTGCCGGCACATAAATCTGCGTATTCTCAAAAGGCACCAGTACCCTGTTATCATACAGAGCCTTCTCGTACTTATGATTATGATGCGATACCCAGTAAGGCATCAAAGATACATACTTCGCATCCTTTGTCGGATAAAGACTGTATAACTTTTCACTTAAAAGCAGCAATTCTCTTTTAAGATTCTTCTTATATTCCAAAGACACATGATTGTCTTTTTCTATCTTCCTGATTACTTCCTTGGCCTCATCACTTTTCTCAAGTCCCGAGTTAATATATGTCATAGCCGCTGCAATATCCAGAAGTTTAGAGCGCCTTGCCTCTTCCTCTTCCTCGTCATCTGCAAGAGCATCCAATGGAAAAATATCCACCCCCACAGTATAAGGGCAGTTATAGAATTCTTTTAAATGCACCTCGCCATATGACACCTTATTACCATTTGTAATTCTTCCAAGCATCTGCTCATATTCTTCTTCTTTTTGAAGACTTAAAACATAATACTTATCAGGAAGTTCATCTTTTGCAACTTCGAAGAACCTGATCCAGTCATCACGAAGCATACAGATATCAAGGTCATCATCCCATGGAATATAACCTGTATGACGGATTGCACCAAGAAGGGTTCCATTATCTGCATACCAAGGGATATTGTGGCGAACACATATCTTGTCAATCTCCGCGAGCACACGAAGCTGACAGGCCCAGTATCTCTTCATCATGGTTGAGATATAGAATCCTTCCCGGATTTCATCTGCTAAATATAATGGATCAAAATCCATATTTGAATATATTGATTTATTTATATCCATAGATTATTTAATGATTTTGAAATAATTCTTTCTGTAGTCGATAAGTCCTTCATCTTTCATTCTTCCAAGTTCCTTGGAAAGAGCAGTTCTTTCAAGGTCTAGATAGTCAGCCATTTCCTGTCTGTCAAAAGGAATCAGGAATTCAGAATCACCAGCCTGCTCAGAAGAGATTGTAAGATAAATCATGATACGCTCTCTTGCGCTCTTTGATGATGTAAGAATATTTGTAGTAAGAAGTTTGTTGCTGTCTGTTGCAACAGCCCCAAGCATTGCAATAAGAAGTTTGGTCTGCCATGAAGCCTTGGATGGTTTCATAAGTACATCAGCATTGATTGAAATAACATCAACATTAGTTGTTGCTTCCACACTTGCAGGAGCCACTTCATCTGTAAATAAAGCATATGAACTGCCTGCGATATCGCCCTCTGAAAGAAGGCTTAATACATGATCATTACCCCATGCATCAGTACTTACAACAATAGCGCTTCCATTTAATATAATAAAAATCTCCTTAGGAGCAGCGCCCTGTTTAATAACAAGTTTGCCTTTCTTAACTGACTTCTTTGTAATATTAAGAGCCTTTACAGCCTCCTCTGCCTCCTTGTCAGTCATTTCCTCAAAAATCGCCAGTTTCTTTAATTCTTTAACATCCATAACATAACCTCCTTAATAAAAGTTTCGTTGTTATAACCACATAATTATTATAATTCATATCTTATCTTTTCACAAGAATGATTAAAAGAAAAAGCAGATAAACTCAACCTGAATTTATCTGCTAATAATCACATCTTTAAACTATTTTTATTTATCAGTTTCAGCCGCTTCGTTTTCTTCTTCTGCAGCCTGCGCTTTTTCCATCATCTCTTCAACAATCTCATCTTTTCTCTCCTGCTGCATCAGTGTAACATCCAGATGATTGTATGCAAAGCTGATTCCATTCTCGGCAAACCTCTTAAGAAGTGCCTGCCTAACCTCTGAACATGCAAAGTAGTTATCCTCAGGAGTATTGGTCTCAAGGAAACATGTGAGGTCAACAGTACTTGGATTAAGTGCCACATTAACAAACATAGGCTTACTCTTATCAAGTCTTTTGTCTATTGTACGAGGATTTGCAAGTATCTCTTCTCTGATAAGGTCCTGTGCCAAAAGAAGTTTCTCTTCATCAGCCGCCTGCTCATAAGAAATCGAAACAGTAAGTGGATATCTGTTATGAGAATCCTGCATTGTTAAGTTCCTGATTGTACTGTTATCCAAAACCGAGTTAGGAATAATACATTCAGCATTATCTGCAATATTCGCTATAGTGGTATGTCTTAAGGTCATGGTTTTAACATAACCTGTAATGGTCTCACCACCTGCATTTATCTGAATTCTGTCACCCACTTCAAATGGCTTAAATATGGTAATGATAAAACCATGCACAATATTACTTAAGCCTTCCTGGAATACAAAACCGAGGATTACCACAATGAGTGAAGAGGACATGAGAATTGTATTAGAGAAATTCTGCATGAATTCTGACATACTGGCTATCTTAAACAAAACAGCGATCATAATTAAAGCCTGAATAACACTCTTGGTGAAAGAAGCCTTAATATTGGTGCCTCGTTTCTTCTTGTAGCCTTTGGCTATGAAGTCGATGATTTTGATCAAAATATAACCAATGGCCAGATACATAATGCCCAGAATTATTTTATTTTCAAGTAAATCTTTAACTAAATCCCAGCTCACTTACTTTCCCCTTCTGTCTGTGAAGCCTGTTCCGCTTTCTTCATTCGCTCCTCTTCATACTTCTTAAGTTCTTCTTTATCAATGCTCTCGCCAAGTTCCATTCTGATTTCATACTGATCGCCCGGCATAGGTTCATCAAAGAAATAACCCTGTATCATGTCACATTCCAAACCAGCAAGGAGCTCAACCTGTTCTGCATCCTCAACGCCTTCAGCAACAGTGAGCATTTCAAGACTTCTGGCAAGATTAATGGTCTCTGTAATAACCTTTTTACCTCTGTCATCGCTTTGATCACCCCTGAAGAAATCAGCATCAATCTTAAGTACATCAAGCGGCATATCCTTAAGAGAATTAAGGGATGAATAACCTGCACCGAAGTCATCCATGGAAACCATAAAGCCATATTCCTTAAGAGTTGTAATTGTCTTAATCAGTGCTTTCTTATCGTCAAAGAACGCACTCTCTGTAAGTTCTATCTCAATGTATTTTCTGTCGGCACCTGCTGCATCAACCATGTCTCTTATCTGCTCAGCAAGGTCGTCTTCAATGAAATGCGCTCTTGAAATATTAACGGATACAGGCACAATATCAAATCCCATATCTTTCCATCTCTTTTGATCTCTTGCCACATGGCTTACCATGTAGTGATCAATTTCCTTAATAAAACCATTAGCTTCAAAAATCGGAATAAATCTTCCCGGAGGAATGAATCCAAGCACAGGAGAATCCCATCTGATTAATGCCTCAGCACCTGTAAGCTTTTTGGTTCTAGGATTATATTTAGGCTGATAGTAAACAACAAATTCTTCTTTCTCAAGAGCCTGACGCTGATTCTCCTGAACCAGATCTTTCCACTTCTGCTCCTGAACTAACTCATCGTCAAAATACGCGATTCCCGACGCCTCAGTATCCTCAAGAGAACTTCTTGCCGCACACGCATTATTATATTCTGCGGTAAGGTCGACGAATCTGCGCCTGGTGATTTTGCCCTTGTCATTCTTTTTAACTTCGATGAAATCAACGCCTATCTGGAAGTTAAAATCATGCTCTTCATCAATACTCTTAAGTCTGTTAATTAAAACCTTAAGACGGTTATCAAGTTCCTGCTTGTCATCTGCATTTAACAAAAGTGCAAAATGCGAAGGTGTGCAGTGGGAAATTAATTCCTTCTTTCCAATACTTGCTTCAATGAGATTATATACTCTTCGAAGCATCAGTTCGCCTTCATCTACCGAATGACATACACAAAAGGTACGATATTTTACAAATACAAGATTAACAACAGCATAAGTATTCTTATACTTTTTCTTAACAAGCGGCTCGCCTTTATACAAAAACCACATCCAGTTTTTCTCTCTGGTAATGATGTCCGTAAAGAAAAGCTTCATGGTATTGTGCTGTCTGTGAATGCTTATTACAAAGTTGACTACAAGTACAATGAAAAGAATTCCAGCGCCAAGTAATACAACCATTGCAAAACCCCCGGCAAGGAACATATCCCTAAGGTTATAACTTACATAGCATTTTGCCACAAATCTCTGAGAGTTGTTATTAATTCCGATTGCCACCCAGATAGGGAAATTGATCATCTTGGCAGTATCAATATCCAAAGTGGACTCTATATCTTCCGGAAGATACTCGCTTTCATCCGTCAGTGAGAACTCCCTGAATGTCATATCATTAACCAGTAATTCCCCACTCGAAAGATTATCAGCAACCTTCCTTGGATCTATTTCCAGTTCATGATCATCATTTAAGAATATATAATCTTCTTTCGAATCAGCATAAAGTCTGTATTTAATTCCATAAGCTTCTTTAACCGCAAGAAGTTTGTGACTTAAAGTGTTTTCACCATGTTCATATATTACTCCGCCTCTGGAATCAGTTATTACATAACTCTCGCCATTAGGTCCCAAAAGTTCAAGTGCTTCTTCCGGTGCCATCTCAGAATTATTATATATTTCAACTATCTCAGCGACACGCTCTACCTCTGCTACCACTTTGGCATTCAATACATACTGAGACATAATATCCGTAAAAGCAAATACAATTATTACCATTCCCAGATATGCAAGCGCAAGAAAGATAATGCCTATCCAGCCATTGTTCTTTCTAAAGGCTTTGAATCTTTTTCGATTTTGTTTTTTAACCTTACTCATTACTGCCTCCAAACTTAAGGAGCAATCCCCATTACACCTTAGCTTCGTAAGATGTTACACCAAGTATAGTCTCTCCATCAATCTGAAGAGGTCTTGGTCCGTCAAATTCGACCTTAATATCCTTACCTTCAATTACTGTTACGCATTTCTTATTTACATGCTCGCCCTTAAAAATACTCGGGAAAGCCATAAGTGTTCTGATTCTGCCCCAGCCGCCAAAGACCATCACGGAGATGATTTTGTCATCGGATAGTCTCTTCTGATTAGGAGCCGGAATCATTCCACCGCCATAATATTTACCATTCATGGTAGGCGCAATCCACACCTTCTTAAAATTATATTCCTTACCGTCCACGGTAACCTTGGCATTAGTCGCCTTATAGTGGAATAAAAGGCCCTTAATTGCTATCGAAGTATAATTAATATCCTTCTCGCCCTTCTCCCTGTACTGGTCGCCAGCCTCGCAGCAGTAACCGTCAACTCCATAACCTACACCATTTAAGAAAGTATAAGTCTTACCCTTAACTTCCACTGTCGGAAGATTCTTTATATACTGCTCAACTCTTACAGGAATCGGATTCTCCAGATCCCCAATCTCTCTGTAAAAATCATTGCCGCTTCCACATGGATAAAAATAAATATTATTCTTATAATCCACATCTTTGGTATCATTGGCAAATCTTGATATGGTGCCATCGCCACCACATACGACTACTTCGTCATCAGTCTCAAGACCTGACAAATATGCCTTCACATCTTCAATCTTGGTAATATCTTCGTAAATATACTCCCCCTGAAGATATTCCTCCACTTTCTTAGCCTGTTCACCGCCCTTTCCGTTGTTGGCCAGGTTGTTAAAAAGAATTAATACACGACTCATTATGACAATCTCCTCCTAAGAAAAAATACACCTTTTATTATATCAGTAATATCATATAAAAATCAAATAATGTACAACAAAATACCGCCTGTAATTTGAATCTTACAAGCGGTATTCGTTGCTATAATTTTTTATGCAGATTATTTAGTTTCTCTTTTTCTTCTGAATGCTACCACTGACACACCTGTTATAAGTGAAAGTGCCATTGCTATTAATGCAGGATAAACATTCATATCATCACCGGTCTTAACGTTAATACTGTTTGTTATTGAGCCGGTTGGTGTTGCAGGTGTTGCTGCAGGGGTTGCTGCTGGTGCAGGAGCCGGTGCAGGCTGTACATTAGAGGATGTTGCAATTAAAGCTACATGCTCAGCAATTTCATCCTTAACAACCTTACATGTCTTGGTCTCTCCTACAGTTACATTATATCCTGCAGGTACCTTGGTTACTGTAATCTTATAATCACCAGGAGTTAAACCTGAAGTCAGATCATAAGTCTTTCCATCAGCACCTGTATAAGTTGTAATATTACCATTCTTATCTGTTATTGCAGTAATCTTGGTTGAACCATCCGGGAACTTAACTCCTTCAGGTGCCTCAACTACTACTGTTGCATCCGGTACTTCTCTGTTGGTACCTTCTTCCAGTACTTTGATCTTAAGTCCGCCGGTTGATGAGACAATCTTGGCAATATGTCTTCCTTCCTTATTCTCAGGAACCTCTACCTCAGCAGTCTGACCTGTCTCAACTTCATATCCTGCAGGAACTTTCTTAACTGTAACCTTATACTTGCCTGCCGGTACATCGATAGGTGTATTTCCATTTTCATCAACAATTTCACCATTTCCGTTTGTCTTATAAGTTTTTGTTGTTCCATCCAGACCAGTAACCTCAACTTCTGCACCCGGTACAGGTCTTCCTGTCTTCTTCTCTTCAACATGTACTGAGAGTTTACCGGTTACTCTGATTGGATCATCCTTTATCTTAATTACATCATTAGTTGCATCATATTCACCAGGGCCCTTGGATACAACAATTGCTGCATTTCCATTAGCATCAAAAGTTAACGTAAATCTAACCAATGAACTTGCCGTTTCATATCCGCTAGGTGCTACTATCTCTTCAATGCCATAATCACCCGCTCCGATAGTGAACTTATAAACTTCTGTTTCGGATGATGTCCAATTGGTAACTGTACTCTGTACTCCGCCTACATATTTGTAAAGAGTAAGCTCGGCTCCAGCGATCTCACCTGAGTTATATGCATCAACTTTGCTGAAACTTACTTCCTTCATTGGAGCTTTATTGTCAAACATTACGATTGTATTGTTAGGATATGGCTGATTGTTAGCATCTACAGCCACAAGTGTACCGTTATCATCTACTATTGTGAATGTTATTGGTGCTGCAATCTCGTAATCTGTCGGAGGGTTAACCTCTTTAAGAGTATATGTACCTTCTCCTAAACCATTAATAACATGAGCAGAACTTCCACTTGTCCAAGTAGCTACAGGAGTAGTTACACCATCTTTTATAAGCTGCATGCTTGCACCTGAGAGTTCTTCTGTCTTACCTGTTTCTCTCTTAGAGCATGTTACATCAATAGGAGTAGGTGTAGGTGCGGATGAGTTCTGCGTATAATTATTTGTAATTGTTATTGTTGCTGCATGATCTGCATCAACATGTTCTGCTTTAACCTCAACAGTTGTTCCACTATTAGCTGCACCGGTAAATGTATATCCACTAATATGGTCTGCTGCCGGTGTATTTTCAGTAACAGTATATACACCTATTGGAAGATCTGCTATTGTTTCTGTATTTGCACCGGTAATAGTGATTTGTCTATCAGTAGAAGAATTGCCCTGTGGACCAGATACAGTAAACGTATACTGACACTGTGCTACCGCTGTAGGTGCTTCAGCGTTAAATGCCTTTGTTACCTTAAGATATCCTGTTGTCGGCTGTGGCGCCGGAGCAGTATATTTATTAGTTACAGTAACTTCACTTGTTGTTCCCTGTGCTATCGTGCCATTTCCGGCATCAGAAATAAGTGCTGTATCAAAATTAACATACTTCGAATCTGTAAGATTTTCACTCACTGAAAATGTTGTGTTGGCAGGAATATCTGAAATAGTTAGATTTTCGCCTACCCCTATTTCATAAGGCAGTTCTTTTGACTGGCCTGCTGTAAATTCCACTTCAGTGGCTGCAGTAGATGTACCATCTATACGAACCAAATACTTACCTGTCACGCCTAAAGTAACCTCTATAGGGAATTCATCAGCACCGGTTGGAAAAGCATCTGAATCAGTTGCCTTTGCTTTGGTAATCTTCAAAGACCCAACAGGCGCATAAGTATTGGTGATCGTAGCGCTCTTGCTATCACCGTCACTTGTCAATGTCACTTTATTATTATCAGAAACATCATTACCACTGATAACAGACTTTAATGTATAACCTGCTTTCTTGGCTGCATCAATATCTTCTTCTAATGTATATTGCTGAACCGGCAAATTGCTATATGTAACACTATTTCCACCTGTTACGGGTGTTTTTGCCTGACTGACATCTACGATCGTTCCGGATGTATTATAGCACTTACCATCTGCACCTGTTAACGTTACATAATATGTTCCACCGGTTATATTGCTATCAGTAGTACCTTCAACAACTTTATTAATTGTTATTGTTCCATGCTCCGGAACAGGGTAAATGTTGGTTAATGTTGTTGTATTATTGCTAGAGGGTACATTACTTACCAAGGCATAATCACTAGGCACTGTTTCCGTCCAAGTATAGTCAATTAAATTACCGTTAGAATCATATTTATCCAAACCGGTTTTGTTATATGTCCACGTGGTTATTGTCGTACCCGCTACGGATGACTGTTCACTTCCAACAGCAACTGTACCCGGCTGTCCCGATTCAGTTGTCAATGTGATTGTTTCTTTCTCACTATTATTAGCTAACAGCTTTACTTCCAGCGTAGATGGTCTGGACGCAGTTCCTGTTTCAACCCATTTCTTAACTAAACTAATATTAATTTTTTCTTTTTCATATTTGTTGGTGTATGTAATCACATTGTTTGTTGATGTTGCAAAAACACTATCTAATGTCACTTTTGCAAAATCACTATCAGAACTTGTCTTACCGTTTATAGTGCTGATTTCAAACTTATCAACATTATATCCTTCTTCTACAAAATCAACTTTTCCGCCAACCGGAGCCCCCGGGATTGTCCAAACATACGGATCGGTCGAGGTTCCGGAACCGGTTGCATTGATATCTGTTCCTGTTCCTCCACCTATAACAAGATTTACCGTTGTCGGTACTGATCCAAAAGAAGGTGTATAAGATGCTTTAATCTTAAAATCATTGGAAAGCGAAGCATAACTGTCTAATCCTTCCACTACTTTCTTTACAGTAACGCTGCTTGTTTGTTTGTAAGTATTGGTAAATACTACATCGGAAGTTGCACCTTTGTTTACATTAACAGTAACTCCCTGATTCGAATCGAGAGCTTTCGCAACATTACCAACTTTCGCCGATACCTTAATATCGTAGCCGCTTATACATTGATCTGCTACAACTTCCGATACATGATACTCACCCACAGGAATATTGGATATGGTAACTGTCTTTGTAAGTGCATTATTATCAGTCGAAATACCTGACCAAGAATAATTTTGTGCATCTTGCCAAGCAGGGCCTGAAACTTTTAATAAAACCTTATCTGGATTTGGTATTTGTGATGCTTCAATACCGACATAAGTTTTGGTAATGGTTAAATTACCTTTTTCTGCCGTATATTTATTATCTAATGCAATTGTCTTAGTTTCCCCGGATACTATTATTATATCAGTCAGCGCACTGGAATCAGTCTGCAGTGCGTAAGTGCTAGGGTAATCTGTTTCTTCAACTGTAACCTTGGTACCGTCAGGAAGATTATTGAAAGTTACTTCTCCACCTTTTCTAATATAGAAAGAAGTTTTACCTTCTGCATCAAAAGTCAAGGAAGTATATACATCTTCATTTTCTTTGTCACTATTTTGAAAAGCACCACCGGTTATATTGTATGGGCCCTTTTCACTTATAACGTTACCGGAAGAATCTTTCGCTGTAACTGTAACTTTAAATTTATCTTTCTCATCTGCGGCATAGGTATCCCCGCTTACATCCTTTGTAATCTTAAGGTTTCCACCTTCTTTATATTGATTATAAAAACCACCCAACGAGAATTCATTACCAGTCATATTAATTCCAGGTTCAGTGTTATCATCCTTAACACCATTAGTTTTCCATGGAATATTATCGTTTGCGGTTAAATAATATTTGCTTGTTACATTAAACTTAATAACATCCTGACCATTTTCATTTACTTTATTAGCAACCAGTTTAATACATACTTTACCATCATTATTTGCAATTCCAGTAGACGGATCAATTCCAACATCATTTGTTTCTTTAATCACATAATATTTTGTTATTGAGGTAGTGTCTCCAGTAAAATCTGCTAAACTTACTTTGATATCTGGAAACAAGATCTTACTATTAGCATCATTATGTGTTGAGTAAGTTGTTGGATTTGCCTCATCGCCAAATGGTTTATCCTCTGAGCCAAATGTAAGAAATGGTGCATTTGTGATATCAAAATTAGAATCTGTTTCATAAATCTTAAACTTAAACTCTTTATAAGAAACAGAAATATCATCTCTTTCTACTGGTGCTCCACTGTTATCAACTGTACTATAAATAGATTTATGCATCGCGAAATGCATAGCTCCATTTTCATTAGAACTTAGTGTCTTACTTCTTCCACGATATATATAATGGAACTCGGACTTAACATTTGTAACCTTACCTCCAGTTGCTATCCATCCCGCAGATGATCCCTCATTAATTTTAACATCAGCCGATGTATCCGGAACTAAAAACAGACCCGCAGATGCATTTAAGGTTACATCTTTCGCATCTGGTATATTCCATATTATTTTTTGACAGATTTCCGTGTCAACAGCAGAGTTTTTATCACCACTTTCAGTATTGTCTTTTGCTGCATTTACTGTTGTTGAGTCAGTGGAATTTACAAAAAACTTATTTAATATTACAGGGTCAGTACCTTTAATATTAAACACAACAACCGTGCTTGTGTCCTTATTTATTCTAAGACCACCTGTCGATTTAATTGCTCTATATAAATCCCCATTTCTATCAACGTCAATATAAACAGTTTTGCCAACATATTTCGCATCAGTCAAATCTAAAGTATAATTATTAATACCCTGTGTACCCTGGTCAATGCTTAGTCCTCTACTAGTACCTGCATTGGCCAACAATGTAGACTCATCCGAAATATGATCAATCATTAATCCAATATTATTACTTATATCAGCGCTGCTAGATCTTTTAAAAACAGTATGAAAATTACCAAAATTATAATCAATATTAGGAACATTTTCTTTATGTCCGCCATTATGATTATCGTCAGCATTAGCCTGCGTTAAATCTATGTAGCCATATTGCCTTTCATCATTAGAGAGATTTTCTTTGTTGAAACTATGTTTAATTGTATTATCAATTACATATCCATTAGTTTCGATATTAATAGTCATCGGATTTTCATTAGCCGAAATTCTTAAACTCAAATTTGAACCTGATTGAATACCGCCAATAATAAATGGAAGTGGTTCTTCCCCGGCAAGATCTGGGTCATTTGCATGATTTCCACCAATGTATAAGTTTACTGCCATATTTGTCTCTGTATGTGAGCCCGTTTGTGCCAAAGTATCCGCAAGAATACCAAAATCAACAGCACGTCCTAAAATTGTGCTGTAGTTTACCAAACTGGCAGAGTCATAAGTTTCCCCTGCTGCCTTTACAGTCCTGGCACCCCCACCAAAACCAGTCAACGCCATTGAAGCCACCATTGTGGTGATCAATGTGTAAGACAATACCTTCTTCAATCCTTTGTTCATGTTTCTCTCCTTCCAATAAAACAAAGCAACAATAATACACAAATCTATCAGTAAATATCTATATTCCTATACCAAACTACCCTTATAAAAAGGGCATAGTAAACCTTATAGATTTTATCGGCTAACTAAGAGGCGAACTTTATACTTATTTTTCACTTTTTTTAGAAAAAATTAATATTTCGCCAAGTATAAGTACTAACATCATACACTTATGTAAACAATTATGTCAACACAAAATCACGAAACCCGACTATTTTGTAATAAAAAAGACACCGCTACAAAATAGTATAACGGTGTCAATAAACTATCATATTCTTTATTTTCCAACTACTATATTCCCTTATTCCCCAAGCATCTCCTCCGGACTCTTAAGCACTCTTGCCGCATTAAGATATCCCATACTCATCTGGGACATAATAACATCTCCAAGGTTCTTGGTCTCACCCATCTTAAGTGGATTAATATTCTCCTGTTCAGAAGATTCATATCCAACCTTGGATGATAATACATCATCAGGGATCTTGTTAACTGATCCAAGCGAAGCCTTGCTGACTGTATTGGTATTATATACATATGGTGTGTAGCCAAATCCGCTAATCGGTGCAATACCCATATTCGTTCCTCCATAATTTTGTTCATTATATCAGGAGAAAATATGTATTTCCACAAAATTGCAATTCTTTTAGAAAGATTTTAGATTCCCGGCATAACCCTTCCGCCACTTACAGGTATATAAGCGCCTGTTGTAAAAGATGCCAGATCGGATGATAAGAAAACAACCATGTGGGCTATTTCTTCATCCGTACCACGCCTTCTAAGTGGAACCGTAGCCTCATACTCTGGATGAGATTCTACTCCCGTAAGCCTCTCTTTCTCACTTATAGTCCAGCCCGGAGCCACCTGATTAACGGTGATTCCATACTCGCCAACCTCCTTGGCAAGTACGCGGACTATACCATCCAGGCCTCGCTTTGCCGAAGTGTAGGCACTGTTACGCTCCTCCGCCATATATGCGCATTCCGTATTGATGCATACAACTCTTCCCCACCTTTGTTCTTTCATATGAGGAAGGAAAGCCTTCGCCATATATACAGTCTGCATAACACAGGATTCAAACTGGCTGTAATAATCCTTAATATCCTGTTCAAGAAGATTCTTCCATTCATACTGAATTACCGCATTATCTACAATGATATCAGGCATGGTAAATTCAGAAGAAATCTTCTCTTTCATCTTCTCAACGCTTTCACCATTAGTGATATCAGCCTGAACCATACAAGCCTTTCTTCCCATTGACTCAATGGTCTTAACAAGCTCAGCTGCCTTCTCGGAATTAGAATGATAATGAATAATTACATCTGCATTACACTCTGCAAACTTAAGAGCCATCACTCTTCCAAGCTGCCCCGCAGCACCCGTAATAAGAACCGTTCTGCCCTTCATATCAAGATTAAGCATAACATAACCCCTTTTCTACAAATAAATAATATTACATTACTGGTTCTATTATTACATTAGGCCATCCCAATATGCAATCACTTTATCATGCCATAAAATAACATTTTTAGAGACTTTCGCCGCCTCTTATAATATATTCCACTTTATGATTCTTAAGGAACTTCTGAGCTGATGCTTCGTCCTTAACAAAAACTCCTTTATATCTTCCTGCAAGAACTTCTTTAAGTTCCTTTAATTTTTCTGAAGAGTCGTTAATTACCAGTACAAGCTTCTTTTCAATTTCCGCCTCAGAAGCAGAATCTCCATCTTCACTAACCAAAAGCGACGCACCTATATACTTTAGCAAAATCGCCTCCAGTTCATCATACATTACCGGCTTGGAAAGATAATCCGTAAAGCCTTCCCTAATATAATTCTCCCTGGCACCTGCAATGGCATCTGCAGTCAGAATAACTATCGGCGTATTATCTGCCAGATGTTTGGACTTAATGATTTCCAGGGTCTGGGTTCCTGACATTCCAGGCATCATCTGATCAAGCAGGATAACATCGAATCTTGCATGTTTAAGAGCCTCAATACACTCAGGTCCCGAGGTTGCAGTAGTAATTCTGATTCTGGTCTTATCAAGAAGACCGGACACAACCTCTAAGTTCATATCATTATCATCCACAATAAGAACCCTGGCATTAGGTGCAATGAGTTTTGGCTTATAAACTTCTTTTTGCGCCTCAGCATCTGCAAGTCTGTCTACATAGTTACCTATCGGTGTTTGGTCAATTACTTTTTGAACCATCTCAGCGATGAAGGTGGAGCCTTCACCATATTTACTTTCAACCGTAATTCCACCGCCCATCATTTCTGCAAGTTCCTTGGTAATATTAAGCCCAAGTCCTGTGCCCTCAACTTTACGGTTCTTTGTTTCATCAAGTCTCTGGAAGGATGAGAAAAGTTTCTCCATATCCTCTTCCTTAATACCCATACCAGTATCCTTAACTTTAACCTGCAGTTTCTTCTCATTGGTAAGATATGCCACATTAATTGTGACACCACCCTGGGCTGTATATTTAATTGCATTATTTGTAATATTGAGAATAATCTGTCTTATTCTGATTTCATCGCCAAACAATACCGAAGGAATATCCGGATCTACATTAAGTTCATAATAAAGTCCCTTGTCCCTGGCCTTACTCATCGTCATATTTACTATATCATTAAGCACTGATGCAAAATCATACTCTACAGGTACAAGTTCCATCCTTCCGGCTTCGATTTTGCTAAGGTCGAGAATGTCATTGATAATGGAAAGCAGCGTCTTGCCGGCGCTTTCAATGTTGCTGGCATACTTACGAATCTTCGCATCTTTGGATTCTCTAAGAATCATTTCATCCATACCGATAATGGCATTCATTGGAGTTCTGATTTCGTGAGACATGTTGGCAAGGAAATTACTCTTGGCCTGGTTGGCCTGATTGGCGGCTTCTTTTTCAAGTTCGAGAGCCTTCTTCTCGTACTCCTGTCTCTTCTCCTCGATTTTTATTTCTTCCATTTCCTTATTATGGATTTTGTCATTTCGATAACTTACATAATAAAGAATCGCAATCATAATGAATATAACAGAGCAGATTAAGATATTCATGACAATCTGTCTTATTACATCCTGATAGAGTTCTCTATTCTCCACCACCATAACCACATACCAGCCGTTGGATATTTGGTCGGCGAATATAGTACTTCTGTCCCCGTCAAAATCATATGAGAATTTGGACTCTCCGCTCTTTAAGCTTTCAAATAGGCCTTCACCTCCCGGAATATCTGAAATATTTGTGCCCTTTTTACTCTCATCTTTATGAGATACAAAGAAACCATTTTCATCCACAATGAAGCCATAGCCTTTGTCATTAAAACTTAACTCTTCCATCAGTTCCTGAATCCCATTAAGTTTAAGATCAAGCGAAATGATATTCTGACGGTCCGGCAGCATACGGCAAACCGATATAATTACCTCACCTGTATCTGCGTCCACATATGGCGGAACCAGAGCCACATTACCATCATTCTGTCTTGCGATGATATACCAGTCACGAGTCTTTGGATCGTAATCTTCCGGTGGCTGCCAGTTAAGTCCGTCAATATAACGGCTCATGACATAGCCATAGAGACCATTATAATCGTCGCCAAACTGCTCCTGGGCATTAACACTTTCCTGCACCAAAAACTCATGAATACGTGATGGCGTACTGCCGCTAATCATCATGTGCTGAACCGAATCCGATGTAATCTGAAGTACATTTTCTGCGGTATTAATACGGTTGTCCACTAAGATTGCAACGTTGGTAACCCTGTCTTCAATAACTGAAGTGGAATTAAGAATCGCCACATTATAAACCAGCCTTGAAGTATATACCACCATAACAATGATGAATACTGATACCAGGATAAGTGGTATCAGCATTCTGTGTTTACTGTTTTTAATTTTATTTCCTTTTTTGCTGCCCATCTAAACTTCCATTACTTAATCGTAAAATACTGCTCCGGCACCTGTATCTTGGTTGCACCCATATAGCGTCCCGGATTACCCATTATATATGTATCCTGATAAATCAGAATAATATTGTTTGCTTTAATTCCTGTATCAACATCAATATATGTTGAGCCG
This sequence comes from uncultured Lachnospiraceae bacterium, assembly GCA_902789665.1. Classification (GTDB taxonomy): domain Bacteria; phylum Bacillota; class Clostridia; order Lachnospirales; family Lachnospiraceae; genus UBA3766. The sequence continues at coordinate 100,535 of CADAOY010000001.1, read as the reverse complement.
TTCCATTCAGCATCTGGCGAGAATACCGCAAAAGCTTTAGCCAGATCTTCAATATCATTAATCGAACTTTCACCCAGAATGACATTTCTTGCATGCTCAGCAAGTCCTGCTGAAACCGTGCATCCGTAGGAAGATGTCCAGGTTCCGAATCTTCCGGCTCCACCATGCTCAACCACTGCCTCTTCCACGATTCTTAATTTTTCTTCAGGGCTCGCAGTGCTGTCGGTGAAATCAATATCAAGCGCACCTGGATATCCCAAAACCGGTGAAGGTAAATCCGCTTCAATAAAATACCCGCCGTATTCCATCAGCCCCGCAATCAACGGTTCCGTATGCGCATCATTAGTGCAGAAGTATGCCGCATTCTGTCCATACTTATTAACCCACTCTTCAACATGCTCTTCGATATAAGCCTGCGCTCCCGGCACACCAACCTCAGTAGTTGGATCAGGTGCTTCTTCCTGAGCAAATGTCATTCCGAATTCTTCACAGGCTGCTTTCATAACTGCAACTTCTCTCGCTACAGTTTCATAAGACAAATGCCTTTCAAAAGAAATATGCACGAATGTATCGCACCCAAGTTCATGCGCACTTCTTACCATAAGATAACCACGGCTGACAAAATCACAGTTAACAACCAGGTCAGCCACCGAAGCTATATCTTCGAAATCTTCATATGCTTCACCTGCAATACATATAATGTCAGGTCTTGTTTCCTTAATCTGTCTGAATGCATCTGTAGTTCCATCTACTGCCTGGTTAACAACAATGGCTTTAATCTTCGGATCTTCAGAAAGACCAACTATTGTCTGAACGGTTACATCATATTCATCAGTGAAATTATCAGGATAAATTGCGAGAGTAACTTTATCTTCCCCATACTTCTCCAGGAAATCCTGTGCTCCTCTTCTGTCATCTTCGGACTGAGAAAATGAACCCGTTACAATTCCTATTCTGAAGTCGTCAGCACCATCCGTGGTTGAAACCACATTTTCATTTTCCACTTCTTCAACATCTGGAAGTTTTTCCACTTCTTCCACCGTTCCACCGTTACAGGCTGTCAGCCCTGCAATCATAACGGCGCATAGAAGAATTCCCAATACTCTTTTCTTCATATTTCCTCCTACACTTACACTATTTCCGTACTTATCTCTTTTATGATTTCTATTGCCTCTTCATACATGAAATCACTGATTAAATCTATCGCTTCCTTCAGCCTGTTTTTCTGCGTGACTCTAAAAGGATATCCCATCAGTTTTCTCGCATACTCTATAGAATTATCATCATCGAATTCATCCAGCGCATTCAAAAGATTCTCAAGCACCTCTTTCGCTTCCTCGGCGTTAAGTTCCCCATCAGCCTTCAAATCATCCATCTCACCAAGTGGCGCAAGCGCAATAAGAATAGTCTCATATTCTTTAAGAGCATCACCCATTTTTTCTTTTACAGTTGCTGTGTCACCTTTTCGGCTGGCATTTTCCAAAATTTCAAACTGAGCGCCAAGAGAAGTTGCACCAATCATTCTGGAATTGCTTTTAAGGGAATGCACAACAATGGATAAATTCTCCATATCGCCCTTATCCAGATATTCTTTTATCTTCGCCTTGTTCCCCGCAGACGCCTTATAATAACGCTGCATGGCAGATATAAACTTATCCCGTCCACCTGTATATTCCAAACCGGTTTTTACATCAATTCCTATTGGCAAAAGCAGTTCAACATCAAAAGCCATATTCCCCTCCTTCTAACCAAGAACATCAATTATCTTTGCAACAATTTCTGACTTTTTGACAGGCTTAACCACATATCCCTGCGGCTTAAGTTCAAGTAATGTTTTAAGCACGGTTTCTCGTTCAGAAACACCCGTTAGAAAAATCACCGGCGTGCTCACACACTCTTTTCTTTCTCTTATCTTTATCAAAGTCGCAGGTCCGTCCATCTCAGGCATTATATAATCAAGAAGAATAATATCCACCTGATGTTTTTCCAAAAACTTAAGTGCTGCACTTCCGCTTCTTACTGCAGTCGCATCATAGAATTCTGACAGATGCTCTTTCATCTGCATAAGCTGACCAGCATCATCATCTACAATAAGAACCCTCTTTCTTCTTTCCTTCTCAATCTCTTCTTCATTAACAAACTCAGTAAAAATCGACTTTGCCTTAACAGCCTTCTCTTCAGCCTCATGCTCAATCTCAATTAATTTTGTATAGAGAGCCATAAGGGACAGTGGACGCGGCATGAATAACATCTTCTGAAGTTTTGTATTATTCATAAAAACTCTTCTGTCGTCATCACTTGCAATTACCAGAACCTGCAGCCACTGGCCTCTTACACAGTCTTTGAGTACATCATAAACTTTCACTGTTTCATAAGTTTCATCCCCTAGACAGATAATTACCACATTAGGCATTTCCACGGGAACCAGATCAAAAAGCGCATCCATACTTGGATTACATTTTATAATCTCGTAGCCTCTGTCCTTCTCAAGATGCTCGCATACATCTCTAGCAATTCTTCTGTTTTTTCCTGTAACCAATACTTTAAAATTCATATTTATCTCCGGATTACTCGCTGTATTTTTTCAGTATCGCCTTAATATCCTTTACACGGCTTCTTGACGCCCATGTTCTGTCACCATTTTCAAAAATAACCCCAATGGTTCCCGAATAACTGATATCAAACTTTTTCACCTTACGGATATTTATAATCTCTGACTGTGAAATTCTGATAAATCTGTCATTATTCAAAATAGTTTCAAGATTTGACAGAGTTTTGGCCGAAAAGTAAGAATTATCATCAGTCTGAATAATCAGCTTTCTTCCGCTTGTATAGATTCTCACAATGTCACGCTGTGACAGAAGTTCCATATTCTTACCATTAATACCTGGAACCAGTGGAAAATCCGCGCCCGAAACATTTTCAATAGCCTCTATAATATTGTCTACCTGTTCGGTTCTCTCTTTTGCGTAAATTGTTACTTTGGGATCAACGTATTTCTCATCGAGGATCACTTCAATATCAACCATTTTACTCATGATGATCCTCCTCTTTACGCTGCATTTTCTCCAGGTCACTGTTCATTTTTTTAATTTCACTCTTGCAGTGAAGCCACTGGAAAAGCCAAATCAAAAAGTATGTAATAATCCAGGCCACCAGAACTATCAGAATAATATCCTTCTCAAACCATCCAAGCAGCGAATTGCATAATAAAAAGGCCGATAACGATAAAATGAAATGAGTGCAGGTCATTCTAAGCAGTCCCCAGTTCTCTATTTCATAAATAGTCATTCCGCCCATGCTGACAATACCAAGCAGCGATGACCCTATTATCTGCCTTATTAATTCCAATGGGTTAGATGCCAGTTTACCCAATCCTCCACCAATTCCGGCCATAAAAAAGCATATTGCTACGCCAAGTATGGCACCAACCAGCGCCCTTATAATTGTTTTGGTTTTCAAGTCTTTCATATACCCTCCCCTAAGGTTTACACACTCTTTCTCATAATTAACTATATATAATATATATAGTTAAAGACAACAAAAGATGTCTAATCGGTTATTTTTGACGTTTAATTTGTTGACATTTTCCCAATCGAGTAGGGGTCACAGCAAATTATACCTTAGCACACAAGTGTGCACGGTCTATTTTGCTGTTACATATACTTGCAAGCAAGTCTGCACTTGCACCCTCTTCGCACAAAAAAAGGCCATGCCTTAGGGCACAGCCATTTTACACCTCCAAATCCTCTAACCAGAGCGCTGCCGATGCATCAGACGGCATTCGCCAATCACCTCTCGGAGACAGTGATACCGAGCCGACTTTAGGACCATCAGGAAGACAACTTCTCTTAAACTGTTGCGTAAAGAACCTTTTGAAGAAATTCCTGGCGGCAGTAACAAGTTCATTAACTTCAACTTCGGGATATGCTTTGATAGCATACGCCACGCTTCTCGCGGGCTCAAATCCGTATCTTAATGTGTAAAAGAGGAAGAAATCGTTTAAATCATATTTACCAATCTTCTCTTCGGTCTTTTGCGCTATCTCGCCATCCTTATTGGGAGTCAGTTCCGGAGTAATCGGAGTGTCGCATACGGATAAGATTACATTTTTTAATTTCTCATTTCCGCAAGTATATGCGTATGTTCTGGAGATATACTGCACAAGAGTTTTGGGGATCGATGCATTAACTGCATACATTGACATATGGTCTCCGTTGTATGTACACCAGCCGAGTGCAAGTTCCGAAAGATCGCCTGTTCCAACTACCAGGCCGTTTTTCATATTTGCAGCATCCATAAGGATGTAGGTACGCATTCTCGCCTGTGCGTTTTCATAAGTTATATCTCCTTCACCCTGATAAGATTCCTTGTGACCCAGCTGTGAGAGATGATAGTTTACTCCGTCTTCAATGGAAATCTCGTGAGATTCGTCTGCAAGCAGTTCCATCAAACGGTTTGCATTATCGAATGTGGTCTTGGTTGTATTTCCTCTGTTAGGCATCGTGTAGGCAATAATACGGATATCATTAACCAGTTTCTTCGCCTCATGACAGACCAAAAGGGCAAGGGTCGAATCAAGTCCTCCGGATATTCCTATCACAAGATTTTTTATACCTGTCGAACGAACTCTTGCAGCAAGTCCGTTAGCCTGAATTCGAAGTATTTTTTCGCATCGCGTTTTCCTTAATTCATCCTCCCCGGGAACAAAAGGATTTCTTGCTATCGGATAGTCATATTGTTTTAAAATATCACCCAACTCAAGAATGCTTACTTCATTGCTTCCGATGGCTTTCAAACCGACTTCAACTCTTCTGTATCTCATATTATTTTCATTTTCGAATGTATTCTGTCGTCTTCGATCGTGCATAATCGCCTGCAGATCTATTATTGTCCTTTCGATGTGAGGATATTCGGGGAAAATACTTTCCTTCAGAATACTTCCGTTTTGCGCTATGATCGAATGTCCCGAAAAAACAAGATCCGTACTGCTTTCGTCAGTGCCCGAAGATACATATACATAAGCACTGTAACAGGACCCGCTCTGCTGTTTTACAAGTTCACGTCTGTAATCCTGTTTGCCGATTATTTCATCAGATGCGGAAAGATTTGCCAGTATGTTTGCACCTGCCAGAGCTGCGTGAGTACTCGGCTTATCAGGGACCCAGAGATCCTCGCAGATTTCGACTCCGAGTACCGCTCCGGTCGACGCATCTTCTGCCAGAATATCGACTCCGAAAGGTACATCTTCGCTTCCTATTTTTACCGTTTCGTTTTTTATATCCCTGCCCGATGCAAACCATCTTACTTCGTAAAATTCAGAATAATTCGGTATGAAAGATTTCGGAATCAAAGCTTTTATCTTACCGTCAGAAAGAATTGCGGCACAGTTATAAATGCTGTTGTCATACCTGAAAGGAATACCCACAACTACAGTCAGATATTTTTCTTTTGTTGTTTTTGCAATTTCCGACAAAGCCTTTTCAGATTCTTTTAAAAGCAAATCGCTTTGAAAAAGATCTGCCGAAGTATAACCGGTTACCGATAGTTCCGGAAACACTAAAAGAGCGCTGTCTTCACATTCTTTTATTATGCCGATTATTTCTTTTGTATTGGATTTTACATCACCGATTTTTAATCGTGGGGTTGCCGCAGCAACCTGCAAAAGTTTGTTTTCCATACCACCTCCGAAAAATAAAAAGGCGCTTCATCCTTACGGACGAAACGCCTTTGTTTCTCTGTCTGAAATAATTATATCACTCCGATTATGTAAAATCAACAAGCATTCACGCGGATTACCTGCAGGCGCTGATTGATCCATTCTCGTGAATAACCTTTTTTCGCATAGGTCTCAAGAGCCCTCTCGATAGTCAGTTCCGGGTCTATCACTTCCTCTATTCGTTCACGACCTACCTGGGCCAGCCACATTTTGAAAGGTTCTGCCTTTTTGGATGGGATTGATTGAATCAGGCGAAGCAACTGCTCGGTATTAGCTACGTCAGTATTATATCTTTTTCCATCCTTCGGCGATCTCATTTTCAGTTGGTTACAATTTGTAACCAACTGACTTCCTTCTTCTTTAAGCCTGTTTTTCAGTACTTTCCAATAATTCCTTGCACCATCAATATCCGGTTGCTCAGTCAGCACTCCAACCACATCCACTATTGAAAAATACCATTCTTCCTCATCCTCAACCCATGCCGTCCTTATCGGCTGGTCTTCAAATAATTGAACTTTATCATTTGCCATCTGCGTGTTTTCCCCTTATAGATTCCTCATCTTTTATTTGCGCGTTTTCCTCAAGCAGCATAATATATGCCATCATTCTGACCAAATAATCCGGAGGTGCGCTTATTCCCTGTTCCCACTGCTGAAGAGTTCTTACGGGAATTTCAAATTTAGCGGAAAATTTACTTTGCGATAATCCCGTTTTCTTTCTTAAATCCTTTATTCTATCTGAAATATCCATATCATCGCCTCCAATACATTTTTGTACTTTATTAAAGTATAAATCAACTTGTATACTTTGTCAACGTATATAAATATCAAGTAACAAGCCATGCTCTGTTATTGATTCACTTCGCTCATCAATAACCGTCGCCGTAGGCGCCGTATAATCAGCACAAAAAAAGTGCCTTTGAATGCAAGCATTCACGGCACTCTTATTGTTTACTGATTGCATGGCTTGTTATTCCCACTCAATTGTACCTGATGGCTTTGGAGTTAAATCATATAATACTCTGTTAATGCCAGGTACTTCTGTGATGATTCTGTCTACGATACGGTTAAGTACTTCGTATGGGATAGGCTCAATGGAAGCTGTCATGGCATCCTTGGTATTAACGGCGCGGATAACCACGAAGTTCTCAACAACTCTCATGTTGTGCTTAACACCAACTGACTTGCAGTCAGGAACGATGGTGAAGTACTGCCATACTTTTCCTGCAAGACCTGCCTTATCAAATTCTTCTCTTAAGATTGCATCTGACTCTCTGACAAGTGCAAGTCTCTCTCTTGTGATTGCGCCTGTACATCTTACGCCAAGACCAGGGCCTGGGAATGGCTGACGATATACCATATTAGCCGGAAGACCAAGTGCGTCACCTACTACACGAACTTCATCTTTGAATAATAATTTGATTGGCTCAACAAGACCTTCAAAATGAATGTCTTCAGGAAGTCCGCCAACATTGTGATGTGCCTTAACAGGACCTGACTCTAAGATATCAGGATAAATTGTACCCTGTGCAAGGAAGTCAACATCATCTAACTTACGAGCTTCTTCTTCGAATACACGAATGAATTCCTCGCCGATGATTTTGCGCTTTCTTTCAGGTTCTTCAACTCCTGCAAGTTTATCAAGAAATCTATCTGTTGCATCAACGTAGATAAGGTTAGCATCCATCTGGTTACGGAATACTTCAATAACCTGCTCAGGCTCACCCTTACGAAGAAGTCCATGATTAACATGAACACATACTAACTGCTTGCCAATAGCCTTAATGAGAAGGGCTGCAACTACTGATGAGTCAACGCCACCGGATAATGCAAGAAGAACTTTCTTGTCACCTACCTGTGCCTTGATTGCGGCGATCTGCTCTTCGATAAAAGCATCGGCCAGTTCCTTTGTGCTGATACGTTCCATACTTTCAGGTCTTACGTCTGCCATTTTTAATCCTCCTAAAATTTATTATTTAATACACTTTTAGTGTACATCCTGCACATTCTTTTTGTCATCTTTTTTCTGTGAATACATGATGAGAATATCATTTTCCTTAATGATGGTCTGTCCGTCAGGAATATGATTCTTTCCATCACGAATTATCATAATTATGCTGTCACGTCTTGAAATATCAAGATCTTCGATTCGCATGCCGTTCCACTCGTGGTTTGCCTTGATGATGATTTCATATATCTTCACACCACTTTGTTCATCCAGGTTGGTTGATACCAAAAGAAGTACATCATCTTCCTTTATGACAGTCTTCGGAGTAACTCCCATTTCCTCGCCATTTCTAACTATGACGATAATTTTAAGCTGAGGTGGAAGCACAATCTCGCTTACTTTTTTACCTATAAAAGAATGACCGTGTCCCACAACTGATGGAACATAGCGAAGCGCCCTTGTCTCTCCCTGTAAGGCTTCTTCTCTTAATCTTGTATATCTTTCCACGAATCCGGCAGAAATAATAGCTGTTGGTATTGCCACAAGTCCTACGCCGAGAAAGCCGATCAGCATACCGATAAACCGTCCTGCCAAAGTTACGGGATAAACATCACCATAACCTATGGTAAGGATTGTGGATGTTGCCCACCAGATACCCGAGAAGGCATTAGGAAAAGCCTCAGGCTGCGCCGGATGCTCAACACCGTACATGGTAAGTGATGCACCAAATATAAGAATAATTATCATTACAAAAGAAGATAAAAGCTGGCTGCTTTTCTCCTTTAATACTTCAGTAATAACATTAAAAGCGTCCGATGTGCTGTTAACCTGGAAGAGCCTGAAGATTCTGACAACTCTTAGAATCTTGAAAGCAATTGCTCCTGCCGGGAAGAAAAACGGACAGTAAAATGGAAGCAGCGTAAGCAGATCCACGGCTCCGTAGAATGAGAATACAAACTTAAAGACAGCCTTCCATTTCGGCACATCCGGATAAGCCACATCAGCAGTCCACAATCTTAAGATGTACTCAATTGTGAAGATTCCGATGGTGACAGCCTCAGTTGCAAAAAGCAGCGTGTGAAAAGGCGCCGACTCCTGGAATGTTTCAAAGAATACAACAAAAAGATTAATGAAAATTACAACAACTATAAATATGTCAAAAGACCTGCTTGGAATATCTGAAGTATTACCAATCTGGATAATCTGAAATACTCTTTGTTTTATTTTGTCTCTTTTAGACATAATCTCTCCTGATATTATTCAGTCTTTTTCTTTGCAACCACAAATTTCATCATAATTAAGAATCCAATGGTAAGTGCAATGCCAAATGGAATTGAAATCCATGTAAGATTAACTCTGTCCAGGAATCCCGCTACGAAGTAGCAGATAAATGAGATACCTGCAACCGATACCGCATACGGTAACTGTGTTGATACATGGTCTAAGTGATTACAGTGCGCACCGGCTGATGACATGATTGTTGTATCTGATATAGGTGAGCAGTGATCACCACAGATGGCACCTGCAAGACATGCAGAAATACCAACGAAATACAGACTTGATGTCTCAGGGAATACAACTGATACGATAGGTATTAAGATACCAAATGTTCCCCAGGATGTTCCTGTTGCAAAAGCAATAACAGTTGCCACTGAGAAAATAATCGCCGGGAGTGCCCACTGCAGATGTCCTGCACCCTTCATGGTAATTTCAACAAAAGTTCTGGCATCCAGTGCTCCGTTTGTCATGTTCTTAAGTGCTGTAGCCAAAACCAGAATTGTAATGGCCGGAACCATTGCGAAGAAGCCCTTTGGAATACACTCCATTGCTTCGTCAAAAGTTACAACCTTTCTTAATACAAGATAAAAAATAATTATTACAAGAGCAAGGAAGGTTCCCCAAGGAAGACCAACATAAGCATCTGTTTCAGATAAAGCTTCAGCTATGCCAACGCCTCCTCCTAAGGCAATTGAACCATTTCTGATAAGTGCAAGAATACAAATAACAATCAAAAGTACAATAGGAATAATGAGGTCGTAGATTTTGCCCTTAGGTGGATTTGCAGGTCCATTCTCCTCAAGTTCTCTTTCCTTTTTCTCATCTTCCATGGAAACATCAAGAATACCTAAGTCACCTTTTGTTTGAGCCTTAATCTCGAAGTCGGACATTTTGCCATAGTCGTATCCAAGGATTGCAATGGTAACGATAAATACCAAAGTAAGAATTGAATAAAAGTTATATGGAATGGCTCTTACGAAAAGTTCGAAGCCTGTATATGTCTCGCTTTCAACGCAGCCTGAAACTGCTGCTGCCCAGGATGATACAGGAGCAATCATACATACAGGTGCAGCGGTCGCATCGATTAAGTATGCAAGTTTAACTCTTGAAATCTTCTTGGCATCAGTAACAGGCGCCATAACGGAACCAACTGTAAGGCAGTTAAAATAATCGTCGATGAAGATAAAAACCCCGAGGGCAAAAGTCGCCAGCATCGCACCGGTTCTTGTCTTAATATGTTTCTCTGCCCATGTACCAAATGCACGTGATGCGCCGGACTTATTAACAAGGGCAACCACGATTCCAAGGAGTACAAGGAATACCAGGATACCTGCATTATCTGTAACTGCGGCGATGAAAGCGTCCTCAGTAAGTACATCAATGGTACCCGTGAAATTACAGTTAGCTGCCATAATTGCGCCAAGGGCAACACCTATAAAAAGTGACGAGTAAACTTCCTTGGTAATAAGGGCTAAGAGAATTGCCACGAAAGGTGGAACGAGAGCCCAGATTGTACCTGGAAAAGTAAAGCCCAAAAAACGAGCAGTTCCAATAATTAAAATCATTAATAAGGAAATTGCAGATAAAAACGGAAATTTATGTTTCTCCAGAAACTTCGACATTGTAACCGACCTCCAATATAATACAATAGTACTTAAAATTATATAATTATAGACATTTTTAGTCAATAAGATGGGGTTATTGAATAAGTGCAAATACTTTATATTTATAATTATTTTTTTGTTTAATTTTTAAGTAATTTTTGATATTATTAAGATATCTTTAATGTGTATTAAAGGAGGGTTACATATGCGCGGAATTCGTGGCAAAATCATCACCATGACTACTGCAGTTGTTATGGTATGTATTATTCTTTCCGGTTTTGTTACTTACTTTACGGTATCAAGAAGTATGCGCTCCGAGTTTGACGAAGAGTATACCAAGGCCGCATCCAATCTTGCCGAGGAGCTGAATACCTGGCTCTATGTTAAGGGCGAGGATGTGCTTTCACAGTCACAGGCCATTGATATTGTAGGTAATTACGATCAGGACTATCTTATTTCTTACCTTACCGATTATGTTGATAATTATAATTACAAGGACGAAATCTACGACCTGTATTTTATAAGTACCGAGAACAAAATGAGCTCCGGTACAGGTTATATACCTGACCCGTCTGATGATTTCAGAACCAGGGGATATTATCAGATTTGCGAAGGCAACAGAGACATCCATTATACAAGTCCTTACAAGGATGCCGATACAGGCAGACTTGTTGTAACAGTATCAACAGGCTGTTATGACAAGAGCGGCAAGTTCGCCGGCTGCCTTGCTATGGATATTTTCGTAGATGAACTTGGCGTTATTGTTGGAGAAGCAGAAACACCTGAAAACAGTTACGGCTTTTTAATTGATGCTGCACAGGGTGTTATCACTCATCCTAATGAGGATTACAGTTATGAAGAAGATCCTATCGCTTTGACAGACCTTCCTGACAGTCCTTATGCAGAACTTTCCGCCAACATTGAATCCGGAAATCCTGTAACCATTAAGGACTACGATAATGAATCAAGACGTTTCTATATATCACCTGTTGAAATCTGCGACTGGTATGCAGTTGAGGCAGTATCAACACGTATTCTTACCAAGACTATTAATAAGGTGATATTAAGACTCGGCGCTGCTTTTGCCATAGCGATTATAGCAGGTATAGTTATTTCCGCAATTTCCGCATCCAATATAGCAAGACCTATTACAGTGCTTTCAAGAAGAATATCTTCCGGCGACTTCAGTAATAAGGTTTCAGTTAAGGGTACAAGAGAAATCAGACAGCTTTCACAGGGCTTTAACGAACTTATGGAAAAGCTGAATATGCTGCTTGAATACAGTAATTCATCGGCTGACCAGATTAAGAATTATTCCGATAATCTTCAGACATTTGCCAATAATGTATCTGATGGTACCACGGCTCTTAATAATCAGATGGAAGAAATCGTTGGTAACATGGATGTTCAGTCAAGAAATGTTGCCGGTGGCAAGGACAGAATGAATACCTTCGGCAAGGACATCGATATGGTAGGCCAGGAATTCGAGAATATGCGTTCTAAACTTAATGACACAAGAGAGCAGATTCAGGCATCCTCTTCCACTGCAGGTTCACTGGCAGACAGTGCTCAGGCATCTGCAGATTCCATTCAGCAGATTTTTGAAGATGTTAAGAATCTTGAGAAGGCTGCCAACCAGATTAATGAAATCATATCCACCATCGATGGTATTTCATCACAGACTAACCTCTTGGCCCTCAATGCTTCAATCGAGGCTGCAAGAGCAGGCGAGGCCGGTAAGGGATTCGCAGTTGTTGCTGATGAGATTCGTTCTCTTTCAGAGCAGACTGCAATGGCAACAACAGATATTGCTCATCTTATTGAGAATATCAACAAGCACATCGAAGCCACAGTTGAAGCCATCGACAGTTCAGCGAAGAACTTCGAGGATAACAAGCAGTACAGTAATGAAATTATTCAGGTATTCGAAGATATTCAGTCAAGCATTGAGCAGATTGGTGAAACCAATGACAACTTAAGTCAGACCATGAATACCTTCTATCAGAGTAAGCATGATGTTGAAACTGCATTCAGCGTTGTTGAAGAAAATACAGACGGTTGTATCAGCCACGTTGGACGTGCCAAGGAAGTTACCGCAACACAGGTTACTCTCATTAATGAGCTTCAGAGTAAGGCTGCAGAACTTAAAGAGATTTCTGCAAATCTTCGTGAGCAGGTTAATGCATTTAATTAAAGAATTAATTGTCTAACACAAGAAGAAGCCATCCAAATGCTGGATGGCTTTTTTATATGCTCATTTCGGGCGCACTCTTCTCACTGCGCCGGTCGCCTCGCTGGCTGCCGTATCTGACGCCGCTTAGGCTATGTTCTCACTTCTCTTCCCATCTTGACGAGCATCTCCCGATCGCTCCTTATTGTAGAGCCCGATGTGGTCAGCATATCACCTGTAATGGTAGCGCTGGCGCCGCCCCTGAATGCCGCCTCACCGTTACCCTCGATGAGTTTTCTGCCAGCCGCAAGACGAATGTCGGCTTCAGGATTTATATATTTAAATATCGCAATCGTCCTTAATATCTCATCATTTGTCAGCCTCGGCAGATTCTCAAGCGGAGTTCCTGGAATCGGAATTAAGGTATTAATCGGAATTGATTTAATCTCAAGTTCAGAAAGCGCAAGCGCCATATCAATTCTGTCATCCATACTCTCGCCCATACCGATGATTCCACCTGAGCACACATTAAGGCCGGCCTTCTTCGCTCTCTTAATATTCGCTTTCTTGTCCTCAAAAGTATGAGTCGTACAAATCTTCTTAAAGTACTTTGGCGATGTCTCGATATTATTATGATAATTCCTTACGCCCGCCTCATAGAGCCTGTCAAACTGCTCCTGTGTAAGGAAGCCTAAAGATGCACAAAAATTAATCTTAAGCTCAGCCCTTAATCTTTTAAATATCTCTATAATTCTTTCAAAATCTTCATCTGAAGGACCATGCCCTGAAATAACAATTGCGAACCTGTCCACTCCCGCCTTCTCATTAGAAGAAGCAAGTGCGTATATATCATCATATTTAAGAAGATCATAAACTTCGCATCCCGTATGATTATGAGCAGACTGAGCGCAGTACTTGCAGTCTTCTGAACAGGCACCATTCTTCGCTGAGATTATTGAGCATAAATCAACTCTGTCTCCTGAAAAATGTTTTCTTAATTTATCTGCGCCTTCGCTAAGTTTGCCAAGGTCTGTACTTTTAAGAAAATTTAAATCATCATCTTTTGAAATTCTGTAACCGTCTATAATTTCTTCTGCTAATTTAAGCACATCAGTGGTCATTATTTTTTCTCCTTCCAGTTAACTGAAATAAGCGAAAGAATAAGGGAGATGCCCATACCAATCAGGGTTAGATAATTCATGATTACTGCCGGTATACCAAGATTTGTAAGGACATTTCCGAAATATGTTCCCATAATTCCGAAGAGTCCGCCTGCAATAACAGCTGTAACCCAGAGTCCCATATTAATGCCCTTTTTCTTATATGCAAAAATTGCAATCATTAGTGGGAAAATAACCCCCGGCGTATATATGCTGTAAGCGCCGGTCAGAAGGCTCATAATGTCTCCCTGTCCAAGGACCGCCAGAAGCAACGCTATCACGCCGATTACAATAACGGTTATTCTTACGCCTTTTACGCTTTCTTTCTTTAATATATCCTTAACAAAGATTGTGGATGCATTGATGATACAGGTATCTGTTGATGAAAGGATCGCTGACAAGAGCCCAAATATCAGCAAAACTGCAACCCACTTAGGCATAATAGAAATCGCATACATCAGCGCTCCCATATCGCCCATTTCTTCCGGAGTAACATTATATTTAATCCACATACCGATTAAGGTGATAATTACAGAGAATCCAAGAAGTACCACGCCTGCAATCCATGCTGAATTCTTCGCAGACTTACTGTCCTTTGCAATGAAGTTTCTGGACATGATATCAGGTCCTAAGAAATATACACCGCCGATTACAAAAATCTGCGTAAACAGATTTGACACTTTGTAATTCTCATTAAGAAGTTCGATATTCTGCATGATGGCGCCGTTGTTATCGCCTCTTGTCAAATAAAGATATCCCATACAGATTGTTACGCCAAGAAGGATAATCACCAGCTGAACCTTGTCCGTCTTAACAACTGACATCTGTCCGCCGATAGCAGTATATGCAATTACGATAATGGATGTGATTACGAAGATGAGGGTGCTGCTTTTGCCAAGGGCAAAGGTAATGAGCGAATTCATTGCAACCAGCTGCCCTGCAATAACACCAACCCAGGATATAACGATAATCAATGATATAATAACTTCCGCAGGTCTTCCAACGATTCTTCCCGCCAGATCAGGCAATGTATCAGCGCCGATATCTCTCACCTTTTTAGATAAAAATACCGATTGCAAAATCAGCCCCACAGCACCAAATGCCAGCCACCAGATACCCGGAAAACCGATATTATAAACTGTTGTTGTAATACCAATCGTGGTAGATGCGCCGACAACAGTTGCAAGAAGTGTCATTACAACTGATAAGGAATTCTGCTTTTTACCTGCTACGGAATAATCTGTAAAAGACTTGATATTCTTAATATCAAGAATACCAATTGCGATAAAGATAATAAGATAAATAAGTAATGCGCCTGCAAAAATTATATTCATTAAAAAAACCTCTTCTTTTGTATTAACCACATAAAGTTATACAATGAAGAGGTTTGTTTGTCAACCTGTTTTCATTTTATGGTTGACTATTTGAAATAGTCACCCAATTATAATTCAGAAAATCTGGCAATAAGAGCTGCAAGAATCTGATTTTTAGATGGCATGTCACCTGCCTTTTTACCAAGGATATCTGTTCTTATTCCAATACCAACAATAAATCTGCTATATACACCTGTCTCTAAATCAGACAAAGCTTCTGTAAGAATGCCGACTACCTTTTCATCTCCGGCATACAGGGAATTATTTTCTTTCCTATCAAGTAAAATTCCGCACTTATCCAGGATCACATCAATAACCATCTTTGTTACAACCTGGTTTACCGGCTCAGTTACCACAAGGTCTGATGGAGTCAAAATCATGCTTAAATATATTCCACCATTTGGTGACTCGAAATTCTTTCCACTGTGACCTTTGCCATTACTCTGAACCCTTGCAACAATTGTGGTTTTGTGTGGTACATCAAAACCATCAAATACTATCTCTCTTTTGGCCTGAGTATTGGTTGAATCAATATTGTCATATACTGACAGATTATCAAGAATTGGTTTTGCCTGTGTCTTCATTTTCATATCACGAAGGCAAAGTTCAACACCTGCCTTAGAGATAATATCCGAACTCTCCGAAAGCATATAGCCTCTGTTCTTAACTGAATCAATGGCATATCCCTGCTTCTTTAAATCATTAACAGCTTTCCAGACTGCATTTCTGGACACATCAAGATCACCGGCAAGTTTTTCTCCCGAAATATATTCACCTTTGGATTTTTCCAAAGCCTGTATAACTCTGTCTTTTGTACTCATATAATTACCTACTTAGTCATTTTTCATATTCCAAAATGTCACCCGGCTGACAGTCAAGCGCCTCGCAGATGGCTTCTAAAGTTGAGAAGCGGATGGCGGAGATTTTGCCATTTTTCATTTTGGAGAGGTTTACGTTGGATACTCCAACTGCTTCCGATAAATCGTTAAGTGAGATTTTGCGGTCCGCCATTACGCGGTCAAGTCTTAATATAATCTGTCCCATAGCGCACCTCCTTATAATGTCTCATCAACCTGGGTCTGAAGTGTAAGACCATAGTCAAGAATTGTATAAACTGCCCATGTTAAGAGGCCACAGATTACTGCGAAACCTGTACCTGCTGTGAAGAATAATGTTACGCTAAGTACGATCATTGAGATAAGAACTTTCTTCTGAACTTTCTTATCGAATGGAGTGTCAGCCTTCTCGATGAATGCGAATGTTGATGCAAGTAAGCTCATAACTACTGCAAGCAAACCAATGAGGATGCCAACGCCTGTGCAGTAAGTGCCATATACCATGCTGAACTTATGTGTCTGCATATAGTCATTAAGAGCAGGGATGCTGGACTCAACTTCCATGTCCATAATCTTGTGAGGATCCAGGTCACCAAACTTTACATATGCATTGTTAGCTTCCATATTAGTAGGGATAAGGTCTGCATCTGTTACAACTACATCTGTCTTTCCGTTATTTGCGATGTCATCTGCTGTGGTAACACCTTCTGTGGTTATAACCACATGATCACCGGTTTCCATTGCCTTCATCATTGCATCGTCGAATTTCTGTCCAGTTAACATGATTGCAATTCCGCCGACCATTGCCATTACACAACCTACGATACATGCGATTGCTACGATTCTTGTTACGATTCTTAATGCTTTACAACTCTTTTTAACTTTTGCTAATTTAATATTCTCTTCGTTCATGATTATCTCCTTTTTGTTTTCGCTCCCCGCTTTCGGCTTTGTGTTTTAGCTTTGGGAGTTTGCTTTTTATTTTTGTCTTTTGCTTTCGGCTTTCAGTTTTCAGCTTTAAGCGTTTGCTTTTTGTTTTTGCTTTGCGTTTTATTTGAGAACCGGCCCGGCCGTGGTCCGTTCTCTAAGCCTTTGAAATCCGCCCTGGCCACGGACGTTTTTCTCTTGCTATGTCATTATATTACAACAGCAAAAAACGTTTGTCAACAATTTTTTATCGTTTATCGTTAATTTTTTATATTTTCGCATAAATTATTTAATGAAATAACGCGCCGAGCCCGCCGCCACGTGCCCTGCGCGCCCATTTCGCGCCCGCCACGCCGAGCGCCTCACAGCAACGCCAGCCTCGCGCGCCCTCGTGCCGCCCAGCGCCATTAAAAAAGGGGTTCTTCACGAACCCCTTTTCTTATTCTGCGAAATACTTATCTATGCCATCTGCAATTCCCTTGGCAATTTTCCACTGATAATCTTCTGTTGCCATATTGGCATCTTCTGTTGGATTACTCATATATCCCATCTCAACAATTGTTACCGGAGTGCGGCACCAGTTAATACCACTCATGGTATCTGTCTCCCACACATACTGCCTGTTGCAGCCTGTGGATGCGACAAGTTCATCAAGCACATCAGTTGAGAGTTCTTTACTCTGGCTGTACAGATCCGCATTATACGGATTGGACGGTGTCTGGCATATCGTCATTGCTCCATTGGTTGATGTATTCTCAGAGCCATTCGCATGAATTCTGATAAAAGCATCGGCTCCTGCATCATTCGCAATGGCTGCTCTTTCAGAATTACTTATATTTACATCATGTGTTGTACGAACCATTACTACTTCGTATCCCCTGTCTTCAAGTTCCTGCTGTAACTTAAGAGATACCATTAATGTAAGTTCATATTCAGCAAGGCCTGATGTAGCACCCGATGTACCGGATGATACCTTAGGCTTCATCTCTGATGAACCCGGACCTATCGGCTCCTTCTCACTGTTTCCTTTACCCTGATGCCCCGGATCTATAACAATAAGATATCCGGATGGAAGTTTATCTTCTGTCACAAGATATTCTTTCTTTATATAATATTCTCCTCCATTAAGAGAAACTTTATACCACTCTCCATTTTCTCCAATAACAGATACTGCTGTTCTCTTTGCAACAACATCTACCTTATCATATTCTGTTCCGGGACCTGTACGCACATTTACTCTGTCGGATGCATATAATGTAATGGCATCAAATAGTGTGTCACCGCTCACAGCCGCTCCGTTCGCATCTGCTGCACCGGACTCACCTTCTGAATCCGCTCCACCTGCCGCCAAACCATCTGTTCCTAATGTATCACCTTCTAACACACTTCCGGTCACAAGAGCATCATCCGCCTCATCACCATCCGTCACGCCCTCAGACCCAGCGCCCGCATCACCGTTCTCACCGGCCTCATCACTTCCCGGATAAAGCACAATAACCTCCTTATCCTCTTCGGTGTCCACCGGTTCCTCTTTCTTACAGCCTGCGAAGCTTAAGGTCAAAACTAAAATTATCATTATATATATGAGTGATTTTTTCATAGCGCGTCTCCTCTTCGCTCATTATACCACAAACGGAGCAGCCGTCTCCACCAGCCATTTTCTCCCCCTCAATCCCTTGCGTCCTCGCCGGCGGCGAGGGCTCAGGCGCCGGGAACCCGCGAAAAACGGGGATTTTGCCCAAATTTTAAAAAAATTTACAATATTGTGTTGACAAACAATATTATACACCATATAATATCATCATGAAAACAATATTGCACAGGAGGTAACACATATGACTTATCAGCTTACAGCTCCTTTATTGGATGCATGTGTTATAGGCGTTGTGGCAGCCGGCGATACATACGGTTACACACTAACGCAGAAGGTTCAGGAAGTTGTGGACATTTCAGAGTCAACACTTTACCCGGTATTAAGAAGATTACAGAAATCCGGTTTACTGACAACATATGATCAGCCATTTGAAGGACGAAACAGAAGATACTACTCAATTACTGAAGACGGAAAAAAGCAGTTAGACTTCTACAAAGCAGAATGGGAAGTTTACAAGAATAACATCGACAGATTATTAGGAGGTGCATCCAATGAATAAAACAGAATTTCTTAAAGCTTTGGAAAAGCAACTTAAATACCTTCCAAAAGAAGACAGAGACGATGCACTTAACTATTACTCAGAATACATCGACGACATGAACTTCGCTGAGAACGAAGACATCAGCATAAGACTTGGCAAACCAAAGGACATCGCCAAGAACATCATTTCAGAATGTGCTGAGAAGACGGTTGACAAGCACGACTCAGAGAAAGGTGCAAAGAGCACAGCCAAAATCGTATGGCTTACAATACTGATCATCTGCTCTTCACCTGTTACACTGCCAATCGCAATCGCACTTTTAGTAATATGCTTTACACTGATTTTTACAATAACAGTTGTACTCTTAAGCCTTGGATTATCAGCAGTACTGGTTCTCCTGGCCGGAATAATATGCACAGTATTATCATTCATTCTTCCGGGATTCGGAACAAAACTTGTGGGTCTTGGCATAGGACTTATAATTGCAGCAGTTGGTGCATTACTTCTTATAATCACCATCTTCTTAGCAGAGCTGTTTATTAAACTTATCATACTTATTTGCAAAGCAATAATCGGAAAGAAAAAGGAGGCCTAAATAATGAATAAAGTATTAGGAATCACCGCAATAATATGCGCTGCATTAATTGTAATCGGCGTAGGCATTCTGTTCATCGGCAAAGCCCTTGGCGGAACTGATAATTTCTCATTCGAAGTTATAAATAACAAACTCACTTCATCAACAAAGGAAATGATTGAAAATACTGTTGATGTTGAAACTTTTGATTCTCTTAATGTTGATGTTGATTCAGCAAAACTAGTTATCAAAAAGGGAGACGCAAACCAGGTATACTACAAAATCGATAAAAAATTAGAGCCAACCATTACAAACGAAAATAGTACATTAACCGTCTCATCAAAATATCCTGAAAACGGCACATTCTTCACAATGAACATAGGCGATAACGAAGAATATCAGAATTATATTGAAATAAGAGTTAAAGACGCTGATTTTCTCAACCTCGTTGTTAAGTCAGATTCAGGAAGCATCGAAGTATCAGACATTGCAATCGAAGGAAATATCGAATCATCATCAGGCTCTACCAAAATCACCGACTGCGCAGGCTCAGGCATCGTGGTAATCGATTCAGATTCAGGTTCAACAACTATTACAGACGCTGATTTTGACAGCCTTAAGATTCAGAAAGATTCAGGAAGCATTAAGCTTATAAATGTAAATGCAGAAGAGGTATCACTGGATTCAAGCAGCGGAAGCCAGACACTTGATTCTTGCGATATTACAAAGTTTGGCACAAAGAGAGACAGTGGTTCATTAAAAGTGGATGGAAGCACAATTGATGAGGTTAATGCCGAAGCATCAAGTGGGAGCACAAATTACAACGAGTGTGTTATTGGAAATTTTACATCTTCAACAGATAGCGGTTCAACAACACTTTATATTCAGGGCAAGGAATCAGATTATAATTATAAATTTGATATAACTTCAGGTTCAGTTAAGATTAATGATGAAAAGAAATCTGATGATTACGAGAAGGATAATGGCGCTGATAAGACCATCGATATTCAGGCCGATTCAGGAAGTACAAAAATAGACTTCTATGAATAACTCCATAGTAACCCATGCAAAAAAGGACAAAACCTTTTGGTTTTGTCCTTTTTCTATTCTTATTTTCATATCCTTCTCGCCGCGCCGCCCCGCGTATTGCCAACTCGCGCCGGGGGAGTGTGCCGCCGCAGTGTGTGCCGCCGCCATGCGTGCCGCTCGCCTGCCGGCCACCGCACCGCTTTTCCGGCTGCCCGCGCCCTGCCGCGCTGCCCGGCCGCTCTACATCCTAGGCCCTGTAGGTCCCGGTGTCACCTTCTGCGTCGGCTTACTTACAACGCTGTTTTTATGAACATTCCTGTTCGCATTTCTCTGAGCATTTGCAGCCTTGTTGAGACTATCACGCGCCTCTGAAAGATTTCTGTCAAAAATCTGCCTCTCCACATTCATCGCCAGCCTGTTGAACGTCTTCTTAATCTTCGGATCGTCAAGCCTTCTTGTCATCTCACGCATCATTTCATCATTAAGCGGTTTATCAAGCATATCATCAAGCACGCCTGTCTTCTTAATGAAATCCCTGTACATTCTGTCTCTGAACTGCTCTTCCTTATTCTTTGTCTCATCACTGATAAGGTGACTTCTTGACGCTGTGCTGTACTGAACAAATTCCGTATTATTCGCAAGAAGATCAGAAAGCAGATAATTATATGCAAATGAAGATGTCATGAAAGACGGCTCTCTGTCCGGCTGAATACCATTATGCTGTATCCACTCGAATACTGTTCCATTTTTCATGATTTCAGTATTCTGCGCCATCTTCTTCTTAAGACTTGTATTGGCATTAACTATTGCATCTGCAACCTCCTGCAGATCCTTACCTTCCCTGGCTGCAGTCTTAAACTTAAATGCAACCGCACGGCTCTTTGATAAAGCAGAAATCTCTTTCTTCTGCGCGCCGGTCACAAGATTCTTATGAATTTCCTTAAGCTCATCAAGTGTAACATTCGGATCTTTACATCTGTCCAGATCTCTCTTTACAACTGCTGCCTCTATCATCTGATAAGTTGAGGCAAAATCCCCGCCTCTTCTTATCTCATATCCGTCACTGTTTTCCGGAGTTGCCTTATAATAACCATTAATATCCAGATTCTTGGAATTTTTCTCACGCATCTGTTTCATAATTCCTTTTATAAGAATCTTCTTCGCTTCGTTATTCTTATGCATCTGGGCTGTTTCAAATGCTGTTTTACTTATTTCTTCCATTTCCGGACCGCCAATGGTTATTGGCTTCTGATCGGCATCACGGCTGAAAGTATCTATAAACTTAGGAGATAATTCTCCAAGAGTCATGTTATTAATAGGCAATTGCTGACCTGCTGCCTTCATTGATGCTTTAGCTGAACTGGCAAGCATATTAAGAGCCTTCTTCATGTAAATTCCGTTTTCATAAAGATCACCCATTATCTGGTATCTTTCAGCTGATTCAGGTGATGAATGTCCTCTGAGTCTTGGCTTATGATCAGCTCTGTACTGCCTTACATCCTTCATCAAAGATACATATTTCTCACCAAGCTGTCCAAGAGTGACATTAGGATCCTTGCCTTCAACAAGTGCATTAAACTCCTGTGCCTTCTTAATAATATTCTGATAATCAGCAGGTCCTTCAGGTTTAGCACCACTTAGGAAATTGGCATCCTTATTAACCTGCGCCTGAGAAAATCTCTCTAAGAAAAGCTTAACTTCCTTAGCTGCATTTTCAAAACCAGCCGCCAAAGCAAATCCGCCAATAATGGCCCTACGATTATACTCAGCCTGATTAATCAAAACCATGCTTGTATACTTGGTCATCTCTTCTTCGCTTGCATCTTCTTCAAGCTTAGGATAAGCCTTCTCTTCTCTTTTTTCTTCCTCTTCTTCCTGCTCTTCCTCTACACGGCGCTTCTCCTGTTCAACGCCGTTAGCGAAAATAGCATTCTGCTGTTCAACTTTTCTTTGTCTTTCAGCTTTAGGATCGTCCTTTGCATCGCCATCATCATCGTCATCATCCATATCCGGATTATTAATTGAATTTATGACTTCATCAACAATCTTTTCATCTGCTTCTTTCATAGGGCATGTCCCCTTTCTTAAACTTCACCTAGTTCATTGCCGGTGCCTTATTCTCAACTTGCTTCTCAGGCTCGTTCTGTTTAGCCTTCTGAGGCTTCTTCTCAAGTCCCATCTGCTGCCTTACTTCATGATACTTATTATTAATATTCTCAACGGTCATTTGTTCAACCTGATTCTCAGGCTTCATCATCTGAGCGTATACAACTCCGAACTCAGGGTCATCCATAAGTTTATCAACACGTTTGATAAAATCACTGTCAGAAAAATCTGAAGCATATTCATCTCTGCTGGCATTCTTCTTCTCTTCCTTCATCTTGCTGACAACTACTACTCTTGCAACATTTCTCTTCATAGCAATATTAATATCCGGTTTAAGATCATCAACATTATCAATATCAATATCATCTCCGGCACGGAATGCATTATTATATGCTTCATCAAGTTCAAGTGGATCTGCATTTTCGTCAACCTTAGGCAGATTTGCCACAATATCATTAACATCATTTTTAATTTCAGCAAACTGGGCATTGATTCTGTCAATCATACCATCAATAGTATTATGCCATAATACTGAATGAACTTCCTTCTCACCTCTCATAAATGCCTGTTCAGACTTCTGTCTTACAAGTTCTGACATGGCACCACCATGACCTTCAGTAATAAGATCCTTAAGCTGTTTACGATCAATCTCACGAATCATACTATTGAAAGCTTTATGCTCTTTAAGAATCTTTTCCTGCTCTATAGCCTTCTTAATGAAGTCACCGCTCATTACAAAATCAAGCTTGCCTTTTTTATCTCTTTCAGCGCCTGCAATATTACGGCATACAATAATATCTGTTACTGCACTTGTTAATCTTTCTGAACCATTCTTAACAAGATCCTGCATAAATTCAATCTTCTCTTTTACAGTTGGTCTGAATCTTGCGAATGTATCGCTCAGAGGAATATCTTCGAAGTTTGCAACCTTAAGAGTTGTCTTGTAATAATCCTCAATTCCACCACCATGGCCTGTCTTAAATGCCTTGTTAAGTGATTCCCATCTCTTAGGATTAACCTTGGCATACTGGAAGGCTGTTTTAACAGATGGCTCATTCTTGAACTCATCTATCATATTATTTAATTCATTTCTGTCCACATCCTTATTAAGTGAGTTTCCACGGAATGAATTACGCTTTGCATCTGCAATGGTTCTTAATGCAAGTAACTTTGCAAAATCATCGAATGTCATATTATTACGTGAGTCTATGCCATTTTGTAATTCTTCAATATAGTTCTTAACATTAACTTTATCATCATTTAAACCACCTACTAAATCAGCATTATTGAAGATTTCTTTGTGATTATCCACGTCAATGTTATTAACAGCATTATTCTCATCAATAATATTCTTAAGTACTGATATGTTATAAGTATTGCCCTGTGCATTCTTGGCAGTATTAATCTGCTCTTCAATTTTCTTACCGTCGCTCTTAACAAAGTCATAGACATTACTATATTTTTTCTTGGCTTCATCAACGCTGGTAAGATGAAGCGGCATCTCTTCAATCCAGTCATAGAAATGATTATCAAATCTGTATATATTTTCAGATACAGCTACGATATCCTTGATATTCTGAGGAAGTTTGTCATAATCCTCATCTGCCTTAATGGCATCAATGGCTGCTTTAATACTATTATTATTATTTACAAGTTGCTCATAGTAATCTTCCGCTTCATATCTTCCATTTACATAGTTTCCAAAGATAAATGACGGTTTTACACCATCGACTTCAAAATCCTGAAAATTATATTTAACAGGTGTATTAAGAGCTTTGATATTTAAGTTGATAACATTAATTGCATCGGCTATCTTCTTCAGATTATCATAGTGTTTATTATTCTGATCAACCTTGTAAATTTCTTTCTGTACATCTTCACCATAAATCTCAGCTCTTAATTTAAAATCATGGTCTGATGATTTAACCTGTCTGTCTTTCATATCCCTAATACTTTTGCCTGTATCACTTTTTTCGACAGCTTTGTTTTTCTCCTTGGTAATCTGCTTTTGTGATTTAATTTTATTTTTTGTCACTGAAATTTTGACAGCGCCCTTAACGGAAACAATCTCATCAATTTCATCATCTTTATTACCAAGAAGTCTTTCCAGCATACGAGCTTCCGAAACATTCTTCATAGCTGTTGTTTCAGAAATATCATCTGCCCTTTTTCTAATTTCATCATAAACCTTATCCGCAGTAACTTCTTTGGTCTCCTCCATTGTTTTACCCATGAAATCTTTAATTCTTTCACGAAGTACCAACAGACGAAGTGGTGAATATGTATAACCCGGATCATAGGCATTACCAATAATGGCGCACATTTCACGTGCCTGTTCTCTCTGAGCCTCTGTTACTTTACGGAAGCCCTCTACCTTTTCCTTAACCTTATTATCCGGAATTATTTCTCCATAGAAAGTATTAATGGCCTTTGTTTCAGCAGTAGGCAAATAATTCATAGAATACTTACTGCCTATTGCACCGTCTATAGTCTTTAATTTATATGGCATGGTATCGAAAGCATAAGCCTGCTCGTGAATCTCTGAAAGTAACTCTTTAGCACCATGAACAACCCTCAGGGCATCCTTGCCTTGATTAATATCATATACATCAAAAACAGGGATCTTATAATCCTTCATTGCTGCATATGCATCCTTCATTACCTTTGCAATTGCACCAGGCTTTGCGCTGATAACCTCACCATTGAACTCGTGAGCCAAAACACTGCTGTCTGCAATAAACTTAGCGTATTCATCAGCCAAAGCTTCATAATTTTCACTATCTTTATTAATCCTGAAAGCATCTTCAGGACTCATCTTCTTTTCAGAAATAAGCCATGCATTAAACATACCTGTAGGATTCATGATTTCAGGATCTGCAATTGTAAGATCATCTTCATCAGGATAATTCTTCTGTTCTTCAGCTAATCTTGCTTCAACGGCTTTCTTGATTTTGTCAGATAAGTCACTCCCGGTGTCTCTTATTTCAGACATAACATCTGAATAATTCCGTCCTCCGTATTTCTTATCTTCTTCTTCTGTATTAAAAACGCTCATGTTTATTACTTCCTTTCTTAAGACATTCCCAATTGTTAATCAAACTTTAACACCACAAGTACAACAAAAGCATAACAAATTATCTTATATCCCTGTATGCCCACAAAAGCATGTATTTAACGTAAAAAATAAATGAATTCTTCATAAACAGATCCGTATATTTCTTCTGCTCTTCATCCATATATTTCCCATAATAAGGATTATCCCTGAAATTCGGAAACTCCCTTACCATCGTTTCCTTGATATGCTTAATAAAAGAATACTTCCGCCCCTTCTTCATTCTCATATATGAGAAAACCGTGTTGGTATAATAGGTAATCGTAAAAATATTCTCTATTTCATCTTTATATTCTTCGAAGAAACCGCGCTCCTTCATCTCTTTAAGCATGGTCTCTCCGGCCACCAGCCTGTCCCTGCACCTTTGCTCAGTTATGGTATGAACCGTGGACACATCGTGCTGGTAATAATAGTACATAGGCCTGTCCACATATTCAAAATGCTTATAATGCATACACCACACAGGCGAAGCACAGTTATCCTCGTAAAAAATCCCCTCCGGGAAACTTAAATTATTCTCCCTTATAAGACTTGCCCTGTAGACCTTAATAACCATGGAGCCTGCATTACGAAGAAGATTCTTTCTCCTCTCCTTATCCATCACTCCGCACTGGTCAGGAGAATTACATTCAACAACCTCTCCGATCTCATAAGTATGTTCCTTAACAAGATTATATTTACATCCTACGACATCAGCCCCGGTCTCTTCCCCTTTTTTAATCAGCGTCTCATAATAATCCGGACTTACCCAGTCATCAGAATCAAGAAAGCCTATCCATTCCCCTTTGGCTTCCTTCATTCCTGCATTTCTGGCTCCGCCCTGAT
Source organism: uncultured Lachnospiraceae bacterium (assembly GCA_902789665.1). Classification (GTDB taxonomy): domain Bacteria; phylum Bacillota; class Clostridia; order Lachnospirales; family Lachnospiraceae; genus UBA3766. The sequence goes on along the minus strand of CADAOY010000001.1, from coordinate 73,740 downwards.
GCTTATTAACCTTTCCTTCAATCACCCTGACAAGGTTCGGGTATTTTGACTTATATTCATTAAGAATATCCAGCGAATTATCAGTAGATGCGTCATCCACCGCAATAATCTCATAATCCCGGATGGTCTGGTTAATAAGGGAATCCATGCAAAATTGTAACTTATCATCACCTGCCATGTTATAAACAGGTACAATAATACTAAGTTTCATTAATCTTTCCTTAACTAATATGATGCGATGTGGTCGCCTGAATCGTCCACATTCTTCTCTATCTTCTTAATAACCACATAATAACTGTAATTATCATTAACCTTAATGCTGACTCTGTCTCCCTCTTTATGCCCCATCAGCGCCTTGCCAAGGGGAGACTCTATACTTGCAAGTCCGTTTAAACTGTCACTTCTTATACCCGTAACAATCCTTACAGTCTCTTCCATATTGTCCTCTTCAAAGAAAAGAGTAACGGAAGTATTAATTCCAACCTCATCATCTTTGGAAGTATCCTCGATAATATTGGCCGTGGTGATCATTTTCTCCAGATATCTTATACGGCTGTTATTACGGTTATTATCCCTCTTGGCCACATAATATTCGAAATTCTCAGATAAATCACCCTGCGCCCTTGCTTCTTTAAGACTCTCTAAAAGCTTCGGCCTTAAGGTATATTTACGATATTCTATCTCTTCGTTTATTTTATCAATATCAGATTTGGTTAAATTCTCGCCCATAGTAGCACCTCACTAAATATTAATTATACCATACATAGCGCCCTTACGCATTATATCTTTATTAATATTGTCAATTGCAAATGCCTTAAAATAGGTATATTATAGATATGTTATTGAAATTTAAGGAGACACCAAATGAATACTCATGTTAATAAAGGTATTAAATTAAGCAATAAGACCTACAAACTGGAGCAGGATCCATATAATTACCAGCTTCAGAATGTGGAGCATCCGGAGTTATTCCGCGAGATGTTCCCATATGTAGAGACTCCAAAGATTGCTTTTAACTATCGTAAGGTTCCTGAGAACATGCCGGAAGATATCTTCATTACAGATACTTCTTTCAGAGACGGCCAGCAGTCAAGAGCTCCGTATACTACCGAGCAGATGGTTCACATCTATAAGCTTCTTCACGAACTTGGCGGCCCAAACGGTATGATTCGTCAAACAGAATTCTTCGTATATTCTGAGAAAGACCGCAAGGCTCTTGAACAGTGTATGGAACTTGGATATAAGTTCCCGGAGATAACCACCTGGATAAGAGCATCCAAGAAGGACTTCGAACTTGTTCGTTCCATCGGCGTTAAGGAAACAGGTATCTTAGTAAGCTGCTCTGACTATCACATTTTTAATAAGATGGGACTTAACAGACAACAGGCGCTGGATAAATACCTGGGCGTTGTTGCAGAATGCATCGAAGCCGGTCTTAAGCCAAGATGTCATTTCGAAGATATAACAAGAGCAGACTTCTACGGATTCGTAATTCCATTTGCCCAGGCTCTTACCGAGATGAGCCAGCAGTCAGGAGTTCCTATCAAAATCCGTGCCTGCGACACAATGGGCTTCGGCGTACCGTATCCCGGAGCTGCACTTCCAAGAAGCGTATCCGGTATTATCTATGGTCTTCAGCATTATGCCGATGTACCGTCAGAGATGCTTGAGTGGCATGGTCATAACGATTTCTATAAGGGAGTAGTTAATGCAACCACAGCCTGGATGTACGGCGCATCAGCAGTTAACTGTTCACTTCTTGGTATCGGTGAGAGAACCGGTAATGTGCCTCTGGAGGCGATGATTTTTGAATATGCATCACTAAGGGGTCACTTAAATGGAATGAATACTCAGAAGATTACTGAGATTGCAGAATATATCTCTAAGGAAACAGGTTATGAGATTCCTCCAATGACACCATTTGTTGGAGCAAACTTCAACTTAACAAGAGCAGGTATTCATGCAGACGGTATGTTAAAAGATCATGAGATTTATAACATCTTCGATACAGAGACCATTCTTAACAGACCACCTAAGGTATCAGTTACATCCACATCAGGTATGGCAGGCGTTGCATACTGGGTTAACGGATATTTAAAGGATAAGGGAATGAATCCTGTTGATAAGAAGTCAGATGTGGTTCAGAAGATTTATGAATGGGTTCAGAGCGAATATGACAATGGACGTATTACCATCATAAGTGATGCTGAACTTGAGATGAAGACAAGAGAAGTCATGGGACTTAAAAACTAAATTATTTGTGTGTGTATCATATCGTTATGGGGATGACGATATTACGCAAAATGGAGAGAGAACCTTAGTCGGAACTCTCTCCTTCTTTTTTATTTATGCTTTTCTTTATTTTTGCTTTGCTTTCTTTATGCTCAATACCACATATATCACAAAGAGTGTAAGAGCAAATATTAATCCGGCAGGATATGAAATGTTTTTTGATAACTTAAGTCCTTCCTGTGCCATCATAATATAGGTAAGTGATACCGCCGACATGAAGGTTGCCGGCAGAGCTGTAAGGAGTGATTTCCACTTCTTACCCTCTTTAATAAGATAAGCTGTTGCCACCCATAAGGATATCATCGCAAGAGTCTGATTACTCCATGAGAAATATCTCCAAAGTACATTGAAATCAAGCTGCGTAAGCACGGCTCCGATTCCAAGAAGAGGTATTGTAATAATCAGTCTGTTAACAATCTTTTTCTGATCCAGCTTGGTCCACTCAGCAAGAATAAGTCTTGCGCTTCTAAATGCTGTATCACCTGATGTGATAGGACATACAACTACGCCGATAACTGCAAGAACACCGCCTACATTGCCAAGCATAGTCTTACTGATCTCGTAAACAACACCTGACTGACCTGCAAGAGTTAAGGCATCATTAAGCATCTGTGTGCTTCCATAGAATGCAACTCCCGCTGCTGCCCATACAAGTGCAATTACGGACTCAATTATCATTGCTCCATAGAATACTGTATGGCCTTCCTTCTCCGATGTGATGCACTTGGCAATCATTGGAGACTGGGTTGCATGAAAGCCTGAGATGGCGCCGCACGCAACTGTAATAAACATAAACGGCCATATCGGAAGATTATCAGGATGAAGGTCTGCAAGTACAAGTTCCGGAATGTGATACTTTGGAATTACGAACATTGCACCGCCGATGCTTACTGCCATGACAATCAGAATTACTCCGAATATCGGATATAATTTACCAATCACCTTATCAATTGGAAGCAGTGTGGCAAGCACATAATAAATAAGAATTACCACAATCCAGAATCCGTTTGATAAAAATGAAGGTGTAAGATTAGCTATAAGTGATGCAGGACTTGTAACGAATACAGTACCTGTAAGCAGCAGTAAAAGTATTGAGAATATTCTCATTACATACAGTGCAGGCTTACCCAAATATATACCTGATAATTCTGCTATTGATGCACCCTTATTTCGGCAGGATATCATGCCGCTCATATAATCATGAACAGCGCCTCCCAAAATGGAACCAAAAACAATCCATAAGAAAACTACCGGTCCAAAGCATGCTCCCATGAGCGCTCCAAAAATAGGCCCCGTGCCGGCTATATTAAGCAGCTGTATAAGCACAGCCTTCCACGTCTTCATTGGAACACAGTCAACACCATCATTGATTTCAATTGCAGGTGTTTTTCTGTCATCTGGTCCAAAAACCTTTTCTGTCAGTTTACCATACAGGAAGAATCCTGCTAAAAGTACAAGTAAAGCAACAAGAAACGAAATCATAACAAAGCCTCCGAACGAAACATATTATTATATTTCGCCAAATTATTATTTAACTAATTTAGCGAACTCCAGAGCCTTTCCAACATCACCGTCAACTTTAAGTTTACCCATTGTAAATGCAACTACCGGGTCAAGCTTGCCATCAATAAGCTTGTTGAAATCAGCAAGGCTGATGGTAAGTGCACAGTTACGGTCATTGTATTCGTAAGGCTCAACGCTGATTTTGTGGTCCTTTACTTCTACATAGAATACACCATTGCTCTTACCTGTGATATTAACCTGCACTGCAAGAAAATCCACATTTGAAACATCTGCCTTTGCTGCAAGGCCTCTTACTTTTTCTAAAACGTCATTAAATGTCATACCATTTCTCCCTTCTTCGTGGTTATAACCACAAACACAAATTTTTTATACCTCATAGTCCATACACACCCTGCTTGCCATGTAAGGTCTGACCTTACCATCTGCTACAGCTACGTGCTTTGGATTAACAGCATACCCTTTAAGCGCTTCTTCATCTTCAAAAGATGAATCAAGCATTACATCACAGTTTGAACTTGGAAGAGGATTAATATTAACTTTGATATCAATAAGTCCAGGAATCTGTCCTTTAAGTCCCTCCAAGCCTTCCTTAATTCCAGCCTTAATCTTGTCTTTCTCTTCGCCCTGTATCTCTTCTTTAAGTACCCATAGTATTACATGCTTAACCATAACCTGTCTCCTTAATATTTCTTAGTATATAGTCTCAATATCGCCATCAATTCCAAAACGTTTTCTGAATGTCTCAAGGTCCGCATCAGTTTTAAGTAGCATAACATCTTCGAATACTCCCGTATGAATATCCTTAAAACCTGCCACTTTCTCTCCGTTACAGATGCTTGCCTTTATGACGGGAATGAGTCTTTCTTTATCATATTCTTCCTGTTTTATTTTCTTCTTAAACAGCATCGATTGCTACCCTTAAAACACGATAATAAACTTTTTTTATACTCTTGTCAGATTCTTGGTAAACTTACAAAGAGGATATCCCGTGCATCCCCAGAATTCACCAAACTTTCCGTTTCTTATCTTCATGACCTTACCGCACTGCGGGCATATTTCTTCAGCCCTTACATCATCAGTACGGTGCACATTCTCCTGCATTAATCTTTCATATACCACCTGATTCATTCGGCAGTCGCCAAGAGCTCTGTGGGCATTAACAACCTGTACTCCATAATGAGTTGCCAGGTCACCCAGTCTGTGATGTGACAAGGCAGGCAGTCTGGTATTGGCAAGTGGCAGTGTATCAATATAATCATTACCTATGGTCTTATTGTGGCACTCTCTTGCAAAGCGGTATATATATTTAAGATCAAACTGAATTATATTATGTCCTACAAGTGGAAGATCTCCGGCAAAATCCATGAACATCTCCAAAGCTTCCCCAATAGGAGGCGCATCAGCAACCATCTCATCATTAATTCCCGTAATCTCGGTGATATAAGGAGGAATTGGAATTCCCGGATTCACCAGCTGACTAAACTCAGCATCAATCTCTCCTCCAAGCACACGAATCGCACCTATCTCGGTAATCATGTTTCTCTTTGGATCTGTTCCCGTTGTCTCTAAATCAAAGACACAGTAATCCCTCACATACTCATGAAGATGTCTTCCAAGTGTATTACTGAACATTTGATGCCCCCTTATATTCAATGCAAAGCATGGTCAGATCATCAAACTGAGGAGCAGACTTAACGAAAGCATCAACCGCTTCCTTCACACCCTGAAGAATCTCTGCAGGAGCCTTGTCCTTATTGGCATTTAATGCATCAACCATATTGGCTGTACCAAACATGTTCTTCTCTTCATTGGTTGCCTCCGGCACACCGTCAGTATATACAAAGAGCTTTGAGCCAGGCTCCATCTTTATCTCATATTCTTTATATTTAGCGCCTTCAATTGCGCCAACTGCTATTCCATGCTTATCCTTAAGAAGCTTCCAGTCGCTGTCCTTCTCTTTAATTACCGGATACTCATGTCCTGCATTGGATGCAGTAATAATACCGGTCTTAATATCAAGAACACCTATCCATACAGTTACAAACATCTCCACCTGGTTGTTCGCACAAATCGCATTATTGGTTCTCTCCAGGGCCTGCGCCGGAGATACACCAAGGATTGCAACACTCTGAAGGATTGTCTTTGATATCATCATAAATAATGATGCCGGCACACCCTTACCGGATACATCCGCAATTACCATACAAAGATGGTTCTCATCAATAAGGAAGAAATCATAGAAGTCACCGCCTACTTCCTTCGCCGGATTCATTGATGCATGAAGAGAGAATTCATCTCTTTCAGGGAACGCCGGAAAAATATGGGGCAGCATACTGTGCTGAATTGCTGCTGCCATATCAAGGTCTCTGTCAGCAATGGCCTTGGTCTTACTCTGCTCAATATTAATAAGGCAGTACATCAGTAAAAGCACGCACATAACCACGCCATAGCTTATGGAGATTCCATACACACCAATGGTGAATACAGCCGCCAGGGTTGGCGCTAACACATAGAGAAGCAGTACAATTATCTGATAAGTCTGAAACTGTTTTCTGTGATTAATAATTAGAATAATTGATGCTATTGTAGTAGCAAACAGATATATCATCGAGACAGGATACAAAGTGCTTCTTGAATAAACACCATTTGCATCTACCGTAAAATACACGCCTGTAAACACATTAATAATTCTCATTGCAATGGCAACGAAAAATCCAAAATGAATTATCTTACTGAATACGCTTTCTACCTTATCTTCACTCTTAACCACACCTGAAACATATCGATAGAAATAATAACATCCTGCCGGCATGCACATATAATAGAAAGTATTATCGATAATATTAACAAGGCGATAGGAAGGATCTGCATCCACAAGCCATGCAACAAGATCTGTAAAAAGACCGAAAAAGGTAACATTAATCAGATACAGAAGATTCTTGTGATTGGCACCTGTCTTGCCCACATCCACAAGACAGCATACATAAAGCACATAGCCTACAAGCATGCCTGTTAAGTCCACACCTATATTTATAAGATAAGTAGGATAGATATTATCTGAGCCCTTCAATCTAACAAGTATTCCTGCAATAATCATAAGGAAGAGATACATATATCCTACAAAAATTGCCTGTCTTCTTCTGCTTTTACTAATTGTTTCCACTTAAACAATCTCCTTTATAATACTAGTCCCATTATATCATAAAATAAGGGGACGTGCCACATTGGGAAGTAGCTCGTCCCTTATTTTTATTAAAGATTTTTAACTATTTCAGACTAAAATCCCATAGGTCCTAATGGTTTTTGCTCTTTAAGTCTGTCAGCAAGCTGTTTGCCAACTTTCTTCTTAACATCATTCTGAGCTTCCTTAAGAGCCTTTGCTTCTGCTGCCTTTCTGGCTGCCTCAGCATTCTTCTCCCTGGCCACATTATATTGCTTAGCCACACTGTCAAGTGAGAATTCCTTAGGAATATTATCAGGCTCCATCATGGTCTTGTAATTCTTCTTGAAATCTTCGGAATTCATTAAGGTTTTAACCTTCTCATTAAATTCCTTTTTATTTAAATCTACTCTCAGTTCCTTCTGAGTCTTTGTTGCCTTGGCTGCAGTTATCATATCAGATGCCACAATACTCTGGGCAACCAGTTCGGTAAAGTAACCATTCAGCTGTTTGTTAAAATCCTCCCTGGTGATTTTGCCAGCCTTAACATCTTTGAAAAGATCCTGTGTAGCCTTCTCACATGCTTTAATTTCTTTGTTAATAGACTTATATTTTCCTACAATGGTATTCTTCTCGACTACTTCAGTAATGCCTTCTATCTTACCAAATCTGTTTGTATCAGCAATACGTCTTACCTGCTCGACGAATTTGCCACCATTACCTCTTGTAAGTAATTCACCAAATTTTGCATCAGGAACTCCGGCGCAAATAGCCGGCATTACTTTATCATTTCTTAAAAGAGCATCCTGTCTTCTGGCCTCTGCAAGCATTTCTGCATTCAAAGGCTGTTTTAAATTAGAACTGTCTTTTCTTCCGGCTTCTGCAACATTACGCATAAGAATAATTTCCATGGCGAATGCAGGTTTATCACCACCATTTTTACTAAACTCTTCCTGGAAGGCCTTAATTCTTTCCTTTGGAGTTGTAACAAATCTCTCAAGAACCTTCGGATCTCCATTCAGTTTGTTAGTAGTAATCAGATTGGAATGCTTCTTGATCATATCTTCTACAGCGCCGCCATGACCACTCTGGAAATTATCAATCAGCTCTTTCATCATCTTTGGATCAGACTTACAGTTGTTATAGAAATTCTTGATAAGATACATATCCTGAATCTTCTCAGCCATTTCAGCAATTGCAAGTGATGAAGTTTCCTTATTAAGTCCTCTCTTCTTGTTTCTCTGTGCACATATAACGGCTCTTGCTGCAAGCATATCAACCAGCTGGTTGTAAGTCAGCTTGCCGGTAGCGTCAACTTCTTTCTTCATACCATCTATGTATTTTAAGACGTTAATCTGATTATTAATTTTAAGGCTCGTCTGGTAATCTTTCTCATTAACCTTTGGAGCAACTTCCTTGTCAATTTTGTCAAGCTCGGCAATTGTTTTTGGCTTTTGCTTCTTAACTGCCTCTTCGAGTTTCATACGGTCAAGCTTAATATCAGGATTATTTTTGGTATAAACCTTCTTAAGCTGAGGAAGTGACATAGCCGTTACATTGAGATCCCTGATTCCATCAAGAAAATGAGCATCTGCTTCACACATCTTATCAATCTGACCTAAAACTTCAGTAATCTCCGGTGGAATTGGTTCTTCCCTGGTTTCAGAACCATCATCATTCAATTTTCCACCGATTTCAAAGGTATCATGAATCAGCTTTATTTTTCCAAGAGAATCCTGAAGATTCTTATAGCCAGTTACATTTTCATAATTCTCAGGATTATGATGCACGTAATTCAAAGGTCTGTATATATCCTTAAGTTCTTCTGTCTTTCCTGCGAACATCTTTAAATCATTTTTTGTATTTGCATTCTTAATGATGTTTCCATATTCGGAAAGAGTACTCTTAAGCTCACGAAGAAGTTCCTTGTCACCGTCAGAAATTTCATATTTCTTGGCGTTGTCAATAAGTTCACTAACCCTTGCCTGAATTATATCTGCCTTAATCTCACCAACTAACTTAAACTCTTCGTCCAGATTCTCCGGTTTCTGGCTTTCCTTATACTTTCTGTTTTTCTCTGCATCTCTGTCTTTGTCATAGGCCAAAGACCTTGCTTTGGATTTAAGAGTATAATCAAATTTCTGATTACACTCATTTACAATTTCCCCAAGAATCTCATCCTCTTCACCTTTTAACTTACGAAGGATTCGATTATCAGTAATTTCATACTCAAGGTCCATAAGAGTACCAATTTTTTCGGAACGACGCGAAATATTTCTCAATCCTGGTTCAGCCTGAATTAAAGTTTTGCCTCTATAATCATTAAGAATAGTACGGTGAGCCAGAGTAGTGGAAAGAGGAGCAACATCGGCTCTACTACTATATGGATCTTTAACTCTGTTATAAAAATAATCATACTTATCAGTTAATTTATTTAAATCAGATTTAATATCCTTCGGAGCCTTTCCATTTCCAATTATTTTAGTAAATGAATCATAGGATCTGGGCATTTTTTTACGGGTAATCGCTTTTTCAACAGCGTTCTTAACCTTCTCATCTTCATCTTTGAATTTGTATGGAAGGTCTGAATACTCTTTTACCTGAATAAGTGCCTCATTACAAAGTGCCTTAATCATAACCATCTGAGGTGCCATTTTCTTAACTTCTTTAGGATTTGAATAATCAATATCCGGAATCTTGTACTCCTCGAACTTGGCGGATGCCTTAATAAACATCTCTCTGATTTTAACGGCTCTATCCGGAGCAACAAGGCCTTTATTATATTCCATTGTAGTTAATGAACCATCAGTACCTAAAAGGACGGAATGCTCCATCAAAAACATACCAAACTCCTGGACAAGTTCTTCAGCACCCGGCTGGTCCCCATCAAACATCTTCGATGCTTCATCAATACTCATTCCCTTCTCGCCAACCATCCATGCCATAAAAGCACCTGTCTTGGACTTAAAATCAGGAAGAGCTACCTTATAACGAACATCATCTGTTGCCATGGTTGAAACATAATTATCAATGGTATCAAACAATCCATCTAAGTTATCTTCCATAAATTCCTTTGAGGCACTTTCAGCATCATCAAAAATTGTATTATACGCTTCTTCTCTTTCTTCTCTTGAATTAAAACTGTATGGCATTTTTCCACCTCTTACTTCTTTACTAATTTTTTAGCATTGTTGTTATTGTTTATGTTAGTTACCTTTGGCTGCTGCTTCTTAATCGAATCTTCATACTGTTTCTTTAAAGCCATATCAAATGGTCCTAAATAACCGCGGAAGATTGGATTCTTGGCAACAGTTTTGTTTTTCTCATGAGCAGTTTCAAATATCTTCTTAAACTTATAGTCCTCATCCTTAAGGAAGAGTTTCTGACGCTTAATGGCTATCTCATCATTCATGCCTCTTTGATCTGTTGCCCAGTCCTGATGACTCTTTATCGCCTGCTTAAATACAGGATCTTCACGAATAGCCTTGATTGACTTGGTCATATTTTCCTGTTCTAAATACTTCATATATTCATGAGGATCGAAATCAGCCTTATTGTTGCATAAGTCATATTCTTTCTGAATATGTCTCTCCACTACTTCAATATACATCATCATTGATGCAAGTTCGGCATATTTCTTCTCTGTAAAAGTATTTACCTTATCAATCTCATCCTTAATCTGAGTATAATATAATCTGATAAGTTTGAACAACGGCTTTGCAGCAGTTGTATATTTGGAATACTTCTTCTTTTCAGCCAGATGCTCTTCATACATCTTCTGCTGCTGGTCATCAATCTTGGTAACCGAATTGGCTTTCTTCTTAAACTTATCATATTCAGCAATTATTCTCTGATGTCTGTCGAAGTAGCTGTCGAGTTTCTTATCGTCACTATACTTACTTCTCCAGTTGGAAACTTTTTTGCCTGTCTGAAGTTCATGTGACCACTTAATGTCACCATTAAAATACTGGCCTTTGTTCTCATAATAATCCTTGAGTTTTGGATCCTGACATACTTTCTGTATATATTCTTTCTTCTTATTTTTGTACTCTTTTAAGTTTGCATCATTCTCAAGTTCAATCTGCTTATACTTCTTAAGATCATCTTTGTACTTGTTATATTTAAGATTATAATCCTCCTGAAGTTTGGTATATGTCTTAATATCATTCTGATAATTCTCCAGATCTACTGCATATTTCTTTACCTGAGAATCATGAAGTTTCTCTTTCTCTTCATATTCCTCTCTGTAATAGAACCACTTAAGTGTTCTGCTGTTATAATCAATCTTTGCATTATATACCGACTGATTATACTGAATTCTGTCTCTTTCCCACTCTTTAACTTTATCGGGATAGTTCAAAATTTCAGTATTGTTTTCCTTAACCTTAATATCAATATTATCAGAAGCTCTCTTGTAAAGATCATTCAGATGTTCTTCATACTGCTTGTACATCGCATTATAATTTTCATTATTATGCTGGATTCTCTTTATCTCTTCTTCCCACTCTTTATGCTTCTGCTCGTGGCGCTTCTCCAGTCTTTCAAACTTCTTTAAGTCTTTCAGATACTGATGATATTTAATCTGCTGCTCTTCAAACCTGGTAATTTCAATCAGATCTGCAAAATCATCGTCCACGAATGAATAGTCCAGACGATTATTAGTGACTTCGAATTCATCTTCTGCATCCTCATCACCATAAAGTTTTTCATATTCTTTCTCTAACTCATCAGAATAATACTTCTTTACTGTATTACCATTTCCATCATCCTGGAAAGTAACCAGATTAGATGTAGCATTAATATTGCCTCGCAAAATAGCCTTATCAAGTTCTTTGTTTATCTTTTCCTGTTCTTCCTTTGTTGGCTCCTTCTCTTCATGATAATCCAAATCAATTTTATTGACTTCATTGTCATACTGAGTTTTTATTGACCTGTCAATCTGAACCTTCTCGTTATTCAGTTCATATTCATCCAAGTCCTTAACATATTGAAGACGGGTAGGGTCCATTGCAAGAACTGCTTTTCTGTTAAGAAGTATATTCTTGTTTGTGTTGTATGCCTTTAATCTTTCAGTATACTTAATATTCTCCTGCTCATTACGTGCAATAAAATCTGCCATGTAGCCATCTTTCTTCTGCTCGAAATCAGGCTCATCTCCATGAAGAATTCTAATCTGTTCCTCGAAAAGTTTCTTTCCAGGTTTCAATTCTTCTTCATATGCCTTATGTGCTTCCTTAAGCTCCTCAAGTTTCTTAAGGTCTTCTTTATACTTGTCAGCATGCTGCTTCTTTACTTCTTCAAGTTTCTTGCGATCAAGTTCATATGGCTTGATATTGTCATTGTACCATTTAGCCTTTGCTTCATATTTCTTATATTCAGGGCTGTTTAAGTACTGTTCTTCAAGCGCCTTGTTGGCCTGAATGATCTCAGCATTTTCCTGCTCCCACTCAGCATGTCTTTCTCTGAAACGCTGTAATTCAGCATCATACTCAGCGCCTAATTCTTCTCTTTGCTGGTCGTATGCTCTCTTTTCAGCTACATAATTATCAAAGCGGGCATTGTTATGTGAATCTAAGTCCTTCACCTGACTTTTATACTGTTCGAGCTGATTGTTATATTCGGTCATTTGGCCAATATAAACCTTCATCTCGCTATTATACTTTTCAAGAGCTTCCTTAGCCTGCTGATTAACAATTTCAACAACCATATCATATGAGCTAAGCAGCTGCAGGTAATCTTTTCTCTCTTCTTCCCAGTTGGCAAGGTTCTTGTCATAATCAGCCTTGGCCTGATTATATCTGCTCATTGCACCCCAGTGGAAGAATCTGTAAGCCATACTTGGCTCCACAGGTGGATTATCAGGTTTCTTTCTAAGCACAGGTTTCTTAGGATATTTTGGCATAACCGGCGGCTTAGGTTCCACAGGTCTCTCCATTGTAGGCTGCCACTGAGGTACCTCAATCATAAATGTAGGCTCAAACATATACTTAAACTTAGGCTCATCATGAAGCGCCTGATACTGTGGTTCATCCGGCGCTACAGGCTCATCTAAAACAGGCTCTGTAACCTCAAATAAAGGTGCCGGCTTAGGACTCATCTGATAGAATCCTTCAGGGAAATCCGGCTCTTCAGAATAATCCTTATCAAGTTCATCTATTATTCTTTCATATTCAGCCTGTTCTGCCGGTTTCTCCGGCTTAACCAGACCAGTCTTCTTCACTCCAGGGAACTTAACTTCCTTTGGAGGCTTAATCAGGAAAACAGGCTCTTTCGGAATATCAAAGATATACTGAGGCTCTGTAAAATTCGCCTCCTTCTTAAGTCTTTCATATTCTTCCTTAACCCACTGGTCACGTGGCTTTTCCTTAAGCATATCCTTAGGTTCAGTAGGATATGGTCTGAACTTAGGAGGCTCCTTCCAGAAAGGCTCCATTGTACTTGGATGCACCATTGTAAAAGGCTTTACCTCATCCGGTGGCTGTGGAAGACTCATCGTTACAGGCTTAGGCTCATCAAGCTTAATATTCTCCTTAACTTCATAGGAGATAACATTACCCTTTTCGTCTCTTGGAATAAATTTATTATTAAGTTCGTTTGTGTCTATGGAATTAAGAGGAACAGATACAGCAAATCTCTTGTTTTGGGCATCATATCTAAGCTGTCTTGGATCTGACTCACCAAGTGGAATGAATACGAATCTGCCTTTAGCCAGCATCTCATAAAGGATATTGATCATATCCTTTGCAGCCTTCTCGATCTTCTGCACCTTCTGTGGAGAATCCGGCATGGCATTGGCATCATTCATATCCTCAAGATATTTATCGAGTGCCCTTTTACCTTTTTCAGTAGTAAAGATGATTCTTCTGTTTACATCCTCAGAATCGGCTTCTAAATCAAAGCCCAGATTTTCCTTAAGAACACGGGCAAAATCAGCCCCCACTTCCTTGGAATAATCTTCCCTGGTTCCGTAAAAACCATCCTCTTCTTCAAGAATAGGCGCTACCCATCCGTAGGTTTCCAATACATTATTTGCTGTAAGTTTTGATTTCTTTGGCATATCCAAATCCTCCTAAACACAAAGAATTTTTATCAACATCTGCCTTAACTCTACCCCATCAATGTTAACAAATGTGCAACAAGCAAATTTTAACCCCTATATACCCCGATTATAACATAAAAAAGGCAGTAAAAACTGCCTTTAAACTTATTCCTCGCCAAATCCATAGTTAAGCACATCATTATATGCCGCATTAGCCTCTTCGCTTAACTTCTTATCCTTCCATCTCTCAATGTCGCTCATAATGGCAAGCATCTCATCAATAACAAGTTCCACGCTCTTAGGCTTCACATTATAAAGATACGCCCTCATTCTCTCCATAGCCTTCGGGCTCCCAAGCTGCCTGGCAATCTCCTCTCCCAGTTCCTCCGGGAATCCCAGATTCACCACATTCATCACCAGATTATTCTTCGCCATTTCCCATTCTTTATTATAATTCATATACAATTCATAACCCTGCTATTGCGTAGGTTTTAACCCTCATAATCCTTCTCAAACTCCGGATTCGCACTCTCATACTCATGCGCAGTATATGCACAAAGAATTACCTTAAGTTCATAATCAGGATTATCCTTCACAAACTGCTTGTAAGCCTTCACGCAATGCTCCGTAGAAACAGCAACCGGATTATCAAGCCCTATTCCGAATACACCTGCTGAAATAAGCGGAAACGCAATGCTGTGATATCCATTCTCCTTAAGAACCGAAAGTGAATTATAATATGCATCAAAAAGCTTATCAAAAGCCTCCGGCGTAAATCCGAAATCCGGTCCAACCGCATGAATAATCGCCTTAACATTCTTTATCCCAAAAGACGGAGTAATAACTGCCTGTCCATCCTCAACCGGCTTATCAATCTTATCACAAGCCTCGGTAAGCTCATCCTCACCGGCCTTGTCAAAAATAACACCACATATCCCCGTACCTGCTGCCAGAAATCCGTTAGCTGCATTAACAACAGCATCAACATCCTGCTCAACGCATGACCCATGTATCAATTCCAAACTCTGCATGTCATACCTCCTTCGCTAAACCTGTAATTCATTATAACACAATTTCCGGCACCAACATATTCCAATTTTACTTTTTTATAAACTCTGCGAATTTCCCAAGCACCTGGGCCAAATCCCCGCCCACATACTTATCGCCTTCACTCTCAATCCACTCAGGAATTCCATAAAACGCATCTGCCATAGCTCCGGCTATAGCCGCAATTGTATCTGTATCTCCACCCATGGATATGGCATTACGAACAACATCCTCATATGAAACCCCTTCAAAGAAAGCAACCAGCGCTTTAGGAAGAGTATCCATACAGGATTCATCATGACGGTGGTTGGCACTATACTCAGCCACAGTAGTAGATAAGTCATATCCAAATGCAGAGATTACATATTCCTTAATCTCCTCTTTACTCTTACCACTGCGTGCTAAGAACATAACAGCCGCTGTACACCTGGCTCCCTTTATTCCTTCCGGATGATTATGAGTAACCTCAGCAGTCCATCCTGCAACTTCCATCGTTCTCTCTAAAGAATCATAAGCCCATCCCACAGGAGAGACTCTCATGGCAGAACCATTGCCCCAGCTGTTGTACGGCTTCGGGGATTTTTCAATCAGCCAGTATCTGAAACGTCCGCCATATCCGGCATGAGGATATAATCTTCCCCATTTCTGCATAGCCTTAACGCACTCAGAAGTTACAGCCTCCTCGTCCGCATCTAACCCTGCATTCATCAGCGCCTCAGCCACTGCAACGCTCATAACAGAATCATCCGTAAAAGAACACTTATTGGTAAAAAGTTCAAACTCCTTACTCCATGGCCCTCTGTCAAACTCAAATCTGCTTCCAATAATGTCTCCGTAAATTGCACCTTTCATAAACTTCACCTCCCCGGTTATTTTGATAAATCAATCATACTTCATAATCCCGGTTATTCGGTCACCTGCGAGGCGACATTTATCAAAACTTCCAGAAACCTGTGCCAGTCTCAGGATCAAACTGCTTACTAATAACTCCTCCCTTAACAGGACGAAGCTCAATTTCAGCCGTATAAAGAACCGTGGTGGATTTCATGTGTCCGGCAATAACCTTGTGCTCATCGCCTTCTTTATATGCAAACATTGCATGTGTATGATGACAGAGTTTTCCTTCATCATCACATACAACATCTCCCATAAGAGACACCAGTTCCAGCATCCCTTCCACTTTCGTAGTCTCAAACTCTTTCTTCTCCGGAATAAAAACCTGCATCTCCACATCACTGCATCCACCTATCCCGGAATAGCACGCTGAACGAATCCCTTCTTTTTTGCATATGTCCAGAAGAGTTGCAACAACCTCATCTCCCCTGTCCATACGAACATAATAAGTTTCACCATATTTTCTGTATTCCATAGTTTAACCCCCACTTATATATATATAAATACATTATAGCACATAAACTCATTTATCCACAAAAAAGACCAGGCTCTCACCTGGTCTTCCATACAAAACGATATAAACTTTTATGACAACGTACGGCTCATAGAATCTACTTTTGTTTTTTCATTATACTCTCAAACTCATCCACACTCATACCGGCCTTTTGAGCAGCATCAACAACTGAAATCAGTCCATCTTTAACAATATCAAGCAACATATTAATCCTGCCTTCCACTATGCCTTCTTCTCTGCCTTCCTCTCTACCCTCAAGCCTCTGTTCCATCAATATTATTCTTTCTTTCATATAGATAGACCTCCATTTCGAATTCATCCTTGCTTTCTTGACAGCCTCATGAATCTTATTTGTCAACTCATCTGACACCTCTTGCGTCTGAATATACCTGTACAAATTCTTAATCCCCTCAGGTGCATCATCACCACTATACGTAGCATTAAAGAAGTATGAGTGAACTCCATATTCTAACTCCATTTCTTTATTTCTCTCATCCCTCATACTAAAATGATACCAGGGGTAATCCATTCCAAACGGATCAAAGGTACAAATAAAGATTACGTTGCTATTTTCAAGCAATCTGTAATTATCGCCCTTATTCAACTGATCCACAGCAATCATGGAGTGATAATAATGCGAACGTTTAGACAATTCCAGGTTCTCTAACCTACGGTTATCTAATCTTTGCATCTCGGCATCGTAAATATTATCATTCTCCTTTGTATACAAATCTATACGAATTTTCTTGCCTTCGTATGCATATTTGTATTCTTTCTGATCCTGGATGTCTTCCAGTTCTCCTACCTCTCTTTGAAGCAGGCATGCCAGCAGTTCCCTGCTGATTGATTTGTCCAATGTAACAGTGCCGAACATAAAATCATCGGCGAAAGTTAAACTTTCATACTTTTTGTAGTTCAATAAAAAACTCCTTTCAAAAATAACAACTTTTAATAATTCTGCCTTTAAAGCTCAATGTTCTTATTTCTCTAGTTGTCTTTTATTCCTACACCATTAAATCAAACTTAAATCACAAAGTAGATTTATGCTCACTATACCACACCTAAATTATTCTTCAATATCAAACCCACAAAAAATAAAACTTTGGTAGTATTGTATAATAAATTTCATATTTTCCACACTCCCAACTCTCAAAACCCCCATAAACACTGGCTTCGCGCCACTAGTAAAAATGACGAAGGTTTTTACAACTTATAACCACTCCACTTTTCCCGACGCAATATCATAAACCGCCCCAACCACATCCAGCTCATCACTCTCAATCTCCGGATGCTCATGGAACGCCTGAACGATTTCCTTCACCCCATGCAGCGCATTCAGCCTCGTAGCCTCGTAATCATCCTTCTCATCCCCTATGGCCGAACGGATATCTTCCATAATATATTTAATATACCTGTCACTTCCCCCATGGGACTTCATCACAGCCGAAATCGCTCCACACCTGGTATGTCCCATCATGATTATAAGGTTGGCATCTAAATGGGAAGCCGCATATTCAATACTTCCAAGCTGATGATTATCCAGCACATTCCCCGCAACCCTGATTACGAACAGTTCTCCAATCCCCGCGTTAAAAATCACCTCCGGGATCACCCTCGAATCCGAGCACGTAATCACAATCGCCTTGGGATGCTGCCCAAGCCTTGCACTCTTAAGACGCATATCACCACTGACATCCCCACTAATCAGACCTTTTTTGACATACTCCTCATTCCCGGCCTTAAGTTCTTCAATTATCTGTCTGTTTGCTTCAGTCATCATCTATCCCCTTTTGTTTAATCCCCGCCTTTCAACAACACCACACACCTGATAACAGGTAAATACATTATAACATATTATGCAAAATCTCCGTCCCAAAACAAAAAAGACCAGGCTCACACCCAGTCTTTCCCATAATTCAATCTATATAACGTTATGCCTTTTCTCTCATGAGGTCTTCAATTTCTTCAACGCTCTTGTTAGCTTTTTTCGCAGCCAACTCTATCGAAATACTTCCATCCTTAACAAGATCCAGCAGAGTACTAATTACGCCTTCTTCTCTTCCTTCTATCCTACCTTTCGCAGTCCCTTCAGCAATTCCATTTTCATATATTCCTTCACCTAAATTACACATATCATTTACCCCTTTCTCAACCTCAGTTGTCATTGGTATATTAAAATCTTCTTCCAGAATCCGTATCTTATCATCTACTCCCATGCTCATTGACAGCAGCACATCCAGAAACTTAAGAATATCTGCATTTTCTTCACATGAAATATCGTCGGCATCCCCTAATTTAATTACAATTATATTTTGAAGATCATAATTGTCAACGCATTCAGACGGATTACCAACTACATCATCCTTATGCATATGATATCGCACAACTGTATTGGCATCTTTGTCCGAATTCATCACAATCCAAATGGAATAGACCTTACATATATCCTCATAGTGATTATTAACAAATACCGTATTCTTCTGAGACGATATCATTCTGGCCGTATAATAATTACCACGTTTTACTAATGGATATGACAACTTATCACTTTTCTGCGCCTCAAGATTAATAATCAATCGTATTTTATTATTAATTCCAGGAACAATTGAAGTAAACTTGATATCATATCTGACACTACCTTCATTCGGCGAATCATCTTCATTCCTTTGACCGGTAATTTTCACATCATCAACCAATGGTCCAATCTGAATCTCGCCATCAAAACATGACTGCATAATTTCACTTCTAGAAACATTCGCATATTCAGGCACAACATCTTTAAGAATCTCTGCCAGATAAATTCTGGTGGACAGTACTTTCTTAACCGTACTGTCATACTGAATTATGCTATTATTCTGTTGGATCTCAGCATAATTATTATTTAAAATGTAGTTATTTTCCACATTACCCTCCTAAAGTAAGATTAAAAAACACTTTGCCTTAATAATCCATTTCAATGGTAATGCCAAAAACAACTAATACAATCATATCATACGCTTATATTTAAACCTACTATACCACACCAAAATCCAATTTCAATACCAATCCCCCAAAAACAAAAACTTTGGTAGTATTGTATAATAAATCCACCATTTTCATCACTCCAGAACTCTCAACCCCTTGCAAACACTGGCCTCACGCCATTAGTAAAAATGACGAATAAAAATCATTCACCCTTCATCTCCTCATATCTCTGTCCTCCTTCCTCGTTCATCCTATCCCTATCTTCCCACATAAAATATTGTATATTTGGATGTTTCTTCTGAACAACAGGTCCATAACCTTCCGGCTCAACTACCGTCGGATATCCAACTCCACCGAGCCTACAAACAACCTCCCCATCATAAATCAATTCCCCGGATTCATTATAAACTTTTCCTTTATCCGGATAATTAGGTCCATACCCGGAACAGATTTGATATTTCCCTTCAAAACGAACATTCCCGTTTGGATAGTATTCTTTCCCCTCAACAAGCCCTTTAACATCAAAAATCCCCTCCTGGTAAACCCTCCCGGTCGAATAATAAACCTTCCCATACCCATAAGGCTTCCCAAACATCATCTCCCCTTCATATAGAAGAATCGTATCAGTCAAATAAATCTTTTCCATAGGCCTCCTCCTAAATAAAACGCACCGTCACTAATCCCAATTTATAAAACCTGCCACTTCCAACTTCGTCCTACATTTAGGACATTTCAAAGATTCTCTCCTTTTTACAATATGCATACTGCCTCCGCATTCATCACATTTATGTAGGTACTTCATATACTCGTTGTAAAATTCATCAAGATCCATATCATCTACATACCGCGCCCCTTCAAACGAAGCTGCAACTGACCATCTGCCATGCTCAGATTGCACCGTTTTATTATCCTTCGGCACAAACATTGTAAGATCTTGCCCTGTCTTTAAAGCACCACATTTATCGCAGCATAATGTTACATAGGATGCCCGAATCGCACCTTCTTCGTGTTCTGCAAAAAACGTCTGTATTTCCTCTCCCAATTTACCTTCTCTTGCATCCTGAACAGTCCTTGCGTATTCCCTTGGAAATAGCATCCCAACGCCAAAGCGTTCCCAAAAACTATATTCACATTTAGGACATTTTAATTCACGACCACTTCCCATATCTCATCACCTCCCATTTCTCTCTGCACAAAACATAATACTTGTATCCCTTGCAACGCATCAGTTTTTCTTGCTTACAAAAACATAGTAGTATATTTATCCACGTCCTCGGTCGCCCCACAAGCGACTTTTCAAACTCATGCAAAATCTCCGCCCCCAAACAGAAAAGACCAGGCTCTCACCTGATCTTCCCTGCACTATTCATTGTATTTTTCATCCCTGTCCATCTTCATCAAATCTCTAAACAAATCCCTGATACCCATAAGCACAAATCCAAGTTTATTCTCAGCATGAATATCAGGTTTGTCAGATGTATGCCAATCTCTCGGATGTACCTTCAAAGATCCATCTGGATTAAGTAAATCCTCCTTGGCAATCCCAGATCCATATATAGCATCACT
Source organism: uncultured Lachnospiraceae bacterium (assembly GCA_902789665.1). Taxonomy (GTDB): domain Bacteria; phylum Bacillota; class Clostridia; order Lachnospirales; family Lachnospiraceae; genus UBA3766. The sequence continues at coordinate 52,740 of CADAOY010000001.1, read as the reverse complement.
CGAACTTGCTTCAACGAGTACGGCTTGCTCAGTACTAAGCAATGCATCAACCAGTTCTATATCACCCTGAAACTTTCCGAGATTACCATGCCAAATAACCTCTCTTGCAGCTCTGCCCCATCTCTTTCTATCATTTATATCCATATCTACCTGTTTTCCAAGTCTCTTACATTCGGCTGGATCCTTAGTTCTCATTATTTGATCATAGATTTTATAATCCTTGAACATTAACGCCTTTTCAGACATCATATATTGTTCCGCAGTATAATACTCTCGTCCATTAATAACAAATGGCTTCCCCTGATACCACTGAGAAAAGCAAGCATTTTCCCAACCCTTGTCAATTTTCCAAAAAGTAACAAACTCAAGTTTCTCGCCACTATCAACGCAGTCTTCAAGCCACTGGATATTGTATCTGTCATAATACTTTGCTTTATGCGGTGCAATAACCCCTAAATTCCCAAGATTCATAGCTCTCGCAAAAGCTCTTCCTGCTGCTGGGTCATTCATAATTTCATTTTCTAACTGCTGTATATCCTTCATATTTACCTCCTCTTTGAAATATTCCCGCCTTTAGCAGTTTGAATTGTCATTTTCGTTCTCACTTATCACCCTCAGCCGTTCAATCAATTTTGAAACCGCACCAGACTTCAGTGAATCTAAAATTAAGCCATCGCAAAAACGTTCTCCCCTTATAATTGCAAAAAGCATTGCCATAACAACTTTATCATCAACAGTCGAAACATCAAGACTATTAATATCTAAATCTCTACAGCCATTGTCTTCAAGAATTTTCAAATATTCATTTAATCCATATTCCGGATTATTATTACGAAATGAGTATACAGCATTCATCAACCGTTTTACTACATCAGTATAAACCACATATGGCATATGCATAGGATCATCCTTAGTCCCCCTATGTGCATTATCAACTATCAATTCACCAAAGCTGTCCGTTTTAAGTTCCTCTTCTAATGCAAGTATTTCATCAAACTTTGACATATAAATCCTCCTTATACTTAACAACAATTATATCAAAAATTACTTCATGCTACATGTTATGCAAAACGGGGACTGTCATTTGACAGTTCCCGTTTCACACATTGTAAAATATAAAAACAGAAAGGACAAATATTATGATAAACAATTAACTTATCTTTACGATATAAGAATATCATATTGCAAGTCCCATTTTGTGTACTTATATAAATCATTATACTTTTTTATTCATTTCATCATAATTATTTAGAATTATGCTCTTAGCCCAATTTGTAACTTTGTCAGATTCACTAACCACAAACTCCTGACCAATACGTACAGTTTGAAAATAACCTTCAGGAGTAAAACTATTTGCATCATGGCACGAAATATTAACTTCTCTAAAAAAGTCAGGTAATTCCCATCTTGACTTTGTTTGACCTTTCATAGTAAGAACAAGCTCATCTGAATATCTAAATGTTCCAAATCCTGGAATCCCTAAATCTTCTCCGTCAATAACCAACTTTTTTGATGCAACATACATTGTATTATTGCTATTCGGCTGATAATACTTTGAATGTGGATGCCACGAATACTTTTTTACATCTTCTCCTCGTATGATATCTCCTATTTGCAAATACCCAAATAGCATATGAGCATCTTTTGATCCTCTTTTATATCTTAAAACTCCATCAACTTCTTCTGTTTGTCTAAACCAACCAAAAAATAGAAACAAATCTCCTATCGTCACCCCTTGGTTCTCTAAGTGAGTTTCTGCCGCATCGACCTGTCCAAAAATTGCTTGCCAATCATCTGGCAACTCATGCAATGGATGACCCGGTCTCACAATATTTGGAATACAACGATTATTCATCCTAATATCTGGATCAAGATGGCAGCATGAACTATCTATGCAATTCGGCTTTAACTCTTTCCAAATCTTTAGGTAAGATTTATCTTTATAACCCAAATAGTCAAAAGCAACAGAATCACCAGAAGGTATTGGCATAGACAACATTGCGCCATCTGGCATTACCGGACTAGCTGTTTTACCATTTTCTGAATCGAAACCTTTTCTGGATAAAATAACCTTCATATATTTTCTCCTTACCATGCTCAAGTCAATGAATCTTTTAATGCTTTACGCAAATCATCATCACAAGCATAAATAAATAACCCACTTGTTCCACGCGTCAAAAGAATACGTAATTCATGTTGAGCAATTAAATTTTCCACATTGATTTCATTATTACCAAATCTTCTTTTTCCAGTCATATAGGATGGCCTAAATGCATTCGAATAATCAAAATACACTTTTTTTGTACGCTTATTATACTTAATTGAAGGTCCTAATATTACACCAACATAAGATAAATCAAACCCCTGTACTGTATAAATAGAACCAACCTCATCTATAGATGTTTCTTTTTCTGCCCAATCAAGATTATTGTAATATTTTCTTTCTCTAGAATTTAGAGTAGGTTCCTTGTTTATATGAAATAATTCTTCATTCCATGGAAGCGAAAAATTACCTATATCTACAGACCATGGTATATTCCCTATTCTACTATTATTTTTATATTCCCACTCAAAATTAGCAACCAACCTTGACAATTTTGATTCATCTTTTGAAGCTTTTTTTCTTATTTCATTATACATAGAAGTCGGATCATTAAATATTTTTATTTCATATCCACGTGAATCTTGGTTTTTTTGATTAAGTTTTAAACTACTAATTAATAATGATTTTGAAATATCATCTACCCACTTCATTGTATTTGACGAACAATTCATTCGAAGTTGATTATTTAAAACAATATAATTACTCTCTCCGGTACTCGGAGAAGGTCCTTGTTGTTTTGATAGTTCTCTTTTTTCAATCATATACTCATATGATGTAACCTGTCCTTTTTGAACAACTTGATTTTCATCATACATAATAACTGTAACTCTTGATCTCTTAATAATTTCATCCAATTGTGAATACTTAAATCGGTTATCATATTTTTGATTTCTTTGATCCCACAATAAATGTGCCTCATCAACAAACACAATATCCATCATTTTATTTACATCTGGAACATATCTATTATTATCAATGAGTGAATGATGAATTAAGAAAGTTGTTGGGTTTTGAACTGTTTCGTCTGAATATCCCAGTTTGCGAGCGATATTGTCATAAACTTTACGTTGTTCTCCCTGATTAATCAATAGACAAGCTTTTATATTTTCACTCTTTAGAAAGTCGTTCTCAAGAATTCCATAAAATGTACTACTTGTTAATACTGTTTTTCCTGTACCAACTTCACCCTCAACAAATATTAACTGGCCTGTTTTATTATTAATAATAGCATCAGAAACTCTATCAATAATCATCTGCTTTGCCATTTTTTGATCTGGAGTCAATCTATGATTTGGCGAAGCTTTATATATAGCCGATTTTACAATCTCATCTTCTGACAAAAACAATTTACTGTTTTCGTTTCTAAGGATTCTCCAAATCATACTAAAAATAGCATCAACCTTTTCATCTCCGGAATAATTACCTTGTGGATTCGTTCTACCATTAAGAATATTCGCAGTTGGCATAGCTAAACAGTAATCAATAAGTTTATTCTCAATATCAAGGGTCATTGACTTATGAAATAATTTATGCCCAAAAAAATATACAGTAGAAACTACCTGTTTTCCATTTATATCCTTATCATCTATTAGATGATGTTGCCACTGACCCCTTTTCAATTGAGTTTTTGGAATAATCATCTGTTTTTGAGCTTCATTCCAATGCTCTTTTGTTCTTTCAACAATATCATTAGTCTCCCCAATGTATATACTAAATTGATTATTTAACAAATCAGCCTTACTCTGCCAGACGTGAACATATACTGCCGGATACTCCAATAATAAATCAGCATCCTTCCCCAATGCTTTACTTATATCAGATGACAGATTATTTAAAAAACCCTGATATTCAATTGCCTTATAATAAACTGGTTTGATAGAAGTCATCGTTAACAACCCTCAAAAATATTATTCATCTATTATTTCTCACATCACAAATAAAAAAGACTTTCTTACTTAAAAAACTATATTTTATGAATAACATATCCATCCGATTCAATTATCCATTCATCAGAATCCCCGACAAACAAAGTTTCATAGGGATTGTTTATTTCGATAATTGTTTCATCAACTCTATTAAAAATATATATCCAATATTTCATTCGAAATTTCTTTGCTGTCGCCAACTCATTATTTGAAAAGTGAAACAGCATTTTATTATCAGAACTTTTTACCTCTATATATTTTTCATCATGTTCTGAATATCCATAGGACAAAATATCATAACCTGCCGTTACGTCAATTGTAGAAATTTGCAAAGGTTTTTTATTTATGCCCTTTTCTATTAACTTTTGTGTTTCGTATTGTAAAACAAATGCTTCAGCTTCCTCGCCTAATTCTTTTTCCCTTTGCAGACGTTTTTCTAATTCTGCAAGAGAAATCTTTCTTCCAGTTTTCTTTTCCTTAAATAAATTATTAAGTAATTCTCCATTAACAATCCATTTATTATCATTCAATATTACTTCTTCATAATCATTTAATAACATAAAAAGAGCAGCATACTTCAATGGAATAGCATTCCTATCGAAATATACTTTTTTTGTCTGTAAGTCAAAACGTCTTTTTTCATATAGATTATATGTAAACTCTTCAGAATAAACCGAGAATATTTTTTCAAAAAAAATTCTTGAAAATTCGTCATCTGTCAATATTATTATTTTATGATAACAATCATCAAGCTTTCCTATTAAACCAATCTTAGTCAACAATTCTATAGTATTATTTAATGCTATACGACTACTTCCATAGTTAGAAATGTCGACATTCGTTTTTATTGTGCTTCCAATTTCATGATAAAAACTTTGTATTCTATGCAACGGAAGCAACTTACTAAACAAAACGTTTTCTTCTTTCATAATAATCCTTTATAATCGCTTTTATATCTTCGTCTGAATATTCTTCATAGTCAATGTTTAACATCAATGGAATTTCCTGACTTTCTATCAATTCAATCATTTTTTCTTCTTTTGCCAAAACGCGATCATAAATAACATGGTCAACGCTGTTAGCTGATTGAATAAAATAGTAGTTTGTTATATCTGAATCTTTAAGACCAACTCTATGAATTCTATCTTTTGATTGCATATATACACCTGCATTAAAACCTTGTTCTAAATAGATAGCATTATGACATGTTTTATGAAGAGATATCGATTCACCAACTGCATGTGGATTTGCAATAATAACATTAAACGATGAATTACTTTCTAGAAATTCTCTAATTGTTTCCTCTCGCTCTTCTTGATTAATTTTTCCATACAACAATCTATTATTAACTCCATTATCAGCGAAATAACCACTTAAGTCTTCACAAGTACCGACAAATTCACACCATATAATTACTCTTTCGTTATTTTTAATGAGCTCTTTCGTTATTTCAAGAGTTCTAATAAATTTATTAGGAATTTCTAAGGATTTATATAATATAATTTTGGATATTAATTGTTTATCTAATTCAATATCATCAGTTTTTAGATTAGTTACCGTCATTTCATCAAAATCGATATAATCATCTTCAATAGCTTTTAATAGTAACCCTGGATTCGAAGCAGCCTGTCTCAGTCTTATAGCCGCTGCTTTTTTTATATTGTCTGGTAATCCACTAGTTTCATACTTATTTACAACTATTTTTTCGATAGACTCATATATTTCTTTTTGAATATCTGACATTTCAACTATTTCTGGTCTTCTAAAATTAGGTTGTGGTAAATTTAAATCTTTTTTTCTTACTCGAATAAAAAACGGAGAAATTCTCTGTATCAAATCTTGTACGCGACTATCACCTTCTTGTTTACTCATAGCAGACAATTGAGCAACCGAGTAACCAATTATATTATTGTATGGCCAAATGAACTTATAAAGATTATATAAATCTACGTAACTATTTGCAGCAGGAGTACCAGTAAGTATAACTCTAGATTTTGCCTTTGGAGCAAGCGATAACACATAATTACTTTGTGCATCATCTGAAACCTTTTTTATTCTATGAGCTTCATCAAGTACAACCATACATCTATTATGGCTCAAGAAAAACATAATATCATCATAGTTACCCGAGACACTTCCGTAACTTATTATCAGCAAATCCAACTCGTTTCGAGTTGACAGAAGATTATCATCTATTATTTTTTTATTTACTCCACCTCGTATTTCTAAACAATTAGGTGAATAACCGAAGCATGCTTCAAATTCAACTTTCCATGCAATAAAAGATGAGAGCGGTCCAATAACAACTAGTTTATCAACTTTTTTGTTTAAATCTTCGGTTTTTCTTAAATACTCAAAAGCAGCAAGAACAATTGATGTTTTTCCTGCTCCTGGCACTGAAAAATTACAAGCATTTTGTGAAAAAGCTAAGTGATATGCAGACAATAATTGATATGTTTTTAAATTTCTTTTAAAAGTTGTGTCAGCGAGTCTTTTGCAGAAGTCATTAAAATCATTAGTATCAATCTCATTATCCCTTATTTTTCTTGCACTTTCTGAAAAAACCTTAAATCTTTTCAATTCCTCTTCAGCTTCATCAAAAACTCTTTGTGCAGAAATATTAGAACTAATTTCACAAGAGTACTCGTTTTCAAAAACTCTCTTAATTCTATTATATAAGAATGTCACATCTTCTTCTTCAAGTAGTATTTCAATTAAATTTTGATTTATATATCTTCCTTTTAATAATTTTATATAGCTTAACAACCCCTTTAACTGTGAAAAGTTAAAATCATCAGGGCTGATTCTAATACAATTTGATTCTTCAATATAATCAATAACTACCTTCATTAATCTATCCTCTGTTTAATATGACCAATATGACTCATTATTTCTTTTACTCGTTGTAGAAATTCTTCCGATTTTACCTCTTTTGAATCACAGTCAATCAGTAATTCTAACTTATTTATTCTCTCATCAATTTGATCAACCAGTTTCCACGGTGTTTCATCCGTTTCTTTATTAATTATAACTGCTTTTTCGTCACCCAACGCTTTGTTTAGTTCTTTATCTACCATTTTTTTGTAATCTTTTTCTCTAATTAGAGAAACTGTACTTTCAGACTCATCTTTATATTGCTCTCTATAGTCATCTAAAGAAGCAATCTGATCACTTGTTGCTTTTTTTACTCTAGAATTGAATATTTGCCAACGATTATAATCGCTAAATATTTTTGGAAATTCTCTAAATTCATGTGTTGCGATGTTTTTCCAAATATAATCAAAATATCTAAATTTTAATTCTTCTAAATCCAATTCGTCAAAAGCCCAAATGCCTTTGCCAGCTTTCCCTTGTTTAAAACTTTTTAATGTCTTATATAAATTAATAAAAGCCTCTTCTCTCTGTTCTAGCGCTGTGTAAATACCATCTTCTCCAATATAATTTAAATATTCTTCCATCAGCTCAAATTCAGCAAGCCACTCTTTAACTTTTGATTCTTTCCCTCCAGATAATGTCAAAAAATTATCTGCAATTTCTTTTTCATCATAACCTAATTCTTTCTGTTCTTTTGCCGCAATATACTTTTGTATTGGATCATATTCTACTTTATCCTCGTTTCCATATTGGTAAAACGATTCGTATTTTCTTATCTCCTTATCCGACAAATCAGTATCAAGTATTGCAGCCTCAAAATACTGCAAACCATCTAAATTTACACCTGGTTTTGCATATTTTTTATAATTGCGTTGTATTTCATTTAATAATCTAAAACGTCTGTTTCCAGAAAGGATTAAGCCAGATGGTGTAACAACTCCAGGCTGTAATTGTCCTTCTTTTATTAAAGAAGCTATAGTACTTTCATTTTTGTCTTTTTTGTAATCCCAAATAAATTTTTCTATCTCCACAACATCTTCAGGTCGTTCGTCACTTAGCTCTCGTCCAATTCTAGTCTCTAATGTTTTTGCCTGGGCTAAAAATCTTGTATTATACGGATTGTATGATAAGTATTCTAAAGGAATTCTATACACATTCTGCATGCCATGACCAGGTACTTTTACAGTACTTATCGCTAATTTTGCATTTCCCTTAATTTCATTTAATTTTTCTCTACGAGCATTTTTACTTTTTGGAAAATCTTGTCCTATTACTGCCATACTTTTATTCCTCCTTTTATGTTTGAATATATGCAGTTTCTTTTACTCTGCTTCTATAATTCTCGTCATTTCAACACCCATTCTGGTTATCATCGGAACTACCAGTGCATTGCCCATACAAAAATATCTCATTCTTTCTGGCATTCCGCCTGATGAAGTCCACTTGTCATCAAAACCTTGCAATCGTTCTGCTTCAACTGGAGTAAGAATTCTAAGTCTGTGAGTTCCTGGATCTTCGACAACATGTGTACTACGATTAAGAGTAGATTCACTAGTAAGCATAGTTCTTCCAGGTCTATCCCATGGATCAGGAAAAGCAACTGGTCCTTCAGAGAATATATATTCATGACCATTAGCAGCCTTACGCGGAATTTTTTTTGCTCCTTTTTGATATTCCCACTTCGGTAAAGCCTCCTCAGAAATATAGTAATGTTCGGCAACATTTTTCTGAAGAATCTTTTTCAACAGAATAGGCTTCTCTTCTACTTCAACAACATCTGTAGTATAAATGTTCCCATCTCTCATAAGACCAGCATTCGAAAAAGCAAATTTAAATGAATCAGACACTTCAATAATATCATCACCTATCTTACATTCATTTAATGCAAATATAGGTCTAATAGGAAAAGCGCTTGCCATAAAGCCAGTAGTTCCTACTATATCTTCAGGTGTTTTCTTTTTCATATTTTTCGCATACTTAGTCGTTTTCTTGTATGCAAAAATAAAGACTCTTCTTCTTCTTTGTGCAGCGCCATATAAAGCTGCATTTACAACACGCCACTCAACAATATATCCTAAATCATTGAGGCACGATAACATTATTCCAAAATCTCTCCCCCTCTGACTAGCGGGAGACTTTAATAATCTGTCCACATTTTCGAACAAACAGAATGGCGGTTTCTTGGCTATAATCACATCTCTAATCTGCCACCATAATACCCCCTTCTTTCCTTCTATTCCTTTTGATGAAGAAAGAGAGTGTGCAACCGAATAATCTTGACATGGAAATCCGCCAACCAACAGATTATGATTAGGTATTAATTTTTTATCTACTGTACTAATATCCACGCCTGTGGAAGAAGGGTCCCCATTTAAATCTACAGAATCTCCAAAATGCGCAACATAACAATCATGCGCCCATTGTTTTGTTTTTCCGGGTTCCCATTGAGAAAACCATACAGTTTCCCAACCTGAATTTAATCTTTCCAATCCAAGTCGAAAACCGCCAACTCCTGCGAAGAGCTCGCAAACTGACTTTTGCATAACAACCTCCATATTGTCTTCTACCGCCATAAACGATAGGGTTCTAAGGATAATTAGAGAACTTCTACAATGGATAAGCAGAATCCGTTCTCTCCTTCGAGATTATTATATCATTTATGAGCAATCTGATCAAGTATTATCATTTACAGATATGAATTATATTTTTATCTAACATTGAGAGAATGAATTTACCATGTAACCAATACGAATGGGTAGGCATATATTGTCCATCGGGAAGCTGTCTACCATTTGATACAGTTCCCTTTCCATACTCTTGTCCATCTTTTAGACGATAATACGCCTGTTGTTGGTGTGGCCTTATATGGAATATAGGATTGTCAGTTATTTTAGGCAAGTCATTATGAACTACAACATTCCCATTTTCTTTTTCTTCAACTGTAAGTGTAACCCCTTCATTAAGTTTTCTTTTTACTGCTTCCCAGCCTTGATGAACAATTTCTATTTGCTCCGAATTCATATGCCACAATTGGCTTCCAACATATACTATGCCTTCGTTAGTTTCTTGATAAACAACTAACAAAAACTGTGTTCCTTCAAGTTGTTCATACAAATCGGAGTCTTCCCAATCTTGATTTGCAAGTTCAATAAAATCAAAATCATGCAAACGAAAGTGTTCTGGATTTCTCCCTTTTTTATCTAACCGAATTGTTTTGACTTCAATATTGGCCTTTATAAACTCTTCAGCTTTATTCCCTTTTACACCAAGCATCGCGTATGCCAGCATTGCTCGATAACCTTTATTCGCTACATTAATTGAATACTGTTGAGCTATCTCATAATCAATTTTTCCAGTATAAACACTTAATTTATCAATTAATAATTCTCCAAATGATCTATCCTTAATTTCACTTGAATCCTTAATAATCTTTTCATCATTTTTATTTCCAACTATATAATGATTAAGAACGTATGTCATGTATGAATTTTTAAAACAAAAAGCTCTTTTTCTCGCAGGAATATGTTCTCCATAAAACTGAGGAACTGTACTCTTCTCTGCTGTTGCCCCTTTAGTGCAAGCACCTAAATACATTGTATCTGCTTCCGATAATTCATGTGCGCGCCCCTGTTGAATCATATCAATGATATAATTATAATCTCGCTTGATAATCACCAAATCCTCTTCAGGCGGTGTAAACAATTTTATATATTTAATTGGATACAAAAGATTGTTATCTAACTGCTTATTTCGCCAATAATATATAAGCATTATTTGGGCCATTTTTTCCCAAGCATGCGATTGATAAAAATTGATTTCGACTGGATGATTATAGTCTATCATTGTAAGAACAAGTCTTTCACCAGCTCGTAATTCACCTTTTGAATTGATTTCAAATGGAGAAGTCTTTAATTCAACGCCCGCTTCTGCAAAATCAGCTTCTTGATTTGAATTGGCCTCATATCCGAAGAATACTTCTTCTAACAGATTACCCAATCCACCTTTACGAAGTTTATTTGCGTAGGCTTCTATATTAACTTGTTCAACATTACCCTTTTCACGTATTACATCTAAAAAAGTTTTGTCTACCAATTGTTGTGCATATTTTTCAATACTTTCCGGGTTTGCCGGATCATAGCCTTTTTCTGGATCAAACATTTTTCGACTCTCCCATAAACGTCAAGAGAAGAATTCCTTTAAATATTCCCTTAAATCATCATCAACCGCATAAACATAGGTACCATGTATACCTCTCGTCATTAATGTTAGGTAAATATTCAAAATATATCGTCTCATCTGGTCGTCACCATCTGACTTAGTAAAACTATCTTTTAATTCTTTTTTATTTACTTCAATACGTTTTGTTGATTTATTATAAAAAACTTCTTTACCAAAAACCACACCTGCGTAATCTAAATCAAAACCTTGAATTTTATGAATACTAGTAATATCATCACCCCAATGAAGAACATTATTATCGATACAAATATCTTCTTCTAAACTCCAGCCTGGTCCAGCGACAACTTTACACAATTTATCATTATATGTTTTGATTCGATTATATAAATCATCAACTGAGTCAACGACTTTTAAATCATAATTATCAATTTTTACATATTCTTTACTTTCGACATTATTGTTATCTAATATCTTCTTTACATATTCATAATAACCTGTACCACCCTTACAACGCATCTGTGACACTAATGGTATTTTGTCATAAAGCACAGGCGCACATATTTCATCAAACCTTACAGAACCAATATCTGTAGAACGTATTTCTTGTAAATTATCATAAAAGAGAACTTGTATACGACTACTTCTAATAATCCAATCAAGTTCTGTCAAATCATCTTCATTCCCTTTGAAATCATCACCCATTAATTCTTTGTTTATTTTGTCAAACTTTGCATATATATGAGCTCCTGGAAGATGTTTTCTCTTATATAGTCTATGCGCTTCATCTACAATAAGAACATCAAATTTTGATTCATTTACAACCTCTTCTGGCGAATAAATCATATCTTCAGATAATCCATTAATAGATTTGAAGATTTCTTTCATGGTATTCCTCAACTGAACCATTGGAACAACAAAGCCTATTTTTTCTATGCCAGTTAATGATTTACTAAGTTTTTCAATAATATCCGCATCATTTGCATCATCAATTGAATTCCACACTTTTAAATTTGACTTAATATCACTAATTAATTTTATAAGGTATACTGCTAATATTGTTTTTCCTGTACCTGCGCCACCAATAACTTCAACCAATGACTTTTGCGTCGCATTATTAATTTCGGTTATTTTCTTTAATATTTTGTATGATGCATCCTTTTGCTCTGAAGTAAGTGATTTATAAGGTGAATACTTATACAATTCTGAGTTTTCTATATCAATTAAGCTTTTACTTACTATTCCCTTTTCCCTTAACAGATTCCATATCTCTTTAAAATCATCTTCATATGCTTCTTTATAAAAATAATTATGATTTATAATTCCATGATTCCCATTAATTAACGTGCGTGTACCTTCTGTCCCCATATGTTTTATCAAGTTAGATTCCATATCAAGGATAACAGATTTATTAAATGTTTTTTTTGTCATATATAACACGTTTGTAAAATCTGCAAATGCACCTTCTTTGCTATGCTGAATAGTTCTTTCACGTGCATCCAGCGTTTCACCAACATATGCCTTTGTTGCATTATAATAAACATAAACAATTGGCCAGTTTTCTCCGTAATTCCAGGTTTTTAAATTCGCACATATCTCGTCATCTATTTTTAAATCAACATAAGATACCATGTTTTTCTACACTCCATCATAACTAACACAAAAAGCACAGGAACTTCCGGTCCTATGCTTTTAATTATAAACATTATACAAAATGCACTTTCACAACCCCAAATCCCCATATAATTATACTACAAAGGCCTTGATTTTACACGAAATATCAAAGATTTTATATATTTTTTATCTATTAAATCAACTTTATAATACCATTCTACTGGCAAACCCATTGGTGACGTTATAATAACAAATAACAATTTATACAATCATTTTCCTTTCTTAATTTCTTTTTTCACATCCAAGGCAAATCCCTAAGTTCACTCTACCTTTACCTCCAAAAATACAAAATTGCCCTTCATATCCAATTTTTCCACATTTCTCGCATTTTATTAATCGCCTATTTCTACTGTCATATACTATTCTTTCTTGCTGATTAAGTTGCTCAGTCAACATTTTTATCTCTTCTTCTCGGCGTTGTTTTCTTATTTCTTCTCTTTTTCTTGCCTCTTCCTCTTCTCTTTTCCTTTGTTCTTCTAGTTCTTTTTGTCGTTTTGCCCTAATTTCTTCCCAATATTTTTGTTCTTGAATCCTTTCTCGCTCTCGTTTTTCTCGAAATAGCCTTTCTTGTTCTTCCCTTATTCTTCGTTCTTCATCAAGACGTTTCTCCTTTAATTCAAGATCATAATAATACTTCTTAACTGCAGCATCTTTAATTTCCAATATAGGTTTCTGATAGAAATACAATTTTCCATCCATAATATTAAAACTTGCCAATAATCCTTCTGCTATGGAGATACTAGTCCACAAACCTTCTTTAGTTTGAATGCAATATGTTGCTTTAAGTTTTGCTTTATAATAGTCTTTTCCATCTATCAATAATAACAAGCAGTATCCTTGTACATTTTGCATTTTCATCATCATTTCCGGATACTGATAAGACATTAAATCATTTTTGTCATCGACTATATGAATTATATTTATACCTTTGCTATTTGACTCTAATATCTTGATCTTTTCATCAGATAAGTTGGCTCTTTTGTGGCAATAATTAACTGCTATCTTTTTCTTTTCAGACAATAATGTAAATTCATATTTTCTGTCATTATCCTCAATATCCTGAATTTGCACTCTCATCTTCAAATCATCAGTCTTAAGTTTTTCATCTAACCAGCATTTCAAAACAATCTTAGACTCAATTGAAGTTCTACTTTCATCTATGTAATCACATTTAATATCAGAACTATCTGAATGTATTCTGAAATGCTGTTCTCTTAGATTTCTATCTCCAGCCACCAAAACAAGATTTGCTCCACAGCCACAAGGGCAGAAAAGTTTCTTACTCTTGCTTTTCTCACGCAGTTCTTCTACCTTGTTTTGTATATTGATTTGTCTTCCATCAATAACCGTATAAATTGTTTCTATTCCGATTAATTTACCTTCGCATAATGCAACAGCTCTTTTTACCATAATAATCTCCTTCTCAAATGTTAATAAGACACACGTCAAGCAGTTGATTATTCACATAAACAAGAGTCGAGCTGATATGTCTGACTTTATTAAATTAAATTTTTTCTTTGTTATACCTACTATAATCGGTAATCATACTATCACTAGCCCAATTTGGAATCTCATTATATATTTTTATTATTTTTAAACTTTTTCTATTAACAAATTTATAACGTCCATCGAGCAAATAAACTTTATTCTCAATCTGTAAGCCTTTTCCAAGTTCATGCCCAGTGTGTCGATATTTTCCATTGACCTTTTCTATAACTTCAACTTTAAAGTCTATAAAGCGTCATAATCCAACTTGTTCATCTTTTACCGTATTTCTTTTTATTCTTTGTTTTTCCAATTTTTTATTTCTAATTTCCAAACCTTTATTCATTTCATTCACCTTTTTTTCCATTACATCATAAACATGTTATTAACACATCAAATATATGTATTCACCGATGCTAACATTGTATTTTTCTAATATCTCATTAAACCTTTCACAATACTTAAATGTAGCATGATAAACAAGAGACTCATTGTATATTTTTATTTCATCATTTGACAGGTGTGTGTGTTCTTTATCCATTATTTCTTTAAGGTCACTCTCTGTCATATATTTTTTTTCGACTTCATCTTCGTATACAATTTGATGAATCAGCATTAATATTGAGTCCATAAATTCTTTAGGTAAATCAATTGACTCAGCAACTAAATCAGTGCATATATAGTCGGCCTCTTTTGCAATTGCATCATAAATATAGTTTTCACCATCAAATTGTACAAGACAATCTACTATCTTTTCTTTTTCACTTGTCTCAAAAAAATAATAGTTATTCATCGCAATTTGCAACAACTTGTTATCACATTCCATTTTTGTTTTCAAATAAACTTTTATTAATCTTGAAAAGCTTTTTATAACATTTTTTATTGCTTGTCTCTCATTTAAACCATTCATAAGATTATTATCCTCCGTTTCAAATTTGGACAATAAATAATCAAGACTGTTAAGGCCAAAAAAAGATGTCATTCTTTCAATCATTTTAATATCAGAAGGAGAAGTTCCTGAATCCTTTGTTCCTCTCCATTTTTTTACTGCATCAGATCCAATATTACATATTTCTGAGATTTGAATGTCTAATTGCGTTTTTGTCAAAGCATGATCCATTCGATACTGCTCAAAACATTTAATATATTTTAACTTTGAAAATGAGTATTCTTCGCCTTTATAAACGATTTTTCTATTGCCCATGTTTTTTCTCCTTTGTTATTGTATAACCAGCGCTGTTAAAATAATCGTACACTCGCTTTATATGAAAGTAAAGGTAAACAGTTCGTTACCTATCGTTACCTATTTTTAAAAAAAACATAATATATTATACATCATTTAACTGTACCGAAAAAGGGACTTGTTCTTCGTTCTTTTTATATATAATAGAAAAAACCAGGCGATGCCTGGTCTTCTCAATTCCTATTTAATCAATAATTGGTTTCTCTATCACTGCCCCAAGTTTTTCAGCCCAGGCACACTCAGATACAGCCAGAAGATAAATCTGATATTCACCATTTGTTTCAAACTTATCTGCAGAAAGCACCTCTTTTCTTTTCTTAACTGTTTCCTCCGCAAGATCAGAAAGTTCGTCAACCTTTTCAATTGAATAGGGGCCTCCGTCATCGCCTGAAAATGCCACAAAATGTTGCGACGTATAATACTTAAACCATTTTTCCGGTATCATAATTTCAACTCACTTTCTAAACACTATCAATCTGTTATAAATAGTATAAACTAATTACATCTTTCATACGTCCCTTGGTAGGCGACATTTTCTGTAATGCAAAAAGGGGATTTATAAATTATAATTTATTTACTACGCCCACCATAATCGGCAGACCATATTGCTTATTCATAATGGCATAGATGAAAGGTCTGTTAAGGGTAACGTATCTTTGCATATCATCATCGTCTGCGCATCCTGCTACACAATCAATCATAGTAACAGCAGCTGCTTTGGTGCCAGCACGGTCAACTTTTATGTATGCCTTCTGAATAATCGAATCGATTATAACCGGATCAGGTGTTTCTGCCAACATATTTCCAAGATTTGCTTTCTGAGTAAATAACGATTTCATACCCATTTCTTCACACATACTTTTTAATTTGACATCGGACATACACTCAAATTCTGGCATGGATGCATAAACTTCATAGCATAATTGAAGGTTCTTATAATATGATGCAAAATCTATTTCATCAAGCATTTTGCCGTTTATAGGCTTATTTTTTCTTGGTAGAAGACACATAAGTTCATATTTATCTCCTTTATACGGTTTGGCAAAACCGGTGAAATACTTATCCTCTAAATATTCATATTCGACACTTTCCAGCATTGTAACTTCCGATTCAGTTCCATCGATATTATTGAAAACTTCTTCTTCAACAATAATATTATCTTCGTCATATGGAACCCTCCATTTAGCATTAAACGAAACCGCATTTAAAAGGCTTAATTTCCAGTCATCTAAAATCTCATCCATTATTTCCGGAATCATGCCATCTGTTTTATTTTCTACCCAGGCATTGATTGGATCAGGAGATTTTCCTTCTATCTCAAAAATTTCAGCACCATAGTATTTCGTAATCACTTCCTTGTAGCTATCAAGGATATATTTAGCATAATCATTCTTAACACATAAAGCATTGGAAGAAGTAACTTTGCCAGCCTTCATTTGTTTGCAGAAATCTCTTTGTAACATCTGGTTAATTTCATTGATACGCGTGATTGAATATCCCTTTTGAAACAGACCTTTGATTTCTTTCTGGGTTTTGCCATCAGCAGCATCAAGTGCCATGCCAAGAACCATATACATTGAAAATGGAGATACAAGCACATTTTCATTCTGGTTATCTTTACATGAAATTTTTAACATTTCTTTAGTAAGATTTAAATATCCATCATACCAGCTTGGTACAGGTATGTTTTTAAGAATATCTTCAACATCAATATCAGGATTCATATCACTATCATCTAATAAATAGTAATTATCGCTCATAATCGTCACCTCCGCTTTATTTCTCCAAATCCCTGAATATCTTTACAAACGCTCTCCAGTGTGGCGGGTACATATTCTCACCACGATAAGTTCTTTTTCTTCTGCCATCAAGAATCAATTCAACTTTCCACTCCTCACCATCTTCATAAACTAATTCTTTATCGGCATATTTATTTTTCCATTCATGGATATGAATTCGGGAATATAGTTTATCCATGATTTGATCCCACTCGTAGGCGGGGATTTTGCCATCATCTCTTTTAATGACATGCTCTTTATATCCGCTTAAATATCCATAAGTACTAAACCTTATCTCCTTAACAATATCCTTATAGAACTCCCAGCATCCCTTTTTCTTATTAAACACAATAGGCGGAGTATCTATATCTTTTTTGCAGTCATTGCAGTATGCATAACCCTTGCTGAATACCCACTCCCCATCTATCTCTACGCTGCCGATGACGCAGCCGCCAAGCACAACTTTTTTTGCCTCTAAATCTGCTATCAGTTTTTCATCAAATAAAGGGTAGCCATATAAATATCTTGCTATGTTTTTACTTCCACATCTTGGACATATTCTAATCATATCTCGTACCTCCACTTTCCTGGACATTTCCATTTGTTAAGAGGAGTATATAATAATTGCTTATCTTATATGTCACTTTACAGGCGACATTTAAATGAGAGTCTCTACACCACTCACCCTTATTTTTAAAGCACAAAGAAAGGTAAACAGATGAACAAACAACAAGTAACTCAGAATGAGTGGTGTAACCCTCAAATACATGAAAGGAGTTTAATTATGACAAACGTTTTCGTTTGTGATATATATACATTATCAAAATATGAGTCCCAAAAATGGGATAAGTGTTTGAATTGAAAAATATATTTTTTATACACAAAAATAAGGCTGTGCTTTCGCACAGCCCCTGATAGTTTCCACTTAATGGTAGGATTCACCACTTTTATCGTTCCCACTCGCAGTAGGGTTCACTGCTTTTATCGTTCCCACTCACAGTAGGGTTCACTGCTACATATATATTAATTTTAAATATATATTCTGTCAATTTCCATTTTATATTTTCAATTATGAGAACGACTTAAAAACTATCAATGCTGACAAAAGCAGAATAGAATCATTAAAAAAGCTATATACAGATATTATTAACAAACTTGACGAGTATCAAAAAAACGGCATATTGTCCTCTCAAACATGTCGTGTTATAATTAGGCTAACACATAGTGTTTTATTCAAGATTACAATGAAACACAAGGTTGTTCAGCAGGAAGTAGGTGATATTATGGGTGGTAAAGTAATCGAATTTCCAGAAATAACTGCTTATCATGATGGTGTTACAGAGGGCAGAGCTGAGGGTAAAATAGAAGCCATATTAAATTCCATAAAGGGAATTATGAGTAATCTGGGAAAAACTGCAGAAGAAGCTATGGACATATTAAATGTACCGAAAGAGGATTACCCTAAATACAAGTCAATGTTATAATAAGTCAAAAAGTTCATTCAAATAAAACATAAGTAACGAAAAAACCAGGCATAAGCCTGGTTTTTTACGCTCATAAGAACTCCATTGAACTACTTTAATGGTTCCACTTTTACCTCCAATTTTTCTTTATGAAAAAAAAAGAGAACTGAAATAATCAGTTCTCTAATTAGTTAAACTTCTCCACTGTAAGGCAGGAGTTTTTTACACCTATTGATCCTTCAAATCCAACACAAATCCAACTATAAACAAAATCACCATAATAACTGCTGCACTTATGCCGATAGTTAGTGGAATCCACATTGGAGCGCTACCGGTTATGGCAAGTAAGAGGAGAATTGCAGTTGGAAAGAAGGCGATTACAGCCACGACTCCGGCTGCAATCCTGCATAATGTTCCTTTAGTGAAATTATCTAAAAAACTCATAAGCTAACTCCTATCACTCTCGCCCTTTATAAACAACCTTCAGCAAACAATCCATATCCATTTCATATTTTCCGGATACGTATTTTTTACCACGGTCTTTAATCCACTTCTCTATATCATCTTTGATTTCGTCGGTATAGAGTGTATATAAATCTTCTTTGTCTGCCACGATTTCCACTGTGGCATCATCATATGCATTTATTCTGTATGGTGCTTTGTTAATTTTTTCTTTGATATATTTCTTTACGTTGTCAGTACACTGTCTTGCGTAATCATCATAACAGAATTCTTCATATCTTGCCACTGAGAATTCCATGTTTTCGTCATAGAAATCACTGACGTGAGTTTTATCGAATGTCTCCAAAGCTTCCAGCCATGCTGCCTTAAGGCGTGGGTACATATTCTTTTCCACTGCGCCCTCATCGCCATCTGCCACCCTGTAGTAACCAGTTCCAAGTGTGTAGATTAAAACAGTTGGAACTATCTCTCCGCTTACGGATGATACGATGCTGCTTCTGTCTCTCTTGTTTGCGATAATTTTTGCAATATCTATATCGTCGGAATCCTTTAAGTTTTTTATGAACTTTTCTTCCGGATTTGATGGCTCTTTAACTGCCATCTCCTTTGCCTCTTTGTTTATGCGGATGATTTTTTCTATTGAGACAGCTTGAAGTATTACAACTGCTGCTGCCGTAAGTCCGAATAAAAGTGGCAGATATTTGGTGAAGCCTTCTCCTCCAAAATATGAAAAGAGCATTCCAAGAACAAGCATCATCATGAAGGCTGAAAATTCAATAATAAGATATGTTATTTGTTTACGTTTTTCTTCGTCCATTTAGAATTCAACTACCTCAGGAGCCTTGGTGAATGATGAGAATGTTGCCTTGGCATTCTTTAAGTAGAATACTTCTGTATTTCCATCATCCGCCTTATACATTGCCTTTAATTCAGGATAGTTATTAAGCATATCCTCTCTTGCTGCAAGGTTGTCATCTTCAACAAGTTCGCACTCGATTCTAACCCAGTCGCCATTTAAGAATGCACATATCTCTGCCTTTGGATTAGCATGAATCTGCTTTGATACTTCTTTTACTTTTCCTGTCTGAATGTATAATTTACCATCAAACAGATTGATTGTACCAAAAGGTCTTACCCTTGGCTGATCAACCTCAACTGTTGCAAGATAATAAGTACCTGCGTCCTTTAAAAACTTGTAAACTCTTTCCATACCATACCTCCTTTAAAAACCTAATTTATCAAGTATATCTTCAATGTGTTCTTTTGTGTGCATAATTCTGGTGCGTCCAAGTTCGCCTTCTTTAAGGGCTGAATTGGTGACCAAATTCATGAATCTTACACAGGCTAAAAGAAAAAGTTTGTCGAAAATTTCCGCCTTCTCTTCCTCGTTTTTATCTGCATAATATAATGCGAAAACCCTGTCCCAGACCTGGTCGCAGATTTCTGCTGAAAGACCAAGGAAATTCATGGTGTTGTCTGGCTCGTCTTCCTTAAACATTTTGTATGTTACATACAATGCCTGGAGGTCGTATACCGGATCGCCGGTGGATAAACCGTCCATGTCGATGAGCATCATTTCGCCGTCCACAATCATTACGTTCTTCATCTGAAGGTCGCTGTGAATTGCGCCTTTGCTGTCAGGAATTGTATCAATGAATTTAAGAATTCTATCTGCGTTTTCCTTGCCGATATATTCTTCCTGCAACTTCACATACCCTTCAAATATACCTTTTGCTGAAGGTATCTCATCATTATCAAGTTCAGTCTCATGTACTTCCTTAATAAGTTTTGCATACTGCTCTACAACTTCCTCGAAAGGCTTCTCGTTATTTTTAACAATGTCATTTAAGGTGCTGGAATTGAAAAGTTCGAAAACAGATCCGTAGCTGTCTCCCACCTTTACAATGTCATATGAAATGGCTGTTGGTATGCCACTGACTAAAGCAAGCTTTGCCATCTTCTGCTCGTTCTTGATTTTCGGAACCGGATTATCGCACTTATAAACCTTCACAATTGTTTCCGGATCAGTCCTGTACACTGTTCCGATAAATCCTTCTCCTACTACTTCGCATCCCTCAATTGACATTTGTCTGTAGGCTTTCTGAATATCAAGAATATCTGTAAAACCTGTGGTCTCAAAAATATCATATACATCTCTTGAAACATTGATTACGCTTAAAGACCCTTTTGTTGTTTTGTGAGCCTTAAGCATAACACGAAGACCGGCACTGGAAATGTAGTCCAGTTTTTCAGCGTCAAAAATAACAGGCAGACCCGGATTGTCTGAAATTACATTCATAACTTCCTTCTCAACATCCGCTGCATTACTGGCATCGATTCTGCCTTCTAATAATATATGTATTTGTTTATCCCTGATTTCGACTTTCATATTTCTATTGTAACATAAATAAATTAAAAATTTTATAATTTGTTCGATTTACATGTACAAACATATGTTCTATAATGCTGCTACGAGGTATGGAAATGAAATTAAGAAATGTAGACGTGATTGTCACTCACTATAAAGACGGTCACGTTGTGCCAAATAAAATAAGAATGACTGGAGACGAAGGCCTCCGTGAAAGTTATGTCATAGTGCGTTTCAGGGACCTCTCCCACCGCGGCACCCACATAACCCCTGACGGAGTCTACGTTGATAACTGTACGCTGATTTTTGACTGCATCATCGACATGCACGGCCACGAACGCCTTGTCCACTTATACAACAACCCACCCCATCAGGAGTGGTTTATAAGTGATGGGTAGTTTATACAATTATATCTGCCGGGGTGCAGTTGGCGACGCTTATGAGGTCGGATGGGCTAAGCTGGATCTGGGCGCCGACACGGCCGGCACTGACGAAGATTGTGTCGAAGCCAGGGGCAGTTTCGTGGATGAAGGTTTTGAATGCCTTCTTCATGCCAATTGGTGAGCAGCCGCCATGCACATAACCTGTAAGTGGCAGAAGTTCTTTCTGCTTTATCATTGCGATACTCTTCTCGCCTGCTGCCTTGGCAGCCTTCTTTAAATCAAGTTCTTTCGCAACCGGAACCACAAATACATAATAAGTATTGCTCTTACCCTGGGTTACCAAAGTCTTAAATACCTTGTCAACAGGCTCCCCAAGGATGCCTGCAATCTGCTCGCCCGTAAGCGTCGGATCGGCTTCGTATGAGTGGCTTTGGTATTCTATTTTCTTGCTGTCTAAGACACGCATTACATTTGTTTTTTCTTCTTTTTTCATGGTTGTTCCTTTATGTCTATTGATGCAGCGACCCCGAGACAAAAATGCTCTGAGAAGCGATTTTGCAAAGTTGTAGCGAACGCTAGGGCAAAGTGCTCTGAGAAGCGATCCTGAAGCTTGCTTCAATGAGCTTCGAAGAGTAGCTTTGACCGACGCGAGAGCGAATGCAGTTTTTGGCGAGAGGGGAGCGTAAGAGTTGTCACCTCTTTATCTTACTATGCACGCTTGGATCTTCGTAGTTATCCATGAAGGCGTTGCCAAGCTGAATAGCTTCTTTCGCAAATTTAATAGAGCCAAGTTGCGTATATATTGCTACAACCAAATCGAATTTAATCTCATCAAAGAAGTTGAATATCTCCATAGGTATTGTTCTGTCAAACTGAAGCACATCCGGGAAACGTTCCTGATACTTAAGGTCATCCCGCGGATGCGGCTTAAGAAATACTGTACCTTCCTTGGAATACTTCTCAACCAGATCCTTAAAGATTCTCTCTCTCGTATCAAAATTCGGAGTAAGCGGCTCAGTAAGAATCATGATATTTTTCTTATCCTTACCAAGATTATGGCATACATCTATCATCTTATCGTAGTTACGCACAAAGGTACGAACCAGAAGTTCCCTGCTTTCAGGAGAGAGATTCTGCATAAGTTCATTACGTGGAACTTCCCTGTAAACCTTCGGGTCATCCTCTACTAATGATAAGTTATTAACTTCCATCTCAAGACAGTATTTACCATAACCGTCACGAATAAAAATCAGATTAAGATTCTTTGAAAAGAACCTCTTTAACTTCCAGTGCCCCTTGTTATCTTCCAGCGCCGGAACAAATGGACGAAGCGTATCAAGCCCGTCTTCCACTGCATGATAATATATATGATTCATGTTGAGGTAATATCCGATTGGATCATTATCACAGAACACATAGACATCTTTATATTTTTTTAGATCAGTCGGAATAGAAGGAGCAAGGCACTTGGCAAACTTCCTTGTGAAGATAATCCTGTTCCACATATTTGCGACTATATTTCCCTGATCTTTTTTATACTTAAGAATCTCCGGAAAAGCATCCTCTCTTTTCTCTTCAAAAATATACACATTCTCGAATATTCCACATTCCCTGAACCTCTCCGGAAAATCCTCGAAATCCGTAGACATTGTGGATATGATAAGGTCTGCACCTTCCGACCTGTCCTTAAGATTTAACTCCTTAAGACAGCTTACGAAAACATGATAATATGTATGGCATATATATACTCTGCCTTTTTTATCCATAACTCTATATCCTCTTAAGTTCTTTCAGTTCAAGAATTTTTTCAGCCAGCCTTTTAGCTCCGTTGCCATCAACAAAATGATGTTGCATCATAACCATACGAACTCGTCTTTCATAATCATCTGAAAGAGACTGTAACTTATCTATAATCACATTGAAGAAATCTTCCGTGGTTCTTGCATCACCTGCATAACTAAAGATTCCTCTTGCACCGAATTCTTCACCACCCGGAACCTGATTATCTGCCATTGAGAAGTTAACACATGGCACCTGGCATGCACATATTTCATACTGTGTACTTCCGGCTGCGCTGACAGCCAGATCGCACTCCATAAAAAGCTGCTTCATGCTTCTGACATTAACCTGAATCTTAATGTTTTCTTTTCCTGAAGCCAAAGCCTTAATCTCATCGATATCCGGATTCATTGCACCAAGAATAAATATAAACTCTTTTGATGCAACTTCCTGTTTACTTTCAAGTAAGGTTTTAAGAAATCCCAGAGCCAGATGCATCGGATCTGCTCCCCCAAAAGTAACAGCAACTTTTCTGACTTCTTCCTTTAAAAGTCTCTCAGAAAGATTTGCAAAATCCTTCCTTAATGGCGCATACTCAGGCCCTATAATAAATATAGGCGGTTTCTCATATTTATATAAATTTTCATACTCCCACTCAGAAGCATTAATATTATAATTTACCAGCACATCCACAGGTCTTGTGAAGGATGCAATGTCTTCCATATACACAACAGGTCTTACTTTCTTCAGTTCCTTCAGGTAATGCGTGTCTGCATTATAACTGTCCACGATAACAATTTTACAGTGAAGTTCGTGAATAATTTTTGTAAGCTCCGGTAGTTCATCCGGCATATGGTCATAATCAGTTGAAAGGGTATGAACTTCATATCCTCTTTCCAGGATGGCCTGGGCATTGGTATCCAAAGCGCATACAAAGAAGCATCGATTATCAAAGGCCATCATGGCATCAGCCAAAGACAGCATTCTCATCACATGCCCCTGACCTATGTTACTGTTTGCATCTGCCCTAAAGAGTATATTCATTCCTATCCCCTTTTTATCCCTTTATTTTTTCAAGGGCATCCTTAATATTCATGTTCCAGCTAAAATCGATACCTTCAGTCAGGCTCTTAAAATCTTTAAGCGTATGATAACTTCCACTGCCTGACTGTGGGATACCCTTAAGGCTTCCACTCTTAATTCCATCCCAGTTTTCCTTAAATAAATCTTTTATGGAAGCTATGAGCTTATCATAAGCAGTTACAAAAGTTACTTTGCTTAAATCACCAAATTCAACTTTTCTTTGGCACAGAATATCACCTGTATCAAGACCTGCTGCCATCTGGTGTATGGTTACGCCCTTAGGACTGTCTTCGTAGAATGAGAAGAAGTTTGGCGCAGAACCACGGTTATATGGAAGATATGAAATATGAAGATTGATTATCCTTCCATTCATATATTCAATAATCTCTTTATCGATTATATATTTGTAATTAAAGCTTATGATAAATGACGGCTCAAGCGCTTTGATTTGATCCAGAGTCACTCTTTGCTTCATAAGGGCAGTATATTCTTCTCTTCCCTTAAGCCACTCATATAAATCATAAGTATTCTCATTATTTGTAAGGAATAATATGGCGCCCTTCTTAAAACTTTCAAATCTTACAGGCTGACCGTATTCAAGGTCTTTTTCAAACTTAAGATCCTTAATATCATCAATATATTTAGGCTTAATGCCATATCCCGGACGAATGATTCTCACATTCTCATCTGTGGGATTATCCCCTGCCTTCACCTTATCTACCGTGAAGATTGAACGCCTGAATACAACACTTGATTCTTCATCTTTGGATACACCATAGAAAGGCTGTCCCATGGCTTCTTCTATCTTTCTGATTTCCGTGGTCATGGCAACGAATTCATCAGGTGTCATTGAGAATGATGCATCAGGATTCTCAATTTCCCTTCCAAGACAGAAATGTTTCTCTATTATTTTAGCGCCCATTGATACTGCAACGCCTGCTGAGAAATGTCCCATGGAATGGTCGGATAAACCAATAGGAACATTGAATTTTTTCTGCATATCTTTAATGGTAGATAAATGCATCCCCTTAGGATCAGCCGGGTAAACACTTGAACATTTAAGAAGTGCAACCTGTCTGTTACCTGTGCTGTATACTGCCTCAAGCGCATCCTTAATCTCTTCCTCGCTTGCCATACCGGTAGACATTATCATTGGCTTTTGCTTGGATGCCACATATGTAATAAGAGGAATATCAATAAGTTCAAAAGATGCAATCTTATAAAATTCCATTCCTATATCTTCAAGGAAATCCACAGCTGTCTTATCAAAAGGCGTCGAGAGAAAATCAATCCCCACCTTGTCAGCCTCTTCCTTAAGTTCTTTCTGCCACTCCCAAGGAGTATAGGCCTTGCCATAAAGACTGTAGAGATTCTCTCCCTCCCAGGTACCATTTTTAATATTAAAATATTCATTATGGCAGTCGATGGTCAGGGTATCAGGTGTGTAAGTCTGAATCTTCACACAGTCAGCACCTGCCTCTTTCGCCTTATGGATAATCTCTTTCGCTCTTTCCATGCTTCCAGCATGATTGGCGCTCATTTCGGCAATGATATATGTTTTGTCCAGGTTATTAATATCGAATTTCATATTGTCTCCGGATGTAATTTCGATTATTTATGTAAAAGTTGATATTTAAGTTCTGCAAGTTGCCAGTCTGTCATTGTATCGATGTCCTGAACCTCAAGTTCGTCCAGAATAAGTTCTTTTGTTGTATCACCAAATAATGACAGTCCCTTCATAAACTGCTCTTTATCAAGACAGTAGAATTGTCCTGCATCATGATATACAGGCTCTAAGTCCTGGGACCTTGTAAATGTATGCTCAGGGTGAATATACTTAAGCACGCCATCCTTTATCTCAAGTCCTCTTTGTGGCGGAAAAGAATACTGAACTACCGGCACAACGGAATATGCACCTGTGCTTATTAATTTCTCCATTGCTTCCTTAAGTCGGTCAGCCGTGATAAAAGGGGCAGTCGGATATATGCAGCATACCTTATCGAAGGTTCTGCCTTCCTTCTCATACTCAATTACTACTTCTTCTATAACCTTTGCTGTTGGTGCAAAGTCGTTAGCAGCCTCATCAGATCTCATAAATGGGACCTTCGCGCCATATTTCTTTGCAACCTCTGCAATCTCTTCACTATCGGTAGAAACCATTACCTCATCGAAGACACCGCTCTTAATGGCAGCCTCAATGCCGTACGCGATAATAGGCTTGCCACAGAATTCCTTAATATTCTTCTTCGGGATTCTCTTAGAGCCACCCCTTGCTGTTATAATTGCCAGATTTGCCATAATACAATCCTCCAACCCCTTTATAATATCACATTTCGAGAGGATGTGCCACCCACACTCTCTCGCCTACGGCGAGAGAGCGCGGGTGGAGAGAGGGGAGTGGGGCACCCTCTCGCCCGGTGGGCGTGAGAGTCCGGCACGAGGGGCGAGAGAGCGCGGCAAACAAAAAACTCCCACCACATAAGTGACGGGAGCCATCTAATCAACTCTATGCACGTGGCAGATTATGTCCGGGTGCCTTAGGTTTTGCTTTAACCTCCGCGCCCTGGGGCTTCTTCCCTTCCATCGCATTAGCAAGCTTCACAAGTTTCTCAGGGGACTTAAGTACCTTTAGCACTTCCAAAGGATGACGGAAAAGATTTCCATCCTTATTCCTTATCATCTTCAGAAATACCTTATTACCGCTAAGCGCCCTGGCCGCTTTCTCAAGTTCCATAGGCTTTTGAGTCTTCGGATCCACAGGATGCTTGCCGGTCATTCTATACATGTTATAAACTGCGATTGTGGCGGCATCCTTCACATAATTATCAACTGCCTCGGCATCATCAAAATTATCATTTTCAAAATGCTTTATTGCCTTCTCCGCACTCTTTATGAATTTCTTATCTGCTGCCAGCAACTTAATATCATCAGGCATTGGCAGATTGGAGAATATCTGCTTTTTGTTATTTAAATCAATCTTAAGATTCTTATAAATACTTAAATCCATAATATTGTCAACAATGGCTGAAGTCTCATCAGCTGTCATAACATAAGCCTTGTAATAATCCCCAAGATACCTGTCGGCATCAACAGAGAAATTATCCATTACACTGCTCAGAGGCACTGAAGCCTCAGTATACGGCAGTCCCTTCTGCTGTGTATCCTTAAGAAGATCCATATAGAACTTACACTTAACACTGTGATTTATTAATTCCTCATAGTATCCATCAGAACTCTTCGGGTCCAGTTTTATCTGTACATAAGGGCTTCTCATTTTGGTGATTTCGTCACTAAGGTGATTGATAATTCCATGTCTGTTTCTTCTGTAGTAATAGAATTCTTCTTCCTTTTTATTCGGTATTGTCTCATCTTCCTTATACAGATTTTCCACTTTGTCCAGCACATGATTCATTTCCTGGAACACATCAAAAATAACAGCCGACATGTTATGCATCATTGCATAATATTTATCTGTAAATATTTCTTCTTTTGTAAAATCAATTTTCTTAAGAGTTTCATCCTGGAATGCATCAGCCTTCTTAAATCCCTCATACATCTGACGAGCAAGCCACTCTTTATCTTCTTCTGTGCCGCTGGTACATCTTCTTAAAACATCATCAAAAACCTGAGCCTTTTCCTCATGAAATTTCTGATTATCAAGAATATCCTCAGCCTTATATCCCATGTTAAGCAATACAAAAACTGAAATTGAAAATCCTGCAGAACGTCCAAGTGAAAAATCAGATGGCTTGGATAAAACATCCTTAGGTGTATACTTGCCAAGGAAAATATTTCTGTTAACATATCCTATGGCATCATATCTGTTCATATTGTCATACCTTTTACCATAGGCCCAGTCAATTGTCTCAATTTCTATTGACGCATATAATTCTCCGTGAGCAAGATTATTTGTCCTTAATTTTCTTCTTAAATCCCTTACCTGTTTAACTCTGTTTTCAGCATACGGACCATTAATGTCCTTCTTGTTTTCAAGATAAACATCCGCAAGTTTTATTACTTTATCAGCCTGATTCTTATAAAGAATTTTCTCCCTCTGACTCACAAACTTTTTCTTCTTTGCAAGTCTGTCTGCCAGTTTCTTCAGGTTCTCAAGTTCCTTCTTCATGGCTCTGAAGTTAGGACTGCTTGTAAGATAATCAACACCCTTTATACCTTCATAAAGACCATCAATAAATGCAGCATTTTTCTGAAGAGCTTTTGGATGAAGATCCTTTAAAGTCTGTTCTTCCACATCCTTTTTCCACTCGTGTGTATTAAGGTCGTTCATAAGATACTCAATTGATCTGTCTACTCCCGCCTTATAGTCATCATAATTTTTTATGTTGTGTTCTTCTGAAACATTTGGAAGTTTAACATTTGTTATCTTATCAAGTCCCCCAATGGTTTCTGCTTCCAGGGCGGTCAGAGCATCATCAAGTTCATCTGTACTTCTTGCATTAATAACATTAATGTAGGCCTGGCTTTTCTTAAGTTCTTCAAGATAGAGATTTCTTATGGTATCCTTACCATCTTCTTTAGCCAGTATTACATCCAGGTCTTCAAACCTTCTCTCTTCCAAATCATGTTCAACAATGTTATTAATCTTGTCATTAAACATATCCGGATATTTTTTCTTAAGTCGTTCGGCCTCATCATTTTCAATATTATAGTTATATAAGCCCTTCATCACGATTTCTTCCGCTGTCTTTTTCTTCTTTTCATCAAGAGCTTTTCCTGTATTAACTATGTACAAATTCAGCATCATCTCGGCAACCATGGATTCCCTGTTGTCTTCTTTCATGTCAAAGAAATTCTCCAGCAGGATCTGCTTTGTATTCTCTGCATCCATTTCAGCCTGTTTCTGTATTTTTTTTGATTTATTGTAAATATCCGATGCCATAGTGTTCTCCTTTTTTGTTTAACTAATAACTATGATAGAATCATTAGTACAACAAAAGTGCAACTTAGAAAAAGAGATACTCGATTATTGTCTTTAAGCCAATTAGAATCAGTATTACACCGCCTGCGATTTCGGCTCCTTTTTTTAATTTGTCACCGAACTTTTTGCCAATCCACACGCCAATCATTGAGACAATTAAGGTAATAACGCCGATAAGGATGACTGTGAAGATTACATTGGCAATAACGCCCATCTTAAGGACGTTTGCAGGATAGGCAACAAAGGTGATGCCTACTGCAAGGGCGTCGATACTTGTGGCTACTGCCATCAAAAACATGGTTTTAAGATCAAAGCCCGGTTTGACCTCTTCATCATTATCAAAAGCTTCCTTAATCATTTTGCCTCCGATAAATGCAAGAAGTACGAATGCAAGCCATGGAGCAATGATGTTGATGATTTTTTCAAAACGGGTGCCCAACAAAAATCCGATGAATGGCATAATTGCCTGGAATGAACCAAACCATAATCCG
This sequence comes from uncultured Lachnospiraceae bacterium, assembly GCA_902789665.1. Classification (GTDB taxonomy): domain Bacteria; phylum Bacillota; class Clostridia; order Lachnospirales; family Lachnospiraceae; genus UBA3766. Next base: position 22,513 of record CADAOY010000001.1, on the reverse strand, counting down.
CATAAAAGGTATTCTTTTATTGTTACTTTCTTTGCAGCAAGACCTTTGCACACAGAGACTGCAAAAGCGTCCATGGCAAGACCAACTGATAATAATAAAACTTCAAATATATCCATAATAAATCCCTTAATAAATCCCTAATGTTTTTCCTTTTTGGTATAGCCTTTTAATTATACAAATAACGCTGATTTTATGCAAGGTTTACAGCTTTCCTTCCTTGTTGCACTTATGTTGCTCTTATATGCTATAATATGCTTGTAACAAAGGGGATTCAGGCTTGAAAAAAAGCGGAATTATGGAGGAATAAACATGAAGGAATCAGATAACAACTCAACCGTAATTGAAGGAAATGATATTGAAGTATCAAAGGATAACGTATCACACGAAGATGTTGTTCCGGGCGAGAAATACTCACCTAAGGACGATGATTTTGACGATATTAAGTTTAACGAGCCTGTAGCCGGAGACCCGGTATTCATAAACGCCACACTTATCCTTCGTTTGAAAGAGGAATTATTCAACTTAAAGTATATTTTTCCTGAATTTGTGGACCCTCTTGATAGTGCCATGAATAAATTTGAAAATTTACAGTACGACTATTTTGATAAAGTATCGGAAAATAAGGTAAAGTCAACCAGAGTATCTATTCCGGGACACCCTGTTTCATTTGACATTACGGATGACCAGGAAACCATCAAATCATATGGCGAGGCGGTTGAAAATTATAAGAAAGTTCTCGCTGCGATGGAAAAGTATTACAAAAAAGAAGGTACTGAAAATCAGAAAAAACTTGTTACAGTACTAAAGAATAATCTTGATATTATTACTGCCGATGATTATCTTGATAACATTAGCGAATTTCCGGATTATTATTTGACATCAATCGATGGCGCCGGCAGATTACCTGGCATTTATTTTACAAACCCTGAGAATCCGGAAGAGCTTGAACTCAAGCCGGAAAAATTTGATAAATATATCAATGATTACAATTTACTTGATCAGTATATCAGTACGCAGAATTTCTATATGGGCACTTTTAAGCCTGTAAACGAGGCTCGTACCAAAGACAATGTTCATCTTTACAATGCATCGTTTAACTACAACAGCGAATACAGAAAATATCTTAATAAGCAGAAACAGTATCTTAAACAGAATCACCTCTATGCAAATATGAATCAGAACAGAATAGGAAGTGAGTCCACTGCTGACGATGAAGGCAAGGATTATAAAATAAGATTCGGTTCAGACAGTTCATATACATCACAGAGAATCCAGAGTATTGATATGGAACTTAAGCTGATGAATAACGGCTGGCCGGCAGCGGATATGGTATTCTTCAGAGCTCTTAAGGAAGCTCAGAAACAGCTTGCAAAGGACTTAAGAAATAAGAATATTCCTTCTGACTTAAGAAAGAAGTACGAAGAAATTCAGGCTGCCATGAAGGAACCTTGCGAAAGAGCATTTAATTCATATGTAACATCTCCTGCCGTAAGAGATAAACTGCTGGCAGATTTGGAACCGGCAATTAAAAAATACAATGAAGTAAAATTACCAATCGTTTACCGCGATTCAGTTAAAAACGGTTATACCGGAACAGATCTTCCGCTTGTCAGATCTTACTATAATACTGTAAGTAAGCCGATTAAATTCCTTGAAGCCGGAACCAATCCACTTATAATCACTAAAGACCAGAATGGTGATAATACACTGACCGGTCTTTCACTGGAAGAACTTCAGACCAACCTTGAATATATGCTTAAGGATTTAAAGAAGGTTGATCCCAAAACTGTTTCATCATCAGGTCAGTTTATAGAAATGAAAAGAAGTTTAACCAGTCTTGTTAATGAAGTTAAGGCAATGAATCAGCGAATAGCAAAGCATTCAGATACTGATTTGAGTCAGATAGATAAATTACCAAGTTATGACCAGTTCCTTAGTAAAATTGTTGATGATATGCAGCAGACAAAGCAGTTAACCAAGGCCTATCTTGATTACAAGAAGGATCAGTTCAGATTAAATGGTCAGAGAAGAAATAAATGGATTAAGCAGTTCAGGGAACAGCCACGTATCGAAATGGCAACCAACCTTTATGAAAAACTTGGTTATATTACGGAGCGTGCAGATTATATCTTAAGTGCCAATAAGTTTAGTAATAACAATCCTGGAGCTACCAAGGAAGAAAAACAGCAGTATATGGATAAGGTGCAGGCTGATTTTAACAAAGTTTCAGCTAACAGATATACAGAACTTCAGAATTACAGAGGCAATCTTACTTCTAACCAAAGAAGAGCAAATAACGATGCAAATATTGAGCATGCCAAGAGAGCAGATAAGACTTTTAAAAACAACATCATGCCTGAAGAAAAGAAGGCAGGCAGAACAATTAAATTCTAATAATTACCTGGAGGAAAAGTTATGAAAGAATCTGATAACTATGACGTAATTGACGAAGCTAAAGATATGGAACCCGGGGACGTTTACGGAGGAGATCAGGAAGATATTGATACTTTCTTTGATGGAGTAGACTTAAGTGAAGACTCGGATGTATATGAAGACGATACGCCAAAAATCCCTTCTGCAATACCTGTGGATTTAATAAGAGCCTTTAACAATGAGTGTCTTGAACTTAAGAATATCTTTCTTGATTATGATAATGAATTAAATGAATTATCACAGGAATTTGACAGTTTATATACGGATTATTCCATGGATGTGGCAGATGGCAATTCTACCGTAAATACAAGTCCTGTTCCTAACCAAAAAGGTCTTACATACAGCATAACTTCTGATCAAAAAGTAATTAAGGATTTCTATGAACTATTAGATGATTACGATAACCTTCTTGATAAGATGCAGAAGAAATATAATAAAAATGCTTCCAAACATCAGAAGATGCTGCTTCAGGTTTTAAAGAATAATATTACTATCTTAAAATCAGAAAATTATCTTGATGAAATAGATGGTTTTTCAGACTACTACAGAACTGCTTTGAATGGCATCAAAGTTATGCCGGGGATTTTTTTCAAGGATTCAAACTCCAAGGATAATACTTATAAAACAGACCCGAAGAAGTTTGATATGGCCAGCGAGAATTTTGGCCTCCTTGAACAGTATATAAATACCCAGAACTTTTATATGACCAAATATCTCCGCGATAAGAAGTATCGTGATAAGGATAAACTTATAGGTTATAATCCGACATATAACCACGATTACAGGGAATACTTAAATACTCAGGAGCATTTTCTGACAAAGAATCTTGCTGTTTCTTCCATGCATCCGATTCTTAATGACAATAAAAAAATCTCGGAAAATAAACTGTATGCAGATGATCTCAGCGGCAAGAAATCATATACCAGAGAAAGACTTGATGATATCGATTTTGAGATAGAGCTCATGGACAGAGGCTGGCCTGCAGTGGATATGCCATTTCTTCGTGAAGTTAAGAAGGCGAAGGAATTCGTTAATAAAGCTTTAAAAAATAAAGATACTACTGAAGAAGAGAAGAAACAGCTTCTGGATCTCAAAAAGCTTATGAAGGAACCTGTAGACAGATTATTTAATTCATATGTTACATCTCCTGATGTAAGAAATTCTCTTTTACGTGATTTTGAGCCGGTACTTAAACCATATAATGAAATTTTCAGACAGCTTTATTCCCGCAACGAGGAAACCAGAAATAAACTTGCAGATGTACCTTTAATTAAATCATACTATGATACTGCAGCAAGAAATCTTACAATAGTAGAAATGGGCAACAATTCCCTGCTTTTTAGAAAGGTTGCAGGATCCAATGAAAAATACCTAAAAGGTATGACCATGGAAGAGCTCGAGAAGAACTTTGATTACATGCTTAAGGATTTGAAAAAAGTTGATCCAAAGACTCTTCGTTCATCAGATGAATTCTCAGATATGAAGAGAAGTCTGATTAATCTTGTAAGAGATGTTAAGCGTCTTAAAAAGGAAAGAGAAGAAGCCTTTGATGACGATGATGTTAAATCATATGCGGAGATTTTTACAGAGTTAGGACCAAAGATTAACGAAACCAAAGATCTTGTTCAAAGATACCTTGATCACAAACAGGATCAGTTTGATAAAGACAGATCAAGAAGGAACTCCAGCCTAAAGCAGTACCGAGAACAGCCTCGTATCGATATGGCCATAAATCTTTTTGATAAGCTTGGATATATTGGTGAGCGCGCCAACTATTATGCTGATAAGGTGAACTTTGACAAAGTTCATGGAAGAGATGATAATGCAAAAGAGTTAAACACAATTAATCTCCAAAAGAACTTTGTTAATGAGTATACTGACAGAGTAGAATTAAGAAATTCCTACAGATCAACCCTCACATCACGCCAGAATGCGAAGCAAAAAGATGAAACAAAGAAGGAATTAAAAGCAAAGAGTGACGCAGCAAAGGCTAAGAACAAACCTAAGACTGATGCCAGGCCAAATATCAAATTATAATTATCTGATTATAAATCAGAAACAATAAATTGATTTAAGGCATAATTTAAGCCCCGACGGATTTGGTTGTTAAATCCGGACGGGGCTTTATTTGTTTTAATTTTTCTGCTATCTTTAATCTATCGCATCAGGCCTACATCCCAGCATCTCACCGGTTTCAGCATTGAGAGTAAGTGTTGTGTTACGAAGCACATCACCACAGTCATAACGATAAACATATACATATGGACAGCTTTGGCCACCTTTTTGATATAAATAATACTCATCAAAGAATCTGTAATCATTGGCATCATTTGACTGCTTATTATATATCTCAAGGATTTCTTCAGGAGTCTTTATATTGCTCAAGTCATCAGGAACAATACGAAAGAATCCTTCATATCCCTCGAGTATGGTTCCGTCATTAAATGTTATTACCCTGAATTCTGCGCCAACAACAGGAATATTATTATAAAATGGAGTAAAATCATACCACAGATATGCTCCCGGGTCGTTCACGGAAGAATCTGTCAGTTGAAATGTATATGGCTCTCTTTCAGGATAAACAATGTTATCCATAAGAAAATCATATGCTTCATCTCCATCATACAGAACTTCATCTGAACGAAGCATTTCATTAAAATCCGGTTCTGTTCTTTCCGTTATTGAGTGACCGTGATTTACATCCTCTCCATCTTCAATTATCTCCGGCTCTATCTCACGCTGTGGCTCATCATCTGTAACAATGTCATCAACATATATACCGTCTTCAATTACATCGCCACTGCCTGCACTGTGATTACCCGGCAGTGTACATCCTGCTCCCAGCACCGCTATGGTTCCAAGTAAGCCTGCGACTATAAGTTTTTTCATTTATTTATCCTCCTTAAAAACGCACATTATTCCCTTAATTACCTAATATACGAATTTAAGTCTCCATATTTATGGAATATTATTTAAAACCCAAAAACTTTTTTAACTTCTCGTCAGCAAGAAGATCTTTTTTCTTTAGACCGAAGTGCTCCCCCGGAACTATCTCAAGGTAACGGTCTAAGAATGTCTCATAGGATTTCGTCTTAAAGCAGTTCGGTGTAATAAAGAATTCCCTGGTTCCACCTGTCACTCTGTCACCTGCCTGAACACTTACCTTATAGTCGCCGCTCTTAAGCTTGTAAACTCTGTAGCGTTCAAGATTCCATCCATGAATCTCAACATGGCCAAAATGAACATCATATGAATCCACAACCGGATTGGCTTCAAGCGCTTCTTCCTGATAATCTCTGATGACAGTTTTAATGAATTCTTCAGCTGACCCGCACTCACGTATGTAGTATTTATAGCTGTCTCCGTATGCGGTTACAAACTCCAACTCACCATTAATCTTCTGGATATCATAATGCCATTTAACTTCCAGCATTTGTGGTTCTAACCACGAATATTCTTTTTTAACCTCATCAAATGCCTTCTGCAAATATACCTTAATATCAGTACCATACTTGAATTTCTCTTCAGGATTGGAATTCTCCACTGCTCTCTTCGTATATTCACACAGGAAATCTATGAACTCATCGGCACTCTCTCCATCTGTCCATTCATCAACAATCCTGGCATTTTTGTATCCGGTTGAAACCTGTCCGAATACATTTTTTCCGTGAAGCGGAGTTATCTCCCATGGGGTTACCTTCTTCATCTGATTTTTGGTCGCCCATGGATATTTAACAAGAAGTTTCTCCAATGCTTTGTCATAATAGACTTCAATATCTGTTCCGTATTTGAATTTCTTTTTATCAGTCGAAGGATTGAGATTCATTTCTTCTTCGAGTTTTTCTTCTCTTTCCGACTCCTGCTCCATTTCAAAAAACTCATCCGGACTTAATGGCGCCCACGCCCACACATCTTCCATGTTATGACTTGCAAGGGCAGACCCATAGATAAAATCCCCGTCTTCTTCATCCAGCTTATCCCATCTTCCTGCCGCCAGATCACCATTTTTCATAATAAGAAAACAGAACTGTTCGCTCTTTGGATAATCCTTATCCTTAAAGGACTTAAACCCTTCTACTTCTACTGAAGAGCCATCATCAGTTTCAGGGCCGATATCAATATAATTAACCCCGTCTTTTTCAAGACAGCCTGCTATGGTATCCTTATCAAGAGAATGCCACCTGGCTACTTCAGAAGCCTCTACGCTCTCACCAGTTCCCCTTATGAAGCTGCCTTCTGCGGTTTTGTGTTCCCAGTCAGACGGATTCCATGATCCACCGGTCAAACGTCCGTCTTTTAATTCAAGAAGACAGTACTCCCCATACTCAGGTACATCTTTATCAACAAGATTATGAAATTTATTAAAAGAAATAGTCAGATTCTTATAATCACAGCCCTTCATATTTCAGCCTTTCCTTATACAACAGGTCCTGCAGTGCTCTGTCTTGGTGCATTCTGTGTTTCAGGCTCCTGTTTTTTAGCTTCCTGTTTCATCTTATTTGTAAACTGCGATGAAATCTTATTAAGTACTTCCGCTTTAAGACTTCCGTCTGTAATTCGCTCCTGAAGATTCTCAGGAGTAAATGCAGGATTATCATATGCGAGCACGTTGTCTTTTCTAAGACTGTCTGTACATGCCTTCACAATATCCTTGTAACTTACCAGTCCTGCTCCTATTGCCTGCGGAACTGACTTATTATGAGGATCGATAATAATCTGCTTTGCAATGACTTCACCTAATCTGTCATATCTGTCTTTTTGTTTATGATTTTTCTTTGCTGTAAGTTTAATCCTGTCATCAAGTACATAGTCCTTAATATCAGACTGTAAAGTATTTAAAGACTTAAGAGATGCTCTGCACTCATTTACTATGTCAGAAGCCTTTTTCAAGGCATCCGCCCACTTGTAAGGAGCTTTGCGCGGGTATTTTTTAACAAATAATTCAAAGACTTTGTTATTCTTAAGTTCGTTAACCGAATTGTTAAAATCACCGACGCTGAATTGATCCTTTAACCCTTTAACGCTTTGCGCAGTATTATAATCTGCCGAAGCCACCTCCATGTACTGATTAAATGTAAGCAGTTTGGCAGCATCTGCTGTACTCAGTTTCTTCGATGAATCCGGTACGCCGCCAATGGCCGATGTAATATGCATTCTGTACTCGTACTGCGCTTTCTTAAGATTAAGAACACCCTGAAGTTTTTCATGAGTTTCATTTTGATTCATCTCAGGCAGTGGCGCAGATGTCCGGTAATAATTTTTCAAATCATCAGCACATCTTTTTACAACAAAGAACTCTGATTCCACGCAGGCATTCTTGCCACTTCTGATAAACAGTGGCAAATCTGATTTCTTATTAATATCTGCTAATGCATCCACATAGAAGCGAATGTCATTAGTGGCCTCTCTTGCAACTTCAAGCCTTGCAGGATTGGATGTCTTGCCTCTCTTATAATAGAATTCAGCAGCTTCATGGAATTCTTTAAGTCTTCTTTGAATCCTTCCCATTGAATAAGCATCATGATTAGGATTCTGGAGCAGATAAAGAGCACTTGCCAAAGCCTTGCACATCTTCTGATACGGTTCAGAGCCTTCGTTGGCATTACTCTTGAAATTGGCATTCTTATCTCTCTGCGTATTCTTAAGCGTTTGATGAAATGCGTTCAGTTTCTCAATCATTTTATCTGCAACTGCCGAGAATAATGCAACATTCTCAACAAATTTCACTGTATCTGCTTTCTTAGGAATTGCAGTATAAAGATCGCTCAACAGGTATTTACCGTCTTTTATAATTATGGACTGAATTTTTATCTCCTTCTCACCCTGCAAAGTCGCCTTGACTATTTCAGCCTTTAAACATCTTTGTTTTTCTACCCTGGAATAATTATTATATTTTGCTCCCCAGAGTTCTTCTGCGCTCTTTCCATCAATCCTGAACAGATCAAGCACATCCATGCCCACAGACTGGACAGCATTCAGGGTATCCCTGGCATAAAATATTGCGAACATACCATTAAGAATGTTTAAATGTGAATTAGCTGCACCGGTCGATGAATTAACAAAGTTAAGCATTGCCTGAGCATCATCTCCGGCACCAAGAAGGGCTGCAACTTCCGCTTCATTAAAGTGCATATTTTCAATAAATGAATCTATGCAGTTAGCTGCAAGCTTGCCTTTGGTAAACGCATTAACGTCTTTAGAAACATCTTTTTCTATTACTTCTGACAGAGGTCCTTTATTTGTTCCATCCATGTAATCAAGAACTGCTGCGGTCTGCTCTCCCAGTTCTCCACTCTGATATCTTGCACCTGAAAACTTGTTTACTTTAAGAAGAACATTTCCTAAACTACATTCATATCTGGAAATACTGTCAATGGTTTTTCCCTTTAAGTTATTGAGATATTTCCTTGCACAGACATCGGATACTGCTGATGCATACATATTGTTTCTAAGGGTGAAATTACTGCCCGTTTTCCACCTGTCAAAGAATGTTGTATCATTCGCAACATTATGGGCCGCATCAAATAATCCGGCAGGCACCTGTAATTTTCTCCAGAAAATCTCCATCTCATGCAGGGTGTTGGTGCTGCCAAAGTACTCTTCAAAATAATCTTTACCATTTCTAAGCGGATACTCTTTGTTGTCTGTACCAACTCCAGAACGAATGCTGCAATTTCCCATCCTTTGTATGAGTTCCTGTACAAAATCAACGGATATGCCCTTTAATAACGAGAATTCATTCAGGTAAGGTTTTACCGCTTCAAAATCGTTATAATCTATATCAGGGAATCTGTATTCCTTCATCCTGTTGGTGGCATTCTGCATTATTTCTGCCCACTTATATGCAGCTTCCTTTGCCTTATCAGGATGCTTGTTAGCCATTATGGTATTATTTTTACAAAACTCAAAGAAAGCATCCATCGACTGAGCTACCCTGTCTGAATTCAAAAGAGCTGCTGCAGCTTCAAATGACATATTGTTATAACCCATGTTCCATGCAACGAAAACTTTTGCAATAGAGCTGCCTCTCGTGTTATTAACAGGCACACCGGCAAGAATATCCAAACGTTCCTTTACCTTTGGATCATTTTGCGGATGAGTAAACATCTTTGAAAGTTCAATATCAAACTCGCTCATCTGCTTGGAGGAATTGTAAAGACTAACATTATTATTAAGTACCTCTACCTCTTCCAAAGTAAGATTCTTTTTTTCAGCAAACTTTTTCTTAACATCCGCATATTTTTTCTTTGCTTTTAGTTCTTTTTTCTTTTCCTCAAGCTTGTCTTTTAATTCTTCTGCTTTATATACATTGGACTTGTTATAGGATGTTGAAAAGTTATTATATGCTGTTACCAGATTTTCTGCATTTTGAATCGTTACTTTATTAAGCCTTTGGTCAAAATACGCGCCGACAAGTATATCACCCTTCATACCCTTAACAAGATCAGAAACAAGTTCCTCCGCGCCATCAAGACTGTCTTTAATAGTCTTGACAGTCATCTTATTGGCAATATGTTCAGGCTTATCATAATCTTCAGCAGTAGCTGCAAAAGTATCAATGTCCTTCTTAAGTTTCTTAATCTCTTCCGGAAGTTTCTCAAGATCAAAAGTGCGACCTACAAATCCTGCATAATCAAGTTTGCCAATTAATCCTTTAAGACTCTTCACAAGAGCTTTATACTCTTTTGTATTTTCCTTGTGAGCATCAAGCACTTTTTGATAAGCCTCTAAAGAACTCTTCATGTCTTTTGTCTGAGTCATAAAGAGATTATAGTTATTGATGATGGATTCCATTTTTGTTATCCGAGGAAGCAGGGTAACGTATCCTGTTTCCTTATAAATAGCTCCATCAACCATCTCAAAAGTCTTTACCTGGATTTCACGGTTTTGCATGTGCATTGCCTTGAAAAGTTCCACTCTTAAAAGCCATTCTTTATCATCAGGATTCTTAATATCCTTGTATTTTTCGCCATATAATTCACTGAGGCTCTTACCGTCTATTAAGAAGAGTTCTGAGAGTTTATTACCGGTTTCTCTTATATTCAGCAGTCCAACTTCATCCGAACAAAGCGGGGCAAACATATCCATAATATAATTCTTATATGTTTTACCGGATGCGTCCTTACTGTTAAGAAACTCCAATGCTTCTTTAGGTGATGAAGGAGAATAAATAATATTTTCAATTACTTCTTTGGAATGTTTTGGCTTTTCCGTAACTATAGTACGATATCCTGATGCGATTGCCTTAGTTCTGTCAGAGTAAGTTTCTTTATAAGCAGCCGGTAACTGAGATTCAACAATATCCATAAATGGACGGCTATTCACGCCGCTAGCATAGTCGCAAATATCGTCAAAAGGTATATCATCTAAGTTGTCGCCGGTCTGATATCCTGTTCTAAAAGCCATGCAGTCTGCCTGAGCCATAAGATGATCTTTATCCAAAGCTTCACCCAAAGGCTTGCCCTGCAGTCTCTTTAGTGTACGTCTGCACATATAATCCGCAACTTTTTTTACACCAATATCAACCTTGATATCGCGTCTGAAATTCTCTTTATCAAAACGGTTAAGATTATCTTTTTTAGCTACGTCTCCATAAGCTCTGACGAACAGTTCAGTGGTGGCCTGACACTTTGTCCAGAAAGACATTAACTCACTATATTTATCCAATCCTCCTGCTGCATTGACAGCAATCAGATTAATGCCATCTTCCTTGCCGTTATTTAATACCAGAACTTTCTGAATGAAGTCCTGATTAACATTCAGACAAATATCAGATATGGCACAAAATTCTCTGTAATAATGTTGAAATGCTTTTTCATCTTTTGCCTTTAAGTCCATAAAATCTATATCAGGAAGCTTGTATTCCCTGATTTTTTTCATGGCATTTTCCAGCATTTTTACAATATTCTCCACAGCCTTCTTTAATTCAGCCGGATTGTCTGTTTTGTTTAAGACCTGATTGTCCCTGTAATATTTCTTAAATCTCTCAAATACTTTTACATCCTTGTTTGGGCTGGCAATATAATTAACGGACTCTGAGAGGGACATACCTTCCTCGCCCATGGCCCATACCATAAAAGCGGCTTCTACGTCATTAACTCTGCGGGAAATACTGTTGTTTGTAAGACATGTATAAAAATTTTCGATTTCCGCTTCATCTTTGAATGTACTCTTGAAGAATGCTAAAAAGGCATCCTGCTCGTCGCTGATTATCTGTGTTGTTACAAATACATCAAGATCCTTATTAAGTGCCTCTGCCTCTTCTTTGGTAACATTACGATATTCTATTTTTAAAGCACGTTTGTAATCTAACGGACCGGCATAAACTGCAACTAAATCATCTGCATCATCATCAGGAAGATTGTCAAAGCTTATGTCGATATCATCTCTGTCTTCTTCATCAATGATTTCATTATTATTATCAATGTTATTCTCATTTGCCTTTTGTTCCTCGCGAAATTTTAGCAAATGCTCTTCAAGTTCATAAGCCTCTCTTGTGTCATCAGGAAGCAGGGCCATTATTTCAGGAGTCATAGGATTCCAGCGTTTCCTGTATCCACCCATCATACGGTTATAGACAGTCTTGTTCTCTTCAAAATGACCTTCCGGATTATCCAAAAATAGCGAAGGGAGAGTGCACTTATAGTTAAAATCAGCCTTAAGTTTCTTAAGCTGATACAGTCTCTCAAGGAAATACTCCTTAGGTATTAATCCGATTCTGTAATCAAGAGACAGATCATGCATATAATTATTTATACACTCGATGGCCGACCTTTTATAATATTCTGCATTAACAAATGTATTTTTCTGTTTCTCCTCATCAGTTGCCTTCTCCGCCTGCTTCATTTTGTCAACATTCAAAGCGAAGTCAGCGGCAAATTTATCTTCCTTTGCCTTCTGTTCTTCAAGCAGTTTTTGCTTTGCGACTTTTGGATCATCGATTTTATCTCTGTATGCATAATAAATAGTACGTGGCATATTTCTACCTCTTTTCTAAGATTATTTCCCTCTACATAGCCGGACCGTTCGCCTGAGCGTGATGTTCTGCAGGCTGCTGTTTAGCCTTCTGTTCAACTGAACTTCTAAAGGCGCCTGCAATCTTATTCATTACTGAATTCATATATTCCCTATCCTTAATCTGGTTAGCAAGTTTATCAATATTCATGCCTTCCTTATCAAGCACCTTGTCATTCTTTAAAGAATCTGTACATGCCTTCACCACATCCTTATATTCTATAAAGCCTGCTGCCATTGCCTGAGCTACTGTTCCATTATCATTATTTGCATAAACAATAATCTGTCTTGCAACAATCTCTCCAAGTCTGTCATATTTGCTGTTCATCTTTAAATCTTTCTTCGCTGAAAGATTAACTTTAGGTGAGAGCACATATTCTGCATGCTTTGCCGCTGTTTTATTCTCAAGACGATTTTCATATTCATCAACAATGCGGTCTGCTTTCTTGATAATCTCATCCCACGTCTTTACAGCGCCAGCCTGATATTTCTTAACAACTAACTGGAATACCTTATTGTCCTTAATTGCGTTAACCTTATCATCAAAAATAGTCTTATCAAGGTTTTCTGACTTATCTTTAACGTAATTGATATTATCATCTGTGGCTTCAAGGTTTTTAATGGCTTCGACATTCTGATTAAATACATATAATCTGGCCATATCAGATGCAGTGAATTTCTTTGTGGCATCTTTTACATCCGGAAGTTTGCCAACCATATTTTTAAGATTATATTCATATTCATTTGCAGCAATATTGAGATCTATATACAGCCTTTGTTTCTGCTGATCTATCACCCTGTCTGCCTCGTCAGCAAGCATAACTATCCTGCGGCGATCCTGTGTCATTGTCTGCATCTGAGTTAGTTTCGCATCGATAAAATCACCGTCAGCTGTATAGTAATCCTTTTTGCAGGTTTCGCAGAATTTATCAAGAATTTTAACGAATCCGCCAACTCTTTTAGCTGCATGATCCGCTGCAACCATTCTGTCAGGATTACTTGTTTTGCCTCTCTTTGAGTAGGCTTCTGCCGCAATCTGGAAATCATTAAGAGCATCCCTTAATTTAGGAATACTAAACTGCGCTGCATTTGCCGGAAGCATCAGATTATAACATCTGTAGAGAGCACGACACATATTCTGATATGGCTGTGAACCCAGTCGGTTTGGACTGCTTAAATTAGCATCTTTGTTATTTTCAGGATGCGTTGTTTTAAGAAGAGTCATATATTCTACAAGTTTCGAGCCTATATCATCCTTAAGAAGGCCAATAGTCATTACGCTGTCATGCATTTTTTTGGCTTCAGCTCTTGTAGGCATAATAAGATATGTCTTACCAGGTTTTATTTCACCATTCTCAACCTTGAAACTTAAGTGTGTTACTTCCTCATCACCTTTAAGCATACACTTAAGAATCTCAGCGCAGATACAGGTCTGCTTCATATTTCTCTCAAGGTGGCCATACTTCTCACCCCAGAGTTCATTGGCGCTCTTATCACCAATCTTAATCAAGTCAAGAATATTAAGATTAAGTGAATCTGCAAGCATAACTCTTTCAGAAGAGAAGAATTCACTAAAGCATTCCGTGATAAATTTGTAATTGGATTTTAAACCATTCTCATCATTTAAATTCTTTTTCTGTACGAAAGCCAGAATCGCATCGGCATCCTCTGCTGCCATAAGATTCTGTGCTTCCTCTTTTTTCATTCTTGAAAAAGTATTTGCAAGAGTATTACCGGCAGTTCCCCAGTAGTTAGTTTTGCCTATAGGTTCAATTCTTTTTTCAATTTCACTTGTTATGAAATCTTCGAAAGGTTTTCTGTTCTGACCTGTAATATAATTAATAACAGTTTCTATAGGAACAGTAACCGTTCCCATGCGAAGATCATTAAATAACGCCTGTATCTTAGGAAGAATACTGTTTTCCCTGTAGTAATCAAGAGGTTTTGTAGAGTTAAGACCGTTTTCCTTAAGTCTCTTTAAAGCCATTCTTCCATATACTTCATTAGTTGTAAAACTGATTAAATAAGGCAAAGCCTGTGATATATTTCCATTTTCCCACTGAGTTAAAACTTCATCATTAAAATCATTAAATGCATTATCCATAAATCCAAATGGACTCTGAAGATTCACCCAGTACTGCTGCATTCTTAAAAGATTATCTTTTCCACCTAAAGCATCTGAAAGATATTCTTCACCATTTTTAAGACCGTATACAGTACCATTTGCATCCACACCTGCCGGAATATTGGCAGAGCCTATTCTCTTTACGAATTCCTGTACAAAATTGATGCTTATATTTCTGATCATGGACATTTCTTCAAGATGTTTCTCGACTGATTTGTTATCATTAAGATCCAGATCAGATAAAGAATAATCCTTCATTCTTTCAGTGGCATTCTTCATAATTTCAGCCCATGCGAGCGCTGACTCTTTGCCTTTTACCGGATTCGGATTACCCTGTACACTGTTGTTCTCACAGAATGTAACAAACTCCTCAATTGAAGCCTGGGCCTTGTCTGATTTAAGGAGATCAAGTGCTTCTTTGAATGACATGCCCTTATGTCCCATATTCCAGATAATGAAGACACCTGTCATGCTGTCACTTCTGTCGCATGCGAAAGGAACCTTTCTGAAAGCTTCACGATATCTCTGTTTGTTTGGATTATTCTGTGGCAAAACAAGTTTCTGTCCAATTTCTGTTTTGAGCTGTGAAAGATATGCATTGGTGTTATAATATCTGACACTTGAATTAAAAATAATCATTTCTTCAGGTGTTAATGCCTGATTGTTAATTACCTTTGTTCTTACATCTGCAAATTGCTTTTTATTCTTTATATCTTCCTTTAATTCACGAACCTTTTCTTTGATTTCATTTGGGTTCATTAACTTTGATTCGTGATACTGGCAGGTAAATCTTTCGTAGTTATTTTTTGTAATATAAAGTATTTTAGGTGTAGGTTCACTGGTGCTGATATTATTCGTCTCTCCTGTGAATATTTCCGCACTCATATCCTTAACAAGTTCTGACATGACATCAACTGTATCAGTTAAGTCATACTCATCAGGAACAGAATCAGTGTCCAGATTAGCTCTATAAGCGTCTGGTCCATCAGCTTCTACTTTTCTGCAATATGCAATAAAAGCATCCTTAAACTGTTTGAGATTTTCAAAAGCATCAGTTAACTTAACATTACTTTTCTTATCAAGCTTACCAATTGTATCAACGACCCTCTTTAAGGAATCGTGCATATTCTGATATTCAGCATTATTCTCCTGATTTTCCTCAAGGTGGTTATAATATGCACTAAGTTTTGCAAGAAGGTCACCTGCAACCTCTTTATACATCTCATAACTGTTAAGTAAATTCTCAAGTTTATCCTTATTTGGAAGAAGGGTTACAGTCTGAGTCTCTTTAAGTTTATTATTCTCAAGCTCATAAACCCTTACCTTAATATCTTTCTCCTGATGAAGAATTGCCCTGTATATTTCAGTACGGTAATAAAGTTCCTTATCTGCCGCATCCTGAACATTCTTATATTTTTCACCCCAGAGTTCTTCTGGAGTTTTACCATCAATCAGGAAAAGATCGGAGATTGTTTTATTAATATCAAGTAAAGAATCAACACTTACATCGGTATAGTATCTGCCGAAGAATTCATTGATATATTCCGAATACAATTTGCCTTTGGCATCTTTTTTCTTTAAGAATTTAATTGTTCCTTCTGCTGAAACCGGAGATGACAAAATAGCATTAGCCTGCTCCTTTGAATGCTTAGGATTAGTCACAATTTCATAACTCTTCATTGGAAGTTCGTGTGCAATATGCTTGTTGTCTTTGCTTAATTCTTCCTGATAAAAAGCATTCATTTTATCAGTATAGGCCTGTTTATTTATACCTTCTGCATAGTCGAAAACTTCATTATCAGGGATTGTTTTAGACTGCGTCCAAAGAATATCATTGTAAGCTTTTTCACCAGCCCTGAACTCAAGCGATAAACTGTCAGTTGCTTCACCAATGGTCTTTCCTTTCTGCTTATCCATAATCTGACCAAAACGGTGGAATTCAACCTGTCTGTCGTTAAATTCTTTATTAAGAGCTTCCTTTTTATCTTCTAAAGATTCTTCTTCAGCAAGTACATCTTTAATATCATCTCTGTAAAAACTGTTGGTAAAATGCTTTGTCATATTACGCATGGTTGACCAGAAACGAATATTTTTCATAAATTCTTTCTCACCACCCATGGCCTTTACGGCAACACTCTGGGCACTGAGTTCTGTGCGGTTATCTCTATTTAGCATTACTCCAATTAATTTGTCGCATACGACAGAACCCATCTTCGCAAGCAAAAAGAATTCCTTATATTTATCAGTAACAGCATTCTTGTCACTGTAATCAATATCCGGAATCTGAAAACCTTTAATTTTGTTCATGGCCTTAACTATAAAGTCAGACCAGTTCTTTATCTTCTCACTATATTTATTCTCGTTGTCATTCTGATTTAAGATCTGATTATCCTTACAGAATTTCTTAAATGCATCAACATCTTCCTGAGCCGGTCCATTGTCTTCGAATACTTTTGAAGCATCTTCAAAAGACATATTCTTCTCAGCCATTGCCCAGAGCATATATAAAGAAATAATTTCATCTTTTGCCTGAGCTGAAAAATGAATGTTGGAAAGAACTGTGTCAAACTCTTTCTTTTCATCTGCATTTTTATTTAATTTTGTATTTAAATCATCAGTTGAATCATTAACAAATTCATCTATTGCGTTTTTAGTTCTGCTAAAATCTGTTTTCTCATCAAGAGCTGACATTTCATTGTCATTAATCAAACGGTACTTATTCTTCAAACCGTATTTGTAATCATAATTACCATTGAATCCAAAGAGTAAATCATCGTCTATGACATTGTTATTTTCATCTTTTTTCTTGTCCTTATCCTCTACGACAAAACCCTTTTTGTAGGCATCCTGAGTACCCTGAGGAAGTAATTCAAGCATATCTTCGGTAAGAGGATTAAGATGAATACGAAGTCCTCCCATTCTACGGATCATGGCCGTCTTCTGCTTGTCATAATCACCTTCTTCACTTTCAACAAAAAGTTTCGGCCAGTCCTGTTCCCACTTATTATAGCCAAACTCCTGATTAGGATTCTTAGGATCAAATTTCGCTATCATATCAAGTAACTTATTAAGGTTACTTATCATTCCAATATAGTATTCCTTAGGAATAATACCAATCACATATTCCATGGTAAGTTCATGCATTAAGTCTTCAGTAGTCTCCATGGCTCTAATCATGTAAGTCTTTGAATTTTCAATATGTGGATTGGCATTTATTGCTGAATTTATAAATGATGTAATACTCTGAGTAAAATCATTTTTTCTATTCTCATCATCCTGTATTATTGCATTTAATGCTTCGTCTGAATTATTAAGTGTTGGTTTAAATTTTAATACTGTATCAAATGGCATAATACTACCCCTTTCATGTACGATTACGCACTACATACTATTTTAATATAAATTATAATCTGCCCTGTGATAATATCTCTCATTTTTATCAAGCTTCGCGATCTTCTCCACTTTTAAGAATTATCTATATCAACAATGTGCTCTATACTATACTGACATACTGGTAGCAACAAAAGAATAACAAGCTTTAAATCTTTTTCCAAATCACTGAATATACCTGCTTTCATACTCTGGGATAGGAATTGGTTTGCTGTAATAATAACCCTGTATCAGGTCGCACCCTAATTCTGCAAGAGTATCAACCTGGGCTTTTGTCTCGGCTCCCTCAGCAAGACATGTAAAGTTCAGTTCATTGGCCAGGGTTACGATATGTCTTATTACCACAAGGTCCTCTAATCTGTCGGACTGGCTTCCAACTTTGTCGACGAAGCTTTTGTCCAGTTTTAATGTATCAAGAGGCATTTCTGTGAGCAGTGAAAATGACGAATAACCTGTGCCAAAATCATCCATGGAAATCTTAAAACCATTAGCCCTTAACTCATTAAGAACATTTATCATATGTTCCTTATCATCATAGGTTGCGCTTTCGGTTAATTCAAAATCAATGAGCTGATGGTCCACGCCGTACGAATCGACTATGCCCATAAGGTGTTCAATGATACTTTCATCATAGAGTCGGTTTCTGGACAGATTCACTGATATTGGATAAAGTGGTTTGCCTTCCTTTTTCCACTTTGCCATGGCTTCGCATACCTTTGACAAAACGATATCATCAACCTTTTCTATTGTGCCGTCTTTCTCGAAATATGGAATAAATCTTCCCGGAGATAAGAATTCCGTTTTTTTATAATTCCAGCGAATTAAAGCCTCCGCTCCTTTAATGTGATTCTTAGCGCTGTCAAATTTCGGCTGAAGATAAACCAGGAATTCATCATTTTTAATGGCTGTATCCAGATAGGCTTTTATGAAATTTCCCCACAAAATATCATCATGCATTTTCTCAGTATAAAAGATGATATCTGTTTTATTATGATTTACACCCAGAGCCTGAGCCATCTTTCCTGCATCAGCCACACGGTTTCCTGATACAATTGCAAACTTCATTGGAACAACACCGCAGCGAAAATAAATCTTATACTGTGGATTCTCTTCAAGAGATGAAAGACTGTCGAAAAACTCAGTCAGCCATTTCCTGGTATCATCCTCATTCATGTCCTTTATCATCATTGCAAAATTGTCATTATGGCATCTTGCAGAGGCATATACCATGTCAGATTCATTCATTGCCTTAACAATATTGCAAAGCACTTTATTGGCCGCGATATGGCCATATACCTCATTAATGATTCTGAATTCCTTAACATCAAAATGAACGAAGGCAAAATCCTTAATGCCGTAATCCATTGGCATCTCAAGGTAAGCCAGCAGGTGATTCCAGTTATAATGATTGGTAATAGGATCAAAGAAAGCTTTTTTATAAAGCATATCCTTATCCATTTCATTTATATCATCATCAATTACGCATTTTGCATTGTCGCAAAGGAGTTTGCACTCATAAATAATCCTGGTTTTTCTCTGCTCCGGAAATACACCTATGAAATGAGGATAATTTTTTATAGCCAAATCACTGTATATTCTTCTGGCATCATCGTCATCTTTTATTTCAGCAAATAACTCTTTGATATACTCTTGCGAAACCTTAACATCATTTTCAATTTCAATGGAATAAAAGAAGGCACCCTCAAGCTTAATGGACTTAAGATTATCCGGATAATCAATTCTCTCATCATCTGCCCTGAACTCAATACCTATTACATCCTCTCCCAGAGAATCTATATAAAAAAGACCCGGATAATCATATGTTCCAAAGTCATTGGCATGACTCATAATATCTGACTTAATCTCCCCCTTGAAAAAGGCCTGAATATCCTCATCAGATGCTTCTACATAGAACAATAATCTGTCCGGTTTATATAACTGATTTAATTTATTTTTAAACATAATCCCTATCCCCACATTTACAACCAAAAAGCCACATCTAACATTGGCACATACCACATATATTTTACCACATTTTCAAGGCTTAAATAAAGAAAAAAAGACACTGTCTTATATCAATAAAACAGTGTCTTTATAGCGTTCCCGCTTTAAATTCCAGGATAAAAGACTATAGTGCATTCTTCGGACAACTCTTCACACATTCCATGCACAGAATACACTCTGTTCCATTTTTGCGTTTTCTTGAATTATCCGTCACATCCACATTCATTGGACATACCTGTTTGCATTTACCACATGATACGCATTTTTCTTTATCACACTTTATTCTTATCACCGAAAAATAGCTCATTGGTTTTAAGAACACTGTTATTGGACAGATATATTTACAGAACGCTCTGTTATCTTTAAAAGCAAATGCCATTGCTATACCGATTCCGTAATATGCCACATTCCCGATTATGAATGCCCAGAACATAATTCTCTCAATGTTGCCCACATGAGCAAGGAATAATGCTGCAACAAAGATTAATGAAAAAACAAAGGTGATATACCTGATCCATCCTAATTTTTTTCGTGGTTGCTTTGGCACTTTGTACGGAAGAAAGTCCAGCACCATCGCTGTCCAACAGGCATATCCGCACCAACCTCTTCCAAAAATAAGCGGCCCGAATATTTTGGCCACAGCATAATGTATTGTTGCTGCCTCAAAAACGCCCATAAAGAGATAGTACCAGAAGCCTTCTATCTGCATATTTTCCCGGCATATAAGTCCCAGATATATCAGCATATATAAACCGACAAGAAGCTGCACTATGCGTCGGGCATGTTTGTATTTCTTTATGAAAAGGAAAACTCCCAGCGATATGGACAGACCTATATAACTGAAGTTAAACAGATAGAATAAATTATTCTTGGTCAACCAAAGCGTTATAGCTACTGCCTCAAATATTATTAGCATGATGATTGGTAATCTGTATTTTTTCATAATTATCTCCCTAAGAATTTTTAAATAATACTTCCCCGTTTCATATCATTTATAAAAATCAATAAGTAGTAATCGCTTTCCCCGTCAGTTCACATTTTTCTTCATCAATTTCAAATCTGACATCATAAGGTCCACCGGTCGCCAATATCGCATATAATTTATTGTTTATATAATACAAATCGTGAAACACCACATAATCAACCGGTAACGGAATTTCTGTCTTTCCCGACCCATATACTACTTCTATCCTGTCCTTAAACATATGATAAACATTGTTATTCTTTCTGGATTTAACAGTTACAATGCAATCTGTCTGATTTTCATTTTCTGTCATATGGAATCCTCTTCATTTTTCTTAAATCTTTCGAGCTCGTCCTCATACTTTTCAAGCCATAGCCGGGAGTAATCGTATTTGTATCTGCTCCACATGGTTTCCGCCTCCATAAAATGTTTTACGTGTTTCAATTATCTAGTCATTTTCTATACCAAAAATATCAAACCCCATGTTGCATTATCCTGAAAAACAATTCTCTTAAGTATACTATTTTACTATACCATATCCTGTATATATTTATAAAGCAGAACTCCGTTCTTCGTCAGCATTATCGCAGCAAAAAAAGGATGTTCTTTCTACTATTTATAGAAAAAACATCCTTTATGATCTTTCCAGCTCGTACACGCTTCCATCGCTACTTGTTATAGCGGCAGATAATATAGTTATCTTAACCCTATTTATTTGTGTTCAAGCATAAGTACATCATCCAAAGTAAGATGTTTATACAAAATATCTCCGCTCATAACATCAATTGACGAATGACCTCCGGAATAATGATCTATGATCTCAACAGTACCATCGAGGATTTCTTCCTTGTCAGAACCATGATATCTGATCTTGAACTTCACATGATCGCCAACCGTATAATTGCGGATATCCATTTTCGAATCCGGCAGTTTCTCAGGCTCTCCGTTACCATCTGCAAATCCCCACTGCTTTGTTTCCGTATCTACCCAGATAAAGCGTTGATCTCCGATAGGATCTCCATTGCGATAAGTAGAGAAATTATCTACAGTGACAACTTCTCCAAAGTAATCTGTTTTCCGAACCGGTATGTGTCCCACAACCTGCAGATATCCTTTTGGGTACATTTCGATCCTGCCATCCTGCGGTCTGGCCCAAATCGGAGAGGCATCGCACCACAGTTCATCTCTTCGGAAACCATTGATTTTTTCAAGAAGTTCATCTATACCACCACTGAAATCCGGAAGAAAATGAGAAACAAACATTTCAGTCAATCCTGCATGACTGAAGAGAACATTATCAATCCGATGGATATAAGCGATATTACCAGCTGAAACACACCTTTCAAGTTTTGATAGTCCTTCAATCACTACCCGCCTTGCATAATCAGAATATCCTGATTCGCGAGCCTCCCAGATGTAACTCACGTCATGATTTCCATAGCAGAGCAGAAAGTTCGGATGTCGATTTATTAATCTCTCAAGCGCATCAAATGTCTCCGAATACAATCTCAGGTTCTTTTCCTGATCCCAGTCATCTACGAGATCTCCCAGACAGACGATTTTATCATATTCACTTCGAGAAA